>NVXG01000008.1 GCA_002733805.1 Robiginitomaculum sp. | reverse complement strand
GGCCAAGAAGAGGGCCGCCGGGCCGGTACTTCGAATGTGCCGGGCATTGTCGGTTTTGTAGCTGCGGCAGAAGAGGCTTGTGGGCAATTGGATCAATTTGCTGAATTGGCCGAGTTACGAGATCATTTGGCCGACCTACTTCGAGCTTACGCGCCTGATCTGGTGGTATTCAGTGAAGACGAGGATCGTCTGCCCAATACCTTGTGTTGTGCAGCAATGGGCTTTGCGGCAGAAACCCAAGTCATGGCATTGGATCTGGCCGGGTTTGCTATTTCTTCCGGGTCGGCCTGTGGGTCCGGCAAGGTCAAAGCTAGTCATGTGTTGACCGCGATGGGTGTTGGGCCAGAACTGGCGCGCTGTGCCATACGCATTTCGTTGGGTTGGTTGAGCACAAAGGCCGAAGTCGAACAATTCGCTGTCCAATGGGGTGAAGCCTATGGGCGAAGCCATGTCAGGGAGGTTGCCTGATGGAAAACGTCAAAGAAGGCATTGATCGGCAGACCGTCGATGCTGCACGGGCATTGGAAGCGGACAAGTATGAGCATGGCTTTACCACCGACGTGGAAACCGAATACGCACCCAAAGGTCTGAACGAAGAGGTAATTCGGTTTATTTCGGATAAAAAGAAAGAGCCGGACTGGTTGCTGGACTGGCGTCTGGCCGCGTTTACCCGGTGGAAAACCATGACCGAGCCGACTTGGGCCATGGTGAATTATCCGAAAATTGATTATCAGGATATCTATTATTACGCGGCACCGAAAAAAGCAGGCGATGGACCGTTAAGTCTGGACGATATTGATCCCGAGATTTTGGCAACCTATGCCAAATTGGGCATTCCATTGCGCGAACAAGAAGTGCTGGCCGGGGTGCAGGGCGCACCAAAAGTGGCGGTCGATGCGGTATTTGATTCCGTTTCAGTGGCCACGACATTTCGCGATGAATTGGCCAAGTCCGGGGTGATTTTCTGCTCGTTCTCCGAAGCGGTGCATGATTACCCGGAACTGGTTCGTAAATATCTTGGATCAGTGGTTCCGCCATCCGATAATTTCTTTGCCACCTTGAACACGGCGGTGTTTTCGGACGGCACCTTTGTCTACATCCCCAAAGGGGTGCGCTGCCCGATGGAACTTTCCACTTATTTTCGGATGAATGCCGAAGGTTCGGGGCAGTTTGAGCGGACTTTAATCATTGCTGAGGAAGGCTCTTACGTGTCTTACTTGGAAGGATGCACCGCGCCGATGCGCGATGAAAACCAATTACACGCCGCAGTGGTTGAATTGATCGTTCTGGATGATGCAGAAATTAAATATTCCACCGTGCAAAACTGGTGGCCCGGCGACAAAAATGGCATAGGCGGGGTCTATAACTTTGTGACCAAACGCGGCGATTGCCGAGGGAAAAATTCACATATTTCGTGGACGCAGGTTGAAACCGGATCAGCGGTGACCTGGAAATATCCTTCGTGTATTTTGCGCGGCGATGGCTCGTCCGGCGAGTTTTATTCAATCGCCATTACCAATGGACACCAACAGGCCGATACCGGCACCAAAATGATCCATTTGGGCAACAACACCTCGTCGCGAATTATCTCCAAAGGGATATCGGCCGGGGTTTCGCAAAATACCTATCGCGGGCAGGTCAGCATTCACCGCAAAGCGAAAAACGCCCGCAATTTCACCCAATGCGACAGTCTTTTGATCGGCGACACCTGCGGCGCGCATACGGTGCCGTATGTCGAAGTTTCACGTTCCGATGCCAAGCTGGAGCACGAGGCAACCACCACCAAATTATCGGAAGACCAATTGTTCTATTGCCAACAACGCGGACTTGATTTGGAGGAAGCAACCGCACTGCTGGTTAACGGCTTCGCCCGTGAAGTCATGCAAAAATTACCGATGGAATTTGCCGTCGAAGCACAAGCCTTGGTCGCCGTATCACTAGAGGGGAGCGTCGGATGACCGATGAACCAACCAAACCTGTTATCAGTATGGGCGATGTCCCATTGATGGATTTTGGCAATGGCGGAAAATTCGCCGCCAAGCTGGGCCGGATCGGGCCATTGCTGGGCGCAAAAAACATGGGCTGCATGTTGACCATTGTACCGCCGGGCAAGCGGGCCTTTCCACACCACGCTCATTTTACCGATGACGAAATGATGGTTATTTTAGAAGGTCAGGCCGACTACCGGTTTGGTGAGGACACGTATGCGGTCAAAGCCGGTGATGTGCTTGGCGCGCCTCCGGGCGGGGCGGAAGTGGCCCACCAATTGATCAATACTGGCGAGGTTGATTTGAAATATTTGGCGTTTTCGACCAATGGTGAGCACTCGGTTGTCGTGTATCCGGACTCTGGAAAATTCGTAGTTTCAGCCGGCATTCCTCACAATGATTCTCCGGGCGAATCTGCATTTAGACATTTGGGTTACGTCGGCAAAGGTGCCGCTGAATATTTCGAAGGTGAAGAAGACTAAAATGATTGAAATCAAAAATTTACACGTAGGTATTGAAGGCGAAAGCGGCGAGATTTTGCAAGGTCTTTCGCTGCACATTCCGGCTGGTGAAATACATGCGATTATGGGACCAAATGGTACCGGCAAGTCGACATTAGCCAATGTGCTAACCGGGCGTGAAGGCTATGAAATTCGTAGCGGATCAGCCCGGATGGATGGGGATGATCTGTTGTCATTGTCACCGGATGAACGGGCCGCCAAAGGTGTGTTTTTGTCGTTCCAATACCCGGTTGAAATTCCCGGTGTTCCGGTGATGACCTTTATGCGGGCTTGTTTGAATGCACAGCGTAAAACCCGTGGGCAAGACAAACTGTCGGCCCCTGATTTTCTGAAGCTAGCCCGCGAGCAAGCTGGCAAGTTAAATATCAAACCAGAAATGTTACGCCGTGCGGTCAATGTCGGCTTTTCTGGCGGCGAAAAGAAACGCATGGAAATCCTGCAAATGGCTGTGCTGCAACCCAAATTCATGATCCTCGATGAAACCGATTCCGGTCTGGATATTGATGCCTTGAAAATCGTGGCGCAGGGGGTCAATGATTTGCGATCCCCGGATCGTTCCATGTTGGTCATTACCCATTACCAACGGCTGCTGGATTACATCAAACCGGATAGGGTTCATGTGATGGCCGGTGGGCGTATTGTAAAGTCCGGCGGGCCAGAATTGGCGTTGGAATTGGAAGAGCACGGCTATGACCAATACATGGAGAGCGCTGCGTGAACCAAATTCTGGCCCATCCGACACCAGCAGAAAAAGCACTGCAACTAGCCTTTGCAGCACAAGAACCTGCGCGCAGCCAAACGGCGCGATTTGCTGAATTCAACAAGACCGGCTTGCCGCATCCGCGCGCCGAGAATTGGCGTTGGACTGACCTGCATGCGGGCATTCGCAATGTGTTAGAGGGCGCACAATCCACTGAGACAACCGAAGGCACGGTGAAGCTGGCGAGTGCCGCTTCCGTGCCATTTATCGGGCAAAGTACAGACCCGATCAGCTTGTTGGCTGCGGCGTTGTCCACGGATAACAACCGGCAAGGTTTTGCCATTACGCAAACACCAAATGCGACATTATACCTGAATACTGACAATCAAAGTTCATTGTGCGGCAGTCAGGTATCGATTGAGATTGCCAGTGGATGCCAAGTCATTTTGGTGGAAAACAATACCCATGCGGACAGTGGACTGTCGGTCGATTGGCGGAGCTTTAGGATCGCACCGGGTGCCAGCCTGACCCGCATTCTGGTCAATCCAAATCAGATGCAGCAAACCCGGATCAACCACACCGAAGTTGAAATCGGCGAGGGCGGGCAATACCAACAATTTATTCTTGATTTCGGGGCGCGCATGTCACGCATCGAAACGCACATACGGGCCACGGGTTCCGGCACGAATGTCTTGTTGAACGGCGCGTATCTGTTGCAGGGCGAAGCCAGAGCCGATTCCACAAGTTTGATCCGTCATGACTATGTGGAAGCAAAGACCCGGCAATTAATCAAAGGCGTAGTGCTAGATCAGGCTCAGGCCGTGTTCCAGGGCAAGTTTCATGTAGCTCGCGAAGGTCAGCAAACTGATGCAAAAATGGGCCACCACGCTTTGTTGCTCAGTGACAATGCAAAAGTGCAAGCCAAGCCGGATCTGGAAATTTATGCCGACGACGTGGCCTGCGCTCATGGAAATACCACCGGTGCGCTGGATGAAAGCGCGCTGTTTTACATGCGCCAGCGCGGCCTGCCAGAAGTGCAAGCCCGTGCCTTGTTGATCCGGGCTTTTGTTTGTGAAGTGCTGGATGCTTTGCCGGAAACCGATTTGGCAAATGAACTGGGCGCACAAATCGACAATTGGTTGGAGCAGCACATATGAGCGCTTCATTCCTTCAAGTTCCGGCCAGTTTTGATGCCGCCGCCATCCGTTCCGAGTTTCCAATTCTAACCCGGCAGATCGGTGGACAGCCCTTGGTCTATCTGGACAGTGCCGCATCGGCCCAAAAGCCCACTTGTGTGATCGAGGCCATGCGTCACGCCATGGAATACTCTTATGCCAATGTGCATCGGGGCTTGCACACCTTGGCCAATGAAACCACCGACGCGCTGGAAACGGCGCGACAAACCATTGCAACATTTTTGAATGCGGCTTCGGATCAGGAAATTATCCTGACCAGCGGGACCACAGCATCCATCAATTTGCTGGCCTCGAGCTTTGGGTTGGGTTTGAAGGCCGGGGACGAAATTATCCTCTCCGAGATGGAGCATCATTCCAATATTGTGCCGTGGCATTTCCTGCGCGAACGTTTGGGTGTGGTCTTGCACTGGGTGCGGGTGTGCGATGATGGCACTCTGGATATGGAGCATTATGAAAGCTTGTTTTCAGCCAAAACCCGACTGGTTTCGCTGACCCATATGTCTAATGTTCTAGGCACGATCAATGATGCCAAAACAATCGTTGCATTGGCGCATAAGCACGATGTCCCGGTATTGTTAGATGGCAGTCAGGCGGCGGTGCATATGGTAGTGGATGTGCAAGATCTCGACGTAGATTTTTACGCCATTACCGGCCACAAGCTGTACGGCCCGACTGGTATTGGTGCGCTCTATGGGAAAATGGATCGGCTGCGGGCATTGCCCCCGTGGCAAGGTGGCGGCGAGATGATCGAAAGTGTCTCCTTAGAGACTGTATCGTACGCCGACCCGCCGCACCGATTTGAAGCGGGCACGCCGCCCATTCTGGAAGCCATCGGGTTTGGGGCGGCGCTGCAATGGCTGATGGTGCAAGACCGCAACGCGATTGCTGAACACGAAGAACAATTGCGCCGACATGTCGAGGACCACCTGATTGCTTGTGAAGACGTGCGGATTTTGGGCCAAGCCAAGGGCAAAGGCGCAGTAATCAGTTTTGAAATTGAAGGCATGCACGCCCATGATATCGCGCAATTGCTCGATAAATATGGGGTGGCTATTCGGGCCGGTAATCATTGCGCTGAACCGTTGATGCGCCGATTTGGGTCCAGCTCGTCTTGCCGGGTCAGCTTTGCTGCCTATAACACCATGCAAGATGCGCAAATATTCCTGACCTCTTTACAAAAAGTGCGGGGATTTTTGGAATGAAACCAACGTTTGAGGAGAAAGACGTGGACGAAAAGGTACGTGACACCATTGATATTGGCGCCAGCGCAAATGTGAATGATGAGCCAAGTCAGCCCGTCAGCGAGTCAGCGACACAATCCGCTTTGCCACAAGAAGAACTGGACCGGTTGACCACTGAATTGATCGCCGCTTTCAAGACCGTATTTGACCCAGAAATTCCGGTGGATGTGTATGAACTTGGTCTGATTTACAAGGTGGATGTGTCTGACGACCGCGATGTGGAAGTCGACATGACCCTGACCGCACCCGGTTGTCCGGTGGCCGGGGACATGGTGATGTGGGTTGAAAACGCTGCGGCCAGTGTTACGGGTGTTCGCGGTGTGACGGTGAACTTGACCTTTGAGCCACCCTGGGACCCATCACGAATGTCCGACGAAGCCCGGTTGGAACTGAATATGTTTTAGGGCATTTTTGCCCCAAACTATCGTCACTATCCGATGCTGCGAAGCAGCCTCGAAGCATCGGCAACCGGACCACCCGCCCATCCCGGCCCCCGGCCGTAGAGCCGGACTCAATCCGGGGACCGGAATGCTACGTTATTCAGCAGGTTTTGCCGCTAACTCGGTCAGCAACCAAGCATCCACTTTTTTGATTTGTGCCTTGTTCAGGTGAAGGCCGATTTTGCTACGTCGCCACAATAGGTCTTCTGTGGTTTTGGCCCATTCGTGTTCGACCAGATAGCGCGCTTCTTTTTCGCTAAAGCCATGCCCGAAATTTTGACCCAAATCGGCGCTTTCAGTCACGCCATCCAGCACCAGCTCAATCCAGGTGCCATAGGCTTTGGCCAGCCGTAAGGCTGTTTCCTCGGTGAACAGTAAGGGCCATTTACCCCGAATAAATTTGGCCAACCCGCTGACACCAGTTGCTTCCAGGTCGCCGCCGGGCAGGGGGGTGTCGGCAGTCCACGGATCGCCGCTTTCACCATTCAACCGGGCAGCAACCATATTGACTGCTTTTTCAGACAGGCTTCGGAATGTCGTGATTTTACCACCCAAAATACTCAAAAATGGAGGTGTATCGCCGGGTGGATCCATCACCAGTTCATAATCCCGGGACAAAGATGCCGCTTCCTTTTCAGGGTCGCCAAACAGGGCGCGCACGCCGGAATAGCTCCAAACGATGTCTTTCTTTTTTGGCTTGTCTTTGAAAAAACGATGGATGGATTGCAATAAATATTCGCTCTCCTCCTCATTCAAATGCGCCGTTTCGGGGTCATCTTCCAGCACCGTATCGGTCGTGCCAAACAGGGTAAATTTTCCCTGATACGGAATGGAAAAGACCACGCGCCGGTCCGGGTTTTGCAATAAATAGGCATGATCTCCATCATACAGCTTGGGCACGATGATGTGGCTGCCTTGCACTTTGACCATATGCGCGGCGTGGTCGAGACCGCCCAGTGCGTCAACTTGATCGGCCCATGGGCCTGCGGCATTGATTACGGACCGGGTCAGGATTTTACTGGTTTTACCTTCCGAGACCAAACTGGCTTCCCACAGACCCTCTTTTGGAGTGAGCTTGGTTAGTTTGCATCTAGTGCGAATATCGGCGCCGTGCTTCGCCGCATCAACAGCGTTTAAGGTAACCAGACGAGCATCATCCACCCAACCATCTGAATAGGCAAAGGCCCGGGTCGGGCCGGGGGCCAATGGCTTGCCTTCCGGTGCGGTGGAAAGCGATATATTGCTGGTGGCGGGTAAGGAAATCTTGCCTCCCAGATGGTCATAAATCCATAAGCCAATCCGGATTAACCAGGCCGGGCGCATTTTGGGCAGGATCGGCAATACGATACGCAAGGGTGAGATCAAATGCGGCGCAATGGCCAGTAGTTTCTCGCGTTCTTTCAAGGCTTGGCGGACTAACCCAAATTCATAATATTCGAGATAGCGCAGGCCGCCATGGATCATTTTGGTGCTGGCCGATGATGTGCCGCTGGCCAGATCATTCATCTCAACCAGACAAACCCGCAAACCGCGCCCGGCTGCATCGCGGGCGATTCCACTGCCATTGATCCCGCCGCCAATAATCAAAATATCAAATGGTTTTTTCATAAACCATTTTTGGCGGGTTTTTCACTCGCTGTCAGTATTTTTTCTGCTAGAGTTTCGATATTCTTCGCAATGGTCTGAATTGGGCCATTGGTGGACGTGTCTGTTTTAAAAATGGCTATAGATGAGTTCTAAATCCAAAGATGAAATCATTTCCCTGAACGGCGTATTGCAGGTACCGACATCTGACATATTGCTGGTTGAACAACTTTTGCCATTGCATCGAGAACTCACATTGGCCGAGGAGGGTTGTTTGGCCTTTGAGGTTCACGCCGATCCACAAAATCAAAACCTGTATCTGGTTTGTGAGACTTTCAAAAACCGAGCGGCGTTTAAGACCCACCAAGTCCGCAATCAAGCTTCCAAATGGGGCCGGGAAACCGCTCATTTGGAGCGACAATATACAATAACATGAAGTTGGTTTGATCCCATGAACATTTCCGCAAAACCGCAACCGGCCATACTTGCCATCGACCAAGGCACAACCAGTAGCCGAACCATCCTTTATGATCTTACAGGCAACCAAATTTGTTCGGCCCAGCAGGAGTTTGCACAAATTTATCCAAAGCCGGGTTGGGTAGAACATGACCCGGAACAGATATTTCAAAGTGTAATACAAACCCTGCAATCCGCTATCGCCGAGGCGAAAGAAAAAGGATTTGTGCCCATTGCTTGTGGCATTACCAATCAGCGCGAAACCACATTGGTCTGGGACCGTAAAACCGGGCGGGCAATCCACAACGCGATCGTCTGGCAAGACCGACGTACCGCAGATGTTTGTACTGCATTAAAGGCCAAAGGGGCCGAGGCATTGGTCACCCAAAAATCCGGGTTGCTGCTTGATCCGTATTTTTCGGCAACCAAAATTGCTTGGATACTGGATCAGGTAGACGGCGCGCGGGCGCGAGCAGCAAATGGGGAGTTGGCGTTTGGCACAGTGGACAGTTTCTTGATCTGGCGCCTAACCAACGGACGGGTTCATGCCACCGACGCCACCAATGCGTCACGCACTGCGCTATATGATATTGGTGTCGGCAAATGGTCGGATGATCTGCTGGCGCTGTTCGACGTACCAGCCGCTATTTTGCCCGAGGTCAAAGATTGCGTGGCAGACTATGGGCAGATTGATGCCGAGTATTGCGGGCTATCTATCCCGATATGGGGTGTGGCCGGGGACCAGCAGGCCGCCGGTATCGGCCAAGCTTGTTTCAATGCAGGTGATTTGAAATCAACCTTTGGTACCGGATCGTTTTTACTAGTCAATACGGGCACAAGTTTGCTGCGATCCAAGAACCGTTTATTGGGGACCATTGCCTATCAATTGGACGGGCAAACAACCTATGCGCTGGAAGGGTCCATTTTGTCGGCGGGATCAACCGTACAATGGCTACGTGACGGCTTGGGCTTGATTAAAGACGCAGCGCAATGTGAACCGCTGGCCCGTTCGGTAGAGGATACCGGCGGGGTTTATCTGGTTCCGGCCTTTACGGGGCTTGGTGCGCCGCATTGGGATGCGAAGGCGCGTGGGGCCATATTGGGCCTGACCCGTGGCACCACCAAGGCGCATCTGGTGCGTGCCGCGCTCGAATCGGTGGCTTACCAAACACGCGATCTGGTCGATGCATTGGCTCAGGATGGGGTCGAAGTTTCTACCATCCGGGTTGATGGCGGCATGGTACGCAATGACTGGGTGATGCAATTCTTGGCCGATGTGCTGAACGTAATTGTTGAGCGCCCAACCAGCATTGAAAGTACTGCCAATGGTGCGGCGGCATTGGCTGCGCTTGGGGCCGGGGTGTATGGCTCATTGGATGAGTTCGCCCAGACCCGCGCAGTTGAGCAAGTGTTCACGCCAAAAATGGGTGAGGCCAAACGAAATGAATTACTGGCCGGTTGGGATCAGGCGTTGGGCCGTATTCTGAATTCAAAATAAAACTGAATTGAGCACAAAAAAAACCGGGTAGCGAACCACCCGGTTTTCTTAGAAAGTATGAGGTCTTGATCTAGCGGTGAACCCGTAAGGTAACGCCATATGTTGCTGGATCAATTGGATACCCGCTCAAGCTACCTGCTTGGAACACAGTATCGAACACACCTTGGAACAGGGTCTCATCAAAGATGTTTTTGCCCCAGAACGACAGGTCCCATGTATCGGACGAAACGCCGATGCTGGCTGCTGCCACAAAAGAACTAGGCTGTTCTTTTAGTGGGTTCAGGTCAGTACCCGGTGCAAATCCACTGCGATACAAACCTTCAGCCCGCACAAAGCCATCGTATTGGCCAACCGGGAATTCGTAGGTTGCAGTCGAAGACAGCACCCATTTGGAAACACCGGCCAAACGCTCACCGGAAAGGTCAACGGTTGGGGTTGGTGAACCGATAAGGGCTGGTCCCTGCAGGAACTCGTCATAGGTTGCGTCCAGATAAGTCGAAGCAAAGGTGAAGGTGAAGTTGTCAGTTGGCTGTGCCAAAATATCAACTTCAAAGCCATCAATACTCACTGCGCCGGCATTGGTCAGGTCAAACGAAATGCCGTTAAAGGTATTGCTCTGGAAGTCTTTCAGAGTTTGCATGAACACCGCGCCATTGAGTTGAACGTGGTTGTCAAACATCTTCATTTTCCAACCCAGCTCGTAATTGTCCATTTGTTCGGACTTGAAATCACGACCGGTAACCGAAGTGCTCTGTGACAGGTTAAAACCACCTGCCTTAAAGCCACGGCTCCAGCTGATATAAGTATTGGTTGAATCAGACCAGTCATAAGACGCAATCACGTTACCGGTAACTTTGTCTTCGCTACGGCTATCTGTGAAGTCCGCCGTTGCATTAAACGGTTGCAAGGCAGCAAAACCAGCAAACGCATTACGTGGCAATGGTCCCGGGCTCAAAAATGGCCCAAGCGGTGTGCCAGCTGGCGGGAAGAATTCCAAGAATACCAAGTTACCCAGATCCAGTGAAGAGAACAGATCATCGGTTGTAAACAGACCCACAACGTCCTTGTTTTCCTTGGTATAGCGAATACCGGTGGTGATGGTCAGCCGATCGGTTGCATGCCAGTCAGTCGAACCAAAAGCCGAGTAACTAGTGGTGCTTTGATTGAAATCAAACCCAAGACCCGTTCCTTGCTGGAAGAATGAACCGGGTGTGACCGGACCTGTGAAGAATGTTTGTCCCAAAGTGGTTGGCAAGCCAATGGCTTGGCCTAACAGGAACAATCCTTCGACCGCGCTCAAGTTTGCAGCGCCGCCAGTAAGCAGGTTGGCCAGATTGTCAGCATAGGTACGAGCGTCAATGCCAAATGTGGTGCGGTTATTGGTATGCAGATCCTGATCGTAGAAATAGCCACCAAACATCCAATCCACAGTGCCGCCGCCGTTTGAAGTGAAACGGAACTCTTGGGTGAATGTATTGAAATCATCTTGAATTTGGCGATTCTCAACCAGATCGGCATCGATAAAGTCAGCATCAATGTGGCTTTGCTCATCAAATCCGCGATAAGCGGTGATTGATGTGAAAGTCGCCGGACCAAAATCATAATTGATTTCGCCGGAAAAACCGTAATTTTCATTATCGGTATTCAGCGTTTTGTCAAAGCTGACATGACGATCAAATGGGTCGCGGGTCAGCAGAGTTGGCGTGCCACCCGGTAGAGGGTTGGTCAGAGGACCGCCCAAGTCCAACAGGGCAGCCAATGGGCCAGGTGCATGTGAAATCGGGGTTGCACCACAACATTCTTCGTTGAGACTGTTATAGTCACCGATGATCCGAACCGACAGATTGTCAGTTGGCTCAAACAAGAAGTCAGCGCGAACGCCAAACCGGTTCCGGTTGTTGATGTCTTGACCGGTGAAGTCATTGGTAATGAAGCCATCACGTGAGTTGTAATTGCCGGAAAGACGAAAAGCAGCTTTTTCGCTATTGCCCAACGGGCCGGTAATGCTGGCTTTGGCAACAATCTGATTGTAATTGCCATAGGTGAAATCACCATCGAAGCCATAATCATATTGTGGCTTTTTGGAAATGATACTCAAAACACCGGCTGGGGTGTTTTTACCATAAAGGGTAGATTGCGGCCCGCGCAAAATCTCAATGCGCTCCACAGCAACAAAGTCATTGATCGCGGAACCAGCACGTGAGCGATAGACACCATCGATGAACACACCAACTGAAGGTTCCAGACCAGCGTTAAAGCCGGATGTACCAATACCACGAATGGAGATCGTGGTGGCAGACGGGTTGGCAAATTGTGGCACGGCAAGCGAAGGAACCAAAGTGGTTAGGTCCTGGGCGTTACGAATGGACGAGTCAGCCAGCGTTTCGCCACCGACCGCACTCATGGCGATGGGTGTATCTTGCAGCGTGCTTTCGCGTTTTTGTGCGGTGACGACGATTTCGTCATCCAATTGGGCAAAGGCGGCGGTTGGTACGACCATGGCGCCAATTATTGCGGTAGACGCGAGAAAGCGCCGATTCAGAAACTTCATTTTAATTCCCCTCATCATCGTGTGTTGTTCACACGGATTCGAAGAATACAGCATTTATTACCTGTTTCGTCCAGCCGATTCCCCACCTGAACAAGGACAGTTGCAATTTTAACTACACACTATGGTAATTCGGTACGTTAGCAGTTGCTAATATTCGATTGGTCAGCCAAATCAAGGGTTTCCGGATACCATCCTGTTACCGCGACCAATACCTGACATTGCTGCTCTGGTGGCAGATCGGAAGTTTGAGCACCCAGTCGGGCATAGGCGCTGGATTGGGTCAGAGTATCGGTGTCCATCCGAACTCCGCCACCTGTTGCCGTGTCAAAAACCATGAATTGGCCGTCTGTTTCGGCCTGTTCCCAACTTTCCCACAAGGGCAAGGTGCCATCGTGACCTCGGCCCGGATTGCCGGAGCGGGCAAATTCAGCCCAATACGACATCATCTGGTGTGACAAGGCATCGCGTTCCACCGCGCCAGATTTAGGGAAAATACGCTCCCCACCGATCGGAAACGTAGCAAATCCATCGAAAATGAATGGCAATTCCATGGCATGAGCCGCCCCGATCAAATGGGCAAAATCTGACCCCAGAAACGAACCTTCTTCGTCCCAATCAAACCGATAGCCAAAAACCGGGTTTTGTTCTCGGGCCGAGATGCGCCGGGCCTGATCATCGACCGATCGTACCCGCCACATGATGCTTTGATGCCGGGACAGGGTATCATACATCGCTTTGTCTCTAGCCCGGGGCAGAAAACCGAAGGCTTTTTTGATCAGTCGCTCATCGGCAATATTGAACAATTTCAGTTCGTCGCGGTTGGTCCCGGTAATCACCGGAACAATGGCGTGTTTCGTATGGCTTAACGCATATTCCAGTCCTTGCGCCGGGATCAGAATATCATCACGGATCACCAAAGGCGTTTCCGGCTCGCCATCGGTCCACGCGGCAGCGGCAAAAATGTCTTCGACGCTGACACTTCGCAAATAGTCAGCCAGCTCATTGTTGGTTGCTCCAACTGGCGGGTTCAGATCAGCAACAATGGCGTTGTCGCCTTTGAAATGCCATCCATCCTTGATGTCCACACCCTGTTCCTGATCGACCTTTGGCCGCGAGGTGTAATAGCCGCTCTGTACGATCGCGCCATGAAACAGGCCTTGGGCTTGCGGGATAGCCAGCAGGGCGGCGACGTTTTGCCCACCAGCAGATTCGCCAAAAATCGTCACCTGATCCGGGTTGCCGCCAAACGCACCAATGTTTTGTTGTACCCACTTTAAGGCCTGTATCATGTCCAGATTGGCGTAATTTGGCGAATTGTCAGTTTCGTTTTCGTTGCCGGTTTGCAAAGATGCCTGCGAGAACCAACCCAACGGGCCAAGGCGGTAATTGACCGTGACCACCACCATATTGTGTCGGGTGGCCAAAGTTTCGGAATTATATTGCCCGCCATATCCCCAGATATTGCTGCCGCCATGAATGAATACCATGACTGGCAAGCGATCCGCATCGCTTGGTACTGAGTCTGCGGTAAATGCCGGTGCCCAGACGTTTAGATGAAGGCAATCTTCCTTGCCAACCAATTGACCGGGTTTTTCAATATCGCTGGTCCGGGTTTTTTGTACACACCGGCTGGAAGCATCGAGGGCTGCAAACTCGCCATCCCAATTATGGGTTGGCCGTGGGGCGCGCCAGCGTAGATCACCCACAGGCGGCTGCGCGAAAGGAATGCCAGCCCAACGATGCGCGCCCAAAGTAGTTTTGGAACCAACAATTTGCCCATTGGCAATGGTCCGTAACGTGGCGTCGTCCTGTTGATCCACCAAGGAGGGGGCAGGTGTTTTGCCGCAAGCACTGAGTAAACTGGCCAATAGGGCCAACCCGAGCAATTTTTTCATCTGTCTTCCCATTTCATCCATTCTGGCAATTCTACAATCACCGCTCCAACCGTAAAGGATACGGGTTTTGATTGCGATTGCACGTCAATTCATTGTGTTAATCGGGTAAACCCGGATTGCCCGCACCATCCGGGTGCTTGTCCAGATAGTTTGCCTTGATCTGGCTGGACGATAATCTTGAGCCATCATGGCACCAGCCAGGGGGCTTGTAGATATAGCGCCAGCGCTGTCCAAGGGTCAGTCCGGGTTTTGTGATGTCTTTGAAAATCCCGACATATTCGTGGGAAAACACCCGCAACGGATTAAACGTGCCCAGATCAACCACCAGCCCATAACGGGGTGGGTCTGATTTTAGCTCCGGCACAAATGACCCGAACATCTTGTCCCACACGATAAACACACCGGCGTAATTCGAATCGAGATATCGTGGGTTATTGGCGTGGTGTACCCGGTGGTGCGAGGGGGTGTTCATGATGGCTTCGAACCATTTGGGACATTTGTCGATAAACTCCGTGTGGAACCAGAACTGGTAAATCAGGTTCAAGCCACCGCACAAGGCAATCACTGCGGGGTGAAATCCCATCAAGGCCAGCGGGATATAAACCACAAACGCACCTGACCACATGGTGGTCCATGATTGGCGCAAAGCGGTGGATAGATTGTAGTGTTGGCTCGAATGGTGGACCACATGCGCCGCCCAACCCCAACGGCTGCGATGGTAGTAACGATGCACCCAATAATAGCACAAATCCCACAACACAAAACAGGCGGCGAACGTCCAAACGTTGAAGGGAATTTTCACCGGTGCCATTTGATAGGCAAAGATGAATATAGCCAAAGTGATAAAGCCCAAAGCGCCGTTAATCACCGCGCTGCCCGCACCCATAAAGATGCTGGTTGCCGCGTCTTTGGCCTCATAGATGCCACCCCGACCGCGCCATTTGATGGCGATAATCTCGATCAGGATCAAGATGACATAAGCTGGCCCGGCCAGTGACGAGACATCAATATCCGGTAAATTCTCAGGCATGGGAGGCTTCCTTGAATTTGGTTTGCCATTTGGCTAGTTGTTCGGCGCTTTTTCCCTCAACCTGAAAGGACGGCCAAGTAAAATCATGGATCGAGACTTTGGTTTGTCCGGACCCAGCTTGCCTTGTGGTCAATTCGGTAATGGACAGCACGCGCAGCGCCACCCGGTCGCCAACTCGCCGGACAATGGCTAATTTCGGACCTTTGCCCAACAGAGCCAGCGATTGCTGGGCATCGGTGGACAGGCAAAGCGTACCCGGTGCCTGTTGCTGGTCATGATCCAGCAACGCAGCTTTGAAGGTCTCGATCGTGATCGGCCCTTGGTGGGTATTGGGGTGTAGCCAATTGATCAGCAATGCCAGCAAAGCGATGGCGATTACGGATGAAGCAAACAAATAGAGTAACGTTTCCATATCAAATTAGCTCAACATATTCAAAAGTTTATCCATGGTTTTTCCATAGGGTGGGAACATCATATTGCGACCATTTACCTTGGCTTGACGAAATACGCCCTTGGCATGGGAAAAGGTTTTGAACCCATCAAAGCCGTGATAGGAGCCCATGCCACTAGCGCCAACCCCGCCAAATGGCAGATCGTTTTGCACGATATGCATCAGGGTATCATTGATACTGACCCCGCCAGCCAGTGGTTTGTGCAGCAATTTATCGATAAATTCCTTGTTCTTGGAAAACCCGTAAAACGCCAGCGGATGCGGCCGGTCCATCACATAATCCATGGCTTCGTCAACGCTGTCATAGGTGATTACCGGCAAGAGGGGACCAAAGATTTCCTCTTGGACGATTTTCATATCGTCGGTGGTGCCGGTGACGATTTTGGGTGACATTTTGCGGGTGTTGGATGGCGTATCGACTTCTTCGGGGTAGATCTCGGTGACAGTTGCGCCCTTATCCTTGGCATCAGCGATCAGGCCGCTGAGGCGTTCAAAATGACCTTCTGATACAATTGCCGTATAATCCGGGTTTTCCTTGATGGTCGGATAAAACCGTTTGACGGTTTTGGTATAGGTTTTGATGAAGTCAGCTTCACGTTTTTTGGGCACTAAAACGTAATCCGGAGCAATGCAGGTTTGTCCGGAATTGAACAATTTTCCGGAGACGATCTTCTCCACGGCAGTTTTCATCGGATAGTTTTCGTCAATGATGGTCGGTGATTTTCCGCCCAATTCCAGCGTCACTGGGGTTAGGTTTTTGGCAGCGGCCTGCATGACAAAGCTGCCGACCTTGGTCGATCCGGTGAACAGGATATGGTTAAACGGCAAGGTGCCAAATTCTTGTGCGATTTTCACGTCGCCATTGATCACCGTGACATGGTCCGCATCAAAATGTTTGGCAATTAAAATGGCCAATAATTCAGAGGTTTTGGGGGTGAGTTCAGAAGGCTTAATCATTACTCGATTGCCTGCGGCCAATGCGGCAATGGTTGGGTTGATCGCCATGGAAAACGGGTAATTCCATGGTGCAATTACCCCGACTACACCTTTGGGCTGGTAATGTACTTCCGCTTTGGCCGGGAAGAAATGGATACCAACGGCCCGTTTTTCCACCTGCATCCATTTGGCCAGATGCTTTCTGGTGTGTTTGATGTCGGTCAGCGCGTTTAAGGTTTCACCAAACTGGGTTTCGATTTCGGAGCGATGCCCGAAATCCTCGGTGATCGCTTCGATGATCGCGTCAGTGTTTTCAGTGATCAGTTCGGCCAATGTGGCCAGATGCCCATCGCGGGTGGCTAGATCCGGGTTCGGATTGGCGCGAACCGCCGCTTTCATGGCTTTGAATTTCTGTTGCATGGATTAGCTCCCGGTTTTGGTTGGTTTGGTTCTGGCCATGCGGGCCAGCTTTGCGGCTTTTGCATCATTGCAAAAATCAGTGAAAACGCCATCGACCCCAAGGTCAAAGAAAAAATCAAATTCGGCCTGTGGGCTAGCAAAGACATCGGGCAATTGATCGGATCGGAACGTCCACGGATGCACGTCCAGCCCCAGCTCATGAGCTTGTTCGATCACGCCGGTCGAGCTGCCATCACGATTGGCCAGCAATGCCTTGGAAGGACCAATACCATTGGCAAATTTGGCGATTCTTTCCAATTGCAAATGCTCGGCTTTTTCAATCAGCATAATCAACGGTAAATCTGGGTTGCTTTGACGTAGTTCAATTAGGATATCTGGCTCAAAAGATTGCACAAACAGGGGGAAACGTATCTGGTCCCAATTGGCTTGCTCCAACATTTTGATGACAGCCGGATGATAATCATGGCCGATGCTTTTGAAATACCCCGGTAATTTGGTTTCTGGGTAGACCCCCAACGCCACGTCTCGTTTGGCTGAAACTCCGTTTTTGAGGATCAATTCCATCACTTCGGCCAGGGTGGGGATTTCAAATTTACCATCAGCATCATGGTTGCGGTGGGCCATGGCTTGTCTGGCCCGCAAGGTCTTGATCTCAGCCAAGGTGAAATCTTCGGAAAACCAGTCTTCGCCGTCATGGTCGGGCCGGGTGGTCTTTCGATCGGCAAATTCCGGATGGTCGCCCACGTCTGTTGTGGTCGACAGATAATGGTCATGACGAGCGATAAGGTGCCCGTCCTTGGTAAACACCATGTCCGGCTCAATAAAGTCCGTGCCCAGATCAATGGCCAGTTGGTAGCCTTCTAACGTGTGTTCCGGCAAATAGCCGCAAGCGCCGCGATGGGCGATGATGAACGGCTTTTGCATGAAGGCCTCCTGATGGGCGGTTTTGGGGTCGGGACTGGCTATGATTGGATTTTGTTCACCATTAGCGCAACCGGCAATCGGCAAGATCGAACCGATCCCGCCAATTCCCTGCATTACGTGTCGACGAGTCACTTTGTGATCAGCGTTCATTTTTTCCTTGTAACATGGTTTGCCAGTTTTGAAATTCCCAAAAAACAATTCTTGCGAAGCGCCGGTGGCGGCGCTAGGATTTTTCTAAAGCGTAGGATGATTTTAGTTTATGAAACCAACTGATACCCGCAATCCCGACTATTTTCACAAAGTAGTCGATTGCCAATGGGCTTGCCCCGCACATACTCCCGTTCCCGCCTATATCCGCCTGATTGCTCAGGGGCAGTATGGCGACGCATATTTGCTCAACCGGGAGTCCAATGTATTTCCCGGCATTTTGGGTCGGGTTTGCGATCGGCCGTGCGAACCAGCCTGTCGTCGGACTCGGGTTGAGGAAGAACCGGTGGCGATTTGCCGTTTGAAACGGGTGGCCGCTGACCATCGTGGCGAGATCGAGGATAAACTCCCGAAAAAGCCGGAAAAAACCAATGGCAAGCGCATTGCCTTGATCGGAGCCGGACCGGCCTCGTTTACCGTGGCCAACGATTTGGCTCCACTGGGGTATGAATGCACCATTTTTGAAAAGCTGGATGCGCCGGGCGGTTTGATGCGCTCCAATATCCCGGCATTTCGCCTGCCGGAACAGGTCTTGTCCGAGGAATTGGGTTACATTTTGGACATGGGTGTCGAGCTGAAACTGGGCACGCCGGTGGAGAGCATGAAGGCTTTGCTGGACGAGGGCTGGGCCGCAATTTTTGTCGGGACCGGCGCGCCCAAAGGCAAAAATCTGGACCTGCAAGGGCGCTATGACACGGACAATATCCATATCGGAATTGATTGGCTCGAATCCGTTGCGTTCGAGCACACCAAAAAAATCGGCAAGCAAGTGCTGATTATCGGGGTGGGCAATACGGCGATGGATTGTTGTCGTACGTCGCTGCGGCTCGGTGCCGATACGGTTAAAGTCATGGCCCGCAAACCACGGGAGTTTTTCAAAGCTTCCGTGTGGGAACTGGAAGATGCCGAAGAAGAAAATATCGAGATTGTGGTCAATCATTCGCCCAAAGCTTTTGTGCTGGAAAAAGGTAAACTGGTCGGCATGTTGTTCGAGACCATGGAATACGAACTGGATGCAAAAGGCCGCATTGAAACCCAACGGGTGACTGGCGAAGTGACCATCCCTTGTGATGATGTCATTTTGGCCATCGGCCAGGAAAATGCCTTTCCGTGGATCGAAGCGGACGCAGGCATTGAGTTTGACAAATGGCAAATTCCGATGATTGACGAGACCACGTTTCAGTCAACAATTCCGGGCGTATTTTTTGGCGGTGACGCCGCGTTTGGTCCCAAGAATATCATCTGGGCGGTCGAGCATGGTCATCAGGCGGCAATCTCCATTCACAAGCATTGCCAAGGCAAAATGCTGACCGGGCGCTTGCCGGACGAACTTGAAATGGTGGCAACCAAAATGGGCATGTTCGAATGGCGCTATTCCAATTCTTACGACAATTCCGACCGTCGCCAGATGGAGCATGTGGAACTGGTTAAACGGTTCGAAAAACTCGATGTCGAGGTTGAGTTGGGATTTTCAGCCGAACAAATCGCCACCGAGGTTGAGCGGTGTCTGAATTGCGATATCCAGACTGTGTTCGACGCACCGCTTTGCGAAGAGTGCGATGCCTGTATCGATATTTGCCCGGTCGAGTGTTTGAGCATTGCGCCCACTGCGGAAACCGAGGGCGAATTGCGAAATTCCTTAAGCGTATCCGAAGTCGAGGACGGGCAGGCACTATACGTTTCGGATGGATTGCCGCTGACTGGACGGGTGATGATTAAGGACGAAAATGTGTGCTTACATTGCGGATTGTGCGCCGAGCGCTGCCCGACTGCAGCTTGGGACATGCAAGAAGGCGTGATCCATATTCATCATGCCGAAGATCAAGACACCACCAGCGGGAGGACCGGGCCATGAGTGAAGCCGCAATCAATGATTTTGTAATCAAGCTGGCCAATGTAAACGGCACTGGTTCGGCCAGTGCCAATGGATTGCTGATGAAGGCCATTTTTCGAATGGGCGTTCCGGTGGTTGGCAAAAACGTGTTTCCGTCCAACATTCAAGGCCTGCCCACTTGGTATGAAATCCGAGTGACGGAAAAGGGCTATCGAGGTCGCTCTGGCGATGTGCATTTCATCGTGGCGATGAATGCCGAAACCTATGAGCGGGATCTGGCCGAGCTAAGCCCCGGTGGCGTACTGCTTTATGACAATACATGGCCGCGCCCGCATTTTCTGACCCGACCGGATATTCAAGTGATGGGCGTGCCGTTTGCGCGGCTGTGCAACGACGCGTTCAAAGCAGCCCGTTCACGCATTTTGATGAAAAATATGGCCTATGTCGGCACGGTTGCAGCACTGCTTGATCTGGATCTGGATGTCATTCACCAATTGGTCCGCGAGATGTTTTCGACCAAACCCAAATTGATTGATCTGAACCTGCAAGCCATTGCGTTGGGCTATGATTATGCCAAAGAGCATTTTGATTGTCCGTTGCCGTTTTCGGTGCAGTCTCGTGATAACACAGCCGGCAAAGTGATGATTGATGGCAATACGGCTGCCGGTCTGGGCTGTGTCTATGCCGGAGCTACTTTTGGCGCTTGGTATCCGATTACACCATCCACGTCTCTGATGGATGCCTTTGCCAAGTATTGCGATCAATTGCGGGTCGATGTGGATACCGGCAAGCACAAGTATTGCATCATTCAGGCCGAGGACGAACTGGCCGCCGCTGGGATGATTATCGGTGCGGCATGGAACGGGGCACGGAGCTTTACGCCGACCTCTGGGCCGGGCATTTCGTTGATGTCAGAATTTATCGGCTTTGCCTATTATGCCGAAATTCCCATGGTATTGTTTGACATTCAGCGGGTTGGACCGTCAACCGGCATGCCAACCCGAACCCAGCAATGCGATATTCAATTGTGCGCCTATGCCAGTCATGGTGACACCCGTCATATACTGTTATTTCCGGCCGATCCCGGCGAGTGTTTCGAGATGGCCGTACAAGCCCATGATCTGGCCGAACGGTTCCAGACTCCGGTGTTTGTGTTGTCCGATATTGATATTGGCATGAATGATTGGATGGTTGATGAACTGACCTGGGATGACAGCTATCAACCGGATCGTGGCAAGGTTCTTTCCAGTAAAGAGCTGGAAAAAATCGAGAAATTCCACCGGTATCTGGACGTGGATGGCGATCATATTCCGTACCGGACGTTGCCCGGCACCCACCCAAAAGGCGCGTATTTCACCCGGGGATCCGGCCACAATAAATATGGCGGCTACACCGAAGATGGCCCGCAGTACAAGGAAGTGGTCGATCGGTTACGCAAAAAATGGAAAAGCGCTGCATCCAAAGTACCAGCCCCAATTGTCAGCCCGTCCAAGGGCAAAGCCTGTTGCGGAATTATATCCATCGGCAGTTGTGACGGTGCGGTTGTCGAAGCGCGTGATCGGCTGGAGGCCGAGGGGCTGCATCTGGATTATATGCGTATTCGCGGATTTCCATTTTCCGATGAAGTGGAGAAATTTGTGGCGGATCATGACGAGGTTTTTGTGGTCGAGCAGAACCGTGATGCTCAATTGTTAGGTCTGTTATTGCTGGAAACCGACGTGCCGCGCAAAAAATTGATCCCGGTATTGCATTATTCCGGTGAACCACTGGATTATCACTTTGTATCTAACGCGTTGCGCCAAGCGGCTACCTTAAGGAAAATCGCATGACTTCGTTTGTAAAGCCGCATATCCGGCGCAAAAATGAGCCAGTCAATGAGCTGGGTTTGGTTCGGGCCGATTACGATGGCGCGATGTCTACCTTGTGTGCTGGTTGTGGTCATGACAGCGTCACGGCATCCATGGCCCGCGCATTTTTTGAGCTTTCCATCAAACCACACCGGGCCGTCAAGGTTTCCGGCATTGGTTGTTCATCCAAAACTACTGCGTATTTCCTGCGCGAAGCTCATGGCAATAACACGGTGCATGGACGTATGCCATCGGTAGCAACCGGTGCGGTGGCTGCCAATTCTGCCCTGACCTATATTGGGGTGTCGGGCGATGGCGATAGCTTGTCGATTGGTCTTGGGCAATTTGTCCATGCCATGCGGCGCAATGTGAACATGCTTTATGTACTCGAAAATAACGGGGTGTATGGTCTGACCAAAGGGCAGTTCTCGGCTTCGGCTGATCTGGGCTCGCTGGCCAAAAGGGGCGCGCCGAACGAGATGCCGCCGATTGATCCGGTGTCTCTGGCGCTGTCGGTCGGGGCCACGTTTGTGGCCCGTGGATTTTCCGGGGACCGCGAACAATTGGTGCCTTTGATTAAGGCTGGCCTGAAACACAAGGGCTTTGGGTTGATTGATGTCATCTCGCCGTGCGTCAGTTTTAATGACCACAAAGGCTCGACCAAATCCTATGCCCATACCTACAAGTATTACCACAAAGCGGTTCATGCCGATTATGTGGCACCCTCCAAGGACATCAAGGTCTGTTATGACGAAGGCGAGATCATGCCGGTCGAGATGCACGATGGCGGAGTAATCCGCTTGCGTAAGCTGGAAAAAGGCTTTGATCCGCGCGATCGCGCTGCCGCGATGAGTGCGTTGGCCAATGCCCAGAAAGAAGATGAAATTCTGACCGGCCTGTTGCACATCGACGAGACCCACCCGGACATGCATGCCCTGAATAAAATGGAAGATCGTCCGTTGAACGAAATTCCCTATGCTGAGCTAAATCCTGGCGGCGCCAAATTGCATGAATTACAAAAAGGGTTTCGGTAAATCCTTATATGGAAGTCAATCAAATGCGTGCCGCACACAGCCCACGGTATGGAACTGCAGAGGTTCTGGAAATTCAGGAAGTTGCCAAACCAGAGCCGCAAGTTGACGAAATTTTGGTCAAGGTACATGCGGCGACAGTTGGTCGAACCGATGATGGTATGCTCCGGGGTATTCCCAAATTTGCACGGCTATTTTTTGGGTTTCCAAAACCAAAACTAACCATATTAGGCATGGAATATGCCGGTATCGTCGAAGTGGTCGGTCAAGAAGTTTCCGGCTTCAATGTCGGCGACAAAGTCTTTGGAATGTCGCCCTCAAAATATGGGGCGCATGCGCAATACATATGTGTTTCAGCGAATAGTCAGATTTCGCAAATGCCCGCCGCCATGGGTTTCGCCGATGTGCTAACTTGCGAAGGTGTTTGGTATGCTGACGGCGTATTAACGGCATTTGGGGTAAAACCGGGTGACACTATTTTGATTTACGGTGCCTCAGGTGCCATTGGCTTGGCGGCGCTTCAGTTGGCAAAATCCTATGGCGCACACGTAACAGCGGTCGGGCTAGATCAGCATCAAAAATTGTTCAAAACGCTGGGAGCGGATCAAACGATTGATTATACCAAGCAGGATTTTACTGAAATCGGTAGCGAATTTGATTTCGTGCTCGATGCTGTTGGCAAAAGTACCTATTTCAAATGTAAAAAATTATTGAAGCCAAAGGGTATATACAGCGCCACTGACGGCGGGCCTTGGGGGCAGAATTTTTTCCTAGCGCTCTGGTCAAAGATCACCAAAAACAATCGGGTGTTATTCCCGCTGCCGGTACTCCCGAAGGACTTCATTCACCTGCTCAAAAAGCGTTTGGAATCAGGTGAAGTTCAAACCATTATCGACCGTACCTATCCGTTGGAACAAATTGCCGATGCCTATCGCTATGTGGCAAGCGAACAAAAAACCGGAATTGTGGTCATCGATATGGGTGTTGGTCCCGTAATAAGTTGAACGCAGATCCCCTGCTGCCGAGCTAAATCCGGTGCCGCAAAACTGTTTGAATTGCAAAAAATTTCCCGGTCGGGGTATTTTTATGGTAGTATCTTTGGTGCCAGTGAGGTTCCTTATGGGCTTATGGCGTTCGTTTTGATTCATCCATAAGGTAAAACCCGAGTGAGATTAAATCCGTCAGATTTATCAAATATTTATAGTATCCTTTAGATCGATAACAACCGTTATTGCAACTTTGTCGGTATTGGCTTTTACAAATTATATTTTATCCGAACCAAACTGGATTCCACCAATTGAGTGGGTTTTGAAAAGTTGGGATAACCTCTTGGAGCATTTGTTCACCATATATATCCCGCTGCAATATTGGATAAACTCACTGTTAAAATTGTTAGGCGACGCATTTGAATGGTTTCCATCGTTTAAGTTATATCCACATTGGAAGCATATCTTTGTACTTGTCGGCTTGGTCGCGGGATCATTATCCGTAAGCAATCTTTTTGAGGGAAAGTATTTTTTCGGTATTTGGGCCTTAGTTATTAGTACTCTATTTTCGTTAGTCGGAGCGACGATAGGTGGGCTTATTTCTCTTGAATCAAGTGGATTAGCGGGCAATTTTGCGATTGCCTTTGTGCCTGTTCTGTTATTTGGTTTCACTGTTTTTATTGTGTGGTTACCAGTTGGTCACCAACTGTTCGGTAAACTTTCTTTTTTCTTTAGAAGATCAACTATTTCTCTTTTTATCATACTGTTTTTGATACTTATAATTGAGATTGGAAAACGTTTTTTTCTCCCTTCTCAAACACAAACTGGATTATTAAGCTTGGCGGTTTTTATCATTTATATGGGATGCGAACGTATTCACTATGGAATTACAGAAGCAAAGAAAAATAAAACCTCAATTCGAAATAATCCATTCACACTACGTGGTGTAAGAATATTATCAGGTTTCATTGGAATGCTCTTCGTACTGGTCATTCAGGTTGGAGGTTCAATCTTAGGCACTATCCCAGCATAAGTCTGGTTGACCTACTTTCTGACTGTGAAGTTACTACACTAATTCACCCTCCTCCATACATCACACCGGGTAGCCAGGTGGCGATTTTCGGGAACAGGGCGACCAGTGCCATTACTAGGATCTGGATGCCGACAAACGGAACCACGCCCCGGTAAATGTGCATGGTGGTCACTTCTGGCGGGGCAACGCCGCGCAGGTAAAACAGCGCAAAGCCAAAGGGCGGGGTCAGGAAGCTGGTTTGCAGATTGATCGCCATCATGACGCCGAGCCAAACTGGATCAACCCCCATGGCCAGCAAGATAGGCCCGACAATCGGTACCACCACAAACGTGATCTCGATAAAGTCGAGGAAAAAGCCAAGGGCAAACATCAGGCCCATCACCATCAAAATGGCCCCGGTCGGACCAAGGCCACTTTGGGTCAGAAATGCTTCAACTGTTTCGTCGCCGCCAAGGCCGCGAAACACCAGTGAGAACAAGGTCGCGCCAACCAGAATGACAAACACCATAGACGATATTTCGGCGGTGGTCCGGCTGACCTGATGCACCACTTTGGAGGGCCACAATCGCAGCAAAGCCATACCCACGCCGACAATGCCTAAGGCCAGCAGCCCAAAGGCGATGAAGATCGAAACGGTTTCCTTAGGGCTCACACTGGCCCGGCCAAGGCGCAAGTCGACCATTTGACTGAGTGCCAACAGCGCAATCAGCGCTGCGGTGCCCAAGGCGACCAACAGGCGTGATTTGGCGGCTTGATCGCCCAAACGGTATCCGGCCAGCAAAATCGCTCCCAAAGCGCCCAGAGCCGCTGCGTCGGTTGCTGTGGCAATGCCGCTGAGGATCGACCCCAAAACGGCGAAGATCAGTGCCAACGGTGGCAACAAGGCGTTGATGATGGCTTTGAGCGAGGTTTGCTCGCCTTCTTCTTTGGGGATGGCTGGCGCATCCTCGGGGCGCAGCCAAGCGACGATGACCACCCAGAGAATATACAAGCTGACCAGTAATAATCCGGGCAATAGCGCCCCGGCAAACAAATCACCGACTGAAATGGTTTTGGGTGAAAAAATGCCTTGGCTACGTTGAGCTGTGGCATAGGCGTTTGACATGACATCGCCCAGCAAAACCAGCACGATGGAGGGCGGGATGATCTGGCCCAAGGTGCCAGAGGCGGCGATCGCGCCAGAGGCCAGCGCGGGCGAATATCCGCGTTTTAACATGGTCGGCAGCGACAACAGCCCCATGGTCACCACGGTTGCGCCAACAATGCCGGTCGAGGCAGCAAGCAATGCGCCAACTAAAATTACTGAAATGCCCAATCCGCCGCGCAAATTGCCAAACAGTTTGCCCATGGTTTCCAGCAATTCCTCGGCGATTTTGGAGCGCTCCAGCATCACGCCCATAAACACAAATAACGGGACCGCGACCAGCACTTGCCGGGTCATGATGCCGCCAAATATCCGGCTGGGTAACGCATGAAATAACGAATAATCAAATTGGCCGGTCAGGATGCCAATGCCAGCAAAAGCCAGCGCGATACCGGCCAGTGTAAAGGCAACTGGAAAACCAGACAGCAGAACCAATATGGCCGCAGCAAACATCAACAGGTCAAGGTTTTGCACCAATATGTCGAGCATTATATCATCTCCGCATGGGCTTTGGCGGCGGGCAGCGGATGCCCGGCCAAGGTCAGAGCGGCGCGTAAGGATTGGGCCGAGCCTTGCAGTAATACCATGATGGCAAAAACCGGAATTACCGATTTCAGCAGATATACCCATGGCAGGCCATCAACCTCTGGGGAGCCTTCAGTTATCTGCCAAGCTCTGGCGACATATCCATCCGAAAAGATCAAAATCACCAGACAGACGGGGATCAGAAACAACCCGGTGCCCAACAAGTCAACCCAAGCCTTGTTTGCGGTGGAAAGCCTCGAATACACCACATCAACCCGCACATGCCCGTTGTGCAAAAGCGTGGCGGCGGCGCTCAGCAAAAACAGCAAGCCGTGCATGTAAATCACCGCTTCCTGGCCCTTTAGTGAACCCACGCCAAATACATAGCGGCCCAGCACCAATGCGGTGGTGATCAACACCATGCCTAAGGCAAACCATTTGACCAGCGCGATGGTTGTTTCGCTGATCTGATCCATTCCTTTGATCAAACTTCCGGCCCAATTTGTGACCCGATCAGCCTTGTGCGTAAACGGAGCCCGTAACACCAGAAAGACCGCCAGAATGAACAATGGGTTTGCGGCCAGCCAGAGCCAGTAAAAATTCAGATGACTCACAGGTCGCGCACACGCAAATAGGTGCCATCGGCGTATTGGCTCATGGCTTTCGCACCGGCCAAAGCTGCCATGTAACTATCATAGATTGCTTTGGTTTCAGGGTCAGTATTACCCGCTGCTGCCACTACGTCAGTGGAGGCCTCTTTTAGGGCTTTCCATATCTCATTCGAGAAGGTTCGCACCTGTACGCCATGGTCTTCGACTAGGATTTTCAAGGCCACCTGATTTTGCCAGCTATATTCAGCCAGCGACAGGGTATTGGCCGCCCGGCATGCAGTTTTGACCGCCATTTGCTCGGTTTCAGTCATCGCATTCCATACGTCCAAATTGATCCCACAGGACAGGATCGGGCCGGGTTCATGAAAGCCGGGGCCATAATAATAGGAAGCTTCGCGGTAAAATCCGAACGACAAGTCATTCCATGGGCCAACCCATTCGGTCGCATCAATGGCACCGGATTGCAGGGCTTGGTAAATCGCGCCGCCGGCCAGCAATTTGGGTACACCACCCAGTGCTTTCAAGACATCTCCGCCCATGCCGGGAATACGCATAACCAGCCCGCGAAAGTCATCAATGGTGTTCATTTCTTTCTTGAACCAGCCGCCCATTTGTGAACCGGTCGAACCTGCTGCCATGGCGATTATATTGAATTGCCCGGACAAGTTTTGCCAAAGCTGATTGCCGCCGCCATACTCCAGCCAGGCCAGAGTTTCGATTGCGGTCATACCAAAGGGTACGGCGGCAAAAAAAGCAAATCCCTTGGACTTGCCTTGCCAATAATATTCGGCTGCGTGGTACATATCAGCCGCGCCGGAAGAGACTGCATCAAACTCTTGATGGGCCGGGACCAGTTCGCCAGCACCATACAGTTTGATTTCCAGTGATCCCTCGGTCAGTATGCCAACCGTTTTGGCAATTTCTTCGGCGGCAGTACCCAAGCCGGGGAATTTGGGGGGCCAACTGGTGACCATCCGCAGCTTGGTCACTTTTCGGGTATGAACTGCCGGAGCTGAAACGTCAGAATTTCCATCAGCAGCCGGTGCATCACCGCCTGAACAAGCTGCAATCAAGCCGGTCATTCCAAGGCCGCCAGCGGCCAATACCTTGCGTCGGTCCATTTTAGTCATGTTGGTATTCCCCTAATCTAGCCCATTGTGTCTGGTGTAACACTTCTAACGGCTGGAATCGCTGTTTGTAGTTCATTTTTGTACTGTCTTGTACCCAAAACCCCAGATAAAGATATGGCTTCTCGCTTATTTGTGCACGGCTGATGTGATCGAGAATCATATAGGTGCCAAGCGATCTTGATTGCTGTTTTGGTGCAAAAAAACTGTAGACCATGGATGGACCATTTGCCAGTTGATCAATCAACGCACTGGCCAGCAATTCACCCTCTGCATTGCGGTAATCGACCAGTTCGGTTGCGACAACCGTATCCTCAATCAACTCGCTAAAATCGCCTTGGTCCATGTCATCCATCCCGCCGGATTGATGACGATCACACAGATATTTGCTGATCAGGGAATAGTGTTCGTCATCGGCAATGGGCGGGTTCACTTCGCGGGTTAAATCCTGATTTTTGGCCAATATACGTTTCATGTTTTTGGAAGGCGTAAACTCATCGACCAGAACCCGGCTGGCCTTGCAAGCATCACAGGTTTGACAGGCGGGACGATAGGCGATGCTTTGCGCTCGCCTGAAGCCAACCTCGGTCAGGGCATCGTTCAATTTGCGACCATCGGATTTATGCAGGTATGTAAAAAGCTTGGTTTCGTCACGGTTCGGCAAATACGGACAAGGCGCGGCCGCTGTCACGAAAAATCGTAATTGTTTGGGCAGAAGCGGAAAGGTCAAATGCGAACCCTTTGGTTGCTGCGGTCAGAACTGACTACAGGCCGAAAATATACGGCGCGCAAAGCGAAAAAGCCAGCCACAGCAACAAAATGAGCGGCCCACCAACTCTGGTATAATCCAAAAAGCGATAGTGTCCCGGTCCCATAACCAACAGATTGGTCTGGTAGGCAATCGGTGTGGCAAAAGAGCAGTTTGCCGCATAAATCACCGTCAAAATAGCTGCAACCGCCAGTTTGGCCTGTTCATCCGGTGTTTGGGCGAAAGCTTCGGTGGCCCGCACGGCAATAGGGGCAAACAGCACTGCCGTTGCCGCATTGGACATAACATTGGTCAACAAGGCGACCACGCCAAATAAGCCAATCAACAAACCCATTGGCCCATACGGCATGGCCAGATCAACCGCCGTTTGTGCGATCAGATCGGCCATGCCCACGGCCTGCATGGCACCGCCCATGGCAAATGCCGCGCCGATCAGCAGGAAAATCCGTAAATCAAGTGCCCGCACAGCTTGGCGCAAATTTAGGCAATTGCTGGCAATCATGGCAATCGCACCGGCTAAAGCCGCATGCAAAATGGGCAAGAAACCGGTCACCGCCAGCACGATAATGGCACCAAAAATAACCCGCGCCACCAGAGCGCGGCGGATGTCCGGTACTTCGCTCATTGACCACAACAAGACCAACAAGTCCCGATCATGTCGCAAGGCCCGCAAATCCTTGCGCGCTCCAAAAATCAGTAAATCATCACCGCCTTGTAACCGGATGGAGGGCAGAGGGCGGCGCACTCGTTGGGCTTTTCGTTCGATTCCCAGCACAATACAACCGGTACGGGAACGAAATCCGATGCTGGACAGCGATTGGCCGACATAGCGACCATTCGGGGCGACTACGGCTTCGGTCAGAGCCAATTCGCCTTGTGGATTGTCATGGTGTTCAGCCGCGCCAGTTCGCAACATGCTGGAGAGCAAACTGGCGTCCGATGCCAGTAAATCTGATAGGGCAGTTCGAGTTGCGGCGATGGTCAATAGATCACCGGCACAAAGCACGGCTTCGTCGGAAAACGGGGGTAAAAATGTTTGATTGCCGCGCTGAACCATCCGCACCGTCACCGTATTCAAATCTGGAAACATCCCGGCAATGGGCGTGTCGCCCTCATGGGCGTGGCCCGGTGTAATCTCAATCTGTGCAATATATTGGCGACCAGTTCCCCCGGCATTTTCCGGTGGGACACGCTCCGGGATCAGTTTGCGCCCGATAGTGGCCATATAGATCAAGCCAACCCCAGCCAAGATCAAGCCCAGAGGGGTTTGGGTAAAGAACCCCAGCTCCATGCCCATTTCCCGGTGCAACACGTCGGCGACCAACAAGTTGGTTGAAGACCCGATCAGGGTGACCATTCCGGCCAATATGGAGACGTAGGACAGCGGGATCATCACGCCGGATGGGGAAGTTCCAACCCGGCCCGCAATGGAGACCAAAATCGGAATGAACATGACCACAACAGGCGTATTATTGATAAAGGCGCTAATCACCATCACAAACAGAAACAGCCCGACCATGGTCAGGGTTGGTCTTTTGTCGTGCATGGCTGCCAGAAAACGCGACGGAGATTCCATGGCCCCAGTCTGGAACATGCCTTGCCCGACGACCAGCAAGGCCAGAATGGTAATCAGCGCCGGATTAGCAAAGCCAGATAAGATTTGCTGCGCGCCAAAAATGCTGTTTTCCACAGGAAAAATCTGGAACCAGACCAGATAAAATCCGATGGCCGCAATCGAAACCATTTCAATGGAAAACCGCTCGAGCGCGTACAAAGTAATAATGGCGATCACTGATGCGCCAATTACCCACATTTGAAGCAAACCCAGTTCCACGATGTCTCTTTTACGTTTGTTTGATAGCCAAGTTCCGAATCAAGACTAGCAGATATTGGAGATGACACACCTTCGTGCGTAATTTCTGTATCAATATGTTGGAATAAAACCTTTATCGCTTTCGTCCTTTATAGAGTCGGTTGCGACAGATCGCCTTTTTTAATGTTGGTTATCCCCTTTTTACCAATTTCATGTTTAGATCACCTCCAATTGGGAGACATTCAAATGGATAATAAATCGAGGTCGGGTGCGACGGCACAAACCCAACCCAAGGCAGCAGTTGGAAAACCAGCTACGCCGGGGACGCGGAGTCGCGTAAAAACACCTCGCAAGTCTGCCAAACCCGCGATTGCAACGCCTCCTAAAACTAAGACATCATCGAACAAGGAAGAGAATCCGTTGCACCATTTGGCCACCATGCGCCACAATCCGGATGCGATCCGTGAAGCGTTTGAAAACGGTGTTTTCCCATACAAAACCAAAGTCAAACGCAAGGCGTATGAGCGCCATAAGGCCGAATTGCAGGTCGAATTGCTGAAAATGCAGCGCTGGGTCGAAGATACCGGCGAGAAGATTATCATGATTTTTGAAGGCCGGGATGCCGCCGGCAAAGGCGGGACCATCAAGCGCATTACCGAACACCTCAACCCACGGGCGGCCCGGGTAGTTGCTTTGGCCAAACCTACGGATCGCGAACGCAATCAATGGTTTTTCCAGCGCTATATCCGGCATTTGCCGACTGCTGGTGAAATCGTGTTGTTTGACCGGTCTTGGTACAACCGGGCCGGGGTCGAGCGGGTCATGAATTTTTGCCAACCGGCCGAGTATCTGGAATTCATGCGCCAAGTTCCTGATTTGGAACGTATGTTGGTGCGCTCCGGTATCCATATTTTTAAGTTCTGGTTTTCGGTTACCCGTGAAGAACAATTACGCCGCTTCAAATCTCGCGAGACCGACCCGCTAAAACAGTGGAAATTATCACCGATTGATCGAGCATCATTGGACAAATGGGGCGATTATACCGAAGCCAAAGAAGCGATGTTCTTCTATACGGATACGGCGGATGCACCTTGGACTATCGTGAAATCTAATGACAAGAAACGGGCCAGATTGGAGTGTATGCAACATATTCTGGCCAGTCTGCCATACCCTAACAAGGATACCAGTGTGATCCGGGGTCCGGACCCGTTGATTGTCGGTGGGACGCATCATGTGATTGGCAATTCAGAGCATATTCTGGGCGCGACCCTACACCCTGAATTGCGGCGTTAGCGGTAAATGCCAAGGTAGGGTTTTACAGCTTGTCGAGGTGCCGTTCCCCGTTGATTTCAATGCCGCGAATGACCGCTTGGCCATCCTTGGTAACCGATAGAATGACCCGCATTTTGGCCTCACGGACTTTGCGTTCCAGCGCTTTTGCACTGGCCTTGTCGGCAAAATAGCTTTCAATTTTGTATTGTACGTCGAGGCCCCGGTGATCAATAAGCGGGTATTCATCGCCGGTGCGCGCCGAGAAAACGCTCAGGTTTTCGACGCGACCTTGCAAGAAGGTTTGTGTGCTGTCTGGCTTTGTTTTGTTGGTTGAAACCGGGAGCCAATCTCCATTGGGGTTTTGGGCCAGTGTCACATAAACCCGGTCGCCATCCTCAAAATCGTCGTCACCTTCGAGGTTGGTTAGGTTCAGATCATGCAATGGCGTACGGATGATGACAAAATGCCCGCGAAACAGTGAACGGGGATCAACTGGCTCCATGTCAAGAATGATCTCTGTACCGCTATTGCGGGCATGGTTGTGATCTAGCACCATCCACACCAAAAAGGAGCTTAGAAGCCCGCACAGGGCTAACAAGAGCGCCGGGCGGGTCATAGCTCGCGCTCCTTGGACAATTGCTTGTTCAGTCGTAGTGCGAGCACAGACAGCCCCAGAAGTAGTACGCCACCAATCAGGAAGAACAGGGACGTGCTCAACAAATCCTTGAACGTCTCGAAATAAACGTAATTGGCCTGTGCCGTGAAGCCGACCCCACCGATCCACATCAAGCTACGACTATGGGTGTTCATGCCGCGTATTAACAGGGCGACCGAGAGCGCAAAGAACGCCGCACCATGGATCAATTGCACTGGTAACTCACCGATCAATTGCATCAAATAGGGCGAAAATAGTAACAGGCCGGATCCTGCAACAATGCCAATGGCTAGGCCACGTTGGATGGTGTTGATCCGAACCAGTACCAAGGCCAGAACAGCGATCAAGGCCCATATGGCTCCGGAAAGCCAGCCAAACACATAGTTATAGTGGCCACTTAAGGCGGGATCGACATCGCCCAAGGCAAATTGCTGCACAAAGCCAATCACTAGGGCGCCCAGTGCCATCCAGCCGGTGAAGACCGAGCTGCCAAACCAGTGTCTGGAGCTGGCATAACTGGCGAGTAGCGCCACGATTATGTAACATCCGGCAATTACTGGGAAAACTTGAAAGGTCTCAAACGAGTCTTCGCCAAAATAGTGGATCAACATGAAGGGAATGAACAATAACAATGAGATAGACAGTATGTTCATGGTGGCAGCAGAGCGCATTCTACGGGCGCTCCAGCCAATGATTGTCGCCAGCAGCGGATACAACCAGTTTTGTAAGTGGGTTGGGATATCACCGAAAAACGACATTTGCATCCACAAACCGGCCAGCAAGGCGCTGAAGATCAATACGGCTCGTGAGGGCAGCACCCACGCAGTGGCCAGCGCCCCAAGGCACCAGATCAGCACCCCGTCCGGATAGTGAGCCTGTATGTTAAAGGTCTGTGCGATCAACATGATAGCTGCGCCGAACAGTGCCGCGCCCAGCAAACCAAACGATTGAGCATAGGCCGAGACTTTGCGATGCAGGGCGATGGCGCTAATGCCATAGGCGGCCCACATGGCGCCAAGGATCAATCCAACCCGCAGCAGTTTGCCCATATCAGCCCAATTGGCCGCCACAAAGCTGATCGCGGCAAAGCCAAGTAGAACCACCCCCAGCATGGCCAGCAAATTGCCGACATTGCGGCCTGACTTCTGACTTTGGACATGATCAAGAATGTGGTCGCGGGAGTTGGCAGGTACCCAGCCTTGGCTGATCCAGTGGTCCATATCTTTGGTCAGGTTTTGTATGTAAAAGGGTGACCGCATGGGTGCATCCTGCCCCGGTTCGCTCTGGCCCGCAAGGTGGACACCATTGCGCTTGTAAGTGTCAACAAGCGTCAATGAGTGTGATCTATCTGTCATTTGTTTGTGACAGATGCGTCAACGAGCCAACGCGCAGACAAGATTAAGTGTCAACCGGTCGTCTGAAGTGACACTCAAAATGACAATGGGTCGTTTTGGCAAAATTCTCTAATACCCGATGGCGATCCCGTCTTTTCGCATTTCGGTTGCGCCGTGATAAACTCCGGTCTTGGGATCGCGCAAGATGGCTTGATAACCACCAAACCCGCCATCACTGGCCCCAAGGGTGTGGCCCATGGCTTCGAGCTGTTTTCGAACGTCGTCCGGCACGCCATTTTCCAGATGTAGCACGCCGGTTCCAATTGCTTGTGATCCGGTCGGTTCGGTTGATCCATCATGGTGCCAACGGGCCGCATCGCCGGCGGCTTGAATACCCAATCCATAATCAATCATATTGACCAATATCTGCACATGGCCCTGTGGCTGCATGGCCCCACCCATCAGGCCAAACGAGGCAATCGCTTCCCCATCCTTGGTCACGAAAGCTGGAATGATGGTGTGAAACGGCCGTTTACCCGGCGCATAAACATTGGCGTGTCCTTCGTTCAAATTAAACAATTCACCCCGGTTTTGCAGCATGAAGCCCAGACCGTCCGGCACCAAGCCGGAACCCATGCCCCGGTAATTGGATTGGATCAGGGAAACCATCATCCCGTCCTTGTCGGCCACGGTCAGATAGGTGGTGTCGCCATCTTGCAAGATTTGCGGATCGCCAGCCATAGGCGCAGGCATGGCCATATCCGGGTTAATCAAAGCCCGGCGAGTATCGGCATATTCATCCGAAAGTAGGGCGGCAATCGGCGCATCGACAAAGTCAGGGTCGGCATAAAATTTGGCTCGGTCTTCAAAGGCCAACCGTTTGGCCTCGACCTGCAAATGTAAGCTCTTGGCGGTCATGAACCCGGCGGCTTTCATGTCAAAGCCCTCCAAGATGTTGAGCATTTGCAAGGCGGCAATGCCTTGGCTGTTGGGGGGTAATTCCCACACGTCATAGCCCCGGTAATTAACCGATTGCGGCTCGACCCATTCTGATTTGTGACTGGCAAAATCATCATAGCGCATCGGCCCACCGATCCGTTTCATGTAGGCATCAATTGTTTTGGCGACCGGGCCTTTGTAAAAGGCATCGCGACCTTCGCGGCCAATTAGTTCCAGCGTGTTGGCCAGGTCCGGGTTTTTAAAAATCTGCCCTTCAATCGGTGCTTTGCCGTCAATCAGGTACGTGGCCCGGGCATTATCAAATTCGGTGAGTAAACCCATATCGACGGTTTCTTCCAACCGCCGCATATTCAGTTCCCAATAAAATGCGATTACTTCGGTGACCGGAAACCCGTTGCGGGCATAGGAAATGGCCGGGGCAAGGATCTCGTCCATCGGTAAATGTCCGAACCGCTGGTGCATTTCAAACCATCCATCGACTGCGCCCGGCACAGAAACCGGCAAAACCCCAACTGGCGGAATGGACGGTGCGCCGTTCAAATGTTGTTTCAGGTCCGACAGGCTCATGCCTTTGGGTGAGCGACCCGAGCCATTCAAGCCGTACAATTTTTTGGTTTTGGGGTCCCACAGAATGACGAAAATATCGCCGCCCATTCCGTTGGCTACTGGTTCCATCAGGCCCAATGCCGCATTGGCAGCAATCGCTGCATCGACCGCGTTGCCGCCTTTTTTTAATATATCAATGGCGATCTGGCTGGCCAATGGGTGGGCGGTCGCCGCCATGCCATTTTGGCCCAATACAGCGCTTCTGGTCTCAAAAAATGTGCCAGAAATGCGATCACCAGGGATCGGGCTTGCTGGCGGCTCAGCGGCAGCTTCAAGATTGATGCTCATGGCGGCAATGAGCGCGCTGATAATGATGGTGGCAAACCGATAGTTCATGGCGCTTCCCTTTTTGTTGCTTCAAGGATCAGCTTGCCCGGTGGGCTGGGTTGATGCAAGGGCGGCAAGATGCGTCGCCATCAACTATTCGTCAGTTTCTGGTTCGGCAGGTTCGTCTCTTTTACCAAAGCCCAACAAACCACCCAAGACATCCAGCGCTTTTTCTTCGTCCGATTTTGTGGCGGGGTCTGGTCGCGCAAGGTTTGTTGTGGGATCAGGTTCAGCTTCTGGTTCAGAACCCAGAAACCCTTGCAACACCTTGCCCAGATCACCGCCTACATTTTTCTCGATCAATTTGCGGGCTTCGGATTTGGCGCGGTTTTCCAGTTTTTTGGTCAACGCGCTGGTGTCCAGCCCAGCCTTGATGTCGTTCCATGGGCCGTGAATGCGAAACGGTGCGCTTAAGCCTTTCAGATCAATGTTGCCGCCTTGACCTTTTAAGGATGCCACTGCTTTGGGGGTCAATTGGTAATCAACGCTTTGCTGACCCAGATTAACCTCACCCATGCCGGTGACCCGGATCAGGGGAGACAGCATGACCATATCGGTGTTGCGAGCCACGCCATCCTTGATTTGGAAACTGCCTTTCAAGTCAGAGAAATCAGTTTTTTCTTCCGAGTTGAGATTGGAGGGCAGGGCGCCGGTCAGCAGATAAGTCTGAGCATTGCGTAAAACGGAAGCCAGATTGATGCCGCGTACTGCACCATCTTTCAGATGTAAATTCATCGAACCAGACAGGTTTTTGGCAATCTCATTGGTGCTGTGGCCACTGGTCAGTAGATTGAGGTGCAATTCCCCAATGCCATCGAGGCGTTCAAACCCGGCTGCGGCGGTAAAGAACGGCAATGCCTGCAATTGGGTCAAATCACCGGTCAGTGAAAAGGACGGGGTGTTGCCTTTGGCGTTCAAGACAATATGCGCGGTGCCGGACCCGCCATATAGCGTTGTTTCGACCAGTTTTGCATTAAAGCGACTGCCGAGCAGACCCGCCGTGATTTGGGTTGACCCAAACTCGATATTACGAACCCGCAAAGCCCCCAAATCCAGTTTGAAATTTCCGTTGATGGTGCGTAGTACCACCAAGTCAAACTGATCATCGGTCCAGGCGGCAATGGCCGTACCCGGCGGTGGAACTGGTGGTAGATATGGATTTAGGTCCAACAACTCCATTTGCAATTTGCCGGTCAGTTTTGGCTTTTTGTTGGTGAACAATGCCGCGAACTCGCCTTTGGCTTTGATCTGGTCAAACGACAAATCGGCATTGGTAAAGCGCAAGCGATCGGGGCGACCTTTGACCTGTCCTTTGATGGCAAACCGGCCAAAGGTATTCGGACGAGCCGCAAAGGGCACATCTGCCGCTTTGGCTAGGTTTTTGACCGAAGGTACTTCCAATTCCATCAAACCGGCAAAATCCAAATCTTTGCTGGCCAGAAAAGCCCCATCGAATGAGAAATCGGCCAGATCGCTATTGGCTTTGAAGCTCAGTTCTGTTTCTTCGCCTTCGAGAAACCCGCGCAAACTGGCCAGATCGGCGTTTAGGCTCAAGGCATTGCCATTGAGGGTCAGGCCACCTGATAACGACATTTTTTTGTCCAAATCAGGCAGTTTCAGTTGTAAATTGATGGCACTTAAGCTGGTTTTGGTCCCAGTCACGCGGTCAATATAGTTGGCGCTGCCGTCTTCAATCCGTACATCGCCGAGGCTGGCTTGCAAGGGAAGCGCGCCCGGGGTGCGGGCAAAGCCAGCATTGGCTTTGGCACGGGTTTGGGCTGCGTCGCCTGCGCCGATTGCCCAATTGACCGCTTCATTGCGTTTTTTCTCCAATGAGATTTGTGGCCGGATCAAGGTAAATTCGGTGATTTCCACTCGTTTGGAAAACAAGGGTAGCAATTTTACACCAACCTGCATTTCATCCATTTTTGCGAAATTTTCAGCTGAAAACCCGTTCGGGTTGGCAATGCGGACATCAGAGGCTGAAGCACTGATGTTTGGAAAGAAATACAGTGATATATCCCCGGCAATCTCGACATTGCGGCCGAGTAAGGCGCTGGCCTGTTCTTCGATTTTGGATTTATAAACTTCTTTGGGGACCAGAAAAACAGCAGCGGCTATCACACCGATAGCAAACACAAACAATGCAAATAAAGCACCAATCAATCGACGCATGGGGGAGGCCTTTTCATTTCAGGGCGTGCGCGGTTTGGGATTCTTGTTTTATCGGAGTATATTGACTTAACGTGCAGACCGCGAGAGCCTTTCGCAATAAATCACATTCGGGAGAGAAAAATGTCCAAAGCCAAAGAAACGAACGTTATCATGAGCCGACGGCATTTGATTGCCGGACTAGCGGCAGGCACGGTTACGGCTTGTGTGACCAATCCTGATACCGGTGAAAGCCAGTTTATGCTGGTTAGCGAGGGGCAATTGGCTCAGATGGCATCATCCGCATGGACTGATGCCAAGGCGCAAACCCCGATTTCACGCGATCCGCACTTGAACAGTCAATTGACCCGGGTTGGCGGGCGTATTTCCACTGCGGCAAATCGCCAACATGAAAACTGGGAATATGCGGTATTTGATTCGGATCAGAAAAATGCGTTTGTCATGCCCGGCGGTAAAGTTGGATTTTACCGAGGCATTATGGAGTTTTCCGATAATGAAGATCAGATCGCCGCGATCATGGGCCATGAAACCGGTCATGTAACCGGTCGTCACGCCGCCGCGCGCTATTCCAGACAAATGGCTGCCGGGGCTGGTCTGGCCGCTGCCAATGTTGCCCTGTCGCGTTCCGATACCCGATACAAAAACGAGATCGCCGCTGTGTTAGGGGCCGGTGTTACCTTCGGAGTTATTCTGCCCTTTTCACGCAAGCATGAATTGCAAGCTGACAAGTTGGGTGTCGATTACATGCATCGGGCCGGATACGATGTTAGACAATCGGTTCGGTTGTGGGAAAAAATGGCGGCTGACAGTTCGGGATCGCGCCAGCCTGAATTTATGTCGACGCATCCGTCACCGGAAACCCGGGTTCAGGAACTGGATAGTTACATACGCTCCAAAGGTTATGCCTGATCTAGCATAAATTCCCGGATCAACCTTTGGGCCAGATCAGGGTTTTCCATCGGTAGAAAATGACTGGCACCAGCAATGTGCCGGGTCTGAATGCGTGGGTTAAGACCGGCCAGCCGGGTCAGTTTTTTGCGCCGCAAAACCACACCGGAGCCATCTCCACCGACCAACAGACATGGGGATTTTAACTTGCGTAACGCACCCCAAATATCGTGCCCGTGGGCCATGTAATTGTGGGCTTCCCACTCCGGGTCGCAGCTTAAGACAAATTGATCGCCGTCTGCACGCAAACCATCGGCCAGGTAATTTTGCAAAAACCCGTCCTGCCAACTGACAAACGGGCGACGCTCCGCATAGCGGGCAATGGCGGCTTGGCGACTGTCGAAGCTGCGGCGACGGTTTTGGGCACCGCGCACCAAGGGGTGTTTGGCCCGGCTTCGCATCGAGATCAGCCCAACGCGCATGCCCCATTGCAGCAGACGCGGCAGGATCGGCGGATCAAAGGCGATCACGCCAGCCACCAGATCGGGGCGTTTTGCTGCGACCAACAAGCTGGACGTGCCGCCCATCGAGTGCCCGACCAGCATCGGCGGGGTCGAAAAACCGGATAAAACCTGGATCAGGTCATCCCTGAAACCATGCCAGTTCCCGCTGCGTTCCTGCGTCGGTAACTCCGTTCGACCATGGCCGCGCAGATCCAGCGCCATCACGGCAAATGGCTCAGCCAATCGTTGAAGGAGAGGCAGATAGGTGCGGGCGTTAAATCCGTTGGCATGGACAAACAAGATGGCCGGTTCTGCCTTGGCATCATGGCTGGCCAAGGCATGCGTAATGCCATCCGGCATCGTCACGAACCACCGTTGGAACGGCGTAGGCAGAGAATCGGAACTAGGTGCAGTCATTCATTTTTTTAAGGTGTACCACCAGCTTTGACCAGAGCCAGCCCGGCGTTACCGGCGCGCTTCAAAAAATGCAGAACATGGCTTGCCCAATGAAGCGGCGCACATTAGGTTCCGCGCCCGTATGACAATGATTTGTGCCGCCTTAGCTCAGTAGGTTAGAGCGCCGGTTTGTGGAACCGGAGGTCCTTGGTTCGAGACCAAGAGGCGGTACCATCTTTGCTGGTCCTATCGCGACGGCAAGCCTCGCTACATTCAGGGTGTTTTATCTTTCCCGATGCTCGCGCTCCCTAGCTGTAGCTTGATATTGAAGTAATGAGTGAGTGCTCACTCCGATTGTCATTTCGACAAGTCAATTTTGCCGCCTGTAGCTTCTTGTTTGATGGCACGGATAGGCGTGGTTTGTTGGGTTTTCTTTTCGTAACCGGCGGTCCTGACCGCAAATTAACTTTACGTAGCTGCATGGGTTCGTATGATTGTGTAATCGTATAAAGTTTAGGAAATTTTGAATGAAAAATCGTATCTTTGTCGGGCTGATTGGTTCCCTTGCTTTGCTGGCTTGCCAGCCAGAGAGTTCTGCAACCAAATCAGCCGCGCTGAATTTGCCAGCCGGTGTGACACTGATCGAAACCAAAGCGCGAGCGGCGGGTGAAATTGCCATTCCGTATTCGAAGTATCAGTTGGAAAACGGCCTGACGGTGATTTTGCACGAGGATCATTCGGATCCGTTGCTGCATGTGGACATTACCTATCATGTGGGATCGGCTCGTGAAGAGGTCGGGAAATCCGGCTTTGCCCATTTCTTTGAGCACATGATGTTTCAAGGCTCCGAAAATGTCGGTGATGAACAACATTTCAAGATTATTTCCGAATCTGGTGGCACGTTAAATGGCAGCACAAACACCGATCGAACCAATTATTACGAGACCATTCCGGCCAACCAGTTGGAAAAAATCCTGTGGCTCGAATCCGATCGGATGGGTTTTTTGCTCGATGCTGTGACTCAGGACAAATTCGAAGTGCAACGTGAAACGGTCAAGAATGAACGGGGTCAGAGCTATGACAATCGGCCCTATGGCCTGTTGCGAGAGCGGATCAATGAAGCGCTGTTTTCCGGCTGGTCATCCCTATTCTTGGCAGACCATTGGGTATCTGGAAGATCTGGACCGGGTCGACGTTAATGATTTGAAGAAGTTTTTCCTGCGCTGGTACGGGCCGAATAATGCCACTTTGAGCATTGGCGGCGATCTGGACCAACAGCAAACACTAGATTGGGTTGTCAAATACTTTGGCTCCATCCCGCGCGGACCAGAAGTGGATGCGCCAACCGCGCCAGCCGTTTCACTGGATGCGGACCGTTATATCTCGATGGAAGACAATGTAGCTCTGCCATTGATTTATATGTCGTGGCCGACCGTTTCGGCTCGCCACCCGGACGAAGCTCCATTGGACGTATTGATGTCCATATTGGGTACGGGCAAGACTTCTTTGCTCTACAAAAATATGGTCAAAGAAGGCTTTGCGGTGCAGGCTGGTGCTGGTCATGGTTGTCAGGAATTGTCCTGTCAGTTTACGCTGTTTGCACTGGCCAATCCGGCCAGTGGCAAGTCTTTGGCTGATCTGGAAAAAATTGCCCGCGACTCGCTGGCGGAATTTGAAGGACGCGGTGTCGAGGATGATGATCTAACTCGGGTCAAAGCCGGGATTGTTTCGGGGATGATCTACGGCTTGGAAAGCGTCAGTGGCAAGGTTAGCCAATTGGCGTTTTATGAGACGTTCACTGGTAATCCAGATTATACCGGTGCCGATATTGCCCGCTATGAAAACGTCACCAAAGACGACGTGATGCGCGTGTATCGCCAATATGTCAAAGGCAAGAATGCGGTGATTATGAGCATTGTTCCAAATGGCAAGTTGGATCAAATTGCCCATGAAGATACTTGGGTGCGACCGGCAAGGGATTTGCCTGAGTATCAAAAAACCGATGTGGACAGTTTGCAGATCAGAGCGGCCAGCGACAATTTTGATCGCAGTCAACAACCAGTCTCTGGAGCCAATCCAGTATCAAAACTGCCGCCGATCTGGCGCGAAACATTGGCCAATGGGGTGAAAGTTTTGGGGGCGTTGAACGATGAAGCGCCAACCATGACCATTAGTTTACGCATTGCTGCTGGGCACAAAATTGATCCATTGGCCAAGGTCGGGCTGGCCAGCCTAACCGCCGCCATGATGGACGAAGCAACCAAGACTTCCACCAATGAGGACATCAGCAATAGATTGAGCAAATTAGGCTCATCAGTCAGCTTTGGTGCGGGCGATGATTTTACGGTTTTGAGCATCCGTTCGCTGACGGCCAATCTGGATGAAACACTGGCCATTGCTGCTGAGAAATTGTTCGAACCCAAATTTGACGAGGATGATTTTGATCGGGTCAAGGCGCAAACCTTGCAAGGTATTGAAGCGGGCAAGAAAAATGCGGCAACCACTGCGACCAATGTGTTTCGCAAATTGATCTATGGCTCGAACAATGCCTTCGCTTGGCCAGGGTCGGGCGTGGCCGATACGGTGGCGGCGATCACGCTGGATGATGTCAAAACCTATTATGCGGCGCACTATACGCCAGATGCGGCAAATATGATTGCCGTTGGCGATCTCAGCCAAGCCGAACTGATGCAGAAACTGGCGATTTTTGGGAATTGGAGCGGTGAAGAGGCCATGCGGCCGATTTTGCAGCCCTTTCCAGAACTGGCAGTTGGCACGCTCTATCTGATTGATAAGCCGGAAGCAGCCCAATCAGAAATTCGCATTGGACGACGGGCCATTCCTTACGATGCGACCGGCGAGTATTATCGGCTAGGCCTGATGAATTACAATCTGGGCGGTGCGTTTAACAGCCGGATCAATCTGAACCTGCGCGAGGACAAGGGCTATACCTATGGCGCTAGGTCCAGTTTTGGGGCCGATATAGATACGGGCCGCTTTACGGCACAGGCCGGGGTGCGGGCCGATGTTACCGACAAATCCATTATCGAGTTCAAAAACGAAATTGGACATTTTTCGGATGAGGGCATGGCCGACACTGAACTTGCCTTCCTAAAAAGCGCGTTGGGACAGCGTGATGCGCGCGCCTATGAAACGCCAAGCCAGAAACTCGGATTTTTGAGCCGGATTTTGACTTACAACCTGCCGGATGATTTTGTCGACCAGCAGAATGATATTTTGGGCAATATCAGTCGTGAGGAGCTAAATGCCCTCGCCGTGAAATATCTGGATATCGACCAGATGATCTTGGTTGTGGTCGGTGACAAGGCAAAAATCTTGCCGGGCTTGCAAACCTTGGGGCATCCGATTGTTGAACTGGATGCGGACGGCAATCCGATTTAGGCGCAACCGTATTCCAACCTACGTCGCTTCGATCTTGCTGAAAGTTGGGATGTTTGTTTTCGTGGCTTGACATGAAACCAAAAGGTTTCTAATAAAGGGAAACGAAAAGGTTTCCTATGAGCAAAACTGCACAAATCTTCAAAGCAATGGGCGAGCCAACCCGACAGCAAATTATCGGGTTGTTGGCACGCCGGGATATGGGTGTTGGCGAAATCGCTGGACATTTTTCCATGAGCCGTCCCGCGGTGGCCAAGCATCTTGCTTTGATGCGCCGCTGTGGATTGTTGGAAATGTCGGTGCAAGGCCGTGAGCATATCCATCATTTGCGCCGCGATAAAATGCACGAAGCCGGGCAGTGGATTGAGCAGTTCAGCCTGTTCTGGGACGAAAAATTAGCTGACTTAAAACAAATCGTGGAGAGCGAACATGAGTGACATGAACATCATTAAAACCATTTTTATCAAAGCCAGTCCTAAAGAGGTATTTCCCTATCTGGTGAAGAGCGATTTGTTGGCCAAATGGTTTCATCCAGCCGAAAGTGATTGGGCCGAGGGGCACCCGTACGCATTGATTTCGACTGAACGACCCGGCGAGAAAATTTTGTGGGGTGACGTTATGGTCATGCAGCCGCCGGAACACGTGGTTTACACATTTACCCATCCTTTTTTAGAAGGGCATGTAACCACGGTGAATATCGTGCTGGAAGCCTGTGCAGGGGGGACCAAATTGACTTTGGTCCACGAAGGTCTGGGCGATGGACCGGCCGATGCTATGGGCCTGTTGAGCAATCACGACAAAGGTTGGGACAAGCATATGGGGTCATTGCGCGAGATTTTTGCGGACGCATAATCAATACTTGCCACTGTAGGATAGGGGTGGTTTCCCTCACCCCAGCCCTCTCCCGGAGGGGAGAGGGAGTCCGGTACGTGGCTTCGATTTACAGCGCCCCTTCTCCCTCCTTCGAGAGCCTCAGGATGAGGGTGGGGAAGGTCGGGGTGAGGGGATCGCGATGCCAAAAGAACCAGACGTGCCTCAACCGCCCATTACGTCAATCGGGCCTTCGGCGCTGGCGGTAACGAACTGTTCCACATACGGGTTGCCGGAATGGTCTATGTCTTTGGCTGGTCCGCGCCAGATGATCTTGCCTTGAAAGATCATGGCGATCTCGTCGGCGATGTGACGAGCGGATTCCATATCATGAGTGATCGAGATTGCCGTGGCACCCAGATCGGTAACTTGTTCGCGGATCAAGCGGTTGATCACATCGGCAGTGATCGGGTCCAGTCCGGTGGTTGGCTCGTCAAAAAACAGGATTTGTGGGCGAGTTACGATCGCTCTGGCCAGACCAACCCGCTTTTGCATGCCGCCCGACAATTCGGCTGGACTCAGGTCCGCATTGCGCTCGGCCAGATTTACCCGAGCCATGGCTTGCAGGGCCATTTCCTTGGCTTTGTCTCGCGGTATGTGATCGGCGTGGATCAGGCGAAACGCCACATTCTCCCAGATCGACAAGCTGTCAAACAGCGCACCACCTTGAAACAACATACCAAATTTTCCGGCGACGCGCGCCCGGTTTTTTTGCGAAAGGCGAGTGGTTTCTTCGCCATCAATGCGGATGCTGCCCTGATCGGGACGCATCAGGCCAAGGATGCATTTGAGCAGCACCGACTTGCCAGTGCCGGAGCCACCAATCACCACCAATGATTTGCCAGCATCAACATCCAGTTCGACGCCTTGCAGCACTTTGTTGCTACCAAAGGATTTGTGCAAGTTGGAGATCGAGATTTTGGGATCACTATTCATACAAATAACGAAGTCAGCAGGTAATTGGAGGCAAAGATCAAAATAGCGGCGCTGACCACTGCATTGGTGGTGGCACGGCCCACGCCTTGTGCGCCTCGCCCGGAGACATACCCATGATAACAACCCATCAAGGCAATGATGAAGCCAAACACGGCGGCTTTAATCAGGCCTGATCCCACGTCCCAACTGGTGATGAAATCCATGGTGTTGCGAACGTAGAGCGCGCCATTAAAGCCGAGGCTTTGGGTGGCCACGGCAAAGCCGCCGAAAATCCCGATAATGTCGGCGATTAAAACCAGCATCGGTACGACGATTAGCGCGGCAATCAGGCGCGGCGCAAACAAATAGCGAAATGGATCAGTCGACAAGGTCCGCATGGCGTCAATTTGCTCGGTGACCTTCATGGCACCGATTTCGGCGGCAATGGCGGCGCTAACCCGTCCAGCCAGCATTAAAGAGGCCAGAACTGGCCCCAGTTCGCGGGTAATGCCGATACCGACAATATTGGGTACGAAGCTCTCGGCATTGAACCTTGCCCCGCCGGTATAGATGTTGAGCGCCAATGCAGCCCCGGTAAATACGGCGGTGAGTCCAACTACGGGCAGCGAGTAAAACCCGATCCCCAGGATTTGCCGCCAGATCTGTCCAAAAAACCAGGGCGGACGGATCATCGCCAAAAAGCAATGCCAAGCGAAGAGCGCAACTCGGCCCGTGGTGCGTGACATGCCAAGGCTGGCCCGGCCAATAGATGCCAACGGGTTCATGCTGCTTCTCCTTGATAGATCCGCTGCACTCGCGGGCTGATGCTGGTCAGTATTTCATAGGGTTCCGCCCCACAGCTATCGGCGAATGGTTCCAGATCATGCCCCATAAACTCGATGTGTTCCCCAACTTGCGGCTGTTGGTCCAATTGGCTGAGGTCAACCACGATTAAATCCATCGATACCCGCCCCAGCAACGGGACTGAAGCCCCCTTGAACCAGCCTTTTGTGTCTGGACCAATGGTTCGTGGCAGGCCATCGGCATACCCATAGGCGAGAACTGCCACCTGCATGGTTCGGTCAGCTTCAAAAGTGGCACCATATCCAACCTGTTGGCCTTTGTGCAAGGTTTTGAGCTGTACAATTGGGGCCAATAAACGGGCGACCGGGGTCATGGTCGGGGTGCCCAGTTCCGCTTCAAGCGCCAAAGTACCAAACAGGCCAATGCCGATCCGGGCCAGATCAAACTGGTATTCGGAGCCAAGCAATGTCCCGGCTGAATTGCAAAAACTGGCCGCAATGCCGGGGAAATGCTGGATAACTTTGGTAAATCGTTGCAATTGCTGTGCGTTTAACGGGTGAGCTGGTTCGGCAGCGCAAGCCAGATGGCTCATAATCAGGCACAGGTTCAAGTCAGATGAGTTGATTGTTTCCAACTCATCAAACGCTATGCCCAATCGATTGATCCCGGTATCAATATGCAAGGCAGCGGGCTGACCCTTGCCCTGCTTGCGCCAGACATCCATTTGCTGGTGCGTGTTCAGAACCGGCCGTAAATCATGGTTGAGCAGCGTTTCGGCCTCATGGGTCAACAGGCCATGCAACACGTAAATAATCGGGTTTTTGCCCAAAATTTCGCGTAATTCCTCGCCTTCGCAGATATGGGCTACAAAAAAGATATCACAACCGGCTGCTTGCAGTGCGGGCGCTACTTTTTTGATGCCCAACCCATAGGCATTGGCCTTCAAGGCGCAACTGATTGCGCTATTCGGAGCTTGTCTCTCAAACCAGCGAAAGTTTTCGAGCAAAGCATCCAGATCAACGTGGAGCTGGGGGAGCGAAGGGATCGGGCGAACCATGGTCATGATTTGAACGAGTTCGCCCGCAACCGCAAGCACAGCTTGCCCAACTAATGCTGGGTATCCGTATGCCGTCCGGAATTGTCGCGATTACCAAATTTGGTAAAGGCTGGTTCAAACGATAGTTCGACCTTGCCGGTCGGGCCATGTCGCTGCTTGGCAATGTCTATTTCGGCCAGATTGTAAATTGGCGCAATTTTAGCTTGCCATTCGTCATGTTCCGGCGTGCCGCGCTCCGGTTCTTTTTCGTAATAGGCCGGGCGATACACGAACATCACCACGTCGGCATCTTGCTCGATGGAGCCGGATTCGCGCAAATCCGAGAGCTGCGGCTTGGGTGGAGAACGACTTTCGACATTCCGTGACAGTTGCGACAAAGCCAGTACAGGAACATCAAGTTCCTTGGCTAATGATTTCAAGGTCTGGGTAATTTCACTGACTTCCTGTACCCGGCCATCATTGCGCCGCCCGCTGGCCGTCAACAATTGTAAATAATCGACCACGATCAGGTCGAGCGATCCGGCGGTGCGTTTTAGTCGCCGCGCCCGTGCGGCCATCACTGCCACCGGCAAGCCACCGGTATCATCAATATGCAATGGAATATCGTTCAGCTCACGAGCTGCCTCGACCAATGCATCATAATCCTGTTTCTGGATTTCGCCTTTACGGATATTGGACGATGAAATGCGGGCGTATTCCGACAATAAACGAGTGGCCAATTGCTCGGCTGACATCTCCAACGAGAAGAAGGCAACCACGCCCCCGGATATGGTTTTGCGAACCCCGTTTTTTTCCTCAAACTTATAGTTTCGGGCGACATCAAAGGCGATATTAGTCGCCAATGCGGTTTTACCCATGCCGGGACGACCGGCCAATATGACCAGATCGGACGGATGAAATCCGCCCAATTTTTTATCCAAATCATTCAATCCAGTTGAAACACCTGACAAACCGCCATCGCGCTTAAAAGCCGTGGCGGCCATTTCCATGGCTCCGGTCAGGGCTTGCGAAAATGGTTCAAACCCGGAGCTGATGCCGCCTGTTTCGGCCAAACTAAAAATCATTTCTTCGGAACTGTCGATCAATTCGGAACCGGATTTGCCTTCGGGTGGGTCGGTGGCATCATGAATGATATTTTCGCCAATCCGCATCAACTCGCGGCGTACGGCTAGATCATGGATCAATTTGGCGTATTCAGGGGCATTAGCGGATGAGCCGGCATTGGCCATCAAAGTAGCAAGGTATTTGACCCCGCCAATTTCCTGGATGCCTTCGTGGTTCTTGATCTTGTCGCGCATGGTCAGGCCATCAGCCAGCGCGTTTTTCTGGATCAACCGAATGGCTTCTTCATAGAGCCAACCGTGTACTTTGTCGTAGAAGTGGCCGGGTTGCAGTATATTGCCAATGCGAAAATACACCTCATTGTCAAACAAAATTGAGCCAATAACCGCCTGTTCCGCTTCTAGGTCATGCGGTGCAGATTTAAGTTTGTCGTCTTCCATGTGAACCGCCCTTTATGGTGTGGGCTGACCCTACAGTCCCCGGAGGTAAGGGGGGAGGTGATTTTCGCGAGTTGTCCTATGATTTCCACAGGCAAATCGAATATCTGTGGGTAACTCTGTGGATAAAAAAAACGGGCCTCCGATTTGGAAGCCCGTTTTTGAATTTTTTAGATGGGCTAAAAAATTAGCTTTCGTCAGCTTCTTCTTCAGCAGCAGCATCGTCCGTTGGGGCGGATGCTTCTTCGGCATCATCTGCTTCATCAGCAGCGGCTTCAGAATTTTCCAGTTCAACATCGGCTTCCGGATCAAACATGGCCGCAGCCTGTTCTTCGGCCATTTCCACATCAGCAGCGCGTTCGTCATCCATACCGGCGGAGATTACATCTTCGCCTTCTGCCTGACGTTCACCTTCTTCGGTGGTGCGGGCCACGTTGATAATGATGGTTACGAACACTTCCGGGTGCATGTTGACCCGTACATCGTGTAAGCCCACATCCTTGATCGGGCTGTTCAGCACAATCTGATTACGGCCGATTTCGCCGTCAATGGCGTCGGCAATATCTCTGGCCGAAACCGAGCCATACAAATGGCCAGCTTCACCGGCTTGGCGGATTAGCATAAAGCTTTCGCCGTCCAGTGATTTGCCAGCTTCTTCGGCTGCGGCACGTTTTTCGTCATTGCGTTTTTCAATGGCGTCACGTTCCAGTTCAAAGCGCGTGATATTGGCTTTGTTGGCCCGAAGTGCTTTGCCTTGTGGAAGTAGAAAATTACGAGCAAAACCGGCTTTAACGGTAACTACATCGCCGATGGTTCCGAGTTTTTCGACCCGTTCCAGCAATACAACTTGCATGATTTTCTCCTATTTCACTGCGTATGGCAGCAAGGCCAGGAACCGGGCGCGTTTGATGGCACGAGACAATTGGCGTTGTTTTTTCAAGGATACAGCGGTAATGCGCGACGGGATGATTTTGCCCCGTTCGGACATATAACGCTGTAGGGTTTTTGGGTCTTTATAGTCGATCTTTGGTGAATTCTCACCAGAGAACGGACATACCTTGCGGCGACGGCTAAAAGGCCGTTTGGTCGGAAGGTTGGTGATATTGACTTTCATTGGCATAAGATTTCCTTCCCTTACCGGCCGCCGGGACGGCGTTTACGATCGTCGCGTTTGATCAGAATAGCCGATTGGCCTTCCGAGAACTCGTCAACCCGAATGGTCATGGACCGCAGCACGTCTTCATTGATCCGCAATTTGCGTTCCATTTCGTGCAAGACCGGTGCTTCGGCTTCGATATTCATCAGAACATAATGACCCTTGCGGTTCTTGCGAACCTTGTAGGCCATGGAGCGCAGGCCCCAATGTTCAATTTTATCAACTTTTCCGCCCTGTTCCTCAATAAAGGATTGCAGGCCGTCTGCGATTGCTTCTACTTGCGCCGTGGTAATATCCTGGCGAGCAATCAATATATGTTCGTATAGTGGCATTGTACTCCCTTTGCCTTTTCGATGCGGCGCTTGTCGGATGAAAGGGTTATCCGTCTAGCGATGGCTCCGGGTTCGTTCGTCAAACGGGCATCATTGCCTGTTGTTCGGGTGAAGTCCGGACCGCAACCGATTTAAGGTCGCGCACTATAGTGATGAAATACGCTTGTGCAACCTAAAAATTTAGCGGCTTTTGGCTGCTGTTTTGATGTCTTGAAATGCTTTGTCAAACGCCCCAAATTGCTGTTACGCTTCTAGGTAGAAGTCATTAGGGACGATCATATGAAATTCGCTTTTATTTTTCCGGGACAAGGATCGCAAGTAATCGGCATGGGCCGTGAACTGGCAGATTCTTCTTCTGCGGCAAAAGAAGTATTCGATGCAGTGGATGATGCGTTAAACCAAAAACTCTCAACCTTGATGTGGGAAGGGTCGATGGAAGACCTGACCCTGACCGAAAACGCCCAACCGGCTTTGATGGCGGTGTCCTTGGCAATCATGGCCGCTCTGGAGGCCGATCACGGCATTACAGTTACAGCAGCCAGCCATGTTGCCGGACATTCCTTGGGTGAATATTCCGCACTGGCTGCGGCCGGTTCCATTGGGTTGGCCGATGCGGCCCGGTTGTTGAAACGTCGTGGACAAGCCATGCAACGGGCAGTGCCGGTTGGTGAGGGCACCATGGCCGCTTTGCTAGGTGCCACCGAGGAACAAGCCTTGGCATTGTGCATTGCCGGCAAACCACATGGGGTTTGTGCCATTGCCAATGACAATGCACCGGGCCAGATCGTGATCTCTGGGGCAACGGCCGCCATTGCCGAAGCCATCAAGCTGGCCAAGGCCGTTGGGGTTAAAAAGGGCGTTTTGTTGCCGGTATCCGCACCATTTCATTGTGAAATGATGCAACCGGCGGCGGATGAGATGGAAGAAGCGCTTTCGCAAGTGCAGATCAAAACACCGCGTGTCCCATTGGTTGCCAATGTAACGGCAGAACCCACCATCAACCCACAAGCAATCCGGCGGCAATTGGTCGAGCAAATTACCGGGCGAGTGCGCTGGCGTGAAAGCATTACCTGTCTGGCCGAGGCCGGGGTCGATACGTTTGTTGAAATTGGTTCGGGTAAGGTTCTGACCCAAATGGTCCGGCGCATTACCGACAAAGCAACTGGTATCGCTGTGAACTCGGTGGACAGCCTTGAAAGTTTTGCTGCGTTGCTCAAATCCGAAACTGAAATGAAAGCGCAAGCCTGATGTTTGATCTGTCTGAAAAGCGCGCCTTGGTAACCGGGGCGACCGGTGGCTTGGGCGGGGCAATTGCCAAAGCGTTACACGGGGCAGGGGCCAGCGTTGCGCTGTCCGGTACCCGCAAGGAAAAACTGGAAGAACTGGCCCATGAGCTGGGTGATCGGGTTGCGGTGGTTCCGGCCAATTTGGGCGATGCGGATAGTGTTGATGGATTGATTGCCGCGGCAAGTGAAGCCTTGGGCGGGGTTGATATTTTGATTTCCAATGCGGGTGTAACCCGTGATGGCCTGTTGATGCGGATGAAAGACGAAGATTGGGACACCGTGATGCGGGTCAATCTGGAGGCTTATTTCCGGCTGTCTCGGGCCGCCATGCGCGGCATGATGAAAGCCAGATGGGGCCGGATCATCGGTATCACTTCGGTGGTTGGTGTCACCGGCAATCCGGGCCAGACTAATTACGCAGCATCCAAAGCGGGCATGATCGGCTTTTCCAAAGCATTGGCCGCCGAAACTGCGAAACGAAATATCACGGTGAATTGCGTGGCGCCGGGCTTTATTGAAAGCCCGATGACGGATGCCTTAAACGACAAACAAAAAGAAGCCATTTTGGGCAATATCCCGGCGGGTAAACTGGGCAGCGGCGATGACATCGCGGCAGCTTGTGTCTATCTGGCTTCGAATGAGGCGGGTTACGTCACCGGCCAGACCCTGCACGTCAATGGCGGCATGGCGATGTTCTGATGATTATTGCTGTTCGGCATTGCTGTCAGGAGCAGGTTTTTGGCCATAAATTGACGCAAGCCGTGATCGCTTTCGACCTTGGCATTTGAAAACGAATTGTGGTAAGCGTCACATGAATCGCTTTGTAGCGAAAATCCCTGGTGGCGCATGCTGTATTCGCCGCCCTAATTAAAAGGCTAAATGTATGTCTGACGTACTTTCCCGCGTTAAAAAAATTGTTGTTGAGCACCTTGATGTCGAAGAAGACAAAGTGACCGATAATGCCAGCTTCATCGACGATTTGGGCGCGGATTCGCTTGATAATGTCGAGCTGGTCATGGCATTCGAAGAAGAATTCGATATCGAAATTCCAGATGATGCTGCTGAGCACATTCAAAAAGTCGGTGATGCGGTTAAATTTATTTCCGAACATCTGAACGGCTGAACAATAAAGGAGCGAGGCAGGTGTCACGACGTGTGGTCATTACCGGTCTTGGTCTGATTACCCCACTGGGCGCAGGTGTTGCGCCCAGTTGGTCCAATCTTGTTGCCGGAAAAAACGGCGCAAAACCCATCACCCATTTCGAGACGGGTGACCTAGCTTGCTCCATTGCGGCGCAGATCCCCTATGTCGATGGCAAAGGTGGGGGTGGCCCCGATGTGGTTGGCGCGTTTGATCCGGATACGGTGATGTCGCCCCGTGACCGCAAGCGGGTCGACGAGTTTATCCTGTACGGGATAGCCGCCGCCGATGAAGCAATTGCCGATTCTGGCTGGAAAGCCAAAAACGAAGAAGAGCAATTTCGAGCCGGTGTGATGATCGGCTCTGGCATTGGTGGTTTGCAAACCGTTTATAATGCCTCGATTACCTTGTCCGAGCGTGGGCCACGAAGGATCGGTCCGTTTGTGATCCCGTCCATGCTAGTCAATCTGGCTTCAGGACAGGTATCCATCAAACATGGCTTAAAAGGCCCCAATCATTCGGTTGTTACCGCATGTTCGACCGGCGCGCATGCCATTGGTGATGCCAGCGCACTGATTGCGCGCGGCGATGCTGATATGATGGTGGCAGGCGGAGCAGAAGCCTCGGTTTGCCGGTTGGGTCTGGCTTGCTTTATTGCGTCCAGAGCAATGACCACCGGATTTAATGATACGCCGGAGCGAGCTTCGCGGCCCTATGACAAGGACCGTGACGGGTTTTTGATGGGCGAAGGTTCCGGCATTGTGGTGCTGGAAGAATATGAAGCGGCCAAGGCGCGCGGTGCCAAAATCTACGCCGAAGTGGCCGGGTATGGTCTGTCGGGTGATGCCTATCATATCACCTCGCCAGCACCCGATGGCAGCGGCGGCTATCGCTCCATGGAAATGGCCTTAAAAAATGCTGGGTTGAAACCTTCTGACATCGATTATGTAAATGCACACGGTACATCGACCCCGATGGGGGATGAGATTGAGCTAAAAGCCGTAGAGCGATTGTTTGGCAAGAGTGCAAAAGATCTGGTGATGTCATCAACCAAATCGTCCATCGGGCATTTGCTGGGTGCTGCCGGAGCGGTTGAGGCGATCTTCTCGGTTTTAGCGTTGAACAACAACATTTGCCCGCCAACGCTTAATCTGGACAATCCTTCGGTTGAAACACCGATCAATCTGGCCCCGCACAAGTCAGTCGAAAAACAGGTTGATGTGGTGTTGAGCAATTCATTTGGGTTTGGCGGCACCAATGCCTCATTGGTGTTGCGTAGCGTCTCGTGAGCGATCCGGTTTTTGGCAAGGCTTCCTCGAAGCAAGAGACGAAACCTGAAAAGCCCGGCAAGTCACGTTTCTGGATCAAATTTTTTCTATTGTTGGTGGTCGTGGGCGCTTTGGGTGCTGCGGGTGGTTTGATCGTGTTGGACCGGATCATTCCGGCCAAGTTCGCCGAGGCCGGACCAGCCAAGCAGACGACTTTGGTGACAATTGAACCGGGAACCGGGCTCAATGCCATTGCCTATCAATTGGCAGATGCTGGACTGATCGAACACGCCAACTGGTTTCGGCTGAAAGGCAAAATGACTGGAGCTGGAATTTCCTTGAAAGCCGGGGAATATTCGATTGTCGCGCAGGCCAGCCTTGATGATATTTTTGCACAAATGCAGGCCGGGCAGGTGATCCAGCATGGCATTACCATTGCCGAAGGCCTAACCAGCCGGGCCATATTGCAAACGCTGCGGGACAATGAAGTGTTGCGTGGTGCCATCGAAACCGTACCGCCAGAGGGCAGCCTGCTGCCCGAAACCTATCATGTGGTTCGGGGTACTTCGCGCAGTAAATTGTTGGAGCGCATGGCCCGTGACCAAAGCGAATTGCTCGATCAATTATGGGCCGGGCGCGATAAAAACCTGCCGATTACTACGCCGCAGCAAGCGGTAATTCTGGCCTCCATTGTCGAGAAAGAAACTGGCTTGCAAGCTGAGCATGGGCGAGTGGCTGCGGTGTTTATCAATCGAATGCGTCGGGGCATGCGGCTGGAAAGTGATCCGACCATTTTGTATGGCCTGAATGGTGGTGTTCCGCTGGGCCGTGGCTTGCGTCGATCCGAAATAGATCGCAAGACAGCGTGGAACACCTATCAGATCCGAGGGCTGCCGCCGACTCCGATTTGCAATCCGGGACGTGCTGCCCTCTATGCAGTGTTGCATCCAGCGCAAACTCGCGATCTATATTTTGTAGCCGATGGTTCGGGCGGCCACGTTTTTGCCAGATCCTATGCCCGGCATTTGGTGAATGTGGCCAACTGGCGCAAGCTGGAACGCCAGCGCAAACGAGCTAAACAGGAATAAGCCAGATATGACCCTTGCATCAATGACCGGATTTGCTAGCGTTGATGGGCAATTTGAGAACCATAACTGGGTCTGGGAAGTGCGCGCCGTGAATGGCCGGGGGCTGGACGTGCGGTTCCGTTTGCCTTCATCTTTGGCTGCCTTGGAAGATCATTTACGCAAAACCGTGCGCGGCGCGTTCAAACGCGGAAATTTGCAGATCAGCCTGCAATTTGATCGCGGCGCGCAAGAAGATGCCACCATTTCGGTCAATCTGGACCAAGCGAGAAACATATTGCAGCAACTAAAACCACTGGTCGATGAAGGCTTGGTTGCACCCCCGTCAGCCGATGGATTGTTGGGGGTTCGCGGCATGTTGGAGATCAATGCCAGACCCTTGGCATTGGACAAATTGCGCCAGCCTGTAACGGATTCTTTTGGTGAGTTGCTTGCGGCGTTGCGCGAGGCGCGCTTGGCCGAAGGCTTGGCCACCGGGGATGTATTAAACGAAACATTGGACAAGATCGAGCATCTGGTAGAGCAAGCCCGTGATAATCCTTCCCTGAAATCCAGTACCGTTATGGCGCGGTTGCAAGCCCAAATCGCGGAACTGGGCCAAACCATAGAGCCGGAACGACTGGCTCAGGAAGTGGCATTACTGGTCATCAAAGCTGATATTGCTGAAGAACTGGATCGGTTGTCTGGGCATATAGTGGCGGCGCGTACCCTGTTGAACGCATCTGAACCTGTGGGCCGAAAACTAGAATTTCTGGCACAAGAATTTAACCGTGAGGCGAATACCTTGTGTGCAAAATCGAATGATCAGCAATTGACGCAAATCGGTTTGGAGTTGAAAACTCTGATTGACCAGATCAAGGAGCAAGCGGCCAATGTCGAATGAACGCAAAAGACGGGGATTGATGCTGATCCTGTCCAGTCCATCAGCGGCCGGCAAAACCACGTTGGCTCGATTGTTACTGGCTGAATACAAAGATATGGATTTGTCTATTTCGGTTACCACGCGCCAACCTCGCGGCAAGGAAGTTGATGGCGAGGACTATCACTTTGTCTCCAAGGAAACATTCGAAGAAATGGCCGGGCAGGACGAGTTTTTAGAATACGCCAAAGTGTTGGGGTCTGATTTTTACGGAACGCCCAAAGCCCCGGTCGAGGCCGCGTTGGCCGCCGGACGGGACGTTTTGTTTGATATTGACTGGCAGGGCGCGCAGCAGTTGAAACAATCAGCGGCCAGCGATCTGGTGAAAGTATTTATCCTGCCGCCATCCATGAAAGAGTTGGAACGCCGTTTGCGCGGGCGTGGGGTTGATTCTGAGCAAGTCATGCAGGACCGCATGGCGCGGGCCAAATCGGAAATCAGCCATTGGGGCGAATATCATTACGTGATCGTCAATGAAGACATCGAGCAATCCATGGCTGACTTGCGGGCGATTTTAGCAGCGGAACGCCGCTTGCGAAAACGCCAACCGTGGTTAGGCGATTTTGTGCGTGGATTAGTTGGACCGTTTTAATGAGTGGCCCGAATCCAGATCATGCGACCAAAAATGAGTGCCAAGGCTAAAATGACTGGATAGGTGGCCAAATCATTGGCCATTTCAATTGGTGCAAACCATCTTATGCCTGCATAAGCCAAACCAGCCAATGCGAAGACCCAGCCGGCAAACCTTTTGTATTTTTGCTCGGCAGAGGGATTGCTCTTGTTTTGCCCCACTGGCGAGAGCGCTTTTGGCATCATATTCCCGATTAAAGCCAACAGCAGCCCCATGGCAACGCCACTAATTCGGGTAGAGGTCGTCTCGCTTAAGATTTGAAAATTGATCGCAATTTCAAGTAACAGTGCAAGGGCTAGAATCATGCCTGCCATCGAGATGGCACTCCACAGATTTTGCTTTGTTTGGTCTTTCATCTTCCAAGGTTTAATGACCAGAAATCCAACCCAGACAGCGGGTAAGAACCCAGCCGAAACCACCCAGCGCACAATTGATTGTGGCTCGAGCAAATACATCCACGTACCAAGAACAATGGTGCTGATGGTCATCATCGGTGCCATGGAGGCGAGGGTTTTATTGCTGATCATGATTTTTGTTCCTTACTTGGAGGTGGTGTTGGTTGGCCCAACTTTAAGCCAAGGGCGCCCGTAAACCCGAGTAGGGCGTCTTCCAACACGGACATCTTAAGTCGATAGATGACGGACTTGCCTTGTTTGTTGGCTTCAACCAGGTCGGCTTCGCGTAACACTGCGAAGTGGGCCGACATGGTGGGCTTAGAGACCGGGAAATGTTCCGACAACTCGCCGGCGCTTAACGGGCCATTGCGTAATAGGTGCAACACCTCGCGGCGGGTTGGGTCGGATATGGCTTTGAATACATTGCTCATGAATAGACAATTAGCTAATCATCTAATTGTTGTCAAGGCCGTTTGGTATTCTCATGAAGTTTCGTCGCCAACATCATAAATTGGGTAGGCGAGAGAGTTTCAGGCCGCGCTGTTGGATCGATCTTCTGAGCCGATAGCCAATCGGAAATATCCTGCCCCAATTCAGCGCCAAGCGGTTTCAAACTGGCCCGCAACATTTTTCTTTTTTGTCCAAATGCCATGGCGGTCAGGCGGGCCAGAACCTCCAAATCAGCAAATCGTTGTTCCGGCGGCAAGGGTTCAAGATGGACCACAGCCGATGCGACTTTGGGTGGCGGTGTAAAGGCGCGGGCCGGGATGTGCATTACCAGTTCGGCGCTCGCTGTGGCTGCCGTCAGGATCGACAACCGGCCATAGTGCGAACTGCCTGCCTTGGCGGTGATGCGCTCGGCGACTTCCAGTTGAAACATCAAGGTCAGCGATTGCCAGCCGGGTTTTGGTGCGGTCAGCCAATTGATTAGCAAAGCCGTGCCGACATTATACGGCAAATTGGCAACCACCTTATAAGGCTTGCCATCCGTCAGCTCATCGAGATTGACCTTCAGGGCATCCTCCAGAAACAACTCAAGCTGTTGACCGGTAACGGTTTGCAATTCTTCGAGTAATGGGGTGAATTTGGGGTCCGTCTCGATGACCAGCACTTTGGCCCCGGTGCTGAGCAGGGGGCGGGTCAAGCCGCCCGGACCCGGCCCGATTTCAATAACTAAATCATTGGCCGTTACGCCGGACAGCCGAACAATTTTTTCGGTTAGGTTCAGATCAAATAAATAATGTTGGCCGAATTTCTTGTGTGCGCCCAATCCATGTCTTTGCAAGATTTGGGCAATGCCGGGTAAATCATGGATGCTCATGGTGTTTGATTTCGAGAATGAGCAATTTGGGTCGCTAGTTTCAAGGCGGCAATCAAACTGTCGGGCCGGGCCAGACCTTGTCCAGCAATATCAAACCCGGTGCCGTGATCGGGCGACACCCGCACAAAGGGTAAACCCAAGGTGATATTGGTTCCGCCATGAAAATCGAGGGTTTTGACCGGGATCAAGCCTTGATCATGATACATGGCCAATACGCCATCATATCCGGCCCGGGCTTCTTCGCGAAACAAGGTGTCTGCTGGGATGGAATCTGACACATCAATGCCTTCCACCCGCAAGCGTTTCGCCAGTGGGTTGAGAATTTCCATTTCTTCGCGGCCCATGGCGCCATCTTCACCGGCGTGAGGGTTGAGGGCGCACAGGGCAATGCGCGGGGCGTGGTAATCAAAATCTTGGCGTAGCGCCGTGTGTAGAACCCGTATGGCGCGCTCCACATTGGGGGCGGTAATTTTCGAGGGCACTTCGGATAAAGCGCAGTGAACACTGACCAATGCGACCCGCAAGCCGCCGCCAGCCAGCATCATGATCGGTCCATGTGGTGGTTTCCAGTTGGCAAAGGTTTTGGCCAACTCACCCAAGAATTCAGTGTGCCCCGGATGGGCAAAGCCCGCCTTGTACAACACGGATTTGGCAATTGGATTGGTTACCATGGCAGATGCTTTGCCTTCGCGGCAATACTGCACGGCTTGTTCAATGGAGCGCAGAATTGCCGGACCATTGGCCGGATCAGGCTGAGATGGCTTTGCATCTGTGGCCAATTCAATGGGCAGGATGGGCAACCCTTTGGTAAACTGTATGGTGCATTGGGAGGGGTCAGTAATTTTACGAGGGGCTGGCAAGCCAATTTTTGCCAGTGCATTTGCAAAGATTACCGGATCGCCGATCAGAAAGAACTGGTGTTCAGTGTCATGCAAATGTTGCCATGCCATTGCGGTAATTTCCGGGCCGATACCGGCCGGATCACCCATGGTCAGGGCAATGGGATTATGGGGTGCGGATTTCAATCGTCGAATCCCGGCGCAAGTCGCGCAAATACCGTCGCGACAGCATGCTCAATTTTTGATCGGTGATCCGATTGACGATTTCATCTTCGGTCGGGACACCGGATCCTTCGGCATAGCCTTTACTACACAACAAAATCGATACCGCGCCATTGGGTGATTCAACCGGCTTCGACCATTGATTGGGTTGCAAAGATTCAAGGATTTCGCGAAATGCTGGGGCCAGATCACCAATCGAGACATCGGCAAATGGATTGACAAATGATCCCTCGATCACATCGGTAATGTTGTCAGCGCCTTCACAATTGGTCACGTCATTCAGGAAATCAGTCATTTTGTCCATATCGGCGACTGGAGCGACGATTTGTCGGAAATTTGCCATCATCGGGGCGCTACCATCTTTACGGTCGCGTACGGCAACAATGTAAAAGCCGCCAGAAACCTTAATTGGATTGGAAATGGTTCCAACCTGCATGACTTTCAAAATGGCGTTAACTTCCCTTGGCATGTCGCCCTCGCGAATCCAGCCCATATCGCCGCCTTGCTGGGCGGAAGGTGCTGCCGAAAACTGTTGAGCCACGGCCACGAAAGGCGCGCCGTCTTTCATTTGTTGGATCAAGGACATGCCGCCCGCATAAATTGCCGGGTCCTGTTCGATACTGGGTGATTCAAGCAGGATTTCAGAAACCAAGTATTGTGGTTTTGACAGATTATCTTTGAAACGCTGTTGTTCCAGAGCGATCTGATTGTTGCTGACCCGAATGCGTGAGCCATAGCGCCCGCTGACCAGAATCTGCCACGCAATGTCGGCGCGCATCTGATCTTCCAGTGTATGAGGCGAGATATTGGCTTTGATCAAATCCTGTTTGACGGAATCGGCCGTAATATCATTTTGCCGGGCCAAACGGGTGATTTGTTGATCGATCTCGGCTTCGCTGACCACAATCTCAAATTTGCTGGCTTCTTGTACTTTTAGGCTTTCATCAACCAAAGCGCGGATGGCTTGGGTTTGAAAGCGGCGCATCGATTCTTCGGTCGGATCCACTTGGGTGGATAACACCATCAAACGCATACGTTGGCGGACATCAAAGGTTGAAATTACCTTGTCATTGACCACTGCAGCAACGCCTTCTGTCACCTGAGCTGTGGATGCGCCGGATGCAAAGGTAACGGTAATGACAAGGGCCAGAGAGAGAGTATGTCGAAGTTTCATGAGCTGTTTCTACAGTTGAATGTAGACCGAATTGCGGCAGGAAGGCGCGTAACATAACGTCCCATTTGGCAAGTGCAATCCGCTTTGATGAAAATCATCATAGACTTTAGTTTCCACCAAATGATCCGAGTGTTGCCAGGGTAAACTGAAACCGGATGGAATCGCCGCTTCGGAGCAAGCGATCCACGGTATTATCCCGAACAAACGTTAATTCAAAGCGCGAGCAATCATCATCATAAACCAGGCCCAATGAGGTACGCCGGGTTTTATCTTGTTCAAAATCATGCAGCATATCAAAGCGAACACCCCAATTTTTTGAAAAGAAAGCTTGCGATGAAAACGTCAACTCGTTCAAGGCGGTGCCGCCGGTGGCCCGAGCTGGCATGGTGGTATATTTCACGGTGCTGCGAACCTCATGCAATATCTTGGAAAGCGGACCCAGTTTGTCTTTCTTCAATCTGGTGCTGGCCAATACATCGAACCGGTTGATCTCAAAACTATCCGGATCCAGCCGGACGTGTGAAGAAAAGCGCAACGGTGCGCCAGTGTTAAAAGTCACGCCCGCCACATAGTCCGAAGACTTGCCTTGCAGACTAGAGCCAGTTGTATAGCCGGTATTGGTGGTGGAGCGAAAAGCTCGTCCGGCGGTGAGCGAGGCAAAGCCTGAATTGCCCCATCGGGCCGAAATCCGGCCGCCGACGCTGGCCCGCAACCCATCTTCCCAAACATCATGGCCGGTGGCGCGGCTCGATCGAAATAGATTGGATTCGTCGAATTCAATACTCAAACTGTCTTCGACAGGCAATAAAGAGGTCGAGGTCCGCGTGACATTGCCTAGATTATCGATTGTGATCACATCAAAATTATCAATGCCATCACCTTCCGGGCTGGCTGACAAGTGAACGATAGGTTCAACCACCCAATTCACTTTTTGTCCGGCCTTCATCCATGGCCAGCGAATTTCAGCACCTGCCGTACCCAGCGCCCGGCCAATGTTTTGGTTGGTGGTGCCCAGATCGGCCCGAAATGCTTCATTTTCAATATTATAATAATCAACCCGGCCCATGGCATAGGGTTTGGTGATGATGCCGCTTTTGCTGACAAACCGGCGGTTCCAGTCGAGGCTGGCCGAAGCGCGGCGGCTATTGATGCCATCCACCCGGTTCAGCACTGCCGTATTCAGCCCCAAGGTAAACTTGCCGCCAAAAACCGGGTCATCGTAGATTTTCTTTGCGTCAATCAGCGGTCCGGCAATCGGCAATTGGTCATCATTGTCACCAGCCCGCAGCCCTTGATACTCAACGGCTGAAATACTGGCAAAATAGTCTTCGCCCTGACCGACTGCAAAAAGTTGGGAACTTAACCGGTTGGAGGTATTGCGAAACAGACCGCGTGTTTCGTCCGTAAAATTGATGTCATAGCGTCGGAACAACAGATCGTCGGTGACGACTTCGGCGCTAAATCCCCATTTCCAGTTTGAATTGATCCGAAACTTGCCTTCACCCAAAATGAACCCGCGAACTTCGTCATCGCCAAAGCGAACGCCATTGCTGTCAAAATCCCGTTCATGGGTGATCCCACCTTTGATGCGGACATTGCCGGAATAAAACTGCTTTCGGTAGTCGGCAAAGATCACTGGCCGGACTTTAGTAAAGGCTCTGGGGGTTATGGTGATATCGGAATAGGGCGAGATCACCTTGTAATAGGGTTGCTCATAGTAAAGTCCGTACTTTCCCGATTGTCCGGCATTGGGAAACAACAGGCCGGAGCGGCGACCGGCGGTTGGGTCGGCATGGGCAAAGTAAGGCGAATACATCACCGGGATCCCTTTGATCTCGAAAATCGCATCGCGATAATAGATCATGTGGTGGTCTTGATTTTGCACCGCTTTGCGGGCGCGAAGCCGCCAGGTTGGTTTGCCGGGTGTGCCGTCCTCGTTCATGCAGGCCTTGCATGCGGTGTAAAAGGCTTTTTGCAAGGTGTTCTTGCGTCCAGCATTGGAGTGGATCGCACTGGCCGCCCCGATGGTGGCATCATTATCCAGCCGGGCAAAAAAGCCCAAGGCAACACCAGTTGCTAGGTCATCATTCAGTTCCACCTCTTCGGCAAAAGAAACCGTGCCATCGCTTTCAATGACCGTGACACTGCCCTTGGCATGCACTTTGTTCTGTTCAGGAACATAGATCACTTCGTCAGCGCGCAAAATGCGATTTTTGTACCGAACCTCGACATCGCCGCGCGCCACATATTGCCCGGCTTCCTTATCCTCAAACATCTGGTCAGCTTCCAGAAAAACCACACCTTTTTCAAACAGGGATTTAGCATCTGGTTCTTCGGCCATAGCTGGCGCGCCAAACCCGCCCAAGCCAAGTGTCAGCCCGAGCAGTAGTTTCCAAAGAAGCCCGAGCAGTAGTTTCCAAAGAAGAATGGGTTTTGGCATCAGGTACTGTGTCCGGTTATTATCGTGCAGTTCCAGAAAATCGACTCTGGCACCAAAAATTCTAATCGCAATATGGCCTTGTTAGCGCAAAAGGCCAACCAGCATTTTGTGTTTGTTCAAACTTTGATTTTACCCATCCTCGATGATGGTTATTCGAGCCAGAGCCGTAAAAAACACAAAGGCCGGTGCGGACCAGACAGCCACAAAGGACGGCAAGACATCTGTTGCGCCAAGTGCCTGCAAGAGATCAGCCGCAAAATAGAGCGCAAAACCGATGGCACCACCGGTTGCTGCCATGCGAAAGGTGCCGCCCAACCGGGTCAGACGAAAACTGAACGACGCACCAATTAGCGCCATGGCGGCAAGGGTAAGCGGTAGCGCTAGCAATCGGTTCCATTGCAATTCATAGCGTTTTGTTTCGAGTTTTGCAGCGCGAGTTTGTTTAATCATTCCGGGTAAATCCCAAAAAGATAAAGACGAACTCGCGGCCAGATATTCGAGTAGTGAACCCGGATCAAGATTGCTGGGCAATTGGATACTGCCATGACGCTCGGGCAAGGCGCCGGGGCGGGTTTCTCTGGCGCCGGTCAATTGCCAATGATCGGTTTGCAATTGGGCTTTGCCCGCATCAATGCGTTTCAGGAAGACCGGAATGCCGTCTGGGTCCATCTGGTAATAATAAAAGGTGACATCGAGCAATTCGGCATCACGGGCAATGGCATCTTTGGCATGTATCACCAGCGAACCTTCGGCCACGGCCTCGCGCAACCAGATACTTTCGCCGCTATTGCGAAAAGACGCCCCCACATTACGTGAAATATTGACCCGTTCATTTTCAAATTTGGCATTCAAATTGGCTGCAATTGGATTTAGCGCAATGGCTCCAAAAATTCCGATGATTACGGCGGTTACGGTCGGCGGGGTGGCAAAGCGCCAAGCGGAAAATCCGGCAGCTCGCATGGCAATTAATTCGGAGCGTCGGTTGAGGCCAAACATGCTCCACATCACGCCAAATAAAACAATGAAGGGCAGGGTTTGCTCTATCACGCGGGGCATTTTGAATACGGTGAGCCGTAAAATGGTCAGGGAAGATACCTGATCGAACGATCCAAAACGCCGTGACAATTCGACATAATCGACCAGAACCACCAAAGATATAATGATGGCAAACGCCAACAAAATGCCGCGTAAAGTTTGCCCATATAAATATCGGTTTAGAAGGGTCATCAACTTACCTGCGCCAATTCTGTGGGTGGCGGCACCCGTTTGGACCGAAACAGAAAGTATCCACATATTCCGCACACCAGAATGGGTAGAATATATTGCAATGAGTTCAGCGCCGGGGCATCGGCGGCAGCGGATTCAAGTGAAAACCCAGTGAGGCGCACCAACAGAGCGATCACACCAAAGCTGATTAACCGGCGGCTATATCCCATTTTGTTAATATCCCCGGCCAGTAATGCGGTTAACGCCAACAGGCAGAGCGCAAAGTTATAAAGCGGCGAAGACAGACGGTAATGACCCTCGGCCTTCAGATCATCCACATGGGCCAATTGCCAATAATCATTCTGGTCAGGATGGAACAATTCGCTGATATACCGGTCAGAGTATTTATACAGAAGGTCACCCTGTGGATCGATTACGCCGGTCATTTCGAATGAAGTGCTGGAAAATTCCAGAAACTCCAGCACGCCATCACTGGACAGGCTTTGGCGCGATGCATTGTTCAGGGTAATCGACGGGCGGTCGGAGACATTGGCAAATACACCGGATTTGGCCAAAAACGTAATGGGTTTTTCCTGATCTCGTCCATCATAAATCAAAACATCGCGCATCACGCCATTACTCAATTCGCGGGCAAAGATGGTTAAATTTACTGCCGGAGACACAAATTCGCCGGGCCGGATAATGGAAGAGGCCAAATCTGAACGTACGTCATAAATGGTTTCGCGCATGGATCGAAACGCCAAAGGCTGCACAAACAGATTTAGAATTAAATTGACCAAAACCGCAAAGCTGACCACCCGTAATACCGGGGAGATTACCTGCCACTGGGTCATGCCCGCCGCATAGAGTACCATGATCTCATTGTCCGTGTGTAGGCGCTGTATGGCAAAGGCCACAGAAACAAACACGGCAAAGGGTAAGACAATCGAGAATAGCTGCGGCAGGGCCAAGCTGGTGATCTTCAAAAATGCGATTAAACTTGCCCGGTTTTCAATGATCAGATCAATCGAGGACAGGCTTTGGGTCAAAAGTGCTAAAGCTGCCATAATCATGGCAGTAATCAGCATGGGCCGTAAAATGTTGCGGAAGAAATAGGACTGAAGTGAGGTCAATTCGTCTTTTTCCGCTTTTACGTGTCGGCAGGATTCTCTGCTGAATTTGCTTCGAAACCCACTAGGCACAGGAACTAGTTGGGTTATGCTTATCACCAGAGCACATCAAGTTACAATCACCAAAACCGTTCAGGCGAATTTGGACAAATTTCAACCCATTATCGAATTTCTGGAAAATCAAAGATGAAAATTGAATTCACAAAAAACATTGATCAAAGTGGTGCCGTTTGCGTGGCGGTTTATGATGGGAACAAGACCTCTGATGCAGCAGATGTAATCGATGGCGCTACGAATGGTGCCTTGCGTAAAGCCATTTCAAGCGCCCGGTTTGATGGTCAGACCGGCCAAATTCTTGAAGTGCTGGCCCCGGCCGGAATTGCCGCAGATCGGGTGATCATTGCCGGTATTGGGGAGAAAAAAGCCGATATGGAACTGGCGTGGGAGCGCTTTGGGGCCGGTGTGATGCAAAAGCTGATTAGTTCAGGGGTCACGGCCATTACTTTTGTGGTTGGTGATCTGGACGGGGCCAATGCGGCGAGGATTGCGTTTGGAGCCAAGTTGGCGGCGTTTCGGTTTGATCAACACCGAACCACCATGAAAGAAAACAAAAAGCCGTCGGTCACCACAATCCGGATTGCTGGCGCCAACCATGGTGATGCCAAAACCAGATTTACACCGTTGAATGAGCTGGCCGAGGGGGTTTATCTGGCCCGTGAGTTGGTTTCAGAGCCGGGCAATGTGATTCATCCTGAAAGTTTTGCCGATCGGGTGCGCGATCTGCAAAGTGTTGGTCTTGAAATTGAAATCCTCGACGAAAAAGACATGAGCAAGCTGGGCATGAATGCATTGCTCAGCGTTGGTGCTGGTTCAAAATACGGCTCCAGACTGGCCATTATGAAATGGAACGGCGGCAATAAAGGCGATGCGCCGGTGGTACTGGTCGGCAAGGGTGTAACCTTTGACACCGGCGGGATTTCTCTAAAACCCGGCAATGGTATGTGGGATATGAAAGGCGATATGGGCGGCGCTGCGGCAGTTACCGGTGCCATGCGCTCACTGGCTGGGCGTAAAGCGAAAGCCAATGTCATTGGAATCATTGGCTTAACTGAAAATATGCCGGATGCGCTGGCCACGCGACCCGGAGACATCATTACATCAGCCGATGGACAGACCATTGAGGTGCAAAACACCGATGCCGAAGGTCGCCTGGTTCTGGTTGATGCGCTTTGGTATGGCATTACCAGTTTCAAGCCAGCGCGGATCATCAATCTGGCCACACTGACCGGGGCGATCATTGTCTCCTTGGGCCATGAAAATGCTGGGCTGTTTTCGAATGATGATGGATTGGCTCAAGACATCACTCAGGCCGGTCTGGCTTCTGGTGAGCCGGTTTGGCGTTTGCCGCTGGGTTCTGGCTATGACGGATTGATCGACACGCCCAATGCCGATATGAAAAACATTGGTGGGCCAACCGCTGGGTCCATCACGGCGGCGCAGTTCTTGAAACGGTTTGTCGGCGATGTGCCTTGGGCGCATATCGATATTGCCGGAATGGCCTGGAAAGACAAACGTAGAGACCCGCGCGAGTCGGTTTGGGCTACCGGGTTCGGGGTGCGTCTGCTGGATCGCTTTATTGCGGATTCGCACGAAAGCTGATGGAAAGATTTGCCTGTGGAGCTTTGGTTTTACCATTTAGAACGTGCTTCGCTGGATCAAGTCCTGCCATCTCTGCTGGAAAAAACACTGGCTAACAATTGGCGTGCATTGATCAGCAGTCCAGATCAGGAACGTCTGGATTGGCTGGATCAGCATTTGTGGCAATTTCGCGATGATAGCTTTCTGGCCCATGGTGTTTCCAGTGCGCCCAGAGCCGATCGACAACCAATCTTATTGACCACTGGGACGGCTAATGAAAACCAAGCCAATGTCGTTTTTTTGCTGGATGGCGCCAACCCAGAGGATTTCCCCGAGTTTGAGCGGGTGATCTTGTTATTTGACGGAGCCGATGCCGAAGCCGTACAGCACGCTCGTGCTGTCTGGAAAGTTGCAAAAGGCAATGATCAATCTGTGCGCTACTGGAAACAGAGCGAATCAGGTACATGGGAGAACAAGGCTTAACCCGAACCCGGAGATGCTCATGTCCCAACCTCGTATGCAAATCGTCGCAGCAATGGTTTTGGGGTTATCGCTAGGGTTGTCCGGGTGCCTGACCCCGCAAGAACGCTCTGAGGTCTATGGGGGCCGGTTTGGTAGCAAACCAAAGCCGACCAAAGTAGTCGCGCCTCCAAAACCTGTTGCTCCACCAAATCCCGTGTTACGTCCGGTTGCGCGTCCCATGGAATCTAGGCCGGTTGATGTTATCGGGTTTCGGCCTGCACCGGGCGATGTCTATACCTGCGGCGCAGGTCAAATTGCCCATTTGCAGGGGCAACCCTTATCCGCATTAAATGCCATGCGCTTCAAACAGCCGATCCGGATTATTTGGCCGGGGCAGGCGGTTACGCAAGATTATAGTGCGCAGCGTTTGAATTTTGACATTACCAAACAGGGCATTATTGGCCGGCTTTGGTGCGGGTGAGTTTGTAAACCCTATAATTGAGCAATCAGCGCACCCAGATTAGCCCGAATAGTAGTTTTATGGGTGGTCCGATCCAAAATGCTTTGCATGGCCGGGGGCGGTGCAATGGTTTCGCCAATCAATGGCTCCACCACTTCGCGGAATTTGTACGGGTGGGCGGTTGCGACCAGATACCAGTGCTTTCGTCGGTCATCGGCTGATAATTGCCGCCAGCTTTCAGCCGCACATGCCGTATGCGGGCACCATGTTTGGTCATAGCTGACAAAATCGTCGGAAATCCGGTGTTTGATCTGTTGATCCGAGATCATCAGGCATTGGGTGTTTTCAGCCGTCAAAGGGTTCAAATTGGCGTAGCGTTCGAAATTACTTGGATTGCCCACATCCATCGCATTAGCCAAGGTGGAAACCGAGGGCTGCGGTGTTAGTTTTCCGGTGACGAAAAAATCGAATAAAGTGCGGTTGGCATTGATCGCAAACACCACGCGACCAATCGGTAATCCGCAGGCTCTGGCCCATAAACAGGCCATGCCATTGCCCATATTGCCGGTCGGGATCACATAATTAGCCAATTGCCCGGTCTTCTTGAAATGCCTAATCGCCGTAAAGGCGTAATAGCTCATTTGCGGAAGCAATCGAGCGACATTGATCGAGTTTGCCGAGCCTAAATGGTGTTGGCAGGTGAGGTCTTCATCGGCAAAGGCTTGTTTGACCAAAATTTGGCAATCATCAAAATCCCCATGAATTTCCAATGCTTTTACATTGTTTCCCCAGCAAGTTAGCTGGTGTTGTTGAAATGGAGAAACTCGCCCCTTGGGGTATAAGATAACCACGCGGGCATGTTTGGATTTCTCAAAGGCGCAGCCTACCGCGCCACCTGTATCGCCGGAGGTTGCCACCAATATAGTTTGCTGTTTTTCGCTGGCCATATGATCAATGCACTGGGCTAAAAACCGCGCTCCGAAATCTTTGAAGGCGGCAGTTGGCCCATGGAACAATTCCAACACATCCAGATCATGAGTTACCGATTGCACCGGAACGGCAAAATCAAGTGATGAATCACAGATTTGCGCCAGCGAACCGGCCAGTTTGTCACCTTCAAAAAATGGAATGAATAATCGGTTGGCAAATTGGGCGAGGGACGACAGACCATCAAAATCATCGACGACAAACTGCGGGAAAGTTTTCGGCACATATAGCCCGCCATCTGGGGCAATTCCGGCGGAAATGGCGGCTGATGCCGGGATTTTCGGGGCTGAACCGCGAGTGCTAACAAACTTCATGAGGAAATCACGCTGGCTGGTGGGGTGGCAAGACCCGAAGCATACGCTTTGGCCTTGATGCCGGATTGAACAAAGGCTTGCGCCATGGCGGTTTCTACGGCTTTGCGCTGTTTGGTTTCCACCCAAGCAAAAATACTGGGTCCGCTGCCGGATATACCGCAAGAAATGGCCCCGGCGCTTCGTGCGGCGTTTTGCACAATCGCCAAAGGCGGGATACCGCTGGCCCGTTGTGGTTCGATCAAAATATCGCGCATGATTTGGCGGAATAGTGGGATATTTTTTTGAAAGCATGCAGCCGTAAAAGCCGAGAGATGCGCCGCAAAATCAATGGTTTGGGGCAAGGGCACGTCCGGGCGCAGGGCATTGCGGCTTGTCCCGGTTTCAATTTCCAAATCAGGGTGAAAAACCAGACATTCAACTCCTGTTGGTGCGGGTAGTTGAATGATCTGCCCCTGACCGCCGGGCACCAGCATGATCAGACCCCCATACAAGCAGGCGGCAACATTATCGGCTGGCGGCGGATCGGAAGAAGCTCGTTCGCCTTCCAGTGCAAAGGCAAACAAATCCTGTGTGCCGAGCGGTTGATCCAACAAGGCGTTGACCGCCAACACAGCGGCCACACTGGAAGCAGCCGAGCCACCCAATCCGGCACTTTTGGGGATGTTTTTTTCAATATCAATCTGCACGCCGAACGGATTGCCTTGGTTTTGCAGGAGAGCCGCCGCGCCGCGTAGGGCGGTATTTTCCTGAACACCGTTCGGCAAACGATCCATCAACCCACTGACTTGCCCCAATGTAACTTCTTTGGTTGTTGTGCGCGTAGCAATGACCCGATCCTTGCAGCCGGCAAAGGCTGCGCCCAGAATATCAAATCCGACCGCTAGATTAGCCACACTGGCCGGTGCCTCGGCAATGGTTTGTTGGATACTCATTGGTTGGGCCGCCGCAACAGACGTTGGACCAACGACAAGGCCGCCTCGGACAATATGGTCCCTGGCAAAAAGATTTCGGTGGCGCCCATGTTTCGCAATTCCTCGATGTCATCTGGCGGAATTACGCCACCCACGACGATATGAATGTCAGATCGCCCGGCATCCTGCAAGGTTTGGGTTAAGGCAGGCACCAAAGTCAGATGCCCAGCGGCCAGTGATGAGGCTCCGATCACATCGACATTTTCTGCAATCGCCAAATCGGCAGCTTCTTGCGGGGTCTGAAATAGCGGGCCGGTGATCACATCCCAGCCCAGATCGAGGAAGGCGGAAGCTACGACTTTTTGGCCGCGATCATGGCCATCCTGACCCATTTTTGCGACCAATATCCGAGGCTTTCTACCCTGTGCAGACGTGAACTCATCGGCTTTTTTTTTGGCTTGGCGGGCTCGTGGGTCATTGCGGGTTTCGTTCGCGTATATTCCGCGAACCGTTTGTGGGCTGGTTTTGTAACGACCCCATACGGTTTCCAGTGCGCTGGATATTTCGCCAACACTGGCAAAATTGGCGGCGGCGGTAACCGCCAGTTCCAGCAAATTACCTGTTCCGTCTTTTGCGGCCATGGTCAGGGCTTGCAAGGCCAGCTTGACTTGCGGCTCGTCTCGTTCACTTCGCAATTGGCGCAAACGCTCGATCTGCGTGGTGCGAACCTTGTTATTATCCACTTTTAAGACGGGAATGGCCTGTTCCTGATCAGGACGATAGCGGTTTACCCCGACAATAATTTGCTGACCGCTGTCAATTTTGCCTTGGGTGTGGGTTGCAGCCTCTTCAATGCGCCGTTTGGGCAGGCCTTGCGTGATGGCTTGTTCCATGCCGCCCAGTTTTTCAATTTCTTCGATGTGTACCATGGCCCGCGCCGCTAGATCATCGGTCAGTTTTTCGACAAAATACGATCCACCCCACGGATCAATACAATCGGTTAATCCAGCCTCGGTTTGCAGGAACAATTGGGTGTTGCGGGCAATCCCGGCCGAAAAATCAGTGGGTAAGGCCAATGCTTCGTCGAGTGAATTGGTATGCAAGGATTGGGTGTGACCATCGACCGCCGCCATAGCCTCGATATTGGTTCGCACCACATTGTTAAACACGTCTGTTGCGCTCAAGGACCAACCTGAGGTTTGGCAATGGGTTCGTAAACTTAAAGATTTTGGATTTTTGGGTTCAAAATGTTGTTGCATCAAGTTGGCCCAGAGCAAACGTGCCGCCCGCAATTTGGCAATTTCAAAGAAATAATTGGTACCAATACCAAAGAAAAAACTCAAGCGGGGCGCAAATTCATCGACTTTCAGTCCAGCTTTTATTCCGGTCCGGACATAGGCAATGCCATCGGCCAAGGTATAGGCGAGTTCCAGGTCGGTGCTGGCTCCGGCTTCTTGCATATGATAGCCCGAAATCGAGATCGAATTGAACTTGGGCATGTGCTTGGCCGTGTAGGCAAAGATATCAGAGACAATTCGCATGCTGGGTTTTGGCGGGTAAATATAGGTGTTCCGCACCATGAACTCTTTCAAAATATCGTTCTGTATGGTGCCAGACAGCGATTGGGTTGCAACACCTTGTTCACGAGCCGCAGCGATATATAGCGCCATGATGGGCAAAACCGCGCCATTCATGGTCATCGAAACCGACATTTTATCCAACGGGATCCGGTCAAACAAAATACGCATGTCGAGCAGGCTGTCGATCGCCACCCCGGCCATGCCCACATCACCTTTGACCCTTGGGTGATCCGAATCGTAGCCGCGATGGGTGGCCAGATCAAAGGCAATGGAAAGGCCCTTTTGCCCAGCGGCTAGGTTCCGCCGGTAAAATGCGTTTGAGTCCTCGGCCGTTGAAAAGCCGGCATATTGGCGAATGGTCCAAGGGCGCTGCACATACATAGTCGGGTAGGGGCCACGCACAAAAGGTGCTGCGCCCGGAAAGTCCGTTGTAACGCGCGCCGCTCGGCAGTTGGGTCCATAGGCGCAAGCAATGGGGATGCCTTCGGCACCGGTATGAGATTCGCTTGAGGCTTCGAGGCCCGGCGCGGCAGTGGCCGTAAGGTCAATGTTTGAAAAATCGGGCAGGGCCGGGTGTCTAGACATGCTTGATCCCCAAACAGGCGTGCGCCGCTTGCAATAGCTCAATCGCATTACAACCCGCTGCAAATCGCCGGTCGAGTTTTGAGTTGTGCGGCAGGTCCGGCCCACCGGCGATCCATACCTGATCGGCACCACCGGCTTTTAACTTGACTGCCCAGTTCTCCGCGCTTTGTGCATAGAGCGCGTCCGGTCCACATAAAATTGCCAGTTTGGAGCCTGATTGTGCAAAGGCGTCCAGCAGGGCGCTTTCGGTTTCCCACGTCACGTTGTCAGATATTTGCAGGCCGCCAGCCGCCATTAAGTTGCGGGTAAACCCGGCGCGTGGTGCACTGTCAGCGACGGCTCCCATGCTGGCCAAAAACACTGCTGGCAGTCGCGGTTGGCTGTCTGCGGCATCGCGCAACAATTCAAACTGTTCGGCATCGCGTTGCGGCGCAAAAGGGTTTGGTGTGGTTCTACTATCAGATGTGACGTTGGCAAACACGCTCCCGGTTCTGGCCAATGCAACGCGCTCTTTGATCGGAAGTGAAACTGGAAACTGCAGGCGGTCTGTATTGATTTTGGGTTGCCAATTGTGATCCGTGGTTGGCGCAATGGTTTCGTCCAGATTGGCGAAATCAGAAACACCAATCATCGCTTGCTTGCGGGTTTGTACTTTCTGTTGGCGTTGTTTTTGTTGCTCCATAATGATTTTTTGTAACCATCGGTTTTCCAATGCTGCGAGCAGTCCGCCTTGTTGTTCAATTTGCTGGAACAACTTCCACGCGGCATGGGCCAGTTGGTCGGTCATTCGTTCGTGAAAATGACTGCCGCCAGATGGGTCAATGACTTGTCCTGCCGCACATTCTTCTTGCAGCACCAATTGTGAATTGCGGGCCAACCGGCGGGCAAGCTCATTGGGCATACCACAAAACTTGGTAAACGGCGTTGTACTGACGATTTGCGCGCCGCCCAATACAGAGCCAAACGCTGCCGTACTGATCCGTAATATATTGACCCAAGGTTCGCGCCGGGTCAGCATTCGGTTTGATGTGCTGGTCTGAATGTTCAAGCAAGAGGCCGTTTCGGACGCGCCGCAATTTTGCAGCAAATTGGCCCAAACCCGGCGCGCAGCACGTAGTTTGGCAATGCCCAAATGCAAGTTGGCATCCATCGCGATGCTAGCGATCATTTGCCCAGCCGCTTGATCGACGCTTAAGCCTGCTGCCAGCAACACTTTGAGATATTCAACGGTTTCTGCACATATCCAGGCCAGTTCCAGCGCGGCACTACCACCGGCTTCATGAATGAGGTCAGAAGAAAGGGTGAGCGATGTAAAATGTGGTGCATTATCAATATTCCAACTGGCAAATTGCGTTGCTTCTTCGAGCGTATTTTGCAGTTGATTATTGTTCAGCGAATGTTTGGTCGATTGTCCAATTGGCGAAAACCCGAAATGGATATTGGCTTTGCTTATGTCGAGTTTTTGTTGCTCCAAATGGGCAATCATCACGCCGCCGAGGTCAGCAGAATGGACACTGGGTTCAAACCCAAGACCGGCAATTGCTAGATCAACGTCGCGCAATACCATTTCCAGATCGGCTAGTTCTTGTATGGCAATTCCGGACTTTGCGGTTGGATCAATGTTCAAATGCAATGAGCTGGCTCCGCCGGCCAATTCTTGCAAGGCATGGCGGTTGGCGCGTTCGGGTTCCCCGGTGGTGACCGGCTGGCGGATATCCCATTTTTGGTGGGAATGGGGTTTGCTGATCGGTCCGCGAACAAACGGGAAGTGACCGGGCGTGCCTTCGATTTGCGGGTTTTGCCGAATGTTAGTGATCGGCCCAATCACCAAGCCATCTTGGGTTTTTCTGGTTAAAAGACCTAGTGTTTTTGCGTCTGTTTTTGCGCCCAGGGCACGCGCCATTTCTTTTTGCCAATTGGCTTTGGCCTGTTCAAAACTCAAATTTTGATCGGCAAAATTGTCAATGATCGACATGGCGTAAAAAAAACGTCCTTTGAATTGGTGCGGATGAAACAACCCAATGATCAAGTTTCTAAATCAGCCAGAATGGAAGGGCAATATGAACCTTGGTTTGTGACGGCTAGAAAATTCACTGGAAAATCCGTCGAATTTGATCCAGAACCAGATTTCGGTTGTATTTCTGGACCGCTTGGGAGGTGTTGGCCAATGCTGACAGTTGGCGAGTTATTCAAAACCGGATTGGGTCCATCCAGTTCGCACACCACCGGGCCAATGAAAGCGGCGTGCCGGTTTATAAAGCTGTTGGACCAACAGGAACTTCTGCCTCGTCTTGGTCGGATCGAAACCAGATTGTTTGGCTCCTTGGCGTTGACCGGCATCGGTCACCACACGGACCGGGCGGTGTTGCTGGGCTTATGCGGGTTTACACCGGAAACCATCGAGCCGGAAAAGGTAGAGAAAATTGTAGAGGACGTGTTGCAAAGTGGATTTTTGAAATTGCCCAATGGCAGTGATCTGCCATTTGTTTTGACCGAAGATTTATTGTTTGAAACGTCCATAAATCTGCCATTTCACGCCAATGCCATGATGTTTTTGGCCTATGACGGGCAACAGCAAGAATTGTCGCGGCGGATATATTATTCGATCGGTGGTGGTTTTGTTCTGGATGAAATCGAGGCCGGACAAAATCAGCAAGAAGAAGCCCATCCTGATTTGCCCAACCGTTTTACTTCCGCCGTAGAGTTATTGGCCCTAGCCAATGAGCAAGGCAGTGCCATTGCTGACGTGATTTGGGAGAACGAATGCTCCGTGCTGGCAGAGCCTGAGGTAAATCAACAATTGGATGCCATTTGGGATCGGATGAACACCTGTATTGATATGGGGGTGTCGCGCACCGGTTGCTTGCCCGGTGGCTTGAATGTCAAACGCCGTGCTGCCGATCTGGCCGCAAAACTGGGTCCGTCTCCGGCCAAGGCGCATGAAAACTGCGAGCGAAGCGATTGGTTGAATTTGTGGGCGATGGCGGTGAATGAAGAAAACGCCACCGGTGGGCGAGTGGTCACGGCTCCGACCAACGGCGCGGCAGGCGTTTTGCCAGCCGTTATTAAATATTATCTGACCTTCATTGATGGGGCCAATCAAAGCGGTGTGCGGACCTTCTTGCTAACGGCTACGGCGATTGGCGGGCTTTACAAACGCAATGCGTCGATCTCCGGGGCGGAAGTCGGCTGTCAGGGCGAGGTTGGCGTTGCCTGTTCCATGGCGGCGGCGGGGATGGCCGCCGTTCTGGGTGGCACCAATGAGCAAATTGAAAATGCTGCTGAAATCGGCATGGAACACAATTTAGGCATGACCTGCGATCCGATCGGCGGATTGGTACAAATCCCTTGCATCGAGCGTAACGCATTTGGTGCTGCCATGGCGGTACAGGCCGCGAGGTTGGCGCTGCTGGGCGATGGAACCCACTTTGTCAGTCTGGACAAGGTAATCCAGACCATGCGCGACACCGGCCGGGATATGAGTAGTAAGTACAAGGAAACTTCCGAAGGTGGCTTGGCGGTCAATGTGGTTGAGTGTTGAACTGACTAGCCAATGCTCAAACGATCATCCAAGCAAGGCTTGGCCAAAGAAATGGCTTGGCCAAACGAACCGGATAACCACAGATCAAGTTCCGACCATTCGAGCAGGACCGGCATCGCTTTGGGATGTATCGGGCGGACCAGCTCATTGGGTTCGGTGGTCAAAATGGAAAAAGTATCCAATTGGACGGGTTCGCCTTTGTGGGTGCCGCGCCAATGGTTCCACACTCCGGCCATGACAAATGGCTTTTGGTCGGGTCGCATAAACGGCACAGTGACTTTGGAACCTTTGGTCCCGGTGTATTCGCAAAAATACGTGGCGGGTACCACGCATCTGGTTTGGCGAATGGCGCGCCGGAATGTTGGCTTATCGAGCCAGTCCGAAGCTCTTGAGTTATAATTGTAGGTCGAGAATTTCTTTTCTTCCAACGGCTTCTTCCAGAACTCGGGAACCAGACCCCAATGCATATTGCCGACTTGTTTCTGATTATTTTTCGCATAAATCACCGGGGCCATTTGCGCTGGAAAAAACAGGTTGCTTTGCGGTAAATTCATGGCCGGGACATCAAAGGCCAGACCGGCCAAGCGGGCCAACTCGCTCCATGTCATGTGCTGGTCATATCCGTAGGTCGCACACATTTAAGATTTTGGGCTTTCCTGCGTTTTCTCCAGTTGGAGCAGCTTCCGTGCAGCTTCGACCCGTCGACGTATGATCGCAATGACCAAGCCGGAAATGACCAACAGGCTGGCGCTGTAACAAGCCAGAATAAAGACGGTGTTTTTGCCAAAATCGAGAAACTCAGGCATCGGGATTTCCCTCCATCTGGGGGCTGGCAGTTGAGGCTTTGCGGCCACTTTTGCGCTGTATTAGAGCGCGGGCGCGTCGCTCGTCCAGCTCACTCAACATGCTGAGTAAAACCAACCAGCCGAACAAACACAAATACCCGGTAATGGCCATCAGAAGCGGTGGTAACATGGAGCCATCAATGCCAGATCCACCAGCCCTCATCAGCGATGCCGGTTGGTGCAGGCTGGACCACCAATCGACCGAAAATTTGATGATCGGCAAATTGACTGCACCGGCCATGGCGGCGATGGCCCCAATCCGGGCGCTGGCGTTTTCGTCGCGAATGGTATTTCGGATGGTGATATAGCCGATGAACAGGAAAAACATGACCAAAGTAGAGGTCAACCGGGCATCCCAAACCCAATAGGCCCCCCACATTGGCTTGCCCCACAGGGCTCCGGTTAGTAGGCCCAAAAAGGTAAAGGCTGCGCCAATCGGTGCCGCAGCCCGCGCTGCGCTATCCGCCAATGAGTGTCGCCATACAAAGCTGACAAAGCTGGCGGCTGCTAAAAATCCATACACAGCGGATGAGACAATGACCGCGGGGACATGCACATAAATAATGCGAAATGCCTCGCCTTGCTGATAGTCCACGGGCACTACAAACAGTCCCATAATCCAAGCTGGCAAAATCAGTCCAAGCGCGGCCAAGCCCAAAATGGGGACCATCCATTTGGAGAGGTTCTGAAACCGGACTGGATTCGCAAAATATGACAACATTGGGTTTCTAATCTTTACCTATTCAAGATGCACTTTAAGCGCTGCTATGGAAATTATCGGGCAAAGCACCGATGCTGCCAGTGAAATGGCCCCTAAAATTTTCAGGTCAATTGTGTTAATCAGCTCAGCTTGTACGGCTCCCACGCCAAAAATCAATGGAGAGGCCAATAGCGGGCCAGACAGCAGGACAACCAACAAGCCATTGCCTTTGGTATTGGCGGTCAAAGCAGCCGCCATGCCGCCAAATAAAATTAGTGCCGGGCCACCAATTAATAAGGACACGAGTAGCGGGGCAAGCGTGCTGACCGGCGCACCCAACATCAAAGCGCCCAACGGAGCCATCAATAGTATGGGGCCAAACACCAGCGCCCAATGGGTGATAAACTTGCCAATGACAAAACTGGAGATGTGACGATTTGAAGTTTTCCAGCAATCGAGCATTCCATTGCCAAGATCACCAGTAAACATATGTCCCAATGCCAGCTGGCTCGACAAGGTTGCAGCCAACCAGATCAAGGCAGGGGCCATATTGGCGCGGGCTGCTTGTTCCGGCCCGAGAGCAAAAGCCGCCAACAGGGTGAACAGCACGAAGAATATAGCGCCTTGCGACCAGCTACCGCCTGAATATCTGGCGATATTCAAATCCCGAACGATAATTTGTGTGACTTCCCGGATCATGATGCAGGTGCCGTCTGCAACGTGAGAAAACTGGTCGGCACATCTGGTTGTAATTTCTCATGAGAGGCGATGATTGCACACCCCGACTTTTTAATGTGTTGCTCCAACAATGTCTCAACTAATGCACTGCCATCACGATCTAAATTGGCACCGGGTTCATCAATCAACCAAAGTGAATGATTGCCCAGTAACAATCGGGCCAATCCCAATCGGCGGCGTTGTCCAGCCGACAAGGTATGCACTGGCTGCATTTGTAGATCGGTCATTTCAACCGTGGCCAAAACCCGCTCAATATCGGCTTCATCTTGGTCCGAGCCCAACCAAAAGCGCAAGTTTTCAACCGAATTCAGCGCATCACTCAACCCATTTTGGTGACCCAGCCAGCCCAATCCATGTTGCGTTGGTTCATCTACCCAATCATCCGATCCGAAGCGAAATCCGAGCGCCCCGGTTTTTGCCCGGTTGAACCCGGCGAGCACACGCAACAAACTGGTTTTTCCAGAGCCATTTGTGCCGCGCACCATCAAGACCTGACCCGGTGATACTTCAAAACTTACCTCTGAAAAAATAGGTGTGAAACCTCGGGTAAACCCAAGGTTTTCACATTTCACCGAACAAGGATTTTGAAATTGCATATGGTTTGGCCCGGTGAATGGTCAGTTGGCCCAGTGCAGAAGTGGGCCAGAGTAAAATTGTTTTGATACAGGATCGCGATGCATGTCAATGGACCACAAGGTCGCGTGACAGTGCATTTGCGAACCAAACGGCGTGTTGGACAAATGGTCGCGGTCGGTGTTCTCGTAACGGTAATGGCTTGCTTCTATTTTGTGCTCATGACAAATAGACTTTAGTAAAAATTGGGCGCTTTTACCCGATTCAATATTGGAGTGCATTGGTGAAACCAAAACACCAAAACCGCAGGTTATCGTTGCTGGCAATTGGTTTGGTCGCTTTGGTTGGCGCGCTGGCCTTGGCGGCTTCTGGCTTGCGCGATAATATTTCGTATTTTTATGCACCCACGGAATTGTTGGAAAGCCCACCAACGGCCGAAACCAAAATCCGGTTGGGTGGTATGGTTGAAGATGGTTCGTTTCAGCGTTTGAGTGGGCTTGATGTCACCTTTGTCGTTACGGATTTTGAGAAAAGTATTTCGGTGACGTTTAATCAGCCTCTGCCTGACCTGTTTCGCGAGGGGCAGGGGGTGATTGCCGAAGGAAAACTAAGGGCTGACGGCGTATTTGTTGCCAGTCGGGTGTTGGCAAAGCACGATGAGAACTACATGCCACCTGAAGTAGCAGAATCCTTGAAAAACAAGGATTGATCCGGTTTTATTGGTATTGTCTGTGTCGTTAGAACCACAAACCTTGGTTTTTCTTTCCGAGAACGGGTTTTTTAACGGTTTTTGCTGGTCAAGGCTTTGATGTTCCTGTACCAAATTTTGTGGACGGGTGCGTCAGGTGACCGATTCATCCGACGTGCGTTGATTTGGCCTATTCTTACAGGTCGCTAACAATTTAATTTCGAGGTACTGCCTCGGGAGGGGTAATATGAGGAAAACGTTTCTATCAGCCGTAGCCGTTGCTGCACTGATGACTCTGCCTAGCATCGCCACAGCTGGTGATAATGGCTGGTATGCTCGGGCTGGTGTCGGTATTGGCACGCTCGACGACATGACATTCTCCGGCGGCCTGAATGGCACAGTCGATTCTGCTAGTGATATCCGGCCTACTTTGGGCTTTGGTAAATATTTGAATGATGATGGGTGGCGTCTCGATTTTGACCTGACCCAACGTTACAATGATACCGGTCTGGTCGGTGAACACGCATTTAGTGACAGTGGATTTAATTCCTGGTCAGTAATGGCTAACATCATTAAAGATTTTGATGTCGGCATGGCTGTGAAGCCTTATTTGGGCGTTGGTGCCGGTATTGCAGACGTTGATTTGTCAGCACATGGTTTTCAAAATGGCGTTTCTCTGACTGATCCGTATGCGATTGCACATGATAGTGCCACCACTTTTGCGTGGAATGCACTGGTTGGTTTAGGCTGGGATTTGTCTGACAATCTCGCATTCGATCTTGGGTATCGTTATTTCCAGGCGCAGAGCTTGGATTTTGCATCATCCAATGCCGCCGCATGACCATTCAATTCAGCCAACACTTGCTGATGCCCCATGTGTACACCATCAAAATTACCAATGGTG
>NVXG01000018.1 GCA_002733805.1 Robiginitomaculum sp. | reverse complement strand
GGATGCGTAAATCTTTCATAAAAGCAGGACGTTTAGAAATCAGTCCTGTATTCTAAACCTTATGGCTACTGGGTTCCACTCCAACAAGAAACGCAGAAGGGCCGTTTATTATTGAGGTTTTGACCGTTAAATATTTGAATAATATTGTCGAGTAAAGTCATCGAAAAGTGAAAGGCAAAACGCATCAATGTTTGGGCTGGAAATCTTGGGAAGGGGCTGAGTCGACACTGGCTGGCGTTGAACTTTGGTCCATGATTAAGCTGGGGCAAATGGACACCACTGAAATGATGACCCCATGGGAACAATTTTATTCTTTAGCGGCCTAGTTGTGTCTGAAGAACTCCGTTTCCTCAATCTATAGCGGCTCGATCTCAGTTTGCGACAGAACCAATAATTGTTTGAGGTCTATGTGTGCATGGCTATAATACAAACGATTTATAAGACGTGATGGAAGAGGTTAAATCCTTTTGATTTGCGCCGTAGGCACCTATTGTTCAACTACAAATCAGTGTTTTTGAACCATCCCGAAAAATCCACCTACATTACATTTGTAGACACAAGGAACATCATATGCCCTCCGATCATGCTTATAAAAAAGAAGTTAAAAGTAAGGAAGATGGTTCTACATTAACTGATGCCTCTGATGTAGATAACAGGGGGGCATTATTTCAAGCAAGAGATCCTATCAACATAATGAGTCTGCTCAACGAATGTGCCCCCAGGCTCCCGCGCAGCCGTGCGATGGCAAATTTACCTTTAGCACTAGAGGTTGAGGCCTTAAAGGATGAAAAAGAAGAGGCCAAGAAGCTCATCGAGGAAGGCTCTGATGTTGAAGTAAATTTGCCGATACAACAGGTTATTGAAGCGTTAAAAGGTAAGCAACAAGAAGCAATAGAGTTTATCAAACAAGGTTACAACGAGCTTATTATTGAGATTGACCAAGGGCTAGTGCCATTACTGCGTGAAAGAATTGCTGAGATAAGATCAGAGCCAAGTCAGCGGGGTTCAAATCTGGGACCAAGTGAAGCGACATTACAAAAAATCGAGCTTTTTCTAGCGGAAATTAAAAACATGTCTATCGTTAATTCGGATGATATAGGGTTAGCTTACCAGTTTGCACGTCACGTAAAAACAAGCATTCAGGCATTGGACGAAGCCTTAACACTGGGCCAGATGAATTCGAATTTAGGTACTGTATCTCAATGGCAAACAAAAACGGGATATCAATTCTTGCACCACCATGACTTTTTCAAAAATAACGAAGGTCAGTTCGACTCCGACAGGGCAAATAAAAAACTTTGTGACTCTACAGGGCAAACGTTGATGTCTCAGCATTTGGTCACGCAGCGCACTGAAGCTGTGGATACGCTAACGGAAAACAACAAACGATTATGCAATTTGTACTTGAAGTTAGACAGGTACGATAAGGACATATTGGGTACCAATATTTTTTCTATGACAAGAGAAGTCATTGGTGATGTCCAAAACGCGGTTTATAAAAATGCAAAAGAGTTTCGTGGTAAAGCTGGGGTCTTCAAAAAGTCCAAAGAAGCATGGGGGTACCAAACACATTTCGTCACTCAGAAGCCCACCGTTAAAGAAACAATGCGTAGCTTTTTTGCTGATTCAAGGGACGGTGCGCGCATCGCATTCGACTCACTCACTCAAAAAGCCAAAAATTTACCTTCGAAAACTCTCGGCGTAATACAAGAGCTTCCAAAGCAAGTTGAAATTGTATCCAGTGCGCTTATTCACTGTAAGAATGTTGGGAGTAAAAAAGTTAGGAAAATTGGTGTTGATAAAATCAGTGCTCCATCTGGGCTGGAAACTGAAGAACTGAAAGTAAAGTCCATTGTACGCAGCATGTATTGGCTAATGCAGCAGCCAGCTTTGCGTATGCAATATGATTTCAACCCCTTGCAAGCAGCCGCTACTAATTTGAAAAAGGAAAAACCTTTAGAGGCTGACTTTGCAGCAGAAGCGATGCAAGACCTAGCACATGCAGTGATTGATGATTTGTCTACTGGAAAAGCCAATGGAAAGGAGCACACAAGTTCTGATGGTAAGAATAATAAAGCGAGTAAAATAAAGGAATTCAACCAAGCTTGTAGTAAAGCATTAGAAATATCCGAGGATATTAGAGAACAAATGACTCGCTTGCCCATTTTATTGGAGGAACTTGTTAACTCACACTCAGCTAGCCTTTTAGAGTGGGGAAAGACGCAACTGAAGACAGAGCTCAAGAATATCACTGACTCCAAATTCTATGATCCTTTGAGGGAAAAGTTAGCAGGTATACCTAGCAAGCTGACTGGCAACACATTCACGGAAGATGAGTTAGGTGACATCATCCATAAAACTCGTATTGCAAGCCTATCGGGCATGAATTCCATGGATGATCTCGATCTAAAAGTTACTTCTTTAACAGGTAAGCGTCTCGATCCATTTTCTCGACGTGCCAAAGTCGCCAAAGACTGGGGTATGAAGGCAAATGAGACGATGCCAAACGATGAAATTCCAACGATTGAATCGTTACTCCAATCATTAAACGTGCTTGAGGGTTTTAAGTCAGAAGATGACCCAGAAGGGATTCTATTTGCGACCCGAATGTGGCAGGAATGGCACTACGCACGTAAAGAGAAAACCATTTTACCCAAATCGCCACAGCAGCATCTTGCAGAAGAAAAATCGTTTGCAGAATTTGCTGTAAATTGGGGGCAAAAACAAGCGGTGCATGGCCGCATTTACGCGGTCATTGAGGCCGGTGTTGACCTTGCGTCTGGCGCTACCGTTACCCTAGTGAAAGGAATTATGAAAGCGGGCGTTAAGACAACGATAGCGTCATTTAAAATTCTGTATATGAAGCATCAGGTAAAAAATGGCGTTATGCCAGGGGAAGACTATCCGTATAAAGTTATGCGAGTCTTGGTTAATAACAGGCTGAAGCGACTTGGGTTTAAAGTCGCTATGTCTTTTGTACCGGGCGTGATAAAGACCGGAACTGGTATTGCAGTAGTGATGACTGCATATGCGCATAACGCAATGGTTGATCCCAAAAATAAAATTAAGACAGGTTCTTGGTTGAAGACTCTGGCTGTTACCGCAACGGTCGTGCCTGCCTCAATAGTAGCTAACGTAATTGAAGCAAAAGCATTGTCTGCTTTAAACCTCTATTTGACGAGTAAACAAATACCAGAACAAAAGCAAAAACTTCGCCAAGCAGACCAAAATTATACCAATGGAATAAAAACTCAATTTGAAGAGAGGAAGCAGCAGTTTAGGAATGAAATGAAGGACAACCTGTCCAAAGAAGCCATTAATGAAATAATTGCGAATGAAGGCCGAGCTTTTTCTACTGACCTAGCTGAACTTCAAGCGAAATTCAGACAAAAGTTGTCAGATAGTTTTGATATGAATATGCAAGATCTAAAAAGTAAGAAGCTGATTGATAGTTGGAATCCTTTATTTGCAGAGGAAGAAGAGGTAGAAAATACAGGTATTGAAGGCAGGACAGACTCTTCGGAGTCAGTAGAGTCTGAAGCAGAACAGTATGATGTGTCAAAAGCCGTTTCGCCGATTTCCGCCGAAGAAACGCCATTGGATCCGTATCCCGGTCTGGTAAGTGATTGGCAATACAAGGTGTCAGAAAATTACACCATTGAGATAACGGGTACTAAAGAATACTTTGAGCACGTATCTACAGTGTTTAACCAGCTTTCTGAGACTACAGAAGGAAAGAGATTGCTCGAAGCGTTGCAAGGCAAGGACTTCTCGATTAGTTTTCCAAACCCTGAATTGTATAATGATATGATCATTTACCCTGCTACCACAGATTTGGATAAAAATGTTATCTCCTTTGATCCTTTAAGTGCCTTGTCTTTTAATTCTGACAGTGCTGGTATGCAGCAGCCTCAGTTGATACTTGTCCATGAGTTGATACACATCCTAGATAAAGACAACCTGATTAAAGACGGCTCAACGTATACAGAAGAAGACAAAGAACGATTAGAGAATATGGCGGTAGGCATACCCTATATTCAAGACGATCAGACACACGATTTTAGTAAGACAGAGGTGAAAAAAGCACATCTCAAAGAAGGCGCACCTATCTTCACGGTTAACCAGTTTCGGAAAGAGTTAGGGCTTAGCCCTCGAACTGAGTATAGCAAAGGCGTTGATATCGATGACGGGAAACTGCATTATAAATACTATGACCACGACACCGTGGCGGAAAAAATACGCTATTATAGGAACCACTTCAGAATTAAAAAGTTTTATATAGATCAACAGAATGTTGCACTCGACGCATGGCACGCCGCATGGGCAATGCCTTATATGGTTCGAACAAGCACTGGCCCGACAAAACGGAACGTAAAAAGGATACGTGCCATAGAGAAGGCGAGGACAGAGAAAATACGTGTGGAAAGGCAGTTACAAGCCCATTGTGCTAAAGAAGAAACGTTTATAACTAACAAATCATATAGGGAGAGGTTGGCCTATGCAAAAATCTATGTAGCAAAACTTAGGTCAATACGTACCGGAGTGAGAACTCCTTCCGGTATGAATGGTGTTAGTACGAGTGAAGTTCTCATCGCCGAACAGTATTTAAAACAAGTAGAAGATGATATTGATATACATCGCTATCCCGATCTAGATCCGACCGATGCAGGTGAAAACCTTATACAGAATGTGAGTGATTTTAAGAAGGAAACGTTGGCTGAGTTGGAGCTAGCTTATGCCTCAGGGGAATTCGTTGAAGTCTATGCCTTGATTTTATCCAAATTAGACTCTGTGGATCTAAGCCTTGCTTCAGGATATGTGCTTACGCTAGAAGAGACGCAAGCTCTAGAAGAGCTGAAGCTGTTATTAGGGCAAGCTGAACGTGAACTTTTCAACCAAGCTTTTTATTCACACATACCTGATGTCCGTGATCTGTTTTTTAATACATCACCTGAAGAGGTGCTGCGATTGATGAAGGAAATAAGCGGTACTATATCTAATGATCCTTCTTTTGAAGGTTACCGCTGGCCACTGCTACCTAGTGAATTGATATACATAGAAAAAAACGGATCTAGGGCAGACCTAGTTGATACCATTCTTCTATATCGACAAGGTCGGTGGGACCAAGGTAATAATATCGAACAAGTTGAAGCAGAGTTCTACGCATCGACAAGGGATATTGTTCTGTCTAATGGAGAGATCTACACCGCAGAACAGCAAATGAATGAGGTTAAGGCGCATGGTGGTCTATTTCAATATGAAAAAAAGATCATGAATAAATACCTCATGACAAACTTTATGTATAGAGTGTCTCCAGACGGTGCTGCGACAACGTTTTGGCGGAAGCGAGGTATTACTCGGCCTCGTGATGTCAAGTTTACCCATACGCGTCCTGATCATATCCCCAAAGAGGTCAGACATCATATAAAAAGTGCTAACATCATTACTCTGGGACAATTGCAAGCGCTTTTAGGTCAACGCATTGAGCTACACACGGGAGTGAAGCATCCTGTACCAGGTAACTGCACTAAATATGACTACGTGATACGGATTCGTGATATCGAGCAGGTTCTTGGCTGGCAACGTTTATACTCGGTTGACTACGATGGGCAAAGAGCTGTGAATTGTAATAGCAATGTATATGCTAAATTGTTAGAACAACGTGCAAACCAAAGTATTGGAGCGATTACTGCTCTCGACAATAGAGAAAACACACAGAATTTACTCCAAAGAGCGATGAACCCTCCGTTATTTACGGATCAAGCGACGGACATCCCCCATTTTATCAAACCTTATGTATATGGTTATCCATTAGAAAATATGCTGGTCATCAAAGATGGTGTGCGGTATACAATGATCAGCGTAATGCCTGATGGGCAGGTTCATCATTTTGAATCAAAGCAGGCGCTATGTGACTTTTTCCGTGATGGGAGCAACCGTCAATACATTCTTTCACATGTGAGTCTATACAATCAGACGGATGGTCATACCTTTAGTGGTGTTGCTACAGTATTAAATGGGCTTGCAACTCCGGGGAACAGTTTCAATAACAATAAATATGTGTTGAGTGATGAAGAAAAAGGCAGGGTATCTACAAATAATATCTATCATAATTTAGCCGTTGCGGCAATAGGGAGCCAAAATAGGCAACGCCATACAGAGATAGACTTGGTGTCAGGGCTTAAAAATAATTATGAAAAATATAAAGCAGGAAACGAAGTCAAGACAGAAAATGGCTACGAGCTACCGGAGGAATATAAAGACGATAGCTTTAATAAGATCTACAAGCTTCATTCTGATGCTGATCTCCAACCTATGATCATTGATGAAATTGATAATTTTAAAAGAAAACACTTAGAGGTGTTTACGCAATATCTTGAAAATCAATACAAGATAAAAATTGAAAAGGCAGAATCGGATGGCGTACTGAGCTCTCAGGAGGCGAACGCACTACGTAACATTCCGGACAATGCATACGTTCCATCATTGAGTAATGGTAAACGTCATTACCCCTTAGAAGGTATGTTGTTGACTCAGCAAGGAGGCGCGATCATTCTTGTCAGTTTGCAATCCAATGGGGGCGTACATAAGTTTAATAGCGAATATGAGTTTAACCTCTTTTTCGCCAACCCTGCGAATAAAGATTACATCTTATCGCACATGAGTGAATTCCATAAACAACCTGGACTTCTCTCTACTGAAGACCCAGCCCGCTCTTTACAGATTTTGGCTGCATGGTCCAATAAATTTTATAATACTGACTTCCCCGCACAGTATAGAGGGGTGGTCATCCTCTCAGAACATAACAGAGCACATGTTTCCCACCCTCAGAACATCATCGGCCAAAGCCATGTTAGATTAAATCAAAATGATGTCTTTGAAACCATGGCTGGTAGAATGCTGGATAGACTAAAGAGTGACGCCGATACGTTAATCACTTCGGATTCTGAGTGGAAAACGGATAAGTTCTTTGAGATATCAGGTTATATACTGGGTGCGGCTTCAATATTCTTGACGGGGGGATACACAGCCGGGATCGGAGGTGCTTACGCCTTAGGCACTACTGTTGTGGTTGACATCATCAGTGCTGTACATGGTGTTGCTGAAGGTTTATACCTTATCACCCAAGGTGATACGGCTAGAGAAAGAAATTTTGGCCTTCTTCCGCTTGTGCTCGCTCCTTTGGATCTGCTCGGTGCAGGGAGCGGTGCAAAACAATTGAAGGCATTAAAACCATTAACTCCTGACTCTGCTCCTGTTTTGGCTGGATTGAAGGTAATGTCACCAAGTAAAAGTCCTAGTGAGTTTTACCAAAAGGGTATACATAATACATTACTGAAAAGATTAAGAATTAGAATGCAACTACCACCCCCAAAGCTTACCCAAGCAATGCCCGAAATCGTCAGTGCGCCAACTTGGTATGCGCCTAAAAACATTCATGACCCCAAAGTGAGTGCTCAAGGAATCATATTTAAGGACCCCGCCGTTCCTGAGAGACTTATTAAGTTCTATAAAAAACCTGATAGTAAAGATATTGCCGAGAACAACATGAATGCATTTAATAAGATGTATGATGAACAAGCTACATTGATAACAATGGACGGTGCTGACGGGCACACATATTACGCTGTTAACATGCCAAAAATAAAAGGCACCTCCTTGGCTGACATGACGAATCTAGAATATGTCATACCGGCGATTGAACTAATACAACGGAGGGATATTGTTGCCGAGCTAGTAGGTAAACTAAGTGACAAAGGCATTGTAGTAACAGATTTAAACCTTGGAAGCATATTGTATGATTCAACAACTGGGAAATTTAATCTAATTGATTTTGATTCTTCAACGATGAAAGACACTGTGACTAATTCGGATTATAAGAAAATGTATTCGGAACTACACTCCCCGTTAACAACTGACTTTGTATTTAACGCAAGAAAAATGCTTAAGGACGACCCAAGGGGACTTGAGATAATGAATAATGCTGCGGCGGCACTAGCCGACAGAAGGGCGTATCTTAGTAGTCTTGATGAGTATGGAGGTGGAGAATTCAGCCGATTAATGGGTAGTAGATCGACGGTTCAGCCGCAGGACTTCTTTCTGGAACAACCGCACAGTGGTGAATTAGCTGCTTTTTGTGGTTATTATGCTCTTAGCAACTACCTCGGGAGGAACATAGATTTATCCAAGTTTCGTAAAAAAGCATATCAAGAGTACAGAGATTTAGGGATTTCAGAGGATCAAATTCCTCTGTACGTCCTAGATAGTGGGGCTCCGACGGAAAGAATAGCTATTGAAGAATACGGCTTTATTGCATTAACAGATCCTACAGAAGCCATTGCGAGTGGTCGATTTATGGCGGCGACAAACAAGGGAGGGGGTCATTGGTTAACATACATTCGTGATAGTAATGGCGATTGGTGGGAATATGACAGCTGGAGAAAAGTCAGCCGAATTGGCGATGAGCCAAAACTTCGGAAAACTCTAACAGCTTATTCCACGTCGAATGTTTTTCACAAAGCACCCGAACTTAAGGGAGGACATCGTGGCGCGTTCTCCGTCCCCTGGCCATATTCTAAAAAGCCTGAAAGAAAAGTGATGCGGAAATTTACGGACACTAGTGGGGCACAATCCTCTGTTGTAAGGGAGAAGGTAGGTAATGATTTCATGCTTTATAAACAAGACGGCGGAGTTGCGGCCGATACTCTATTAATATCCGTTCATGGTGGCTACCATTCAAGTCCCTCGATCCTTAATATGTCTCGGAAGACCGGCTCTTTTATGGTGCCTGACGGTGTGACTATCAATTTTTTGGGACCTCATGGGAGGACCCTGGTGGACCCTGGACTAGACATCATTAACACACCAAATTTCAACCCATACTCAACGGTTACAAGTAGCGGTCATACATTTCCCCCTTATATAAGTGGAAACAGCGGCAGGCTACATATGCATCAAACCGGAATGCTTGAAGCATTGGGTACGACTGAACTTGGCCATATTAGAGATTACAGAATATCTAAATACCAAGGAAAGGCCAGTAACTACAAAGAGGTGGAAGCGGATGTTTCTATGGCCATCCAAAAGAACCGGGCGCTTCCAAATAAAACACCAACCGATATACTTACGGTTCGTGAAAGAACATTTGCCCTCTCGGACCTTAGTTTAAGTGATGCGTTAAATAAGTTAGATCTCAAGAATTCGCAATACAAATACGTAATCTTTAGTGGTTGCAGGCATGATAATTCAATCAGAGACCCGCTGGGGTATTCAGCTAAAAGTCTCCAGATCACCGTCGATGTTACCGGAGATGTACCCAGAATCGTAGCTGTCAAACCGGTAGTCGGACTCTTGGAAGAACCGGTAGTCGAAACCTCGCAGGAAGGCACCCCCCTGTGATGTGATGGACGCCCCCCCCTGTGTCAGGAGGTTCTGTCGCAAAGTTGACGAAGCCAGCTAAAGTGTTGATGATGTTCAGACATTAATTAAGAACATCACTGCATGACACTCAACTTCTCGGGGCGACATTATCCATCAGATATCATCATGCAGGCGCTTCGCTATTACCTGGCCTACAAACTCAGTTACCGTGAAATTGAGGAGATATTCGCTGAGCGAAATATCCATTTTGACCACTCAACCCTGAACCGCTGGGTTATCAAATATGCGCCGCAACTCGAAGCCATATTCAGGAAGAAAAAGCGTCGAGTATCTGATTCTTGGCGAATGGACGAAACCTACATAAAAGTTAAAGGTCGGTGGGTTTACAATTATCGAGCCGTGGACAAGTACGGCGCTATTATTGATTTTTATTTGAGTGAAACCCGTGATGAGCCAGCGGCACCGGCATTTTTCAACAAGGCTATCAACCAACATGGTTTACCTGAAAAAATCGTCATTGATAAAAGTGGCGCGAATGCCGCCGCATTAGATACCATCAATATTCGTCTTTGGTTATCTGGATATCTGCTGTTTATGATTGGTAACCGTCCGGGCAAGTACATCTTCAACAGCTTTCATTGATCCCTTATTTTAACTCCTGACTATATATCAGGAGTTTAATATGGCTAAACGTTCTCATGAAGATTGGGCTGCTTTGATAAAACAGCAGCCTGCTAGCGGCTTAACGATCACGGCTTTCTGTCGTCAGCATAAGTTCAGTATCAGTACCTTTTATGCCCGCAAAGCCGACAAGGCTAAAATAAAAACGGTCACGCCTTTTGCTAAAGCAACGCCAACAGCGGTGACGACCCAAACTCAACCTTGCGATGCTCAACAGGTTATCTGTTTGCAGCATCAAACAGGGGTATGGACTTTCCCAAGCTCGTTGCCAGCACGTTACCTACTTGAGATTATAAAAGGCCTGCAAGCATGTTGATGTTTCAGCAGCTTCCCTGTGTTTATCTGCATCGAGAGCCCGTGGATTTTCGCAAGTCGATAAATGGCTTGGCCATTATCGTTGAGCAACAACTGTCGCTACAGGCCACTGACGGCAGTGTGTTTGTCTTTTGTAATAAAAGCCGAGATAAATTAAAAATCTTGTACTGGGATAGCACCGGTTTTGCGCTTTGGTACAAGCGCCTCGAACAGGCCAAATTTAAGTGGCCAACTCAAAGTGAAGATGAGTGTATGAGCTTATCAGAGCAAGAGTTTCATTGGCTACTTTCTGGATTTGATGTATTGGGGCACCGACAAGTTAAGGGCTTGAGTTACAGTTGATTGATCGCCATTACGCATGCAGTTTTCGATAATTAGATCACTGTATTGGCCTTGTTTAGGCTGACATTTGATATAATAATTTCATGAGATTAGCACCCGATAACCTACCCAATGATATTGATTTTCTTAAGCAATTATTGCTTGAGACGCTCGCGGCTAAAGATGCTGAAATCGCCGAGCTTAAACAATCCGTGCAGCGGTTACTTGAGCAATTTCGTCAGGCACAGCAAAAACGCTTCGGGGCCAGCAGTGAAAGCCATGATTATCAGGGTGAGTTGTTTAACGAAGTAGAAGTTACCCTTGACGAGCCGGTTGAATCAACGGCAGATGATGTGTCAGTTTCCCCTAAAAAACGTGCCAAGCGTAAGCCTCTGTCTAAAGACCTGCCCCGTGAAGTCATCATCCATGATATTAGTGACGAAGATAAACAGTGTGATTGCTGTGGTCATCAGCTTGCATTAATGGGACAAGATAGCAGCGAGAAACTTAAGTTTATTCCCGCACAAATTAAAGTGATTGAGCACGTTAGGTTAAAATACAGCTGCAAGCATTGCGATACTAAAGGGACGCAAGCCAACATCAAACAAGCGCCTGTTCCAGTCAGCCCCATTCCCCAAAGTTTTGCCACGCCAAGTCTGTTGAGTCAGCTTATTACCAGCAAATATCAATATGCGTTACCGCTCTATCGACAAGAAACCATATTTAAACAGCATGGTATCGAATTAAGTCGCCAAACGATGTCAGATTGGATGATGAAATCAGCGGCCTTGTTTAAACCCTTATATGATTTGCTGCACCAACATCTATTAACGCAAGGCGTGCTGCACGCTGATGAGACCACGCTCAAAGTGATTAACGATGAACGTGTGAAATCCTACATGTGGGTATATTGCTCGGGGGCGGATGGGCCGAGTATCGAGCCTCGATATCAAGGTTTAAACAACATCGTTCTGTACGATTATCAAGACGGTAGCCGTGCGAGCACTTGCGTGAGTCGTTTTCTTGCCACTGAACACACCGTGTTTAATGGCTATTTACAGGTCGATGGCTACGCAGCTTACCAACGAGCCAATGACAAACTGGTGGGCTGCTGGGCGCATGCGCGGCGTAAATTCAAAGAAGCGATAGTGGCACAAGGAAAAAACAACACAGGGAAAATGAGTAAGGCCGACATGGCACTGAGCATGATAGCTAAGCTGTATCGAATTGAAACGAAAATTCAATCACTCAGCCTTGAAGAACGGCTATATTTTAGGCGTACGCATTCAAGCGCCCAGCTGGCGATATTTAAGCAATGGCTGGATAAATCGGTGCAACAAGTGTCGAAGAAAAGTGCCCTTGGCCAAGCCATCAATTACAGCCTCAATCAATGGTCAAAGCTCAGCCGTTACCTAGAAGACAGTCGACTCAACATAGACAATAATCGAGCCGAACGCGCAGTAAAACCGTTTGTGATAGGGCGTAAAAACTGGTTGTTCAATCACAATCATCGCGGGGCTGAGGCCAGTGCCATTTTATACAGCATCATAGAAACCGCTAAAGCAAATGGATTAACCCCGTTCGATTACATCGAACACTGCCTGGAACAGCTGTCTTACGCTGACTGCGATCTCAATAGCCTATTACCTTGGCACGTTAATCTAAGCAAGGCGTAGTTCGCCGGACGCTTACGAACAAAGCCATCGAAAAGTGAAGGGGAAAATGCATCAATGTCTAGGTTGGAAATCTTGGGAAGGGGCTGAGTCGACACTAGCAGGCGTTGAACTTTGGTCCATGATTAAGCAGGGGCAAATGGACACCTCTGAAATTATGACCCCATGGGAACAATTTTATTCTTTAGCGGCCTAGTTGTGTCTGAGGAAGTCCGTCCCCTCAATTTATAGCGGCCCGATCTCTGTTTGCGACAGAACCCAATAGAGCCATCTTGAAGCCAGACACATACTTGAAAACTTGTTTGGCTAAATCAATGCCTACGGCTTTAATATTCATGTTGGACGCTCCACTCTTGAATTAAGTTACTCAAACTAATTCTGGCGCATTTAACGCCGTTTGGAAGGAGGCGTCCATCACATCACAGGGGGACTCTGTGGTATGGATCTTACGTATTTTCTTCGTTGACATTTTTCACCTCGTTAAGCGATTTTACTCACTTAGCTCGGTGTCCAAAAGTATTGGATCAGATCATAGGCAGGAAGGTGCCTGCCTATGCGCAACAGTAAAACTAACAAGACATTATTTTTACTGTTTATTGACCACTTCAGTTAGCTTGCTAATTTACTTGTGACATACGCAAGTAACTCCTCTTTAATCTCCGCTCCTTTTCCTGACTCAATCATTTTTCTAAATCTTTGGAGCTTGAGTGGTGTCGACTCAAAACCCAAACCTTCACCAAATGTATTAACAGGGTGCAATACATCGCTTAAATTAATACCGGTAAGGTCTGTAGTCGCAGTAGATATTGCTGGCACCATTCTATCGAAATTCACTTCACTCCCAAGCATATAGTCAGTGATCTTAGCCGCTTGCACTTTCTTCGCCATGCTAGGCTGTCCTAGCTCTTTCCAAAAACTTTTGGATTCTGATGAGAGTATTTTCCTTGTAAGGCTTATTAGGCGTGGACTGACAGCCAAGCCCGCTGCACCCACTACTATTGTTTTAGGCAGACTCCACTCACTGTGCATACAGTGCTCTTCATCAGGATCACAATTCTCCTTATGTTCCTGATATTGTTGAAGACTCACCCCTGCTGCCGTTGCAAGTATAGCTCCTCTGAATAAGGTTTTCATATGTCTCCTTTGCAATATCTCTTGTAATTCGATGGGAAGACCAGAGTTTTCGATATGCAATAATTTTTTGATTGTGGTAAGACCTTTCGTCGTGGTTGACACAAGGAAACCTCCCGAAAAAACACCTCCCAGGTGAGTGGCAACTTCCGCAGCCGCACTTCCTGTGGCTTCAGCTAGCTGTGCTGCTATGTTACAGCCATTTTTACTCAAGTTAAGAGAATGAAGCCCTATAAAGGCCGAACTTTGTAGGATTGACATATGATCTGGATTTGCGGATTTACATTCAATTATGATGTTACGAAGCTCCAATCCGATTCGTACCATATCCGCCCCACCCCCTGCATATCCATCTGTCTTAAACCCAATAGTCGTTAAGTGTTGTGACAACTTCAATAGCTCATCAAGCTCTGGAGACGAGAAGTCTGTATTTATCCGTTGCGCAATATTCTGTACATTCTCGATCGTATTCTGCGGTAAGCCAAACCCTGTCGATCCTGGATCCATGTTATTTGCAAGGTTATCGTACGCTGTATCTAATGACGTCCTGAGTTTTTTGTAGACTGCCCTATACTTTTTAGGAATTGCCCAAGCGTGTTGAAATACCCTTTCATATTCCGGCTCTAAAGAGCCGTTTATCTCACGTAATCGAATTTCTTCTGGACTCATTACCCTAGAACGCGATGGTCCTGGTATAGAAGGTTCATCAGTTATCCTTGCAATAAAGCCTTGGTCGCAACCGTCAATTCTTACCGATAGACCTATTTCTCCGTTTGGAAGGCGCACGTATTCAACTACTCTTTGACCGCTAGGTGAACTCACAGTGATGTCAGGGTTTGTATTTACAGTTGTCGACATTTGCAAAGGTCTTGCACTGCGCTCAGCGCCAGGAGACACAGTAAAATAAATCACTGGTAGCTCTTCCCCAGTTGAAAGACGAACGAGCGTACCCTTTGTTTGCGGATAAAGAGTAGTGCTCTGACCTCCAATATGGTATGGCTTACCCGAAGTTAGTCCGAGATGATCGACACCGTCCTCATTCAGAATACGCGTATTCCTCGGAGACACATCAACACTGTTAACCGTCTTCTCAGGACTCATTACCCTAGAACGTGATGGTCCTGTTATATCAGAAGTTATCCTTGCAATAAAGCCTTGGTCGCTACCGTCAATTCTTACCGATAGACCTATTTCTCCGTTTGGAAGGCGCACGAATTTGACAACTGTTTGACCGCCAGTTGAACTCTCTTGCATAGGATGATCCTTGTAATAAACATTTGTCACTTGATCATTCGTTAGAGTTGTGCGGAGTTGTTGCTCATCGCCAATTTGTTTTTTTCCACTTGATGATAAGCTGTCGTATTCCCACCAATTACCATCAGCGTCACGCCCGTATGTTAACCAATGACCACCATTCCTGTTTGTATCCGCCATAAACCGACCATTATTAATGCCTTGCGTAGGATCACTAGACTCAATAAAACCGTATGTATTAACAGCCATGCCTTCCAAAGGAGCTCCTCTAGTTTCCACCATACTTGGAATATCAGCCTCTGGCACTTCTATATCTCTGTAACTTTGATATGCGTTTTGGCGATAAACGTTTAGATCAATTTGGCTCCCTTCATAGTGAGAGAGAGCATAATAGCCGCAATAGTTTGACATTCTGCCCTCCGCCGGTTGCTTTAGAAAGAAGCCTGTCCCTGACATCACAGTGATGTCAGGGTTTACATTTACAGTTGTCAGAATTTGCAAAGGTCTTGCACTGCG
>NVXG01000017.1 GCA_002733805.1 Robiginitomaculum sp. | reverse complement strand
CATGCACCGGTCATAGAGAAAACCCACCTATTAGGCGACAGACAGGTATGGAACTCTATCCATACGCCTTCCAGTATTGCCAAAAACCCCAAGCGTAGCCACGCAAATACCCCCAACCTTATGACAATTCCCCTTAATCAGCAGCCAGCCATAGAGCAAGAGAGAAGTTCTGATGGTGTGATATTCACCCCAATTAGAGAAAGGAACATATCATGGGTACTATCAATCGCGTAACCATCGTCGGTAACCTGGGCAGTGACCCGGAAGTACGGACAACAAACACCGGCGCTCTCGTCGTAAGCTTAAGCGTTGCCACCTCAGACAACTGGACCGACAAACAAACCGGTGAGAAGCGCCAGCGTCCCGAATGGCACCGGGTTGTGATCTTCAACCAAGGCCTAGCCAAAATCGCCAGAGATTATCTCAGGAAAGGCGCACAGGTCTATCTCGAAGGCCAACTGCAAACCCGTAAATGGATCACAGAGGACGGTCAGGACCACTACAGTACCGAGATAACCCTCCAGCCCTATCACGGCGTACTGACGCTACTGGGCGGCGGAAAGAGCGAAGATAGTTCAGATCAAATATCTGACCAGCACAATGATACAGGCACGCAGTCTGATAATGCAGATAGCTCACAAACCAATGGCATGTCGAACGGCTTAGCAGATGGAACAACCGACAACGGAACCAGCATGGCCCACGATGACCAAATTCCCTACTGAGGGCTTTGAAAACGAATATTTCCTGAACTCGCCGGGCCACATCGGTCCGGCATTTTTTTTCCAGAGAACATATAGGAGACAGCCAAATGACAGATACCATAACCATGAGTTTTGATGATTGGGTTGAGGAATTCAAACCCGTCCAGAACCACATTGACAAGAACGCTTCCATAGATGGCCTGATGTTTGAAACATACGGCAAAGAGCTTGAGTTTGTCCGTGCACAGGATATTAAACCGCATATGGACATTCATCGAAAGTGACGGGGTCTTCTGCGTTTCGGAAGGCATGCATATCGTTAACCGGCTGGGCTACGCCATTACAGAAATACCCTACGCTGAAAATATCTTCTATGTGATAGAGGATGATGACTAACCTCTCACAATATGCATAACCATAACCACCAGAATACCGGGCCAACTGCCCGGTATTTTTTTGCAGGTGGGTCAAATTCAAATGCCAATTCTGGCTTGATTATAACAAAATACCCATAAAAGAAGGGAAGGGGATACGGAATTTGCTGTGCAAATAGTTTTGTTGATGTGATGCCTTTGGCAATGGGGAGGGGCAAGCGTCCCTTCATACATCATTAAATTAGCCCGGCAACCTTAAAATCAAGGACCGTGTCCTCGCTGCGCTGCGGGCCGCACCATCCTTTATTTTAAGGTCAAGTCCGGCTTGCTAAGGCCAGGAATGCGAAAGTCGCATTCCTGTATTTTCTTTTAAAAAAAAGCCGGATGCCGGACAAATTGAATGACGTATCCAGTCCTTAATCCCCCTCCCCACCGCCAAAGGCATGGGGGGAGAAGAAAAGAGAAATCATATAGACCACATAGGAAATAAACCATGCTTGATACCATCACAGAAACCACAACCGCCCATACACTTTTTGAACAGGTAATATATGCCAAAAGGCCCTTCTCCGATGAACTGAACTATCGACCTCTACCAGATGCCGAAACCCTAAGACATGGCCTGTCAGATATCTTTGATGTCATACTGGGCATGTTCACCGATACCAGACTGGAAGACGACACCCAAGGCATTCTATGGAGTTTTGTAAACAGCTTTCATAGAAAGGTTGAACGCATCCAGAAAGACCTTGATCAGAACGAAGACGCTCAGGCAAAAAGCCAGCGGGAGCAGGACGGGTCAGAAGTTAAATCCGTAGAGCTTGAAGAGCTGATCACTGAGGGACAAACCATGCTAGAACAGCGGGCAGCATTCGAACTTATGCGCGACCATGGCGGCGAACTATTTGAAGCAACCACCGGCAGCCTGTGGCGTCCACTGTCCGGTTCAAAGATCAATCACATCACTATGACCGCCGCTATGATTGACAGCCGGGATTACATCAAGGCCAAGCAGAGAACAGAGACACGGGCTTATATCCCAGAGGGAACATTAATAGCTTTCACTGGTGGCACAGACTATCAGGATTATAAAACCATATGGGCTACTCTCGATAAAACAAAGGCCAAATATTCCGACATGGTATTAGCCCACGGCGGCGGCACAAAGGGAGCGGAACTGATCGCGGCCAAATGGGCAAAGGCTAGAGCTATCCCAACAATTATATTCCGCCCAGACTGGAAGAAACATAACCGGGCTGCACCGTTCAAACGCAATGACCAAATGCTGGCAGAAAACCCAAAAGGTGTGATAGTCTTTCCCGGTTCCGGCATTACCGAAAACTTGGCCGACAAAGCCAAACAAATGGGCATAAAAGTCTATCGGCCCATACCGAAATCATAACAGACAAAAACTTTTCCAACCATCAATAAGGGACGGCGCGAGCCGCCCCTTTTCTTGTGGCGAACAGTCAAAGGAAATCCATTCCAGCAACGTCATGTCATGGCTATCATGCCCCGATGATAGCGTCAGAAAGTTCAGCCGTGAAGGGAAAATAATTTCGATTTCCGGTGATGAATTCCGCGCAAATTCCCGGTAAAATATTTTCAGAAAAGCCTGAAACCCTGGCATGAATTTCTGCCAGCGGGCCGGGTTGCTGTCGCTCATTCTTTACGGTTTTCTGATTGAAATAAACCTAATTTTCTTGAGCTGGAGAATCCCATTTCCCGTTGTTCGCGACGGCGGCGACGGTGCAGACTATGAGAGACAATTCCGACGTGGTTTTCGCCTCAGTGACCGGACAAAAATTGATTTCTTACCCCGCCAGGAAATGATTTTTGCCGCGCCGTCAGAATCAAAGTTTGAACCTCCCGTCACCCGTACCAAATCAACTAATCACAGCCTCATATTGCCCGCCAGTCGGCGAAAAAAGATGTCACACCATATGCACTGATAGTGCGCCATGAAACATATTGCAAATCAAACAGTTAGAGAAATAGGCGGTGGCACCATATTTTTTTCTTCAGGCACCAAAGCAGCTCAAGCTAAAGTCAAGTGCTTGATGTGTTAGGCTTTATCTTCGGGCACCAAATAGGCGCTAGGCGTGGGGTCATTCTGGTGTTATGGGGAATTATTGGCAAAATAATGATTATTAGACATATGTGATTAGCTTCATGTTAATTCAAGCGTTGCAGATGAAAAATATCTATAATAATGAATAGCTTCGATGATATGGATATGGAAATTTCCCATGTGATATTATGTCACTAGAGTGTCAAGAATGCTCGTGTCTGCAATGATGTATGAAAAGCACTTTATCAGCATGAGGTAGTTCAAACATTCAATGATTTTTAAGAATTCGCCGTATAGGCTACAGTTCAGCTCTGCTATTCACTCATTCGCTAAAGGCTGGCGAAAATCTCTCGTCATAGCCCGCACCGGACTCCGTTGCATTCTGCTGTAACTTTTCAAACCGAGGGTAGTTTTTTTAAAGTCGTTCAGAACTTCGCCGATCGGACATCCTCAAACACACCGTGATCATTAACATATTCCATGTGGCGTTGATCATGGGTATCGAACTCAGGAAAGAGTACATCTGACCGGCCATTAAAAACCAGGGGTTTTATCCCAAACCGTTCGCAAAGCTCCATTTTGAAGGCTGGTGTCACCTTATATGATTTGCCATCAAGCCATAGCTTGACATATCCATGATAGATAAACAGGTCAGTCTGCATAAGTTCAGTGAGCTTGGGGGAATTAATGTGGTTGCGAACATCTGCAAAGCCGATTGCAACGGGGATGCCCGCTACCCGCAGGCAGGCGGTTAGCAGGATTGCCTTGGGGACACAGAATGCTGAGTCCTGTTTGATAATATTGCTTGCGCGGTTTATGGCGGGAAAATACCGACCATTAAGTCATGATTCCAAGAGGCAAACGCTTACCAAGTGTTTAAAAAACTGTGGTCTAATTCAGAGATATCTGTACAACCTATTAACGCCATATTGCGTTCTATTTCTTGTCTTAAAAGAGAGAGAACACGTATAACGCCCTTTTCACCTCCTGCAGCCAAACCATAAAGATAAGGCCTGCCAATCATACAGGCGTTCGCTCCAAGGGCCAGTGCTTTTAAAACATGCGTGCCGCGTCGTATTCCGCCGTCTAATATTATTTCTGCCCGACCGTCTACGGTTTCTACAATTTCTTGCAGACAATCAAAGGGTGCTGGGGCACTGTCAAGTTGTCTGCCGCCATGGTTGGAGATAATAACAGCTGTTGCACCGATATTGATGGCGTGCAGAGCATCTTTCGCAGACGTAATGCCCTTAATTGCGAAGGGTCCGCCCCATGCGGCTATAACTTTTTCCGCATCATCCCACGTTATAGATGTATCAAATTGTTCATTAACGTAATCAATAACGGAACTGGCATTGGCGGAGCCTTTTGAGATGCGGTGCCTGACATTTTCAAGGCCAAATTTTGTATGAAAAAGATAGTTCAGAGTCCATTCCGGATGGCAGGCGAAGCTTATGATACTTTCAAGTGACATATTTGGTGGCATGGTCATGCCTGTCCGCAGGTCCCTTTCACGGTTTCCCGCCACCGGCATGTCAACGGTCAGACAAAGCGCATCATAGCCTGCCGCCCGGCTACGTTCGATAAATTCAAGTGTAAGCCCCCGGTCCCGGTGAATGTATATCTGGAACATTTTTGGGCCATTGGTATGGCCTCCGATATCTTCAAGGTTGATGGAAGATAGGGTTGATAATGTATAGAGGGTTCCGCTCTTGCAGGCAGCGCTTGCCACAGCCCGTTCACCATCATGGTGGAAAAGCCGGGACATTCCTGTTGGTGAAAGGAAGACTGGCCAATCTATCTTTTGCCCCAATATCGTTGTTTCTAAATTAATATTACTAATATCAACCAGAACATTGGGTACCAGATTATATCTGTCAAAAGATGTTGTGTTATGCTGCAGAGTCCTTTCGTCATCTGCTCCGCCATCAATATAATGGAACAGGGGGGCTGGCAGTTTCTTTCTAGCCAGACGGCGAAAATCATCAATGTTATAACAGTGCTTCAATTTCATCAGATAATATCCTTAAAAGGACATTTTAACAGTCACACCATAGGTACGCGGCGGCGATGCCATGACAAGTCCGCTGAAGGCCTCGAAACCGTCAAGGGGGCCGAAACCCGGTATGCCGAACAGGGTGGGAAGGGCGTTTGCCGCATCAAACCGTCTCGCAGGATTGGGGGCGAAAATACCATTGTTGGCCACTCGGTTGTCAAAGAGGTTTTTCACCCAGAATGTCAGGGTGACATTGTCATATTCAAACCCAGTACGCAGGTTGGCAACTGTACGGTCTCCGGTAAAGGCATCTGCTGTCTGAACGGCGCTCTGGTCTGTTTGATACATAATATCAAAGCGTCCGAACCACTCGACTGCATCTGTTATCGGTGTATGATAATCAATGGTGCCGTTCAGCGTATATTTTGAACTATATTGCAACCGCGTTCCCGCCAATTGGGTGTCTGTGATACCAATCAGAGTCAATGTCGTGAAATCAAAATCATCGTAAGCGGCATCTGTGTAGGAAAAACCACCACGTAGGTCAAGCCCCTTAGCTGGTTTGGCCGTTAGCTCTACCTCTATCCCTTTTGAAGTAGTCGCCCCGGCATTCACATTCAGCACCGCCGTTCCGGTTGACCCTCCCAGCGCTCGGACAATCTGGTCTTTCCATTTGATATAAAAACCGGCTATATTAAAGACAAGGCGATGGTCAAACCATGATGTCTTGGCACCAATTTCATAGTTCCAACTGGTTTCGGGGTTGTAGCGTCTTTCATTATCCAAAATGCTCCCGGCGATGGTCACAACATTGAATCCGCCCGACTTTACTGATTTGGCAACGCTGCCATAAAGCAGGGCATCATCCGTAACCTGAATATCCAGAGAAAATTTTGGCATGAATTCATTGAATGTTGCAGAATCATTAAATGTTGTGGAAGGTCGTCCAGGGGCAGTATCAACCGCATTCACTGTCTTTTTTTCGTGGGAGTAACGCCCGGAAGCAGTGGCCGTTATCCGGTCAGTGATGTCAAATTGTAGTTGACCAAATGCGGCGTAATTTTTTGTCCCCGCATTGGCGACGGACAACAGGGAGCCAGAGCCAATAAACGGTAGCCCGAACAGGGAGAGGGTTTGTGCCAGAGCGGCACCCTGACCGACATTGCGCCCGTCAGTTGTGCCTTTTAAGTTTAGATTATAATAAAAGCCACCCATCATCCAGCGCAGGCGGTCATCACCGGTGGATGTCAGCCGCAATTCCTGACTGAATTCGGTTTGATCAGTTTTGGCCTGTGTTGTATGAATGGATCGGGCCTCATAGTCATCATCAGTCAGGTCATCAACTTGCAAATCGTTATAGCCAGTTATTGAGGTCACTGTGAAATTATCCATGTCCCAGTTAACAGACAAGGAGGTCGTCAGATTCCGGCGGTTGAGAAAACCCGGCGTAAAAGCAAATCCACTGGTAAAATTTGGTAACTCTCCAGTGTAGAGCTGATTTACCGGGATGGGGAAGCCAAATATTGCGGCGGGGTTGCTGTTGTTGGTAACAAATTTTAACGGGTCATCACCGTCATTTGTATCCTCGTACCCTATGCGGAATGTAATGTCTAACGTGTCATTTGGAGTAGCCATAAGCGTCCCTGCAAAAACGTCCGTATTACGGTTATCCAGTGGATTTCCGGTAAGTTCATTGGTGAAATACCCATCCCGTTCACTATGCATATAGGCAAGCCGGTAAAAGAAACGATCTTCGACAAGAGGACCGGATATAGATCCGTTAATGTCTAGTTGGCCATAGTTTCCGACAGTGCCTGAGGCCGTTGCAAAGAATTCATTATCAGGCCGTTTGGTGACATAATTAATGGCCCCGCCAAATGTGTTGCGGCCATAAAGTGCACTTTGTGGCCCCTTGGCAATTTCAATGCGCTCAATACTGTTGCCAAGCAAGGCCTGCATGGTCGCTCGGGAAGATTGATAGATACCGTCAACAAAGAATCCGACATTTGGTTCTCCAATTGTCTGTGACAATCCGCGGATGACCGGGGTTACGGCCCCGGATGTTCCAAATAAGGAGGAAATGGTAAAGCCGGGCGTCAGCAAGGCAATATCGTCTACGCTTTTTATCCCCGCATTTTCAATATCCTTCGCGGTGAATGCTGTTATCGAAATTGGAATAGATTGCATATTTTCTTCGCGTTTACGGGTGGTGACAATAATTTCTTCAATTTCCAAGGTATCCTGATCGGAGTCATTCGATGCAGAGAGGGCTTCTGTTGTCACCAGAGGATTCAAATAAAATAAAGGCAGGACTGCCACGGTAAGTTTTAATTTTGTAAAATTTTGATATGGATGCATTTGTATACCTCACCTGGGTTTTTCAGTTATCTATTCAAAACAAACATTCGTTTGATTTTGTCGCTACGGAGAGCTTTGAAGCTTCTTATTGGCCTATTGGTATGACCATTTTCGCTTTATGTCAAGTTAAAATTATTTGCCACATCGTTCTATATATTTAGAAATTTTGTCAATATACCACTTGACATTGGTCTATTGGTATAACCAATGTATGGCGAAATCAAAAATACTTTACTATCGTTTTGATATGCTAGAAGTGATTTTCTTTGAGTATAAATGCCAGGATAATGCGAGATGTATAAAAAAGCCCCCTTTATATGGACATCAAAGCAAAAGATTGATCGCCATATTTCTTTTCGCCAGATTGTGAGTGCAGAGCCAGTTCGCCGCAGTGATGGCGTTAATCGGTGGCACTTGTTCCGACGGCGTTTTTCACTTGCTTCAACAGTGGGCCATGCAAAACTTTCAATAACAGTTGATGGCCGTTATCAACTTTTTATTAATGGACAAAGATTAGGTCGGGGGCCTGCACGCAGTTCGCCACGGTTCCAAATCTATGACGTTCATGATGTAGCCTCGTATTTGAAAGAGGGTGAGAATGTTATTGCGGTACTCGTCCACACATACGGGGTTGATACTGCTTGGTATGAAACAGTAAAGGATTATTGGCAGAATTACTTTGGAGATGGTGCACTTTATGTCGATGCCGAGATTCAGTCTGGCGATACATTATTTTCTGTTCAGTCCGATGTAAACTGGCGATGTCGTGAAAGTAAAGCGTGGAAACAAGATACACCGAGGGCTGGTTGGGGACAGGATTTTATAGAAGATTTTGATGCGGCCTATTTCTCTGATGACTGGAGTCAGGTTGGTTTTGATGATAGCGCGTGGGATACGGTGCAAATCCTTAACGTTACCGGTAATGAAACAGAAGAGGCCATGGGCTTTGGCAGACATTCTCCCTTTCCTGTTCTGGTAAGAAGGGATTTTCCTTTTTTATCAGAAACAAAGGAGGCACCGGTTAAGTTCGTGGCGTCTTATGGCGTTGTCCCTTCGCCTGAACTACCCCTTGATCGCAGAGTTTATGATGAAGAATTTATTGAATTGCGAGAGGGTTATGTGAAAAACCCTGAAGCCCTGTTATGTAATGATAAGCGCATGACATTTGTGCGTACTGGGGACAATTGTGATGTTTCATTGCTCATAGCTTTTGACGTTATACATTCTGCCTTTCCCTTTATTGAGATAGAGGCTCAGGGGGGGGAGATTATCGAGGTGGCTGTGTCGGAAACCATTCCAGGAGAGTTTGACAGAGATCCTCCGGAAAACCCCCGTATAGCCCGTCAGACCCATCTGGATTGTGCCAATTTATTTCGATATACGGCCCGGCCCGGTCTACAGAGATTTGAGAAATTTGAGTGGACTGCGGTCCGTTATATGCAAATCACTGTGCGCAATGCACCGGATGGTATCCGTATTCGCCATGCAGGATCACTTTATACCCATTATCCAGTTGAAAATTTGGGCAGATTTGATTGTGATGACAGGTTTTTAAATGATCTCTGGAAAATCGGCAGGCATACTGTACTGCAATGTACCCATGATGCCTGGGAAGATTGCCCAGGGCGGGAAAAAAGACAATGGCTGGGGGATGGAATTGTGCATTACCTGGCCAGTGCCGCCGCATTTGGACCCAGTACCCAACCCATTGACCGGCGGTTTTTTATCAATGCCAGTGAGAGTCAGCGCTCGGATGGATTAATTGAAATGTTCTCGCCCGGAGATTATCATGATTATGGTATTGTCATTCCTGACTTTTCATTGCATTGGGTATGTGGTGCCAATCATTATTTGCAGCATACGGCAGATGTGGCGACGATTGTTAAAATATATCCTGCCATTCAAAAGGCACTGGCGTGGTTTGAAAATCATATTGGCCCTAATGGTCTTCTGGTGGATTTACCCTTCTGGCACTTCATCGAATGGGCTAACATTGGCCGGAAAGGTGAAGCTGCGATCATAAATGCCCTGTATATCGGTGCCTTGCGGGCGGCGGCATCAATGGCAGATAGTATAGATAATGCCGGAGCCGGAAAATTATATCGCAAGCATGCAGATGAAATGTCCGCAGCCCTTAATGCCCGTCACTGGAATGCGAAAAGGGGGCTTTATGTGGATTGTGTTGATCCGGATAGTGGAGAGCAGGAGGTAAATGTATCCCAACATGCCAATGCCGCGATGATCATTTGGGGCATTGCGCCGGAAGAACGCTGGCCGGAGATGGTCGGTCATATGGCTAATCGTGATAAATTGAGACTTACAGCGGTGCCGCCAATTGTTAATGTGGATAGGGAATTTGATCCGAATAAGCATATGGCACAGGCCAATACATATTTCTCGCATTTTGTTTATCAGGCCTTTGCAATGGCCGGGCGGTTTGATCTCGCCCTTGACCAGATTTGTGATTTTTATCGTCCAATGATAGAAGCAGGTGCGACCGCGTTATGGGAGAGTTTTGAGCCAAGCGCCAGCCTGTGCCATGCCTTTTCCGCCAGTCCGGTGTATCATATGAGTAGCAATATTCTGGGAGTGACGCCGTTGACCCCTGGCTTTAAAAAGTTTCAGCTGTGGGTACAGCCTTGTGATTTGCAACAGGCCGAAGGTGTTGTAGCCACTGTACATGGCGATATTGAAATAAAATGGTACAGAGAAGATGCAGACCTTGCGCTTGCTATCACAGTACCGGAAGGGACAACGGCCCACATAAAAGACCCGCCGGGTTACTATCTTTCAGAAGGTGAAGAAGAACTGGCCCCGGGCAGTCACCATTTATGTTTTACGGTCAGGGAGTAGGGGCATCGGACCGGATCAGGCCTTCCTGTTTAAGGTCGGCCCAAAGCGCATCTGGTATTGATTTACTATATGTCTCGTAGCTTCGATCAATTTCACCTGCTGTGCGCGCACCGGGAATAACGCATGATATGGAGGGATGAAATAAGGGGAAATGCAAAGCCGCTGTCGCCAGTGGTACATTGTGGCTGACACAGATGTCCTCAATTTTGCGAACTTTTCCCATGACTTCTGGCGTCGCCGGGGCATAATCATAATAAGCCCCGTCAACGGCGCCGGTCGCAAGAATTCCCGTATTATAAGGCCCGCCAATGATAATTTTTATTCCTCTCTCATCACATAATGGCAGAAAACTGTCGAGGGATTCCTGATGCAATAATGTGTAGCGTCCGGCAAGCAGAAAGCAGTCAAAGTCACCGGCTCGGGCAAATTTTTCGCAAGCTTCCCATTCGTTAAGACCACATCCAATGGCTTTTATAACACCTTCAGAACGCAATTTTGTCAGGGCTCTATAGCCCCCTTCCATGACCTCGTGAAATCTTTGATCCTCCTGTTCTTCATGCGTCCACTTGTCAACGTCATGGATGAGGGCAATATCAATGCGATGAGTGCCCAACCGCTGAAGGCTGTCTTCCACAGACCGCATGACACCATCATAGGAATAATCAAAAACAGGTTTGAATGGTAGACAATCTGGAAATAGCCCCAGAGGGATGTTGTCGGGGTCTTCTGGTTTCAATAGCCGACCAACTTTTGTTGATATGACAAAATCGTCTCTTGGGATAGAACGCAGGGCGCGGCCTAAACGATGTTCACTCAGGCCATGACCGTAATAGGGGGCGGTATCAAAATAACGCACGCCTGTTTCTATGGCTCTGTGTACTGTTGCTTCTGCCTGTTCGTCAGACAAGGGGGCATATAGATTACCAATCGGAGCACCACCAAAACCAAGTTCGGTTATATTTACCCCGGTATTTCTAATATTTCTGGTTGGTATGCTCGTCATATTTTTTCCTGGCTAAATGGTCTCTGGATGGTTCTTATGAGTTTATTTAAAATTAGTGTTGGTTTCCAATTGGTTATACTTAGGCATTGACAGTATTTCTTATTGGACTTACCAATATACCAATCAAAAGTATAAAGCGATAATTAATATCTGCAACCAGTTTTTTAATACATAAGTCGGGTCAATTTTTATTATAAGTGTGAGGAAGGAAGATGAAGCAATATTTTTTTCAATTTATTAATCGTTTGGCAACAGGGCGAAATGTCATCATTATTATTCTGGTCTGGTTATCCTACGCTATATTTGTAATGGGACTTTCCCAGACCTCTTCTCCTGACAGCATTGTCCCCATAGATATAACTTTTGCGCCCTCTGTAACCACGATTTGTAATATGATTGAAGCTTACGGCGAAGATGTCAGGCGGTCTTATATGCGGGGAGAGATTACTTGGGATGCTATCTACCCACTGTTATATGGTTTGATGCTACTGCTGGGGTTGTCTTATGGTATGCGGGTAGCAGGAATTAATTTTGCTCATAAGGATAAGCTTTTTTTACTGCCATTGGTTGTGATGGGGGCGGATTATTGTGAGAATGTTGGTATTGTTACATTGTTATGGATGTATCCTTCCTGCTCTTTGGAGGTGGCCGCATTTGTTAGTATTTTCGTTACCCTAAAATGGGTTACGACTGTTATTTGTTTTTTAATGCTCATCGCCATTTTCTTTGTCTCTCTATTCAGAAAAATACGCGGCCATAAATGAAACTTATCCTTCTTTTAAGGAAGATTTTATGTTGTTGAACTCTTCTTCATCAAGGTTATATTTCTTGAGAATGAAGATGGCGCATATCCATAGAAAGAACGGTAACAGCGCATAGGTTACACGAATGCCAAACACGGCAGTCTCACTGGGGATTATATCTGTGCCACTTCCGCCTTCAAAGCCGAAGATTGAAAGGCTGATGCTCACCAGAAAAGCGCCGGATGCCATGCCAAGTTTACGGCAGAAGGCCCAGGCTCCGAAAATGGAGCCTTCCCGGCGTTCACCTGTTTTTATTTCATCGACCTCAACGGTATCCGGCACCATGGCATTGGAGGCCAGTTGATTTGCCGCATCGCCAATGCCAGTCAGTAAAAATATAATGAAAAGCAATATAAGGTAATCAGAGGTAATAAATAATATGGGAATTGTCATCACAGAAGTTATGGTCATACCCATGAAATAGGTTTCACGTTTCCCGTAACGACGTGCGATCCAAATCCAAAATGGTGTTGCAATAGTGGCAGAGACCGCAGCAGTCATCACCATTGGGCCGATAAGCGTTAAGTCAACCTTCATGACAAAAATAACAAAATAGATCAGTGTCGTGGCACTAACGCCGATAGCTAGATTCTGCATAAAAAAGACGGCCCATAAAATACGGAAGGGCTTATTTTGCCGTATCGCCTGAAACTCTGATTTTATGCTGAATTTATGAGGCGGGGTTTCACGTCTCGGGGCATCACGCGTGGAAAAAAAGGAAATCAGGCCTGTGACTACCATAAAAACACCAAATATCATGCCCACCAGTTGGAATCCTTCGGCCAGTGTTTCCCTGCTTTGCAGAAGCCAGGGCGTGGCCACAACAGAAAGTACGATACCAATACGGGCAGCAATCATTTTGTAACCGGTGAGTGTGGTTCGTGCTTTATAGTCATCTGTCATTTCTGCGCCCATCGATGAATAGGGGACGTCATAAATTGTAAATGCCGTGCTGGTCATAAAGTAAAATAGGGTAAAATAGATAATCTTGGTCGTTTCTGATGCCTGTACGGGAGTAAAAAATATTAGGGCAAAGAAGGCACCGAAAGACAGGCTTCCGATGAGTAAATAAGGTCTCCGTCGACCTATCCGGCTTTTGGTCTGATCGGAGATAGCCCCCATTATGGGGTCGGTAATGACATCCCAAAGACGCGGAACGAGCATTGCAATGCCGGCCCATACGGGCGAGATTTCCAGGACCTGAGTCAGAAAGAACAACATGTAGCCCATTGTTATTCCGATATAGGCCGCAACACCTAATTCTCCGGTTGCCCACCCCAATTGGATGGAGAGGGGAAGTTTCGCGTTATTTTTCTGCATATGGGTTTTCTGTCTTTCATGTCTTCATTGGATAAATTCATTTGGGCATATATTGCATTTTTGCTTTTCCGGCTTGTCAAGTAGCCAGAATTATTTATATTTAATATTGGACTGACCAATTTCTATTCGTACAGGAAAAGTTTTGTATGTCAAGTCAAGCTTTGGCCAAAGAGGATATGAAATGAGAATATTTCAGGAAATTGTCATTGTATTACTTACCGTGATAATAAGCACATGTGGTAACGCGTGCGCGCAGGGAAATCCGGACAAACTTCTTTGGGGCGACACCCTGTGATTGTTGCGGCTGGATTTGGTCTCTTTCACGGTATGGGTTTTGCAACGGCACTTTCTGAGATTGGTCTGCCGCAGACAGAAAAGATCAGTGCTTTGTTGTTTTTTAATCTTGGTGTGGAATTTGGTCAAATTATGGTTATTGGCATAATATTTGTCGGAATTTATCTGATCACTCATTATGCCAACCGTTTTGTTCATAAGGTAAAAGAACATTTCCCGGTTCAGGCCTGCCTTTCCTATGCTCTGGGTATTATAAGCGCATTCTGGTTTATTGAACGGCTGATAACAGTTTTGTAAGACACGAAAGGCACCCAATAGAAGCTTCTTCTTGACAAAATATAAAAATGGTCTTACCAATATACCATAAAGCCAATTCTAAGGCTCTATAGTTGGAAAAATAAAAAATTTATAAGGAGGCATAATTATGACAAACAGGAATAAACACTTATTGAATACTTCAACGGGCCTTATGGGCGCAGGTGCTTTCATGGCATTGGTATTGGGTGTATCGATCCCTGCTGTTGCAGCGGATGAGGTCATTGGCCTTGAAGAGATTGTGGTTACCGCCCAGAAACGTTCGGCCCGTCTTCAGGAGGTTCCTCTGGCAGTTTCGGCCATTACGTCCGCCGATTTGGATAATAAACAAATCATTAATATGGAGGACATTCGCAATATCGTTCCTAATTTATATATGGAACAGGCTCTTACAGGAACAACGACACCAAAAATGTATTTGCGGGGTTTGGGCGTAGTTAATCAGGTGTTTTCATTTGAATCACCCATTGGCCTTTATTTTGACGGGGTTTATATTTCGCGGGTAACGGGTGCGTTGGTTGATTTTTTTGATGTTGAGCGGGTTGAATTTCTGCGTGGGCCACAAGGCACTTTATTTGGCCGGAACAGCAGTGTCGGGGCCTTGCGAATTATAAGCAAGTCGCCATCACTTGATGAGACAGAGATTGCTGCGGAATTGGGGTACGGAACCAAGAATCAGGTGAATGCACGGTTTTCTGCCAGTGCACCACTGATTAAGGATAAGCTTGGCTTGCGCGTGTCATTCTCATCGCGGACCAATGACGGTTTCCAGACCAATTTGACCAGCGGTGAGAAATTTATGGACAATAATATCAATGCCGGAAAGGCTTCCCTTTTGTTCAAAGCCAGTGAGACATTGAGTGTGACATTGCGCGGGGATTTTATGATTGATAACAGTAAACCGACGCAAGCATCAAATTTTCTGATCAATCCTGATGATGATATTTTTACATTTGAGGCTTCACCTGAATCGCAGGCTGTTAATGAAGTGAAACCCTGGGGCGTGTCGGCGACAGTGGATGCCAGCTTTTCCGGCTTTGATCTGAAATCCATTACTGCCTACCGGGAATTGCGTTACCGTAATGCAGGTGATGTGGATGGTCGTGCCGATGTGAGGAGCTTTGAGGTCGATCAACAGGATCTTGATCAATGGCAGTTTTCTCAGGAGGCTTTTATTACGTCAGATAATATTGGCAATACGGATCTGAAGTTAACGGCGGGTATCTTTTATCTTCATGAAAAAAATAACTTTACTTGGGCATTACGAATTTTCAGCGATCCAACGACCCAGTTTTTTGATCAGAATACGGACACAGCCGCGATCTATGGTCAGGCATCCTATCCAGTTACAGATAAGCTGAACCTGACGGGGGGATTACGGTATACATATGAGAAAAAGAGCATGATCGCCACACAGAATTTTGCAGATGGGACGCCTAATGCCGCATTTATATTTGATGATAGCATAACGGCCAACAAAGTAAACTGGCAGGCTTCCGCAGATTATAAGGCCACCGATGATGTGATGTTGTATGTGACAGCGGGAACAGCCTTCCGAAGCGGCGGCTTTAACGGCAGTGCCCGTGACGTGGCATCCATTTTGGGTGGCAGCTTTGGGCCGGAAACTCTGATTACCATAGAAGGCGGGGCCAAAACCGAATGGTTTGATAACCGCCTGCGTCTGAATGTCGACTATTTCTATACGGACTATAGTGATTTGCAGATGGCCATTACTTTACCCGACGGCACCATTACCACCGACAATGTATCGGCAACCACCCAGGGGATTGAGGCCGAACTCACGGCTGTGCCGGTTAAGGGTCTGGAAATCTCAGGAACGCTGGGTACCATTAGTCAGGATATTAAAAATTCAGACCTGCGGTTGCCTAATGTGGCGGACTTGCAATGGCGGCTGGGGGCTGTTTATAACATTCCGCTGGGGGGCGACAATGGCCGCATCAGATTTGGTGCGGATGTGAGCCATACGGGCAGTTACTATAATGGGGCCAATACGGATACGGCGGGCCTGGTTGATTCTTATGAACTATATAATGCGCAAGTGGCCTATATCACGGAGGATGGGCGCTGGCAGTTCAAGGTGAGCGGCAGTAATCTGGGAAATTATGTTTTTGCCGCCCATACTTTTAATATCGCGGGCGGCTTTATTTCCAGTGTGGAATTCCCCACCACCCCTCGGCGGTGGATGTTCACGATCACGTTCCGTAACGAGTAAGTAAGTCAGGAGTAAAACATGGGTGGCTCCCCTTATATAGATCCGCAGATGATACCGCTTTTGGCGGCCATGAAGGAACGTATGGCTTCACATTCTGCCATGATGGATATTTCGCCGGAGGAAATGCGCGAACGCGTGACGGTGGATTTTGCGATCTGGAATGAGGGCGCGCCAGCCCTAGCCCGCATAGAGGATTTTGACATTCCGGGGCCCTTTGGCCTTACGAAGGTCAGGCTATATGATAGTGTATCAGGCGGGCATAATCTTCGGCCTGTGCTGGTTTATTTTCATGGGGGGGGATGGGTTATTGGCGATCTTGATACTGAGGATCGCTCATTGCGTCAACTGGCCATGGCTAGTGATTGTGCCATCCTTTCGGTGGATTATACCCTGGCGCCGGAACATAAATTTCCGGATCCGGTGACAGATTGCTGTCCAGCGGTGCGGTGGGTGGTGCAGAATGGTAA
>NVXG01000007.1 GCA_002733805.1 Robiginitomaculum sp. | reverse complement strand
GTCTTGCTCCGGTTGCCGATGCTTCGAGGCTCCTTGCAGTCGCACCTCAGCATGAGGTGGGTGGTGAAACGAACCAAGCGCAACACCACAAACCTCATCGAAGAGGTGCAACCAGCGGGAGCCTCGAAGCATCGGCAACAGGACGACGACAACCCTATGATCACAAGCACACTCTACCCCGAAACCACCCACCGGGGATAAGTTATCTCACCGGCGAATACCGCCACATCCAATTGTCATTTTTGAGTGTCAGTTTTCCCAGACCCACACACTTGTTTGACAATAAAATGACAATGGTTTGACAGATACGCACCACATAACTCGCAAATAAATCACACTCATTGACGCTGTTTGACACTCAAATGCACTCGCTTTTTGTATGCTTTCAACCTACAATCGGCTCATGCGCCCCGAGATTCTGTTCCCCCTGTTTGCCCCGATTGAGACCATTGGTGGGATCGGCCCCAAGGTGGCACAAAACCTGCTCAAGCTAAAAGCCAGCCGGGTGATTGATCTGCTATTCATGGTCCCCACCTCGGTCATTGACCGACGGGCCAGACCCGGCGTGGCAAATGCGGTCAATGAGAGCATTGCCAGCTTCGAAGTCACGGTTGAGGAACACACACCGCCCCCACGGCGCGGCTTGCCCTATCGGGTCCGCACGATGGAAGCCGATGGCCCCCTCACCCTGACCTGGTTTCATGCCCGCCCGGATTGGTTATTGCAGCAATTGCCGGTCGGCCAGACTCGGTTGGTCAGCGGCAAAGTCGAGAGGTTTGGTGGCGAATTGCAGATGCTGCACCCGGATTTCATCCTGAAGCCCGGCAATTACGGTGAAATGCCGCCGCTACAGCCAGTATACCCGATGACGGCAGGCTTGGCGTCCAAAACCCTGCGTAAAGCCATCCTAAAGGCGCTGGAGCGCACACCTGCCCTGCCCGAGTGGAATTCCACGTCCCTGATGATGACCCGCAAATGGCCAAGCTGGCGCGAGGCGCTGGATCAATTGCACAATCCGACTGAACCGTTGGACCCGGACCAGCGCGATCCGGGTCGCACTCGGCTGGCTTATGATGAATTGCTGTCCAAGCAACTCGCGCTGGCTTTGGTTCGCAATCGAAGGATGTCGTTGGGCGGATTTTCCCAAATTTCGACCGGCACCTTGGTGCAAAAAGTCATTTCCGGCGCTCCCTTTACGCCAACTGGCGCACAATTGAGCGCCTTTGACGAAATCAGCGCCGATATGGCCGAACCGGTGCAAATGAGCCGGTTATTGCAAGGTGATGTGGGTTCCGGCAAAACCTTCGTCGCGGCATTGGCCTGCGCCCAGAGCGTTGAGGCCGGACGACAGGCCGCCATCATGGCTCCGACCGAAATCCTAGCCCGTCAGCACGGGCGTTCCTTGCAAGTTCTGCTCGACCCGGCGGATATTCGGGTGGAAGTGCTGACCGGGCGCGACACTGCCGCCAATCGACGCGGGATTTTGGAGCGTTTGCAAGCTGGAGAGATCGATGTGTTGTGCGGCACCCATGCCCTCTTTCAAAAAGGGGTGGAGTTCAAACAATTGGGGCTGGTTGTGGTCGATGAACAGCACCGGTTTGGCGTATCTGACCGGGTTCAACTGTTGGCCAAGGGATCTAGGCCCGATTTGCTGGTGATGACCGCGACCCCGATCCCGCGCACGCTGACTTTAGCGGCATTTGGCGATATGGAGCTTTCGCAAATTCGCGAAAAACCAGTAGGGCGCAAGCCGATTGCTACCCGGGTCATGCCATTGGAGCGCATGGGCGAGGTTCTGGAGCGGCTGCACGGACTGTTTGCCAAAGATGGCCGGGCATTTTGGGTTTGCCCGTTGGTCGAAGAAAGCGACAAGTCCGATCTGGCCGCTGCCGAGCAGAGATACGCCGAATTATCGACCATTTTTGGCAGCAAAGTTGGTCTGGTACACGGGCGCATGAAGGGCGCCGAAAAAGAACGGGTAACCGAGGCATTTCGCACCGGCGAAATCAAGCTATTGGTTGCCACTACGGTGGTCGAAGTTGGGATTGATGCGCCCGATGCCACCGTGATGGTCATTGAACATGCCGAACGCTTTGGGTTGGCGCAATTGCATCAATTACGCGGCCGGGTTGGACGCTCTGACAAGCCATCTTCATGTATCTTGCTCTATCAATCGCCTTTGGGTTTGGTTGCCAAGGAACGATTACAGGTTTTGCGCGAAACCGAAGATGGTTTCCTCATCGCTGAAAAAGACGCGGAACTACGCGGGTTTGGCGATTTGTTGGGGGTTCGTCAGTCCGGTCAGGTACGCTCGCGCTTTGCGGATCTGGCCACCGATGGTGAAATGCTGGAGCTGGCCCGAATACAGGCCCGCATGGAGGTCGAAGCTGATCCTGATCTGGATGGCACGCGCGGATCAATCTTGAAAACCCTGCTCTACCTGTTTGAGCAGGATCAGGCTTTGCATTTGTTGACTAGCGGCTAGAAATTCCCGTTCAAAAAGGTCATTTTCCGTTGTTTTTTGGTGGCTTGATCTTGCGAGTTTTGGCTTTACCGGTTTTGGCTTTGGGCGGCTCCGGATAGACCAAACCGGCCGAGATCACCAGTTTGGCGGCATCTTCGACGCTCATTTCAAGGTCTTTCAGGTTAGACCGCTCTTCATATAGCAAAAACCCGGATGTCGGGTTGGGCGTAGTTGGCACAAACACCGCCACAATATTGCCCGGAAGCAACTTGGCCACCTCCCCTTTGGTTCCAGCCGTGATAAAGCCGATTGCCCACAGGCCTTTGCGCGGATATTCGATCAATACCGCGTCTTGAAACGACTTGTCAGAGCCTGAAACAATAGTGTGGATGATCTGTTTGACCGCTTCGTACAGATTGCTGACAAACGGCACCTTTTTCAGCAGACTTTCGCCGAACCCGATCAAGGTTCGGCCAAATATATTGGCCGCCAATGCGCCCAGCAGGGTCAATCCAATTACGGCCACCACCAGACCTAAGCCCGGCAAATCAAATGGCAGATAATTTTCGGGATTAAACCGCTCTGGAATTAGCGGAATCACCGATCCATCGACAAAATTCACAAAGCTGACCACAACCCAGAATGTTGCGCCAATCGGCGCGGTAATCACGATACCGGTCAGAAAGCTGTTGCGAAGCCACAACAATAATCCGCGCTTGTGCGGCGGGTGAGCTTCATCGGGTGATTCCGGTGTTTGCGACATGGGAAAGGTCTCCTGTTCTCTCCAGCTTCGGCCATATGGCTGATTCTGACAAGATCAATTCGGGTCGGAACTCCATTGCCTGTTGCAAGATGAGCCAAGCCGGGTTGTTATGCGGACCAGATTCGCCAAAATTTACCTTGAGGTATTCCGTGCTCAACAAAGCAACTTTCCTGCGACTCTCACTCGTTTCACTGGCGGGTTTGGTGCTGTTATCTGCCATTTTAGCCTATACGGGCCGCGACAATCTGTTTCGGTTCTTTCTTGACCCACGGGTGCCGTTTCAAACCTATCTACCGCCAAAAGCACCCGATTATTCGGACCCAGCTAGTTGGGTGCGCCCCCCCACGCCTGAAGAGACCAAGAACCAGCCGCATGTTTTCGTGGTGACTCCAACCACTTATTGGGGAGGCGATCACTGGAATACCGACTTGAACGACGAAGAAAGTAACGACCGCCTGCTCCGCGAGGCCGTGCCCAATTGGGCTGGACCATTTCGGGCTATCGGGCCAGTTTCTATCCCAAAATACCGCGCCGCGTCGCTCTATTCATTCCTAACCACCCGCAATGATGCCCGAGCGGCAAGAGCCTTTGCTTACGGCGATGTTTTGGCCGCTTTTGATCGGTTTTTTGCCGAAATTGACAGCGCCGGCCCCATAATCTTGGTCGGCGTGGAGCAAGGCGGCTTGCATGTCTTGGGCTTATTGCAAGACCGCTTTGATAATCCCCATGTTCGCGAGCGGTTGGCCGTGGCCTATGTCATTGACTTTGCCGTGCCACTGGATTTGTTCGAAGGGGGCTTACATGGGCTGTCACCTTGCAAATCTGCTACCGCAACTCGTTGTATTGTAACGTACAATGCTTATCAAGAACAGGATACCAAGGAGATCACCCGGTTTCGTGAACGCAGCATGGTTTGGGACCAAAAGGGTCGATTGCAAAAGACCCAAGGTCGGGCCTTGGCCTGCGTAAACCCGGTTTTGGGTGCGGCGGTTTTAGACTTTGCACCGGCCCGGCTTCATTTGGGCGGCGTTGCAGCATCCGGTCTGGATTGGGGCACCGACCCGGCCCCCATCCCCGGACAAACCAGTACCCAATGCGACGAAGGTATCTTGCTGATCGAAAAGCCGAGATCAGAGAATTTACGCAAGAAAGTATCACTTGGCGCACGGTTCAAACCCGATCCATTTAATCTATTTTACGCCGATTTATCCAAGGATTCCGCAGCCCGAACCGCCGCCCTGATTGAGCGCTTTGACAGTGAAGGCCGACTGGCCCCACCGTTTGGCGGGATGATCGAATTACACGACAGTCCGATTAACAAAACACCGGATTCAACCCAATGAGTAAACACCCGAAATCAGTGATTAATTTGATCGGTAATACGCCGCTTTTACGCCTGAACGCGGCCTCGGAAGCAACCGAGTGCGAAATCCTGGGCAAGGCAGAATTTCTGAACCCCGGACAGTCTGTAAAGGACCGGGCGGCATTGGGCATGGTGATGCAAGCCCGGGCCAGCGGCGCATTGAAGCCAAACGGAACCATTGTCGAAGGCACGGCGGGCAATACCGGGATCGGCTTGGCGATGGTTGGCGCAGCAATGGGTCATCAGGTGGTCATTGTCATGCCGGACAATCAGGCCGAAGAGAAGAAACTGGCGATTCGTTTATTTGGTGCAAAATTAATCGAAGTGCCAGCTGTTCCACCGACTAATCCAGATCATTTTGCTAATTATTCCCGAATGTTATCAGAAAAACTTAACCAAACTGAACCGCATGGCGCGTGGTGGGCCAATCAGTTTGACAACACCGATAACCGGCTGGCTCATTACCAGACCACTGCCCCGGAAATCGTCACGCAAACCGACCGAAAACTGGATGGATTTATTTGCTCGGTTGGTTCGGGCGGCACCTTGGGCGGCGTCTCGCAATTCATGAAAGAAACCTGCCCGGAGGTTCAAATTGGACTGGCTGACCCGATGGGTGCCAAATTACACAATTGGTATACCAAGGGTGAATTGTCAGCCGAAGGTAACTCCATTACCGAAGGGATTGGGCAGGGTAGAATTACCGAAAATCTGGTCGATGTGGAAGTAGATCAATCTTGGCAAATTCACGACCGCGAAGCGGTGCAAATCCTGTTTGATCTGGTTGAGCAAGAGGGGTTATGTCTGGGCGGCTCCAGCGGCATCAACATTGCCGGAGCCATGCGAATGGCCCGCGAAATGGGCCCGGGGCATACGATTGTCACCTTGCTCTGTGATTACGGCAACCGCTACGCTTCCAAACTGTATAATCCGGCATTTTTGCGCGAAAAGGATTTGCCAGTGCCGATCTGGCTACAAGAAGGCACGAACACATGAGTGACCACACCAAAATCACCCATTTGGGTCGCGGCGATCCAAGTGCTGAAGGCGCGATCAACCCACCGATACAACGAGCCTCGACCATCTTATTTGATCGAGCCGAAGACTTGTACGCAACGGGTCCAAAGCGCCATTATGGCACCCAAGGCATGACCGTACATGATAGTTTATGTGCCGTTTTTTGCGAGTTGGAACAAGCGAACAGCGTGATATTGGCCAATAGCGGCCTTACAGCCTGCACCCTGCCCTTATTGGCCATTTGCGCCGCAGGTGACCATGTGTTGTTAAGCGATAACATCTATGGTCCGACCCGCCGATTTTGCGAAGGACATTTAAGCCGGTTCGGCGTTGAAACCAGTTATTTTGATCCCGGCGCAGCCGATGACATCGAGACTTTGGTTAAAGACAATACCAAAGCCATTTTCATGGAATCACCTGGCTCTCTTACCATGGAGTTCACCGATATTACGGCAGTGGTTGAAGTGGCCAAACGCCGCAAAATCTGGACATTGATTGACAATACTTGGGGCGCGGCCTGGTTTTTGAAACCGCTGACCATGGGGGTGGATTTTTCCATTCAGGCCGCAACCAAATACCCGTGCGGACATTCGGATGTTTTGCTGGGTACCATTGCAGCCGGCTCGAAAGAAGGCAGCAAGCTGCTGGCCAGCTATAACCGAGCCAGTGGCAACTTCACCGCGCCAGATGACGCATGGTTGGTCCTGCGCGGCCTACGCACCATGGGCACCCGTCTGGAGAGACAAGAACGGGTCGCGCTCAACATTGCCAAATGGCTATCCAAACGGTCAGAAGTCGCATTGGTTTTACACCCAGCCCTGCCCGAACACCCGGATCACGAATTGTGGAAGCGGGATTTTTCCGGCTCCTCTGGCCTGTTCTCACTGGTTCTGCACCCGGTGGAGGAACCAAAGGTACTCGCATTTTTGAATGCCCTCAAAATATTTGGCCTTGGTTTCTCATGGGGCGGTTATGAAAGTCTGGCCGTGCATTGCGACCCGCAATTGGTCCGCACCGCCGGTTCGTGGCACCACACTGGCCCCCTGATCCGTCTGTCGATCGGACTTGAGGATGAAACCGACCTGATCGACGATTTGACCAGAGGATTGGCTCAGTTGTAATTGCTATTTTTTGGAAAACTGGCCAAATAAAAAAACGAATTGGAATATCCCTCGGGATAAACCCTGCCAGCCCGCATCCACACCCATGTAGGGTTCGAATAATCATCTCGCACTCGAGACCGTTTGCGCGTGTTTTCTTGTTTATTTACAATATGAAAGAGCCGATTCCGCCACAATTTAGGGACATGATTCCCTATAGTATAGGCTGATCCACCCGTTAGAAGATTACACAAGTTTGTCTGCTAGCTTCATTGTCAACAAGCGTCAACAACTGTCATTTTATTGTGAGTTTTGTATGGCCAAGACCCCGGTGAGCCAAATTTAATTGTGGTTTTATTGTCAGTGCTGTCACGCTCGTGACAATACAAAATGACAATGGGATTTGATTGCACAGATACCCCGGTTGCCAATGCTTCGAGGCCGCTATGCGGCACCTCAGCATGAGGTGTGTCTTGCTGCTACAGTCTCACCCACACCACCTACCTCATGCTGAGGTGCGACTACAAGGAACCTCGAAGCATCGGAAAGTGACGACACTTATCGTGCAGTTTTGACCTCTCGCTTTGCGTGCCGTCCCCGGATTTAATCCGGGGTCCAGACCAATTTGACGCAGACGAAACCTAGGAAGAGCTGGACCCCGGCTCGAAGGCCAGGGACCGGGATGGGTCGGTGGCCCGGTTGCCGATGCTTCGAGGCTGCTTTGCAGCACCTCAGCATGAGGTTGGTGGTGTGGGTTTGGTTCGTTTTACCAAGCACCTCATGGAAGAGGTGCGAGCGAAGAGAGCCTCGAAGCATTGGACCCGGAACGAAAACCTCCCCCACACACCCCCTACCGCCAATTTTAATTTTGGCTTAAGGTCGCCTTATGAATACCAAACAGCGCATTTTGAACGCCGCTCTGACCCTGTTGAATGAGGAGGGTGAAACCGCGATCAGCGCGGTGGATATTGCCAATGCGCTCGAAATCAGCCCGGGCAATCTCTATTACCATTTCAAGGGCAAGGAAGAGATTATCCCGGCGCTATATGACGCCTTCGAAGAAGAAATGCAGATTATCCTGCAATCTGGCAGCAAGGACATGCGCTCGATCGAGGATCAGTGGATATTTGCCTATATAGTCTTGGAAGAAATCTGGGATTTTCGGTTCTTTTACCGCAATCTGGATTCAATTCTGGATCGGTACCCGGTGCTGGCTCCGAAATTCAAACGATTATTAAACGCCAAACGCAAAGCCATTCGGGCCAATCTGAACAATCTGATCCAACTTGATTATTTGCACATTGATGAGGTGCTGCTCGATACCCTGGTCGAACAAAACCTGTTGTGCTTTACCTATTGGTTGAATTTGCAGGAAATTGAGCAACGGAAAATTCCGGCCCAAACAGCCATCCATCAAAGCGTGTTCCAGATCATGACCTTAAGCGTGCCCTATATGGGCGAGGCGGGGTTTGATGCCCTGCAAGGCATGCAGGCTCTATTAAAGAAAAACCTCGCCCCAAAATGAAAAAAGCGGAACCCCTTTGGGTCCCGCCTTTCCTCATCGATCCGATAAATCAGATCATACAGCCTTAGGTGCGGCTGGTTTGGTTGCAGTGGTTTTAGCAGCGGCTTTTTTAGGAGCAGCTTTTTTAACAGCTTTTTTAACCGATGCTTTGCGAGCAGGTTTAGCTACGGCTTTTTTGATGGTGGATACTTCTCTGGCCAAAGCGTCCAATTGCTCAGTCAGAGCTTCCAGTTTTTGGTCCATGGTAAAGATACCACGGTTCAGACCCAAACCTTTGCGAACGGCACCAACCCGCTCTTCAAAGCGAGCTTTACGGCCTTCAAAACCAGCCTTGCGACGAGCGCCGAATTTGCCAGCAGCTTCAACAACTTTATTGATGCGGTCATTTGAAGAAACTGAAGTGCGAACTTCGGCTTCGATTTTTGTGCCGCGTTCGACCAGATCGTCAAACATTTCTGAAGACATGGAAGTTGCTTGTTCCAAGCCGTCCCGGGTTTCGGTATAAGCCCGACCGTAGGCGCCAACGCCAGCCAGCCAAATTTTGCGAGCCAGATCAGCCGATTGTTCTGCCGTTTTCTTTACACGATTTGCCATTTTGATTTCTCCTAAAAATGAGATCGTTTGAATTTGATGAAACCTGTTTAGGCGCAAAAGTTAGAAAGCGCATACTAATCACCAAATAAACCAAGATTGTCCGGTTTGGCCTGCTTTTGAGGACACAGATAAGCCAAGTTCTGATCTGTCGCCTAGTCACAGCATTGAACCCATGTCGCAAGTTTGTGTCTATTTTTTATTCAACAGCAAAATTTTATGCCTAATTTTTAGGCAATTTAGTTATTTTTGCAAAAATATTTCGTCATTTCCTCGCTATGGCCGCCAAAGCCCTATGCAACAAAGCATCTGCTTCTCCATCCATTTATCCAAAAACGAGACGTAAAATGCATTCCCTTAGAAAGACCATTCTGGCTTTGCCCTTGATTCTACTCGCCGCGACCGCTGCAGAAGCGCAATCCTCGCAAATAGCTGATCTGGCTGCCCAATTAGAAGCCAGCAATGTGCAAAATGCCTATATCTTCAACACGCTGTTGTTTTTGATTGGTGGTTTCCTCGTCATGTGGATGGCGGCTGGCTTTGCCATGCTGGAAGCCGGGTTAGTTCGTTCCAAAAATGTCTCCATGCAATGCCTGAAAAACATTTCTCTGTACGCCGTGGCCGGGATCATGTTCTGGTTTGTTGGCTATAAATTGATGTACGGCATTGCCGAAGGTGGATTTTTAGGCCCGTTGCAAATCATGCAATTAGGCACGCCGGACACCGGCACCGGATATTCGGATGCGTCCGACTGGTTCTTTCAAATGGTATTTTGCGCCACGACTGCCTCGATTGTCTCTGGCACACTGGCCGAGCGCATCAAATTCTGGCCGTTCCTGTTGTTTACCGCTCTGCTGACCGGATTTATCTATCCGATTGTCGGTTCGTGGGAATGGGGAACCGGCTGGTTGGATGCCCGTGGGTTTAGCGACTTTGCCGGGTCCACCTTAGTACATTCGACCGGAGGTTGGGCTGCTTTGGCCGGAGCGATCATTCTAGGCGCACGGGCCGGGAAATATGAAAATGGCATGGTCCATCCGATGCCCGGATCATCCATGCCGTTGGCAACTCTGGGTGTGTTTATCCTGTGGCTCGGCTGGTTTGGCTTTAATGGTGCTTCGCAATTGGCCATGGGCACAATTGATGATGTCACCGCCGTTTCCAAGATATTTGTAAATACCAATCTGGCGGCATGCGCTGGCGTGGCCACGGCCATTGTCTATACGCAACTTCGCTACAAGAAGATTGACCTGACCATGGCGCTAAATGGCGCATTGGCTGGATTGGTGGCGATTACCGCCGAACCACTTACGCCGTCTGCGGAGATGTCGATGCTGGTTGGCGGGCTTGGATCTCTGTTGGCTATGTTGAGCGTTCCTTTGCTCGACAAGTTCAAAATCGACGATGTGGTGGGTGCAATCCCGGTTCATCTGGTCGCCGGGATATTTGGCACGCTGGCCGTGGCCTTCACCAACCCAGAAGTGAACTTCATCCCGCAACTGACCGGCGTGGTAGCGATTGGTGCCTTTACGCTGATTTCCAGCTCATTGGTCTGGCTGGCTCTCAAATACACTGTCGGTATTCGGGTGTCGCCTGAAGAAGAAGCCGTTGGGTTGGATCAGGTTGAAGTGGGGGTGATTGCCTACCCCGAGTTCATCGCTTGACCTTCCAGCCTCCCCTATAATTCAAGGAATATAAAAATGAAAACCTTTGCACGTAACGCCTTACTTGCGTCCACTTTCCTGATGGCCAGTGCCGGTTCATCCCAAGCCAACCCGACCAGCTTCAGCCTGTCGGCTGACTATGTTACCGAATACGTATTTCGCGGCACCACCTTGGCCGGCGAAGCCTTCCAACCGGGGGCCGAACTTGCCTTTGGTGACTTTACCGCCGGGGTTTGGGCCTCAATTGCGGTCGGCGAGGAAAGCATTGCATTTGATGATGAAATTGACTTTTATGCCAGCTATACCTTTGCCCCAACTGAGACCATCTCGCTGGATGTTGGTGCCACCTTGTACCATTATCCACAATCGGGCGGCGTGCTGGATATAGGCACCGGCGCAGGTGATGCCAGCACGTTAGAATTTTTTGGCTCGGCCAGCTTTGATGCGCCGTTGGAGCCAACGTTTACCGTCAATTATGACATAACTTTGGAAACGCTCACCGTGATCGGCACTGCTGGATATTCGTTTCCCATAAGCGAAAACACCAGCTTTGATCTGGGGGCGACTGCTGGACACGTCGAGACTTCCGGTGCGGGTGATTATACCTATGGCATACTAAGCGGGGCGCTTTCCTTTGCCATGTCGGAAACCAGCTCGTTTTACGTCTCAGCCAATTTCGGAATCAGTTCGGACGATACCTTTGCTGATATTGATTTTGACCCGGCCAATCCATTCTCCGTCGGGCTATCACAAGACAACAGCTTTTGGCTGGGTATTGGATTTTCATCTGGTTTCTAGCGGTTTCTTAAGGGATGCGCCGTACGTGTTTTTCGCTGACCTCGGAAACACTAGTGCAACCCAGCAGCGCCATGCCTCGGTCCAATTCGGCCGAAAACAATTCCAGCACACGCCGCACACCGGCCTCACCGCCAGCCGCCAAACCATACAGATATGGTCGACCAAACGCACAGGCATTGGCACCCAACGCCAAAGCTTTCAAGACATCGGTTCCGCGGCGAACGCCGCCTTCGACAATCAATTCCATCTTGTCGCCCACCGCATCGCGGATCGGCGCCACCATATCAATCGGCGCGGGGACGCAATCCAGTTGCCGCCCGCCATGATTGGAGATCATCACCGCACTGGCCCCGTGGTCCCGGGCTTTGACCGCATCTTCGGGGGTCATCAGACCTTTGATGGCAAACGGGCCGCCCCATTCATTGGCCAGCCATTCGGCATCTTTCCAAGTTAACGAGCGATCAAATTGTTCGTTGATATAGGCGGCAATTCCGCCTTTCTGATTGCCGTCAACCCGGTGTGCGATATTGACCATGGAGAACCCGCCGCCGGTCAGCGCGTGAAATACCCATTCGGGCGACAACACAAAACTGAGCAGACTGGCCGGGGTGAATTTGGGGGGCATGGTCATGCCACTGACCAGATCCCGCTCGCGATTGCCAGCCACTGGCGTATCCACAGTCAGGCACAATGACGTATACCCAGCCTCTTTGCACCGCGCGACCAATTCGCGGATTAATCCGCGATCCCGCAATATATAAGTCTGAAATACTTTGGGGCCGGGACAGGCTTTGGCAATGTCTTCAATGCTAGCCGTTGCTACCGTGGAAACCCCGTACATGGTGCCAAAGGCCTGTGCAGCGCGGGCCACACCCAATTCGTGATCATGATGGAATAAGCGCGACATGCCGGTCGGAGCTAGATAAATCGGCAGGGCCATCTTTGCACCCAACACCTGAGTGGTCAGGTCAATTTTCTCAACTCCATGCAGTACTTCGGGCAATAGCTCATACTTGGAAAAAGCCGAGGCATTATTGGCCATCGACCATTCATCATCCGCCGCACCATCCATGTAATGAAACATCGGATCAGGTAACTTGCGCCGGGCCAGTTTGCGAAAATCTGCAGAGGTAAAACATCGGGATAATTTCATCTGAAGCCCCTAACTGATCTGTTTCCACAGGCGAATGAAGTTCCCGCCCATTATTTTGGCGGTCTCATCGCGACTTAAACCCCGAGCCAACAGACCGGCAACCAAAGTCGGCGTTTGCCGGTAATTGTCCATCACCGGCTTGTAATTAGCATCCATGTCCGTACCCAGACAGACATGATCAACGCCGACATGATCAATCAGATCAAACACCCGGTCGACCAGACCATTCATGTCTGAAATACCAAGACCCGCAGGCCATGCCCCGATCAACCCGCCGCCGGTGACAATTTCGGTGGCCAGCTCCTTGCTGATGAAGCGTGGGTTATCCGGCACCCGGTCGCTTTTGATATGCGTATGTGAACACAGTACCGGCTGGCTGGTACTGGCCAATGCGCCAAAGGCGGTGGCTTCGGAGGCATGCGCCACGTCAATCATCATGCCCAGATTGTTCATGGCCTCAATTACGGATTTACCAGCTGGGGTCAGGCCGTGATGCACCGCATCCGTCGTGATAATGTCGCCAATTTCCGAATTGCGGTAGTGCATGAGGGTGATGGAACGCAAACCTCGTTGATGGGCCTCTGCCACCCGTTCCGCACTGCCCTCCAGAAAATCACCACCCTCTGCGGTCAACCAAGCCCCGGTTTCACCGGCAGCGCGTGCCGTGTCCAGATCGGCTGGCTGTTTCAATTCCGCAACCAGACCTTTGTCGATTAATTTGCGCATATTTGCGTTTTGTAGTTCGAAACTGGCCCACGCTTCGCCCGGTGCAAAATCACGCGCTGTCTTTAAGCCCGTGTCCGTCGCCTCCAACACATTGAAATCTGAAACTGTGGCAAAACTGGCCGCCGCCATGCCACCCGCCTGCATGTCCTCGACCACACGGTCTTCAAAGGTACCCAGCGCCTGATACAGCTTGAGTTTGGGGGTCAGCCCCTTGGCTCCGCGTACAAAGGTGCGCCCCGGATGGGCATGCACATCAAAGGCCGGGTTCTCGTCCAGAAAGGCACGGGCATCAGCCAGTTGTTGTTCGCTGACTTCAAAACCAATTGGCACCGGTTTTTTGCGACTCAGCCAGTATCCAGCGCCCCCCAAGCCCAGAACAGCCGCGCCGCCAATCATCAGTTTTCGTCTCGTTACCATGTCTACTTTCCTTTTTTTGCACACTAGCATGACAAAAGAGCCGCGCAAAAGTAACATTTGAGCCTACATGGCAATAAATCTGTCATTGCCCGACCACACAATCCTTGGCAGTTTAGCCCAAACAAACTGCCGAAGGGGGAAGCCACGTGAAAACCGAGACCAAAGCAAAATCTGATTTATATTGGCGGGCCAATTTGCGGCTGTTGGCCATCCTGCTCAGTATCTGGTTTTTGGTCTCTTTTGGCTTTGGTATTTTCTGGCGCGACTTTTTTGACCAATGGTCCATCGGCGGCGCGCCGCTTGGCTTCTGGTTTGCCCAGCAAGGTTCGATCTATGTATTTGTCGTTTTGATCTTCGCCTATTCGTTCCTGATGAACCGGCTGGAAAAACACTTTGCCCTCGATGCCGAGCCAGAACAATGAACGACATTCAGATATGGACCTGGAGTTTCGTCATCCTCTCCTTTTCGCTCTATATTGGCATCGCTATCTGGGCACGGGCATCAACAACCGGCGAGTTTTACGTGGCCGGGCAAGGCATTCCGCCGCTGCTAAATGGCATGGCGACTGCGGCCGATTGGATGTCCGCCGCCAGCTTTATCTCCATGGCCGGGATCATCGCGTTTGTGGGTTATGACGGCTCGGTCTATCTAATGGGCTGGACCGGCGGCTATGTGTTGTTGGCCCTGCTGTTGGCGCCATACTTGCGGAAATTTGGTAAGTTCACGGTCCCCGATTTTATTGGTGATCGGTATTATTCCAATCTGGCCCGGGTGGTGGCAGTGATTTGCGCCATCTTTATCTCATTCACCTATATCGCCGGGCAAATGCGCGGCGTGGGGATCGTCTTTTCAAGGTTTCTGGAAATCGACGTAGAACTGGGCGTGATGATCGGCATGCTGATCGTGTTCTTTTACGCCGTTTTAGGCGGCATGAAAGGCATTACCTACACCCAGATCGCCCAGTTTTGTGTGCTGATCTTTGCCTATCTGGTTCCGGCCATTTTTATCTCGCTAATGGTCACCAACACGCCAATTCCGCAATTGGGTCTGATTGGCAATACGGGCGGCGAACCCTTATTGACCAAGCTGGACGGACTGACCCGCGAATTGGGCTTTACCCCCTATCTGGCTGGCAAAAAATCAATGATCGACATGACCGCCATCACCTTGGCCTTGATGGTTGGCACGGCCGGCCTACCCCACGTCATCATCCGGTTTTTCACGGTTCCAAAAGTGTCTGATGCCCGCATTTCAGCCGGATGGGCTTTGTTATTCATCGCCCTGCTCTACACCACAGCCCCGGCAGTGGCGGCCTTTGCCCGGCTGAATTTCATCGAATCGGTAAATGGCTCGGTCTATGAAGCCAGTGATGAAACGGCTACGCCCGAATGGTTCAAAACCTGGGAGAACACCGGCTTGTTGTCGTGGGATGACAAAAACAACAATGGAAAGCTCGACTATCACGGCGGGCCTGAAAATGAAGTCAACGTCAACCGGGACATTATGGTGCTGGCCAATCCGGAAATCGCCAATTTACCGCCTTGGGTCGTGGCCTTGGTGGCGGCGGGCGGTTTGGCGGCGGCGCTGTCCACCGCAGCCGGGCTATTGCTGGTGATTTCCTCCTCGATCAGTCACGACTTGGCCAAACGGGTACTGTTCAAGGATTTGTCAGACAAAAACGAATTGCTGATCGCCCGGCTGGCGGCGATTGCCGCCATTGCGGCGGCTGGATACCTGGGCATCAATCCGCCCGGCTTTGTGGCGCAGGTTGTGGCCTTTGCCTTTGGATTGGCGGCGGCCAGTTTCTTCCCGGTGATTGTACTGGGCATTTTCACCAAATTTGCCAACAAATGGGGTGCCGTGATTGGCATGCTGGGCGGCATTGGTTTTACCATGAGTTACATCATTTGGTTCAAATTCATCCACCCAGAGGCCAATTTGCCGGAAAACTGGCTGTGGGGCATTTCGCCGGAAGGGATCGGCGTAGTCGGCATGATGATCAATTTTGGATTGGTTCTGGTTATTTCACACCTGACCGCACCGCCTCCACCAGATGTGATCGCCATGATCGAAGACGTTCGCCAACCGGAATAACGAGGTGCGTCATGGTTCCGATGCTTCGAGGCTCCCGCTGGTCTCATCTCAGCATGAGGTACTTTATGAAACGAACCAATAACACCCACCTTATCCTGAGGTGCTGCGGAGCAGCCTCGAAGGATCGGCAACTTGTACGATCAACCCTATCCGGTCCCCGGTCCCAGAGCCGGGGCCCAGTTCTTCTAGGATCTCATTTGCATCAAGCTGGTCTGGGCCCCGGATCAAGTCCGGGGACCGACAGGACGGGTCTCACCGACTCATGCGACATTTTGCGCGAGTTACATCAAAACCATTGGCTTTTGATCTGACCTGATGCAGAAGATGCGGTAGAATACGAACCCTCGCAAATCGGAGCGACAAGCAAACAAATGGCCGCCGAAGTTGGAAATATAGCCCTGATCATCGCCTTGTTGCTGGCGCTGATTCAGATCGTGGCACCATTGGTCGGTGCTGGCCTAAGCAATCTGCGTCTGATGCACCTGTCCGGCTTTACCGCAATCGGTCAATTGCTGTTTATCACCATCGCATTTTTGGCCCTTAGCGTGGCCTTTATTGGCTCTGATTTTTCCGTGGCATTGGTTGCCCGGCATTCTCATTCGCTAAAGCCCCTGCTTTATAAAATCTCCGGGGTGTGGGGTAATCATGAAGGCTCCATGTTGTTATGGGTTCTGATTTTGAGCCTGTACGGTGCTATGGTGCCGATCTTTGGCCGGGCCTTGCCAATTCGTTTGAAATCACTGGCTTTGTCCATTCAAGGCATGATTGGTGCCGGGTTTTTGGGTTTTATTCTGTTTACCTCCAATCCATTTTTGCGACTGTTTCCCATTCCGCTGGATGGCAATGGTCTCAACCCGTTATTGCAAGACCCCGGCTTGGCTTTCCACCCGCCATTTCTTTATTTGGGTTATGTCGGGTTTTCGATGGCCTTTTCGTTTTCGGTGGCCGCATTGATCGACGGCAAAGTCGACGCCTTATGGGCCAAGTGGCTGCGACCATGGGTTTTGGCCGCTTGGTCATTTTTGACCATTGGCATCGCCTTGGGCAGCGTCTGGGCTTATTACGAGCTGGGTTGGGGCGGCTGGTGGTTTTGGGATCCGGTTGAAAATGCCTCCCTACTCCCATGGTTGGCCGGTACCGCATTGCTACATTCCACCTTGGTGGTCGAGCGGCGCTATGCGTTGGTCAACTGGACCGTATTACTCGGTATTTTGACGTTTTCACTCAGCCTAATCGGCACGTTTTTAGTGCGTTCCGGGGTGATTACTTCGGTCCATGCCTTTGCCAGCGATCCGGAACGGGGCGTTTATATTCTGGGCATGTTGTTGGTGCTGTCCGGCGGCGCGCTCCTCTTATATGCGTTGCGTTCAAGCAAATTACGCATTGGCAATGGGTTTGAGGTTTTGAGCCGCGAATCCGGGTTGGCCATCAATAATATCCTGCTGGTTTGTGCCACCGCCGTGGTATTTCTGGGCACGTTTTATCCGTTACTGGTCGATATTTTTAGCAATGATAAAATCTCGGTTGGTCCGCCGTTTTTCAATTTGTATTTTGGCTATATCATGGGCGCATTGATCATTTTCATGGGAATCGCTCCCATGTTGAAATGGCGACATGACAGCGCAAAAAGAATGATCCGCCCCGTGCTCTTGCTGGTTGGCGCAACATTGTTCGTGGCAATACTGGTTAGTCTGTTTGGTAAATCCGTATTAGGCGGATTAGGCATCGGCTTGGCGTTTTGGTTGTTTGGCGGAACCCTGATGAATTGGGCTGCAAAAGTCAGGCTTGGACGAATCAGCTTTACCCGCTCCGTGGCTTTGGCCCGGACCTTACCCGCCGGAATATACGGATTTGTGTTGGCTCATATCGGGTTGGCAGTTTGTGTGGTCGGCGTAACCGGCATGGGATTGTGGTCATCTGAACAGATTTTGATGATGCAACCGGGCCAACAAACCAGATTGGGCGGCTATGCGATCCAGTTGGATCAGGTTACCCATGAAACTGGCAAAAACTATTCGGCTGAAATCGCCAACTTTACACTTCTGAAGAAAGACAAGACAGCGGCACAACTTCGATCTGAGCGGCGGTTTTATCCAGTTCGCGGCATGCAAACCACCGAAGCAGGCATACACGTGCGCCCCGGACATAATTTATATGTTGCGGTTGGCGAAGGTGCGCCAGATCGGGGTTGGGCGGTGCGGATTTATTATCATCCCTTTGTCAGCTGGATTTGGCTGGGTGCCTTGTTGATGGCCTTGGGTGGTTTTGTCGCGTTGGCGGATCGGCGATTGCGTCTGCCCAGCGCGCAACGAAACACCGGCTTGGCCAACAAAGCGGTATCCAGTCCAGTTTCCGGGGCAGCCACATGAAATTTCGTCTGTCTGCACTGATCCCACTGCTGATATTCAGCTTCATTGGCTTGGCCTTAGCCATCGGGCTACGCAATGATCCACGCGCCATGCCCTCGACGATGATCGATCGGGATATGCCGGCTTTTACCTTACAAGCGGTAAGTGATGATCTACCTTTGTTGCAGCATTCTGACTTGTTGGGTAAAATTTCACTGCTCAATGTATTTGGGTCATGGTGTACGGCTTGCCTGCACGAACATCCGACTCTGATGCGGCTGTCCCGGCAAAATCGCATTGCCATTTACGGAGTGGATTGGCGCGATACGCCCAGCGCCGGAGCCAATTGGTTACGGGTCAATGGCAATCCGTATGCCGCCGTGGGTCTGGACAGCCAAAGCCATTTGGCGATTGATCTGGGTGTCACTGGCGCACCGGAAACCTACTTGATTGATCCCAAGGGCCGCATCCGGTTCAAACAAATCGGACCCATCACCGAACAGGTTTGGCGTGATACTATCGAGCCGATGGTGCGACTGCTGGAGGCGGAACAATGAAACAGGTATGGGCCGCGATCCTGATCTGGTTGGCCATCAGTGTAACTTCTGCTTTGGCGGTCACACCGGCCGAGCAATTGCGTGACCCGGCATTAGAAGCCCGCGCCCGCGTGATCAGCAAAGGTCTGCGCTGTGTGGTTTGCCAAAACCAGTCGATTGATGATTCCAATGCTTCCCTTGCCGCCGACATGCGGGTCTTGGTCCGCCAGCGGATCCTTGCGGGTGACACCAACACCCAAGTCACGCAATACATGGTTGATCGCTATGGGAATTTTGTATTGTTGCGGCCACCCGTAAAGCGCAACACCTATGCCCTGTGGTTTGGCCCATTGGGTTTTATCGGATTTGGTGCCTTGATTTTTTGGCTAACCGCCCGCCGCCGCAAAAATCCTAAAATTGCACCTGCGGGCACGGAAAACCCGGATGAAAAACAACGAATTGATGAACTTCTTGAACAGTACCGAAAGTAACTGACATGCTGTGGATTGTACTTGCGCTTTTTTTGATTGCAGCGATTTTACTGCTGGCCGCGCCGTTTTATCGTCCGGTGCAAAATGATACAGAACCTCAAATGCAGGTTTTACGCGATGCTTTGCAACAAATTGACCGAGACTTTGAGACTAGCAAAATCACGCAAGAAGAAGCCGAAACCCAGCGCCGGGTAACTGCTCAACGCATTTTGACCTTGCAGGAATTGGGCACACAAGACGCCGGGCCAAACAGGACGGATCGCCAGATATTTATGGCATTAGCGGCGTTTGTCATCTTGGGCACCTTTGGCCTCTATGCCTTGCTCGGTACACCGCAACTGATCGCGCAAGGGCCAAATGTGATTGCGGCACAACCGGCTGTACCAACACCATCAGGCGACACCCAGACCTTAAATGCCGCCATCCCGAAACTGGTTGATCATGTCAGTCGCAATCCCGATGACGCAGAAGGCTGGCGTATGTTGGGCTGGTCAACCTTTCGGGTGGGGCGCTATGAGCAAGCCAAAGCGGCCTATGAAACAGCGCTGGAGCTGGAGCCACAAAACCCAGCTACGCTGTCCGCAATGGGTGAGACCTTATTCATGCTGGCCGATCAGATAGTTACCGAGCCTGCATTGGCGGCCTTTTCGCGCAGTTACCAACTGGATCCACAAGATGTACGAGCACGGTTTTACATGGGGTTGGCTGCCGAACAAAGCGGCGAGCCGGAGCAAGCCTTGGCTATGTGGCTCGAAATGTTGCAATCCGAGCAACAAGACGCGACATGGCGGGACGGATTGCTGGCCCAAGCCCGCGAACTGGCCACCAAATACGACCTTCCGATGCCGAATGACTTGCGATCTGGCCCAAACCCGGAGCAGCTCGAGGCTGCGGCGCAACTGGACCCGGCGGAGCGCCAAGCCATGATTGTCGCCATGGTTGAGCGGCTCGAATCTCGCTTGCTGGCAAACCCGGCTGATGCCTCGGGCTGGCAACAATTGATCCGTTCGCGCATGGTATTGGGACAAGCAACCGAAGCAAAAGTTGCGCTCACAAAAGCCAAAGCGGCTCTAGCCGATCAACCGGAAAAATTGGCCGAACTAGAGGCCTTTGCGACCGCACAGGGCGTTGCTGAATAAGCGCTTGTTATTCGGCGGCATATCCCAACACAGATTTGGTTTCCAGATAATCCTCAAAGCCATTTGGCCCGCGCTCGCGGCCATTGCCGGATTGCTTATAGCCACCAAACGGCATTTTAAAATCGGGCATGGCCCCGTTCAAATGCACCATGCCAGTGCGTAATTGTCCGGCAATTTCGCGAAGCCGGTCCTTGTTGGCACCGGAAATGTAGCCAGACAGACCGTATAGAGTGTCATTAGCAATGTTTATCGCCTCGGCTTCGTTCTCATATCCAAGGATACACAAAACCGGGCCAAAAATTTCCTCACGAGCAATCGTCATGTCATTGGTTACATTGCCGAAAACCGTGGGGCGTACAAAATAGCCCCGGTTCAGACCTTCGGGACGACCGGTGCCACCTGCGGCTAGATCAGCCCCTTCTTTGGTGCCTGCTTCGATCAAACCCTGAATTTTATTCCACTGGGCTTCGGAGACCACCGGCCCCATCACCATGCCATCACTGGTCGGATCGGCCACTTGTACCGCATTGGCCACGGCTGCGGCCGCTTGCATGGCCTCGTTCATACGAGCCATCGGGACCAGCATGCGCGACGGTGCGTTGCAATTCTGGCCGGAATTCAGACACATGGTTTGCATGCCGCCCGATACGGCTTTGGCGAAACTTTCAGCATCCAGATCATCCAGAATGATATTGGCCGACTTGCCGCCCAATTCCTGCGAAACCCGCTTTACGGTCGGTGCGGCGGCTTGGGCCACGGCAATTCCGGCCCGAGTCGAGCCGGTGAATGAGACCATATCAATGCCCGGATGCGCCGCCATTACGGCACCAACGTCCGGGCCATTGCCCTGTACCATGTTGACCAAACCAGCAGGAATTCCTGCACTGTCGATAATTTCCATCAAAATTTGCGCCGACAGAGGCGAAACTTCCGATGGCTTCCAGACAATGGTGCATCCGGTGGCTAGCGCCGGGGACAACTTGCAGAAAATTTGGTTCATCGGCCAGTTCCATGGCGTGATCAAACCACAAACCCCGACCGGCTCGCGGATCACTTGGGAAACACCGCGCATTTCGGAAAATTCAAAGGTTTTCAAGGTCTCGATATCTGACGACAACAACCCGCTGCCAATGGTGGCCTGTACTTTGGCAGCTAGCCAATTGGGCGCGCCCATTTCTTCGGTGATCGCCTTTGCAATGTCATCAATCCGGGCATTATACGCCTCCAGAATTGCCCCCATGACCTCCAAGCGCTCGGCCGGACTGGTCTTTGACCAACTGGCAAATGCCTTGCGAGCGGCAGCCACAGCCATATCTACGTCTTCAGCATTGCCCATGGACAGTTTGGCGCACACTTCTTCATTGGCCGGATTGATCACATCCATGGTCTTGTCGCCTGCCGGGCTTACCCATTTTCCGTCAATGTAGAATTTATCTAGCGTCTTCATGTTTTGAGTTCCTTATGATCAGGGGAAGTTCAGTTTCCCGGTAATAGTGACCGGTTCCACCCACAGGGACAAGATTTTTTTAAGTGCTCTGTGGACTGAAAGCTCGGGAAACCCATTGGTTGAAACCTTAAACCAAAAAACACTAGCCCAAACCAAAAGCGGAGGACAACAATTAGGCACGTTTAGTAAGCTGTTGCCTTAGTTTCATTCGACACCAACACTTCCACGCATCTAGAAATACTATCTTTGCCAAATCAAGGCCAATGGTGGTAATAGAAACAGTCATGGCTTCCATTATGGCTCAATTAGAAGCCACGCGTGGCTTCCTACCCGCACCGAAATGCCAGCCAAAGCCCCGAACTTAAATATGGAGTATGATCATGATTGGAAGAAGAAACGTACGGTACAGCGTCTTGATCTTGAGCCTTGGGTTATTAAGCGCCTGTGGACAACCAGAACCTTCGGCCAAACCTGCACCGGCTCCTGAACCGATTGAAACGCTTTCTTCAATTGAGTACGTACTGCCGCAAAGAGAAACATGGTGCAATGGAGTTGCGGTTCAGAGTGCTGAATGGCTTGCCTGCGCAGAAGAGAACTATGCGGCCTCTGACCAAGCATTAAATGCGACCTACAATGAATTACGCACCCTTTTAGACCCACAGGGGAAAACTCTGCTTAGAGATGCACAAAGAGAATGGATAAAGTTTCGGAGTGCGGATTGTGCGTGGAAAGCTGCCCCGTCCCGCCAAGGAAGTTTCGCGCCGCACATAAAGTCCAAATGTTTAACAGGTATAACAGATGAACGCGTCCTGCTGTTTATGGCGAATATCCATAAACTACAAAAGCCTGTTGTCTTGCCTCCTCTTTTGGAAAAGATAAGCACACTTGAGACCAGCCCTCTGTGCATGCCGGTCAGCGACCACGGCTCTGAAACAGGTACCGAGTTTTCAATAGAGAATTGTGAAACCGATATTACTGTTGTTCAAAGAGTTAAAGAAAATACCACACATCGTGTGAACTATACATATGGAGATATTGGGGAGCAGGATCAAAGACCGATTAGTATAAGTTACAATGTTCTCGGTGTTATTCATGATAAACTGTTTGTAAGCGTATATTTTGCCAGTGGCGGCACCCACGCAACCAGCTTGACTCTAAAATTGGAACAAGCTGGAGATAAATTACGTGTCGCGCATACGTATGCCTTTGGGTATGCCTGTTATGGAGGACTGGAAAATTTTTCAGTTCGTGATGGACACTCTCATTACACGACCAATTTACCCCGCCACGAGCTGATCAACCTTGGTAGCGGTGAAGAGTGGAGTAATAATTACTTATTCCCTGATAACCCTAGAATTCCTGATACTTGTTTTGCTTTAGAAGAATATGACGACGATATTTTGAAGGGTATTCGTTTTTCGAAAGACTTTGTCGCCCGCATGAGTGAAGACGCTAATAAAGAGGCGAACAATCCCGAGCAATACTGCTTTGATCAGTATTTTGTAACTGCTTATAAGGCTGGCAAAATTTCTTACACCATTGCAGAGCTGAAACCCGTTATAAAAGAAGTCAAACGCATTTGCTTGGGCGAGTAATACGAGGTTGAAATACGACCTATAAACAGTGCTCGACATACTGCACAGACTCAGCTGTACCCGCTCGGATTTGGGTGATTTTTCCAGCTTCTTCTAAAAGAAGTATGGAAAATCCAGCCGGACTGGAATGGATGGTGATTTCATGGGCATTCATAACGTATTTTTGAAGCTCAATTTCAGCATTCGGAAATTTGGCCTGGACGGATGCAAAACTATCTCCAACAGAAACGCCTAAAGTATTGCCAACACTTGCATCCACCTCGGCCCGCGTGACAATGCCCTTTTCAACCATCAGTAACGCGTTTGGATAGCGGGGAAATCTGGCCATATAACATTGCGTCATATCCTCGGCACCGTATTCTGTAAGTGTAATTTTTTCCCCTAGCTCAACTTCTATACTCGCAACAGTTTGCCCAAATCGGATAGGGCCATATGAACGGTAATCAAGCAATTCTGCACCATGATCATCTTGGTTTGCCAACGGGTCTGCACTAGCTTGTGCCGCATTCGCCTCCTCGTTGAGTGTTTTTGTACGTTTCATCGTCAAATCGGCCAAACATGCAAGTTTGGTTAGCTCCGCATCACGTCCACCACGGACAGTATCGGCTTCCCATTTACATTCTGCGTTCCGAAATTTAATCCATGCGCGTTGCGCATCTCGCAATAATGTCTTTCCTTTAGTATTCAGGGTTTCCTGGTTTTTTCGATATGCGATATTCAATGCGCCGTCAGCGGTCTTGTAATCGTTTTGCGCGCACGACATCATCTCAGCAAAACTCAGTGCGCTGTCACAATCACTTGTTTGTGCAAATCCGTCTGTGGGTAAGACGATCAATAGTCCTAAAGTTGCGGCCAATACAAAATGATTTTTCATAAACCTCTCACATTCTTGTTCTAGCGAATTCGCGATGCATGCGTAAGCGCCTTGTAATAACTGTCAGAAGTTTCCGAGCAAGGTCAAGATTATGATTGCATTTTAATCTGGGTATCTTTGTTCCGGGCCGACAACAAAAGGGACTTCAATTCCAATGAAGAGGAACTAAGAAATAAATTAACCGAAAAAAGGCCGACCCGGTTTCTCGGATCAGCCAAATTTTACAAACCATTGTTTTTATCTGGGGATCAGGATCAGAACCGCCGTCCAACACCAACACCAAACACCCACGGGTCAAGGCTGACATCTGCGGTCACAATACCCAAAGCACCGGCATCCAAGGTCGCATCGGTCTGGATCCAGACTTTCTTGACATCCAGGTTCAGGAACCAGTCAGAGCCAGTCTGAATATCAACACCACTTTGAAGGGCAAACCCAAAGCTGTCGCTGTGATCAACGCTAACCAAGGGAGAACCTGCTGGCAGGCTTTCGCTAAAGAAAATTGTATAGTTTACGCCAGCTCCGAAATACGGATTGAACATTGCGCCTGGTGCAACGTGATATTGCAAGGTCAAGGTGGGAGGCAGTAACCAGACACCCCCGACCGCAAGGTCACCAATCGCTGTATTATTGGTTTTACCTTGGTGCTTGATGACAGCCAAAATCAATTCGAGAGATATATTCTCATTGAAAAAATAGGAAATATCCATTTCTGGAACAATCTGGGTCGAATGATCAGTAAACCCACCGATTGAAGTACTTGAGCTTTCATCCGGTTGTACAATAATTGCCCGAAAACGAACTTGCCACGGACCGTAGTCCTCGGCGATTGCCGCGCCAGAACACAATGTTGTTGTGGCCAGCACCATTGCAGCTATTTTCAATATCAATTTCAATTTACCATCCCCTTTTGCCAAACGTTCGGCTCCGGTTGCGGTACCGACCTGATTTGGTTGCCCTGCTGGTATCGCGATTTCACACAAAAAATGAGTCCGCAGATTGTCGCGTGACAAAAAATCTCAATTGTTACGATCAGGTTCAGCTTTGGAGAATTGGCCTCTGTTTAGCGGAAGCGGGCCAGTAGTTCTTTCATGGGTAGATCGGTGTTCTTCAACAAAGCCGGATCAACCGTCATTTGTCCGCCAATCATCAACCTGGACCCCATATATTCAGCCGGAGAGTTCACCGCATCACAGGCAATCATCACGTCATTTTTTAGGTAAAAAACCGCAAAGGCCCGCTTAGATATATCCCCACGGATCACCACTTGATCATACCCGGACGACAAACCAACCATCTGTAATTTCAGATCATACTGATCCGACCAAAACCATGGTGCCTGATTATAAGGCTTGGGCCGTCCCGCGATGTTCGATGCCGCAGTCTTACCCTGCTCAATGGCGTTGTGAACTGATTCCAGTCGTAGGTTTTGGGCAAATATCTGGTTGGGATGGCGACTAACGTCCCCAATGGCATAAATATTGGGATTAGATGTGCGGCACAGATCATCAACCACAATCCCGTTGTCACAGGCCAGACCACACTCAGCGGCCAATTCTTCATTGGCAATCACGCCGATACCGACCAGAACCAAATCAGCATCCAGTTCCTCACCACTTTGCAGCGTAACGGAACGCACAGCGCCCTCGCCACCAAACGCAATTGCCCGTTCATCAAGCCGGATATCCACCCCGGCCTTACGATGAACATCTGCAAAAAAATCAGAAAGTTGCTCGCCAGCCACTCGTGCCAACAGACGTGGTTCGGCTTCCAAAAGAGTTACGCTCATGCCAGCTTTGATCGCCGTGGCCGCACACTCCAGACCAACATAGCCCCCACCAATAATGACCAGTTTTTTGTCCTGGCCAAAGGCAGCTTTCAAAGCATCCGCATCGGCCAGAGTCCGCAGCACAAATATGTTGTCCAGTTCAGCACCGGGAACCGGTAACAGTCGAGGACGCGCGCCGGTGGCCAATATCAAATCTGAAAACGCAAGCCAGCCATCATCGGATAGACGTACCTTTTTGCCTGTGGGGTCTATCTGCTCAACCGATTGGCCTAGCCTCAGTTCAATATTTTGCGTCGACCAGAAGGCTTCGGGTTTTAACCCAAGTTCTGCCGCATTGGTGCTTCCCGCCAAATACGTCTTGGACAAGGGTGGGCGCTGGTACGGAGCATCCGGTTCATCACCGATCATGACAATTGGCAGGTCATACCCGAATTGCCGCAAGCTGGTGGCAGCTTGTGCCCCGGCCTGCCCTGCACCAACGATGATGGTACCTTTTTTCATGATATTTTTCCTTTGGCTCTCACCCAAACCTTGTACGAGACAATTCGCCACTGGCAAACCGGTTTGCAACCCGCTACACCACAATCAAATCAATTTCACGGTGCCATTTTCCTTACTTGCACCGCATATCAACGTTTCAGGAGAACAATATGTTTCGATCCAGTTTGGGTATTTTTGTAATTTTTGCCAGTGCGTTGGTCATGGCCTGCGGCGAAAAGGCTACTGAACAACCAAAGCCAATAGTCGATGTCGCAAAACCGATTGTTGCTGCGGCAAAGCCAGTTGCACCTGAAGCTCCAGAGATTGTTGCAGCTAAAGTCGAACCTGCACAATCTGAGATCGCACCTGCGATCGCAACTATTGAATTGCCTGCAAGTTTAGCCGGTGCCGACCTTGCTATTGGCAAACGTCAATTCAGTAAATGCCGGGCCTGTCACACCATCAAGCAAGGACAAGCCAACCGGGTTGGGCCAAACCTGTATGGAATTTTCGGAAGTACCGCCGCGCAAAACCCGAAATTTCGATATTCAAAAGCCTTGCAAGGTGCTGAAAAAACTTGGGATATGGAAACAATAGACACATGGATTTCCAATCCGCGCCAAGCGGTTCCCGGCACTAGCATGGCATTTGTCGGCATTAAAGATGATGAAAAACGAAAAGCCTTACTGGCTTATCTTTATACCGAAACCGGCGGACAAGAATAAGTACACACCAGAAACTTTATTCTAAAAATCAAACCAATAACCAATGCCGATTGTGCGATCGGCAATGGTGTTACGCCCATCAATCATTTTGGCAGCATACAATTGAATGCCATGGTGTGGCTTAAAAAACCAGACAAGAGAGCCCTGCACTTTAGTTGAAGCCAGAGTTCGGGCAGCTAGTGTTTGCACTTCATCACCACGCAAGACAAAAACCTGCGCCATGGTCATAATTGTAGCGGTAGGTCGATATCCAATTGTCATATCCAAATGCCACTCATCAGCATTTGGCTGAATGCGGAATTGGCGGGCCAACTGCAGATCAACAAAACCTCTCGTATTGCCCAGTGCAAAAGAGTGTCCGACCAAACCGCGTACTTCCCACTCCAGATTCCCCTCACCCAGCCGTAAATCCAATCTGTTTTCCGCATCTCCGGGGATCGAGATGCGACCTTGCGCCGCAAACACCCAATCCTTGAATTGCCCAAGGTTACGCTTCAACGACAACTCTGTTGCACCCAGCCCTTGTGCCTCATCGACCATGGCGCCCCTGGCCACAGATACCTGCTGCAAAACCAGGCGAGCCATGGCTGACCAGTTTTCTAAAATTCCATATTCAATGAAAAAAACACTTTCAAATTTTGAAAAATCGACCAAATCATTCCGGACACCAGAATCATCAAACTCTACGTAGCCAGAATGATAAGAAACCGTTGAAATGACCTCAAATGAACCCGGCTCGCGGGTCCATGCTCCGGCGTGGGCTGATCTGGTTCCTAAACTCCACATGCCTATGGCAAGGAAGAACATGCCCAGCGCAAAGGTGGGTTGAAGTTTCAATATCCAGAAATTCTGCCGATAAGCAATCGCAACCAACCTCCGAGCTACGTTTGTAACGTCAATCACGTACCGTACTAGAGCGCACCAGTGGTATCGCCGGAACAAGCCGTGAACTGGGTACTATTCTTCCGATTTATGCTCAACTTTCTGCCTCATATTAATAAGAATGAAAAGGTCTTGCCCCAAGATGTTATTTAAGCGGGAATGGATTTACACAAATGGTCGACTTAAATGGCGCCTTCAGCATGTCACAATTGGCAAAGCTGGCTCAGTCAAACAACCCAAGGAAACGGGGCAAATTGTATTTGGCCTTGGGGTCTTTGTGTTCCTTAAAACCAATGGATGATTCACCAAATGATATGGCCTTTGGTGAAATCATGTATTTGCTGAATCAAGACGCCAGCGAGGAAGTCCGCCAGCAAGCCTCTAACTTGTTGTGCGAAGTTAAATGGGCCCCCAGAAAACTAATTCTTGAATTCGCCAATGATACAACCCCGGTTGCCAATCCGGTATTATTGAAAAGCCCAGTTCTAACCGAAGATGATCTGGTTTCCATTATTCAAAATAATGGGTTGTTCCACCGCTTGGCCATTGCAGATCGTCCATCTATTGGAGAAAACATCACTGATGCTTTGGCCAGTTTCAGTGAGCCGGAAGTGTTGGTCACTCTGACCTCAAATCTTACCGCCAGCATGTCGATGGAAACCTTTGCGTCTTGTGTGCGAATATCCCGTCGGCATGATGATCTGCGGTATAATCTGTCCGATCGTAATGATTTACCCCGTAGCCTGATCCCTTCGTTGTTTGCGTATTCTTCGGAATCAGAACGGGAAAGCCTAGCCATTAAATTTAATGTCGATGTAGACAATTTTTCTGAAATTGTTCGCCAAGCTGTCATGGAAAAATCGCCAAAACCCGACCAGATAAAAATAGAGAGTACGGAAGTAGAAAGCAGCGGAGAATTATCCATTGCGCGCTTGGTTACCAAACTGGCAAAAGCGGAACAACTCAATCCTGCATCGGTCATAAATGCGGTGGCTGCAGAAAAAACCGTGTTGTTTGAGTATGCAATTTCGCAGCTGGCTGGTGTCCCGGTTGATCAGTTTCGTCAAGCCATACAGCGCCACCCCACTGTTGCTTTGGCGTTGGCCTCACACGCTGCCGGTATCGACCGCAGTATCTATCCGACCTTGCATCGCAATCTAAACGAACAAAAATATTTTGAAGAAACGTTAAGCGGTGAAAATGCCACCAAGGCTGCCAAGGCGTTTGGCGGACATTCAGCCGCCGCTGCCGCCGTTGCATTACGCCTCATGGGTAGAAATACTTGACAACAACCGTTGAACATCGTGAGTGCCTGAAATGTCAGGCCTCCCCAAATCCATCAAGACCATAGATATTCGTGCCTCTAAAAGTAAAAAGGCACAGGCCAGCTTACGCGATTTACGCGCGCAATATTCCAACATTCTATCAAAACAGCCTGATGTGATCATTGCATTGGGCGGCGATGGCTTCATGTTGGAAGTTTTGCATAGCCAGATTGATAGCCAAATTCCGGTTTTTGGAATGAACCGCGGATCAGTCGGGTTCTTGATGAACGAGTTCAGCATCGACCAATTGCTACAACGACTGGAAAAATGCGAAGCAACAGTCATACGTCCCTTACGAATGACTGGAGAAACCATCACCGGACGTGGGTTTGATGAATTGGCCATCAATGAAGTCTCTTTGCTTCGCGAATCCCATCAAACCGCCAAAATCAAAATTTCAATCGACGGTAAAGTCCGCATGGAAGAACTAATCGCCGATGGTGTACTGGTCGCCACGCCGGCCGGCAGTACTGCGTATAATTTATCCGCACATGGCACGATCATCCCTCTAGATGCCGAAGTTTTGGCCCTGACACCCATCAGCGCTTTTCGGCCAAGGCGCTGGCGCGGTGCGTTGCTGGGGCATACTAGCAAAATACGATTTGATATCCTTGAAGCAGACAAACGAAAAGTAAGCGCCGTCGCCGACAATCATGAAGTGCGCGACGTCAAATTTGTTGAGGTACGCGAGAGCAGGACCATTCAATTGACCATGCTATTTGACGAAGGACATGCCTTGGGCGAACGCATCGCCATTGAGCAATTTAATACCTAAATCAAATCGGCAAGATTTTCTGCGGCTTGTTAACAAGAAATCAGGAGATGCATGACATGGTACTCGCTGTTAAGTTGAACATTCGCTCTGACATTGCGTAGGGGACAAAAAAATGAACCAAACTGCAAAAAATGGTGAACTGATCAAGGTGCCAAATACCTTGAAAAACAAAATTGGCGGACGGATAGGTAAAGTAAATCATGCTGCCATTGCCAAGGCAGAAGCCGCATTGGCCTCTCTAAGCTCCAATTTTGAAGAATGGGTTGCCGACGAAGTCACCAAACTGGAAGAGGCAAGACGTAAAGTTAGTGAAGGCGGATTGTCGGGAGAATCCGGCAAAGAATTATTTGGTGTGTCGCATGACCTCAAAGGGTTGGGCACCACCTATGGCTACCCACTAATCACCCAAATCGCTGATTCATTGTGCAGCATCATTCACACCCCGGAATTACGCGAACAAGCTCCATTGCGCCTAATTGATGCCCATGTAGATGCCGTTCGGGCTGCAATTCGCGGCAAAATCAAGGATGTGAATCACCCGGTTGGAAGCATGTTATCGTCCGAACTGCGCAAGAAAACTCAAGAGTTCCTCGGAAAGATTTAATCTTGAAGGTTTCCTCAATGTAACTTTACGCTGCTTTTGGCAGTGTGTTGCGCGTTGCATCGGACAAGACATTCAATCGATCCAGCAAATAATCCAGCTCTTCCTTCGGCAAGCCCTGAAGCTTGGTTAAAACACGCTCGATCATGCGGCGCGAAAACCGCTCCTGATCCAGATTCCCGTCATCGTAATCCATTTCATGGACCATATCGATGGCCGAACGAAACACTGGGTATAAACGTTGTGGTAACCCGGCGCGCTCAAAAATTGCCCTCAACCCCAAGGCTCCAGCATCGTGGACCATGAGCCAAGTTCGCGAATGTGGTACACCAGCCAACTCCGCCAACGCCCACTCCACAAACCGAATATGTCCCATGCAAAGGCCGCGCACAATAATCGAAGGTGTCAGCCGACCGTTCAAATGTAATTGCTGCACAAAACGCCGCATATCGGCAGCCTGTCCCGCCTGATCGACCAAATCGATCGTGGCACGCTCTCTGGCGCCTTCGGCCAACTCCACAGCCAATTGCGGCGGTAATTCATGCCGCTTAGACAGACGGTGCAAGGCCTCATCACTAATCAAGGCAACCAGTTTTTCAGTTACATGGATTGGCAGCGTGTCTCGGGAAATCAAACCGTCGGTAATTTTGGCATTATTGCCAAAGCGACCCAATGTAGCATCAAAGGATTCATCATCAAATATAGCGCCATTGTTGCCAGCTGCAACCGCAACCGCTGGTTCGCGCCCCTCCTTGGCAATCACATGGACCACATTGGCCGAAACAGTTTTGCGGCTCGCGATAGCCATTTGCCGCACGGCAGCGCCAGAGCGAACTACGTCGATCAAATCATCATCGGTTAAAGACGGAGAAGAAGTCAAAATCGGAATGGCAATTGATTCGACATCTTTCGCCAACTGCTTGGCCAGATCACGCGGTAGATGTGGCGAATTTTGCAAGGTAACTGCCAACGCACGGCGGACCAACTCGGCTGAGTCATTGACCATAACCTGCATGATTGCATTGGCACTTTGACGCTCAACCCGCGACAATGGCGCGCGATCAATCGCCCGGCATAATTTATGCGCCGCCACGGCCCGGTCATTGTCATCCGTGCCTTTTACTAAACGACGAATATCGCTTTCGGTTAATCTTGACCGCATCACAGCAACAGACATGAATAGCACTCCAATTTGCAGATTCTATATCGTAATTATCCGGGAGTATGCTTAACGGAAGGTTGCACGAACCTGTTAATTTTTATCGGAACGTTTCGCTGCGCCCGGTGCGGACAGTTCTGCCAGCAATTGCACCATAACCGGCGATAATTGCAGCAAGGAGGAACGAACCAACCCACCGGCAATCCGGTGAGACACAGGTCTACCGCCGCTGACGGTAATTTTCGGAGCATCTTCCAGCCCAACATCAGGAATGCTGCCCGGTTGATTCTGGTGCAACCGACCCAATTCTTCCAAAACCTGAGAAACAGAACGGGCTGTACCATCCGACCCAAAGAATATGGGTTTATTAGCGGCAGCTTCTTTGGGAAATAGTTTGCTTGCGTCCTGATCGGGCGAGTTCTTGGCAGCCAGCAACAAATTGCCAGCTTTCCCGGCCCCTAGAAAATGGGCGCTGTACAATTCGGTATCAGTTGGGGCGCGCCCCAATCGAGACTGCAATACATTGCGGTTTTCCACTGCCAATTCGGCAGCCATGATCGTGGACAAGCCAGAATCATGACGAAGCCCCAGTATCTGGTTGCGAACCGCGCCCGGTTTGACTGAATACCTACCATTTGGCTGACGCTCAATGGCCGCCGCTTCATTAGCCAACCCGTGACGCGCACCATGGCGCGCCACCACGCCCAACCAAGTTTGCTCTATAAACTGAAACATACCGGCAGCGGACGATGTTTTGGCCTTGGCACTGGATTGAAATCCACTTTCACGGGCCGCAGTTTTGACCAAAAAATCAAATGAAATGCCGGTGCTGCCAGCCGCTTTGGTAAAAGCACTCTGCAATCGCTCAATCGGAGCCTGATGGTTAATCGCCGTCATGGCAGCATATTGTGCAGATGACCTTACCTGCGCGTTAACCGCCTCAAAAATACCACAAACAACCGGAAATTATGCGTGCAGGACAAAATACGATACCTTGTTCAGGAGGGATCAGAACAGGAGCCGCCTATGCATAAATTCATATTGGCAACACTTTTCTACTGTGGCCTTTCGTTTACACCTGCCTTTGCAACGGAAGTTGAACAACCGGAAAACCGATGCTTGCGGGTCTATTCCATTACCGGCTTTACCTATATCGACGAATATCATGCGCTGCTTGCTGGCCGCACGAAGAAAGAAAACTATCTGGTACGGTTTCGTAGAACCTGCCGCGATCTGAACTTTGCATCACAAATCACGACCAGCTTTGAGCACCAACTGGTTTGCCGGCCGGTTATCGAACACATTCGCACGGAACATGATCGCTGCCCGGTCGATGGAATTCAAATGGTTTCAGGCCGTGAAGAAGCCCGAAGTATTGCAGCGACACGCGCCGCAAAACGCCAACAGACAAACAAAACAGAAAGCGATAGCTAATTCGTCCGTTGACTATCGGAAAGCCGCCTAAAATGCCCGTTCGTAGGGAACTACGGGCTGGATGAAGCCTTGGGCTGTTGCATCCAATTTGAACTTCACCATATCTTTGCGGCGAAAGGATTTTATGGCACCCAGTTTGCGCAAAACTCGACCCGCTGTAGATTTGATCACTTTTTCAAACATCGACGCATCATCCCAATTTGGGTTCATGCCAAGTCGGCGGCGCAGCAAGCCATTGGCCACCATTCCGGCATTGATAAATGCGCTCTCACTGGTTGAAAACTCCATCACCATAGAAATGCAATAGCTCTGGTTTTCGACCCGGTGTGGAGATCGGTGCGGCCATGAAACCATAGTTCCACCTTCCAGATCAAACACTTGTGCCTGTTGATCGAACTCTGACTTGTACGGACAATCTTCATTGATCTCGCCCAAAACAATGCTCTCAAACGCCTCGTCCGGTAATAATTCTTTGGATATTGGATAAACCCATGCCCGTTTCTGCCCTCGAATATGCCAAAGGTGGGTAATGGTCGGATCTACATGGTATGGAGTTTTGGCGGTTGGTGATGACAGCAAAATGCCACCTCTGCATTTTTGGCGACCCATATTTTTCCCGGTGTGCTCGGCCAGTTCCCCATGTAATTGATCGAGTAGTTCTATATAGGCTGGATGGGTATTCATCACCTCGCGAGCGTTGATCCAGATGTCACCAGCCTTTGCTGCTGCTACCAACGTTTTGCCACTGGCCCCGGTAAAATCAACGGTCAGTTGCTGGTCTTTGTATTCTTGATATTTCACATCTTTTGGCAGGGCCAGCACGTCCAGTAAATGCGACGGGTGCTTGTCCAGAACTTCGGCCAAGGCATCATCCGTAAACAATCCGGTCTCATTCAATGAGTGCGAAACGGCCAGAACCTGCTTGCCATAGGCGTCAGTATCTTCTGCCGTCCAGTTGTTGATCAATTCCATAACAGCTTCCTTTGTCCCGAAATAACTCAGTTTTTGAGGTATTCAGGCCAGAAGGTGCAATTCGCAGGCCGTTATGATAACAATTGTGACACCGGTCAGGTGGAGCATAGGAAACAACGGAAATTTTGCCGTCGAGGATAACCTTGTTCGATTGAGCAAAGCCCTATACAACCGCAAAAAACTGGACCCAAGGAACCATGAGCAAACCAATTTACATCCTAAATGGGCCAAATCTGAACCGGTTGGGTAGCCGCGAGCCAGACATTTATGGCACGACAACCTTGGCCGATATTGAACGATCCTGCCGAGCGTTGGCACAAGAAGGCGACGTCAGCCTGACATTTTGTCAAACCAATGATGAAGGCGAACTAGTTACTTTGGTTCAAGAAGCCGCCGACAAAGCCAGCGCGTTAATCCTGAACGCTGCGGCTTATACCCATACGTCGATTGCCTTGCTGGATGCGCTAAAACTGCTGGAAATTCCGATCATTGAAGTGCATTTGTCCAACCCGGCGGCACGGGAGCCGTTTCGCCAAACAAATTATGTAAGCCCTGCCGCAACATCTGGTATTTTCGGATTTGGCGCAGTAGGGTATGAAATGGCAGTGCGCGCAGTTTTGCGACTGCTGGCTTAGCGTTAAAACAGTACCGGAAAAACAATTATGGCGGCGAATACACCTACCCTTGGCAAAAGCGAATTGTCGATTATTCGGGAATTGGCCAATATCCTGCGCGAAACGGATTTAAGTGACATTGAGGTCGAACGCGGCGATTTGAAACTAAAAATCAGCCGTCGTGCAGCCAAGCAGATCATTAGTGCGGCTATGCCAGCCAGCGGACTAACCCCGATTGCCCAACCGCAACCAATGGCACCAGAAACCCCGGCTCCGGACAATGCGGTGGATATGTCAGCCCACCCCGGCACGGTCGCCTCGCCCATGGTTGGCACCGCGTATTTATCGCCCGAACCGGGCAAATCCGCTTTCGTAAAGGTCGGTGATCAGGTCAGCGAGGGCGACACCTTGATGCTGATTGAAGCGATGAAAACTTTTAATCCAATCGCCGCACCAAAAGCCGGTAAAGTTCTGGACATCATTGTCGAGGACGGGCAACCGGTTGAATTTGATGAAGCCCTCATTGTTATTGGCTAAGGTCAAAATTGATGTTTGAAAAAGTTCTAATTGCCAACCGGGGCGAGATCGCCCTGCGTATCCACCGGGCCTGTCGTGAGATGGGCATTCAAACCGTGGCTGTACACTCCACCGCCGACCGCGACGCCAAACACGTCTTGATCGCCGATGAGAGCGTTTGTATTGGCCCGCCATCGCCAGCGCAAAGCTATCTGAATGTCCCGGCGATCATGGCAGCAGCCGAGATCACCAATGCCGATGCGATTCATCCCGGCTATGGATTTTTGTCGGAAAACGCCCGGTTTGCCGAAATTGTCACTTCGCATGGTTTAACCTTCATTGGCCCGACCGCCGATCACATCCGTTTGATGGGTGATAAAATCACTGCCAAACGAGCCGTGATGCAAGCAGGTATTCCCGTGGTTCCTGGCTCGGAAGGTGAGATCACTACCGAAGAACAAGCCCGCGAAGTTGCCGAGGAAGTTGGGTTTCCCCTATTGGTCAAAGCAGCGGCTGGCGGCGGTGGACGCGGCATGAAGCTGGCCCGCACTGCGGCGGATTTATCCGAAGCCGTATCCACTGCACGCGCCGAGGCCGCAGCGGCATTTGGCGATGGATCGGTTTATCTGGAGCGGTATCTGGAATACCCGCGCCATGTCGAAGTGCAAATTCTGGCTGACTCATTTGGCAATGTTGTTCATTTGGGCGAACGAGATTGCTCGTTGCAACGGCGCAATCAAAAAATTCTGGAAGAAGCGCCCTGCCCGATTTTGGGTGATGCCGAACGCAAAAAGATTGGCCAAATTGTTTCCAAAGCCATTGCCGAAATCGGTTATCTTGGGTTGGGAACCATCGAGTTTCTCTATGAGGAAGGCGAGTTCTTTTTCATCGAAATGAACACACGGTTGCAGGTCGAACACCCGGTTACCGAAGCGATTACCGGAGTTGATTTGGTCCAGGAACAAATTCGCGTTGCCGCCGGTGAAAAACTCTCTTTTTCGCAAGAAGATATCAAATTCAGAGGCCACGCGATTGAATGTCGGATCAATGCCGAGCATCCGCGCACCTTCGTGCCATCGCCTGGCAAAATCAAAGAATTTCACGCGCCGGGTGGCTTGGGTGTACGGCTCGATTCAGCCGTATACGCCGGATATTCAATCCCACCTTATTATGACAGCCTGATCGGCAAGCTGATTGTTCATGGCGCCAACCGAAAAGAGGCGTTGATGCGTTTGTCCCGCTCGTTGGACGAGATGGTCATTACCGGCATCCAGACCACGCTGCCATTGTTTCAAGACCTGTTAAACGAAGATGATATCAAAACGGGGAATTACCATATTCACTGGCTTGAAGACTGGCTGGAACAGCAGAAAAGCTAATTGGTGATGACGTTTGGCGCAGATGACTTGCTGGCGCTTTACGCCAAAGGTCAATTCCCGATGGCCAGCGACCGAACCGCGAACAGTGTTTCCATTATTGACCCTGAATGGCGCGGTATCCTGCCACTGGATGGCTTGCATATTCCGCGTCGTTTGGCCCGAACCATCCGGCAAAACCGGTTTCGTGTGCATGTAAATCGGAACTTTGCGGCTACGATTCAGATGTGCGCCGAATCCGCACCAGACCGCCCGGAAACTTGGATCAATCATGGCATTGAAGTGTTGTGCCACCATCTATACTTGCGCGGCGCGGCCCATTCGGTTGAATGTTATCTGGATGATCGTCTGGTTGGCGGATTATATGGCGTTATACTAGGCGGTGCCTTTTTTGGCGAAAGCATGTTTTCGCGAGAACGAGATGCCAGCAAGGTCGCGCTGTTTCACTTGTGCGCCCGTCTGGTTCGCCAAGGATTTTTCTTGCTGGACACGCAATTCATGACGGATCATCTGGCCCAGTTTGGCGCGATCGAAATTGATCGAACCGCATATTTGCAACGCCTTGAAACTGCCAAAGCCATCCATCCGGTTTTTGGTGAAAACCCAGACCCGCTGGATGGTTCAGACGTGCTTGAGATACTGCAAGTTACCTCAACGCCCTGATCCGATGAGCGTCTATTTGCAATCCAGCACCCAGACATCATAGACCGCGTGTTCCAAAGGATTTAAGGCCGGGCTGGAGGCAAACATCCAACCGTTGAAAATTTGCGTCGCTTCAATTTGGTTGCCGGACCCGTCGGTTTTTCGATCTGCAATACTCAAAAATGCATACACTTCCGGAGTTTCTTCCGGCGGGCGCTTTCGGCAATAAGAAGCTTTGATGGTCAAGGACCCAAATGAAACCTCCTGACCAATAAGGATTTCAAAATCAGAAGTGCTGGCCGTTACCTTGTCCAGTCCACGCAAGATCACTTTGCGCCCCTGCGCCGAAGAAAGCGGTGCCGGGCCAAAGCCAAGCTCTTGGCTCACTCCCGGGTTGGAAACAATCCAGACCAGTCCCACGAAAAATAGAAGTAGAAATCTCATAAGGCTTTGATAGGCAGCCTTTTGGGCAAAAATGTGGTGCAAAATCACTCGGTCGATCCATTGTCATCGGAACTACCACCGGCGAACTGTCCCAACAGACCCAACAAATCTACTGCACCTTGCGTATATTCAAAACTATCACCGGGTTGCAACATTTCATCTTCGGCCCCGGGCTCAATAGATACATAGGCTGAACCTAACAAACCGTCCGAGACGATTTTGGCCACCGAATCTTCGGGAACTGGAATATCGGCCCGGATGTGCAAGGTGACATTCGCGTCATAGGTTTTAGTGTCCAGCACAATATCGGTGATTGTGCCGATTTTAACGCCGGCCATTCTGATGTCTGTCCCGTTGATTATGCCGCCCACGGATGCAAACCGGGCATTCAAATCAATGGCCCCACTTTGGCTTTGCTGGCCAATGGTTCCCGAAACAAACACCGCAAATGTGGCGGCAACCATCAACACGCCAAACCCGACAATGGTTTCTGTCAGTTGATCTTTCATCCCTGATCCGGATTCCACGCTTCATAATCGCCAGTAGCGCGCCCACGTTGGCCGGTTCCAGACATTGACCCCTTGCGGTGCCACGCCCAAATAGTCCCGGTCATGTTGGGCAAATGATCTTTTTCCCATGTCTGACGGACCAACGGCTCTTCACTTGGCGGTTGATCAAACGTGTGATGCAACCAGCCATGCCAATCAACCGGAACCCGGGACGCATCGGCATAGCCTTTATAGATCACATGCCGGCGTTTTTTGCCGTCAAAACTGGCTCGTTTTTCCTCGTAATACCGGTTGCCGTATTCATCCGCCGCAACAAAGGTATATTTCCTGAAGATGGCAAACAGAGTTCCCATGGTTGCCCCGTCCCACCAAGCAAACAGACGTTTGATAAATCCAAGCATTTTTGATCCTGCTGTTTGACGCAATGATTTGCCCGTTATGCCGTGTGTCGGCTGCATCTGTCTAGAGAGCATCGACATTGGTCAGCCGCTCAATCATCCGTTCGCGTGCGTCTGGTAATTGTTTGTCGACCGGCCACAACATTCTGCGCTCCAGAAAATATCCGGTTAATGCCAAACCTCGTTTGATATCCCCACCTGTCAATTCTGCACCGGAATCCACTAGAAACCGGGGCAAGGGCAGTAATTTATCTAAGTACGGCTTGGCGGCGGTCGCTGATACGGCCCGGCCGGTGCGCGGCGAAACATGGGTCAGGTTTTGAGTGTCCCCGGTTGCCGCACACTTGGAAAAATCAAGACCATAGCCCAACTCGGCCAAAATGCCGGTTTCCAGACGAATATACAGCGCCGGCCACACCTGTGGGTTATGTAATTGTGAAACCAGAATTCCGAATGTTTGATAGATGCTTTCGTGACTCTCTCGTTCGGGTAAGGTCATACAAATGATCGAACAAGCTGCAATCAGTCCGGATAAGGCCAGTGGATCATCCAGCAAGGTTGCTATGCTCGACGTTGCGTCCTCGACACTGAACATGCCCAAATGTTCCGACAGACGCGCCCGCCATCGTAATTCAAGCAAATTTCCGGGTTGCAACATGCCGCGCATTCGCTTGCCGCTGGCACCGCGAACCAGCCCGACAAAGCGGCCCTGTTCGCGGGTCAGAACATCGACAATGGCACTGCTTTCGCCATGGCGCCGCACGGCCAGAACATAGCCGTCAGCCTGCCATTCCATTACTCAAAATCCAGTCCAAACTCAGTGTACCGGGCTCGATCCTGGCTCCAATTGGCCACTTTGACATGCAAAAACAAATGCACCGTCTTATCGAGCAGCTTCATCATGTCTTTTCGGGCGGCCTGCCCGATGGCTTTGATCACTTTGCCGTTTTTGCCCAAAATGATTTTGCGCTGGCTTTCGCGTTCCACATAGATGATCTGGCGCACCATGACCGACCCGTCTTTGCGAGGCTCCCAGCTTTCGGTCGAAACGCTGGCCGCATAGGGCAGTTCTTCATGCACCCGCAACATCAATTTCTCACGAGTCACTTCAGAGGCCAGCAAGCGCAAAGGCAAATCGGCAATTTGATCTTCTGGATACAACCATGGTCCGACCGGAACCAGCTCAGCCAATAGCTTTCGCAGTTTTTTTAAGCCCGAACCTTTGGTGGCCGAGAGCATGAGAATTTCAGAATAAATACCCGTTTTATGAAAATCCTCGACCTGTTCGAGCAGAACCTCTTTTTCGATCAGGTCGATCTTGTTCAAGATCAAAATCGCCTTGCGGCCCAATTTGTCCAATTGCTTGATAATGGATTGCACATCCACCTTGGCCTTGCTGTCCTGTGGGCGGCTCAATTTTTTGTGCCCAACACGGTACCACGCGGCGGCATCAACCAGATGCACGATCTGATCTGCCTCCTCAGCCCCCTGCCAAGCTGATTTGACCATGGCCCGGTCTAGTCGCCGTTTGGGGGCGAATACCCCCGGTGTATCGACCAATACCACTTGTGATTGATCCTCGATCATCACACCGCGCACCGGGAACCGGGTGGTTTGCACCTTGTGAGTGACAATCGATACTTTGGAACCAACCAACGCATTGACCAAAGTTGACTTGCCGGCATTGGGTGCGCCGATCATGGCAACAAACCCACAGCGGGTTGCTTGCTCGCTCATTTCTTTACCACCTGCTCAAATAATTTACTCGCCGCAGCTCGTTCGGCATTTTGTTTTGAATTGCCACGCCCTTCGCATTTCCAGTCTTGAATGGCCACAGAAATATGAAATTCGGGCTGATGGTCAGGACCGGTACGGGACAGTTCCACATATTTTGGCAAGCCATAATCATGGGCCAAAGCCCACTCCTGCAAGGCACTTTTCGGATCTTTGTTGGAACCGGAAAGCCGGGCTCGTTGCTCGATCCAAAACGCATCAAAAAATGCTTGGGCTGGCTCCATCCCGCCATCAAGATACAGCGCCGCCAACACCGCCTCACAAACATCACCCAAAATGGATTGTTTGTTGCGGCCACCGTTATTTTCCTCGGCTTTGGATAGATACAGCGCCTCGCCCAAATCGGCAGCACAAGCCGCCTCGGCACAAGCCTCTTTTCGAACCAACGCGTTCAACCGTCGGGCCATTTGCCCCTCATTGGCCTTAGGGTCTTCGACAAACAGATGACGGGCAACAATCAGGCCCAACACCCGATCGCCCAAAAATTCCAGACGCTCATTATCCGCAACGGCCCGACCATCGCCATAGGAGCCATGGGTCAGGGCGCGACGCAACAATGCCTCATCGCCAAACTGATAGCCAAGACGCTGTTGAACCGCCTGTTCCGATAGTCGCGAGCTCAACGATCACTCCGTAAGCTGACAAACACCCGTTTACGAAAATGCGCCCAAGTCCACGGTTTGACCAAACGAAACTGTTCGTCAACAGAGATCAAAATAACTTCGCCCCGACCGATCAGGTTCTCAGCCTTCACCACGCCCCACTTTCGACTGTCCAGCGAATTATCGCGGTTATCACCCATCATGAAATAATGGCCCTCTGGCACCAGTTCCACTGGCGTATTGTCATACGAAGTCTGACCCAGATCCCAGGTGATATAGCTTTTTCCATTGGGCATGGTTTCGCGAACACGCGTAACGATTTGAATGCGACCGCCGACTTCGACTTGTTCCTGCCCCAAATTCTCAAACGGAACCTGCGTGCCGTTCAGCCACAACCGGCCATTTTTGACCTGCACCCGATCGCCGGGCAAACCAATGACCCGCTTGATAAAATCGGTTTTATCATCGCGTGGCCATTTGAATACAACGATATCGCCCCGCTTTGGCACTGAGTTCAAAATGCGCCCGGAAAATAGTTTCGGCGACAGCGGTAAAGAGTGACGGGAATACCCATAGGTATATTTTGATGAAATCAAATAATCCCCGACCATCAATTGTGGATACATGCTGGCCGACGGAATATGAAACGGCTGAAAGAAAATGGTGCGCAAAAATAGCGCAATCACCAATGCCCAGCCCAAGGTAAAGAACAGCTCGATAAACTCTTCTTTTGTGGACCTAGCTGGTTCGGTTGGAGTATCGCTCATTTTATATCCAGTTATTGAGTTGGCAGAGCTTCAATCACGACAAATGCCTGTGCCAACGGGTAATCATCGGTAATGGTAACGTGAATAATTGCGGTATGCCCGTTCGGGGTTAAATCGTCCAGTCGTTTTGCAGAACCACCTTGCAAAAATAATGTCGGTTTACCGCTGGGCAGGTTAATCACACCCATTTCTTTCCAAGCAACACCAAAGCGCATACCGGTACCCAACGCCTTGGAGCAAGCTTCTTTGGCAGCAAACCGCTTGGCATAGGAAGCCGCGCGATTTTTGCGCCCGTCCGATTTTTTCCGTTCCACATGGGTGAACACCCGCTGTTCGAACCGGCGGCCGAATCGCTCCAACGTTTTTTCAATGCGACGAATATCGCAAAGATCGCTACCAATGCCGATAATCATGCCGCCGCCCCAATTCGCGCTTCGGTGATCAGGCTTTTCATCCGTTTCACCGATGCATCCAGCCCGCAAAAAATGGCTTCGGAAATCAAAAAGTGCCCGATATTCAACTCGGCAATCTGCGGGATTGCAGCGATCGGCCCGACCGTTTCAAAGGTCAGCCCATGCCCGGCATGAATTTCCAATCCCAAACTGGTGCCAAATATGGCCGCCTCGTGGATTTGCTCGAGCACTTGTTCGGCTCGTTCAAACTCTCCAGCAAAAAAGTGATCGGCATAGGCGCCGGTATGTAACTCAACTACGGGTGCGCCCAGCGACTTTGCCGCCTCCATTTGCCGTTTCGTAGCTTCGACAAACAAAGACACACGACTGCCATTGTCACTTAACATCTGCACATACATGGCCAGATGATTGTGTAAGCCAGCGGCATCCAATCCGCCCTCTGTGGTGCGTTCTTCGCGCTTTTCTGGAACAATACAGGCCGCGTGTGGTTTGGCATCCAGTGCAATGGCCAGCATTTCCTCGGTTGCAGCCATTTCCAAGTTTAGCGGCAATTTTATCTCTTGGCGCAACCGGGCGATATCATCATCGGAAATGTGTCGTCGGTCTTCGCGCAAATGGGCGGTAATCCCATCGGCACCGGCGGCGACTGCCATGTGCGCGGCGCGTACCGGATCGGGGTATTGGCTGCCACGCGCATTACGGATCGTCGCCACATGATCGATGTTCACACCAAGACGCGGGATCATGATCCCAAATCCCGACTACCCGGTTTGATGGCCGGGATCGCAGCCATATCCGCCGGAATTTCATCTGGCGCATAGGTTGGGAAATCCACTTCAGCCAGCGCCAACAAAGGCGCGCCCACCTCGGCTTTGCCACCCGATCGATCAATCAGGCAGGCTTCGGCCAATACGTCGCCGCCCAAGGCCCGAACCGCATCAATACATTCGCGCGACGACAACCCGGTGGTAACAATATCCTCGACGATCAACACTTTTGCTCCAGCTTGCAACGTAAAGCCCCGGCGCAACACAAACTTGCCATCTTCACGCTCGACATACATCGCGACAAGCCCCAAATGGCGTGCGGTCTCGTAACCAGGGATCAACCCACCCACTGCCGGGGAGACGATCACGTCAAACGGACCAAGACCGGATTGCCTGACCTTTTCCGCCAAAGCCCGACACAGGCGTTCCGTGCGGACCGGGTCCATAAACACAAAGGCTTTTTGCAGGAAAAACGGACTATGCCGCCCCGATGACAAGGTAAAATGCCCCTCCAACAGAGCACCGGCTTGTTTGAATTCTTCGAGAACCTGTTGGGTATTCACTAATCCATTCCTTCTAATTTCTGGTCTTCTGGCCCTTGGCCTTTGGCTCGTTCGGCACTATCCACACAAGCGCAACTTCGAATTGCCGCTAAGATATTCCACATATGCTTCGCGTCCAGCACTTCCACATCAAAAGACATGTCAAAAAAATCTTCGCCTCGGCTCAGGGTTTTCACATCCATGATATTACCTTTGGAACGCCCAACGGCTTCGGCGATTTCGGCCAATGAACCAGAACGATGGATTACCGTGGCCAATATGCGCCCGATGGACGCCCCTTCACTTGCCGCATGTGGGGTCCACGCCAAATTTACCGGTTCGCGGCCCTCGTCAATCGCCTTGGCCATGATCTCGCAATCAATTACATGCACCACCAGCCCACGCCCCTTGTCGGGGATGGCCAAAATCCGATCGCCAGGCAGCGGTGTGCAACAATGGGCAAAGTGCATAGATACGCCGCGCGCCAGCCCTTTGCCACCGACATAAAACTCTGCGGTTTCATCGGTGATCAATTCGCGCTGGTACACGCTTTCAACGGCGGCGCGGTCCCGACCTGGATATAACGCATCCAGAAATTCGCCGCCGGTCAGATGCCCCCGGCCCAGTTGTACGTATAATTGGCTTACATTCTTAACCTGCAACCGGCTAACTGCTTCGGTCAAATTGACTTTTCCAGACAATCCATTGCTGCTCAAAATGCGCTCGACCAGACGTTTACCCAATTTCCTGAACTCGGATCGTTCAGACTGGCGAACCAAACGCCGGATGGCCGATCTTGCCCGCCCGGTCACCACATTGCTTTCCCAGCCCGGCGGCGGTTCTTTGCGCCCGCCACGGATGATTTGTACGGAATCACCATTTTGTAGCGGTGTACGCAAAGGCCGTTCGCGCCCGTTTATGTGAACGCCCACACATTCATCGCCGATGTCCGTATGTACCGCATAGGCAAAATCAATCGCCGTGGCCCCTTCCGGCAAGGTTATCAGCTTGCCATTCGGAGTAAACGTAAACACTTGGTCCTGAAACATTTCCAACCGGGTATGTTCCAAAAAATCATCCGGATCACCGCCATGCTCAATAATTTCCAACAGGGGCTTTAGCGATTCAAGAGGATCGCCGCCGGTGGCTTCGTCATACCCGTACGCTCCCTGTTTATAGCGCCAGTGTGCGGCCACGCCTTGCTCGGCAATCCGGTGCATCTCGATGGTGCGGATTTGCAACTCGATCCGAACATTGCCTTTGCCGATTACCGTGGTGTGCAGCGACTGGTAATGGTTTGGTTTGGGTACGGAAATGAAATCCCGGAACCGGTCAGGAACGCAGCGCCAAGTGGTATGAATTAAACCCAGCAGCGCATAGCAATCCTCTACTTTTTCAACAATGATCCGAAACGCGTACACATCGGCCACTTCATCAAATGTGATATTTTTACGCTGTAGCTTTCGCCAAATTGAATAGGGCCGTTTTTCCCGGCCGTACAAGGTTGCTTCAACCCCGCTGTTCAACACCAGATTGGTCAGATCTTCGGACAATTGCCGAACAGCTTGCATATGTTTCTGCCGAACGACTTTCAGGCGCTTGGTCGTGGTGACATAGGCCGGTGGATCAAGATACAGGAAAGCCAAATCTTCCAATTCCGAACAAATTTTCTGCACCCCGATGCGCCGGGCCAATGGCGCATAAATTTCTAGAGTTTCACGGGCGATCCGTTCGCGCTTGGGCCGAAAGGATATGTGCTGCAGGGTGCGCATATTGTGCAGGCGGTCAGCCAGTTTAACCAGCAACACCCGAACATCCCGGGTAATGGCCAGTACAAATTTCTGTAAATTCTCACCTTGCTTGGAGCGGGCGGATTTCACCTCCAGATGGGTTAGCTTGGTCACCCCATCGACCAGATCAGAAATTTCCGGCCCAAACAGCTCGGATAACTCATCCAGTGTTGCATCGGTATCTTCGACCGTATCATGCAATAACGCAGTGATGATCGAAGCACTGTCCAGTCGCAATTCCATCAAGATGGCCGCGACATTTACCGGATGCGCGTAATAAGGCTCGCCGGATTTTCGGGTTTGGGTGCCATGTTTTTCTTTGGCATAGGCATAGGCGTGCCGCAAAAGCACTTCATCGACCTTCGGGTCATATTTGCGAACGCCAGCAATCAGCTGATCCGGTTCCAGAAATGTAGAACGGAGACCGCCGACAAAGGCAGAAGGTGCGGGGGATGAGTTCTCCCCTGCCATAGCCGTTAGAATCGGCTGTCGGAAGAGCCGTCACGGTCAGCGGTAAGCGCCCGCATCATATCAAGCTCACTGACAGGTTCTTCTTCGGCTTTCTGCTCAATGGCCAACAATTCTTCGGCTTCGGCTTCTTCTTCTGGAAGAACTCGTTGCAAGCCAGAGATCAGACCCTCTTTCAATTCAGGAATACTGACCACTTCGTCAGCAATTTCACGTAACGCAACAACCGTATCTTTATCGTTGTCACGCTCAACAAGCAGCGGTGCCCCAGAAAGGATCATCCGGGCGCGATGAGCCGAAAACAAAACCAGATCAAACCGGGTGTCGACTTTGTCAATGCAATCTTCAACGGTAACGCGAGCCATAGGATCAATTTCCTGATATTTCTGAATAGAGCGAAGCGCCCTAACTACCCGCCCTTTTTTGATTACGCAACGTCTATTTACAACGATTTACATAGTTTTGTTGCCTGAAGATCAGATAGCGGTAAATTGTCAATCAATTGATCAATCGGCTGGCCGGTTTTTGGGCATCGCCATAGCGGCGCAATTTCGCGCAATGGCAATAATACAAATGCCCGCTCCTGGGCACGCGGATGTGGGATTTGCACGCGTTTGGTAGCAGCGCGCAATTGACCATACGAGATCAGATCAATATCCAACGTGCGCGGTGCATTTCGGCGGCTGGCAACCCGGCCAAACTGACGTTCCATCCGGCCCAGTCGGTTCATCAATTTGAGCGGGGTAAGACAACACATAAAAAGCGCCATTGCATTGACATATTCGGGATCAGCCGGGTCTGGCCAAGCGGGGCTGGACCATAGGGACGAACTTTTTACAAACTGCAATTCATGGTGATCCAGCAATTGCATGGCCTGCAAAATAGTCTGCGCCGGTGAACTATTCCCAAAAGGCAGGTTGGCCCCAAACGAAATATAGGCTTTCCTGAATTGTATTTTTTGATTCATAATCAGGCAAATCCAGAAAAATGACTTTCTATCAAGACGAACGAATAGGTTTATTCATCGATGGTGCCAATCTCTATGCCGCATTGCGCGGATTGGATATGGAGATTGATTATTCAAAACTGTTACGTGAATTTCGCAATCGAGGCCGCTTGATCCGGGCCAATTACTATACGGCATTGCTTCAAGAACACGAAACCTCGCCGCTCAAGCCCCTGATTGATTGGTTAAGCTATAACGGCTTTAACGTGATCACCAAGCCGGCAAAAGAATTCACCGACCCGCAAACCGGACGCAAACGCATAAAAGGCGATATGGATGTAGATCTCGCCATTGATGCCTTGCTCGCTGCGGATTGGTTGGATCATCTGATCCTGTTTTCGGGAGATGGTGATTTTTGTGTGTTGGTTCGAGCCTTGCAAAGCAAAGGCGTCCGGGTGTCCGTTGTGTCTACCGTGAAATCCAAGCCACCAATTGCTGCTGCCGAACTGCGGCGCCAAGCCGATAATTTTATTGAACTGGCTGATCTCGCCCAAATGATTGGACGGGATCCATTATGAGCCAGAACAACACGCCACCTGAAGCACCACGCAATTGCAAACTGTGCCCCAGACTGGTCGCCTATCGCAATGAAATTGCCGCCGCCGAGCCGGATTGGCACAATGCGCCGGTTGATTCATTTGGGCCTGACAGCGCCCGATTTTTAGTGGTCGGCATGGCGCCGGGGCGCGGTGGAGCCAATCGAACCGGTCGCCCGTTTACCGGAGATGGTGCTGGAGATTTATTATATAAAGCTTTGATAAAACACAATTTTGCAACAGGTACCTATAGAAAATCAATTGATGATGGGCTGCGTCTAATTGACTGTATGATCACCAATGCAGTGCGCTGCGTCCCACCGCAAAATAAACCAACGGGACCCGAAGCCAGTAATTGTCGGCCGTTTTTAGTCAGTCGAATTGCTCATTTGCCCAAGCTAACCACCTTGTTGGCGCTGGGTCATATTGCCCATAACAACGTGTTGACCACATTTGGATTGCGGAAAAAGGACTATGTTTTTTCCCATTGTGGGGAGCATCATTTCAGTGCGGACGGACGGAATTTGCGGATCATCGATAGCTATCATTGCTCCAGGTACAACACCAATACCGGTCGACTGACCGAAGCAATGTTCGATCAGGTTTTTGAAAAAATCAAATCTGGCCTGTAAGGATTAGCCACGATCCCGCATCAACCGCGATTGATCACGCTTCCAATCCCGATCTTTCGAAGTAGCACGTTTATCATGCACTTTCTTACCCAATGAGATGGCAATTTCCAGCTTCACCAGTCCGCGCTCGTTAAAGTACATCTTTAACGGAACCACGGTGCGGCCCTGTCGCTGTATCGCCACGGCCAATTTGTCTACCTCACGACGGTGCAACAATAATTTGCGTGGACGGTTTGGTTCATGGTTGAACCGGTTTGCCGCCCGGTAAATCGGGATATTGGCATTGATCAACGTCAGGTCATCCCCCTCGAATGACACATAAGATTCGGCGATATTGGCCCGGCCTTCGCGCAAGGCTTTCACCTCGGTGCCAACTAACATCATACCAGCCTCGAACACTTCTTCGATATGGTAGTCATACCTAGCCCGCCGATTGTCAGCAATTATGCTCTTGCCGTCCTTTTTTTTGCGTCCACCACCTGACATCGTACATTCTCAATCTAAAGCTGCTGCCATTGCCTGATCGACCAAAATTCGCGCATTTTGGCTGGCGGGCAACATGGGTAAACGCAGTTCATTATTCATTTTACCCATTTTTGACAATGCATATTTGGCAGGAGCCGGGCTAGGATCCGCAAACATAGCCCGATGCGCCGCTTTTAATTTGGCATCCAGCCCCATGGCCAGCTCTATATTGCCTGCACGCAGAGCATTCTGAAAATCGGCGCATTGCTGGGGTAATACATTTGCAGTTACTGAAATACAGCCCAACCCACCCTTCTGATAAAATGCGAGCGCCGTGGCATCTTCCCCGGAAAGTTGCAAAAACTCAGCGCCGCAGATCTCTCGTTGCGCGGCAACCCGGTCCAGATCACCCGTGGCATCTTTAATCCCGATAATGTTTGGAAATTTAATAATTTCCCCCATGGTTTCCGGCAAGATATCGACCAGAGTCCGACTGGGAACGTTATACAAAATAATAGGGATGCCGACTTTCGAAATTTCTCTGAAATGGGCGATAATCCCAAGTTGGCTTGGTTTATTATACCATGGCGGCGCAACCAGCACAGCATCAACGCCCGCCCCGCGAGCCATTTGCGCCAATGCCACCGCACGGTGGGTAGCGGGCGCTCCGGTCCCGGCAATCACCGGCACCTTGCCATGGGCTTGCTCGACACAGGCCTCAATCACAATGCGTTGCTCGTCTGGCTCCAGCGTGATGCCCTCACCGGTCGTGCCACAAGGCACCAGGCCGTGACTGCCTGAGGCAATCTGCCATTCGACGAAACGGGCAAAGGCTGGTATATCCACCTCACCATCTCGAAACGGAGTGACCAAAGCCGGGATTGAACCAAATAACATCAAAATGTCCTGCAACGGGTTATTCTAAGCTTTATAGAAGCGTTTGGGCAATTTCGCCAACAGGGATTTATTCCCTGTTCAGGATATTGCGCTAGCGTACCAGCGTTCTCAATGGCTACGATGCAGCATATGTTTGTTAGATTTCTTTCAACTCTTTTGGTGGTTGTGGCTTGCACAGCCAACGCCAGCGAACTTGCGCCATCAAACAAACCTATTCCAGCCAATACCAGTGAGTTTCTAGAAGACTTGGAATTTACTCATTTTCGCCGGGCCATGATTGCCATATCAGAAGACAAATGGTCGTCAGCCCGCGACTATCGCGCCGGGTTAATTCAACCTTCAGCCACTGGGTTGGTTGATTGGTATCTCGCCCTGAACGACAAAGACTCAAGCTATTTTGATTTGGCCGATGCGGTTCGCACCCTAGAGAACTGGCCAAGGCACGATCGCATTCGAATGTTGGCGGAAGGCAAAATAGCCGAATCCGGTATGGAACCCATCGCCATTATTGAATGGTTTTCCGTTTGGCCAGCCATTTCGGGCAATGGCAAAATCGCCCATGCCGAAGCCCTATTTGCCAATCAACAACCAGATGTCGCTACCCAAATGTTGCGCGATGCTTGGCACAATGATGCGATTTCAAAAAAAGTCAGCAAATCAGTGCTAAAAACCCATAGCAAAATCCTGACTCGCGAAGATCATGAAATTCGAGTTGATATGTTGTTGTGGCGTCACCAGGCCAGCGCAGCACAAAAGCTGTTGTCAAAACTGGGTCGCGATGCCCGCTCGCTCAGCATTGCCCGCATCCGGCTGATGCGGCGCTCTAGTGGTGTTAACAGGGCGATTTATAATGTACCCAAATCCATGCGGTCCGACCCAGGATTGCTTTATGAGCGAGCCTTATGGCGCCGCAAATCCGGCTTGGCCAAATCATCCATGGAACTGGCCTTAAAATTCCCTGAGTTTGGCCCGACCCCAGCCTCTCAAAAACGCATGTGGACTGAACGGCACATTCATGCCCGACGCGCCATCAAAGATCGACAATATCAAAACGCCTATGATTTGGCCAGAAACCATGGCTTCACCAAAGGCAGTGATTTTGCAGAAGGCGAATGGATGGCCGGATGGCTGGCTTTACGCAAATTATACCAGGCCGAAACCGCGTACAAACATTTCATACGCTTGGCTGAAGGGGTTAAAACTCCGGTTTCCAAAGCCCGCGCGCACTATTGGGCTGGCATGGCATTGCTGGAAATGCCTGACCTTGACTATCAAGCCCGGGCAGAATTCTCGCAAGCAGCAGAATTTAATTTTACCTATTACGGACAATTAGCCCAACAACAATTGGGACCGGCCCATCTAGTGCTGGGCAAAGACCCGGAGCCATCAGATACGGATCGGTTGATCTTTGAAACTCACCCACAAGTCCGGGCGCTGAAACTCCTCGCTTTGGTCGGTGACATAAAAACCTATCGCCGGTTTAGTTATCACCTGGATGATTTGTTGCCGGGCGCGGTAGATCACGTCATGCTGGCCAGATTAAACCGCAATAACGGGCAAGCCGGCATTGCAGTTCGCGCCGCAAAGGCAGCTTTGTTGCGCGGTGAAGTTTTGCCAGAAAGCCAATGGCCGGTTCTAGAAGTGCCCGTTTTGGCCGACCGTCCCGAAACTGCGCTGGTTTTGGCCTTGTCTCGGCAGGAAAGCGAACTATACCCGCGCGCGGTCAGTCGAGTTGGAGCTCGTGGTTTGATGCAATTGATGCCGGCAACGGCCAAGCTTACCGCCAAAAAGCATGGTTTGCCTTACATCAAGAGCTGGTTGACCGATGATCCGGCATACAATTTGAATATTGGCTCAGCCCATTTGCAGGATTTGCTCGCCAAGTTTGATGGCTCTTATATCATGAGTGCTGCGGCCTATAATGCCGGACAATCCAGAGTCAAAAAGTGGGTCAAGGATTATGGCGACCCTAGGTTCGATATTGACCCTATCGACTGGGTTGAAAGCATCCCGTATTCGGAGACCCGCAATTATGTGCAGCGGGTCATGGAGAATGTGCAGGTCTATCGCAACCGGATCACGGACCAACCCGCATTGATCCGACTGCAAGAAGACCTCAACCGTGGCAGCAGACGCTAGCACTTAGTTTCAGGGTGCAATTACTTGGCAAAATAATGCAGGATCAACATTACCACCTGTAGCAACAATACAAAGCGGACCTTTGCCCGGCACGCGTCCCTGTAAAGCTGCTGCCAACGAGGCTGCACCCCCCGGCTCCAACACGACTTGCAAGTGGGAAAAAGCATACGCCATGGCGGAACGCACTTCTTCGTCTGTGACACGTAAGCCATCGCACACTCGAGGTTGATTGATGGCAAAAGTCATTTCGCCCGGCGTGTCAGCCATCAATGCGTCGCAAATCGAGCCGCTTAATATTGGATTACGTTCACGTTTTCCGGAGCGTAACGAGCGACCATAATCATCAAAATCAGCCGGTTCCGCCGCGTATAGGTCCGTTTGTGGGCTGTCTTTTTCCAAAGCCAATGCAATTCCAGCCGTTAAACCACCCCCGCCGCAATTGGTTACCACTTGTTCGAAAACAACACCCATGGCTTTGCCTTGCTCGGCGATTTCCAAGCCGACAGTTCCCTGCCCGGCAATGACATAAAAATCGTCATATGGCGGAATGAGAATTGCACCACTTCGTTCTGCGAGTTCTGCGGCGATCTCGGCCCGATTTTCAGTCAATCGGTCATAAAATACGACTTCGCTTTTGCGTGCCCGCACGCCTGCCACTTTTACCTTTGGTGTATCGGCTGGCATGACGATGCAGCATGATATGCCATCGCGCAAAGCAGCCAGTGCTACGCCTTGTGCATGGTTCCCTGAAGAATAGGCGACAACGCCGCATCTTTGTTGTTGCGCTGACAAATTCAGTATGCGGTTACGGGCACCGCGGTATTTAAATGAGCCAGTATATTGTAGGCACTCTGCCTTGATCCACACCGGTCGCCCCATATCGCGATCCAATTGGTCCGAGCGCAAAAGTGGAGTGACAAGCGCATCGCCGGCCAGCTTGTCCACCGCAGCCCGAACATCATCAATTGTGGGTAGTGGGATCATCGCGATATACTCCTTGTAATTGGCAGGAACGTATCGCGTCTGGACAATCCGTCTAGTGGGTCAATCGCAATGTGCGCTCCGCAATGGCTTGGAACGTAATGTCCAATTGACCGGATTTGATATTAAAGGCCCGGTCCGGGTCGCCAGCACAATCCTTCAGCAATTTAATGGCTGTAGAATTATTGATATCAACCGCGATGGTGAACAACTCGATCTCATAGTCTTCGACCATGGCCTTACAGGTTGCCAGCATCAGTTTATCCAGCGTGTTTCGGTCCAACTTATTGACATTACCATGCTTCCAGCACGGACCAGCAATTCCTTTGCGGTTCTGATCATTGCACCCAAGATACCCTTCAAAATCAAATGGTGAGACGTTTTCACCATCGGTCAGCAAAATCGCAATTTTTCGGGTTTTCATGACATCCCAGTCTCGGGCTTTTTGAGCAGCCGAATGGCCCCAAAAGTTGGCCCATTCACTGCGTGGCGACAAGGTTCGCAAACCCCATTGCAAGCCCAGATAAGCCTGAGTACCACCTGGCGTTGGGTACATGTGTTCCAGTTTTTCCAGTATCTGTTTGCGATTGCTGGACAATGGTAACATGGCGGTTGGGCAGTTCAAATTTGGCCCGGAAATGCCTTTATTAGCATTCCACGGCAACACATTACTCTGCCACGTACACATCTTGCCACCGCCTGAATTCCAAGCAAATTCATTAGGATCAGATACGCAGGCTTTTAGCTTGCCGGTCGGCTTGCCATAGGTGCCATCGGACGAACAATCCTGCGTTTTCGGGATGTATATATTGCGCTGCCACCCCTTCGGATCCTGCCAGCAATTCAACAACCCGGAATCATACCACACACCGCATTTTTGCCCCGGCGGCAAACCTGGTTTTGGTTTTGGTTTTGGTTTTGGTTTTGGTTTTGGCTTCTTCTTCTTTTTCTTCTTCTTTTTCTTCTTCTTTTTCTTTTGCGGATTAGAGCGATCAACGAGAATAATTTCGGGTTGCTCCTCGCCAAATTGAGTTCGCTCACCTGACGAAATGCCAGGCGATGGCCAGCCAGAATCATTCTCCATCAAAGGCAAATACGAAACGAACTGCAACAAGCTAGCTTCTTCCGGTGTGGAAACAGACGCATATTGGCTTATTTCCTCACCCGGCACATCAAGTAAAAACCCTTGTGGCCCCGGCTTCGGCTTCGGCTTCGGCTTCGGCTTCGGCTTCGGCTTCGGCTTCGGCTTGGGCTTCGGCTTGGGTTTTGGCTTCGGTTTTGGCTTCGGTTTTGGGCAGGACAACCGGTGCCATTTATTTTCGATTTCCGGCTTCACCCAGCCCACAGGCCAACGCATTGATCCGATGGCTTTATCAGTAATTGGTTTGGTTACATTGCCTGACGAGTTAGTTTTTACTTCATTAGGAGCGGCCCGTATGCACCCACGCCACTCCACCGGCGCAAACATCTCTTTTAGCTTTGAACTGGACATTGGTTTGCCGGAATCGGGATGGGTAATATTACTGACCCGATTGGAATTGGGAGATTTAGGCTTCTTGCGTGACCCTGCGGCGGGTAATCCACCCCAAGAGTAGGTTGCGCCATCGGGTGCCGCCACCGTTTCAGACTTGATATTGACCATTACCGACCACGGCACTACTGAGATTTTAACCAAATCCGGGCTGGGACTTTCATCATACATCGTATCGACAAAATTCATCGCCGCATCGCGCATGGTCACAAAGCGGTTGTTGGAAAACATTGAGGCGGTGTTATCCAACATCAGCGCGACTTCGATCACCCGTAGATCGCCAGCCATGGCTCTGGCTTCTGAATGTACATCCACTGAGTTTACACCGAGCAAACCGCCAAACATGGTGGTAATTGTGCCCTGACCAGTCGCCCGGATTTCATTTTCCTGCGTATAGGTAAACGCAATCGTCGGATTGGTTATCCGATTCCCTCGTGCAGCAATTTGTGCGTTAAAAAATTGCGTACCAATGTTGGTTGCATGAGCTTCTCGATCGGCCTGATCCATATTTGCGGCCATCAAATGCGCCCGGCCTGCCGCCAAAACGGAAGCATCCAGCGTATCGCGCAATCTGGATCTCTCAACATAAGACCGCTGAAAATCTATCGAAACACCGATGGCAATCGTAATCGGTAAAATGGAAAGCGCAAAGATAATGGCAACATTGCCACCCTTTGCCTTACAAAATGCACAAAGTGTCTGCCAAGTTATTGAAATACTGCGCATTTAACCATCCTTCGCTCTGCTTTCACTTTGAAAACAAGAGCGATTCGGGCAAATGCTAGGTTCAGACACCTAATTATTCTCTAAAATCACCACCAACCAAAGTCATTTCAGTAAACTTTTAGTGAGCTAGGAAAGTCTAAAGTAGCCAGTTACGGCACCAATACGAGTTTGCCTTGGGCTTTTCTTTCGTGAAGATCAGAAAACCCTTCCAAAAAGTTCTCAAATGAAATTTGTTTGGACACGGTTACCTTGATTTTTTTATCCACATACATGCCCAGTATTTCCGCCATGTTTTCAGCATGACCAGCTGGATCGCGCATCGCCCAAGCCCCCCAGAACACACCGATAATACTGGCCGTCTTCAACAAAGGCAGGTTGAGCGGCAGACGTGGAATTTCCCCGGCAGCAAACCCGATCACCAGATAGCGTCCGTTAAAGCCAATACTGCGAAACGCAGGTTCGGCCAGATCACCACCAACCGGATCATAAATTACATCGACGCCCTTGCCTTCAGTGATTTCCTTCGCCCGGTCTTTCAAGTTTTCGGTGGAATAATTGATACAAATATCAGCACCATGGTCCCGAGCCGTCTGTAACTTCTCATCCGTACTGGCACCAGCAATCACTATGGCCCCGGCCGCTTTGGCCAATTCCACCGTAGCCAGTCCCACGCCGCCCGCCGCACCCAAAACCAATATGGTTTCGCCAGCTTGTAAATTAGCTCGTTGCTTCAAGGCATAGTGGGAGGTGGCATAGGTGGTGGTCAGGCCCGCGCCATTGGCAAATGGCATGTCGGCCGGTAACGGGATCAAATTGGTTGCCGCAACCGCGATTTTTTCGGCCATACCGCCGTTCATAGTGTAGGCAATCACCCGATCCCCGACATTCCAGCCCGTTACTCCCTCGCCAATTTCACTAATGATACCGGCACATTCAGAACCCGGCACGAACGGCAAAGGCGGCTTCATTTGATATTTGCCCGCGACCAGCAACAAGTCCGGGAAGTTTAACCCGGCAGCTTGCACATCAATGACGACTTGGCCCGGTCCAGCTTGTGGGTCGGGTAGCTCACCAAGTTCCAGCTTTTCCCAGCCCTCATAAACTTTGCATATCACCGCTCTCATCGGCTTAACGGAATCCCTTTGGCCGCAGCGGCTTTCCCCAAAAATTTGATCGATTGGCTTGAACCCGCCGTGTATTCCTCAGCCCCTTCTGGAGCGATAATTTGCTCCCAGTTTTTAGCCACGTTTTCCGGGGTTTGATCTGCGTCGTCGAGATAAATACCCGGTGTTTCGGTGATGCGGGCCTTGGCATATCCACCAGCGCCTGCCGCTAATATGGTGCGATTGGGACCATCTTCGCTGACCAGATAGACCAGACCAGCCGTTACCGATTGTGGGGTTAAAACGGCCAATGCTTGTTCGGGCATCAGATCTTCGGTCATGCGAGTGGCCGCTACAGGAGCCAATGAATTAACCCGGATGTCATATTTTGCACCTTCTAGGCACAGGGTATTCATAAAGCCAACCAAGCCCAATTTGGCTGCGCCATAATTGGTTTGCCCAAAATTACCATACAGACCGGATGAAGACGTGGTCATGGCAATGCGGCCATACCCGGCCTCTTTCATGATGGGCCAAACCGCTTTTGTGCAATTCACTGATCCCATCAAATGAACGTCAATGACCATTTGAAAGTCAGACAAGTCCATCTTGATAAAAGTTTTGTCCCGCAAAATACCGGCATTATTGACCAACACATCAATCCGGCCCCATTTTGCCATGGCGGCATTAACCATGGCCTGCACTTCGTCCATTTTGGTGACATTGGCCCCATTGGCCATCGCTTCGCCACCTGCCGCTTTGATTTCAGCAACCACAGTTTCAGCCGCAGAGAGCGAAGCCCCCTCGCCGTCTCTGGCACCGCCCAAATCATTGACCACAACCTTAGCACCGCGCGCCGCAAGTTCCATGGCATGCGAGCGTCCAAGGCCGTTTCCAGCACCAGTTACAATCGCGACGCGACCTTCAAAAGAAATTTCCATTAATTCAAATCCTTATCCTGTAAAAAGCATGGTGAGCCACTCAGCGACCAAAGCGGGTTTTGCCACGCCTTCAATCTCCAGAGCAACGGTATAGGTAATCAGGTACTGGTTCGGTTTTTTCTCAACCACCTCTTTGACCTGCACATTGGCCCGAACTTTTGAGTCCACCGGCACCGGGGTCAGGAACCGCAACGAGTTAAAGCCATAATTGACACCCATCATCACATTGGGTGGGGTTAATGTCAGGTCTTGCATCAAATAGGGCAACAGTGACAGGCTCAAAAACCCGTGGGCAATCGTGCCGCCAAAAGGAGTTTTGGCCGCTGCAACCGGGTCAAGGTGGATGAATTGGTGATCCAGTGTTGCATCGGCAAATGCATTGATCCGGTCTTGGTCCACCTGCAACCAGTCGGAAGTGCCCAGATCTCGACCTGTGGCTCCTTTGAATTCTTCGATTGTAATTTCTGCCATTTTTTTCTCCTTAAGGTTTAGGGTTTCGCGGCCATACCGCCATCCAGCGGTAAAATGGCCCCGGTCACGTATGATCCAGCCTTTGAACACAAAAATATCATGGCACCGGCGACGTCTTCCGGTTGGCCCAACCGACCAAGTGGAACTTCAGCCCGCATCATTTCAGCCAGTTTTTCATCTTCGGTGACAAAAGCCATCATCCGGGATGGAAATGGGCCGGGTGCCAAGGCATTTACGGTAATATGGCGCGCTGCCAGCTCATTCGACAAAATGCGGGTCAAGTGGTGTACCGCCGCCTTGGATGCTGCATAGGAATAGGCACTATTGCCAACGGCTCGACTGCCGACAAATGAGCCCAAATTGACAATGCGCGATGGATCATCAGCGCTGGCATTGATCTCGAGCATTGGCAACAAAGCCTGAGTCAAAGCAAACACGCCAGTAACGTTGACCGTATTGATTTTGTCCCAAGCCTTCCATGGAAACTCACCCAACGCTGCGCCCCAAGTGGCACCAGCATTGTTCATCAAAATATCCAGATGGTCCGTATGACCCGCCAATCGCTCGACCAGATCAGCCACACCCTGCTCGGATGACAAATCACCCAACATACCGGTGACGCGATCTTCGCCCAGTTCCGCATTGATGGCGGCGGCTGCTTCCTCACAGACATTGCCTTTGCGCGATGCAATGAACACCCGACAACCCGCAGCGGCCAACGCCCGGGTCGCCATCAATCCAATGCCACTCGCTCCACCCGTTATGAGAGCCGTTTTTCCTTTTATATCAAATAATTCCAATGGATTTATCATGTAAAATTAAACCTTGGCATTCAGGTAAGAGCGTAACTCTGTTCGGGCCACCTGCATCCGGTGTACCGCGTCTGGTCCATCGGCAAAGCGTAAGGTTCGCAGACCAGTCCACATCGTGGCCAAAGGCGTATCTTGCGAAACCCCTAATCCACCATGCATTTGAATAGCTTCATCAACCACATCCAAGGCCATGCTCGGTGCAGCCACCTTGATCATTGAGATATAGGTTTGCGCCGCTTTTGTGCCTTGGGTATCCATCATCCACGCCGCTTTCAAGCAAAGCAAACGAGAGCTTTCGATTTGGATCCGGCAATTGGCAATAATGTCATAATTGGCACCGAGCTTGGCCAATGGACGACCAAAGGCCACGCGCGAGACTGAGCGTTTGCACAATTGCTCCAGCGCCCGTTCAGCCTGCCCTACGGCACGCATGCAATGGTGAATTCGGCCCGGTCCCAAACGGCCTTGGGCCACTTCAAACCCACGACCACGACCCAGCACCATGTTTTCTTTGGGTACACGCACATTGGTGAAGCGCAAATGCATATGGCCATGCGGCGCATCATCACCGCCAAATATGGTCATCGGCCGGATGACTTCAATCCCCGGCGTATCGGCTGGCACCAAAACCATGCCATGTTGCGCGTGGCGTGCAGCATCCGGGTCAGTTTTGACCATGACGATATAGATTTTACAACGTGGATCACCGGCACCCGAAGCCCAATGCTTGTCGCCGTCCAACACCCACTCATTTCCGTCCAGCACGGCAGGCATGGCGATATTGGTCGCATCCGACGAAGCCACATCGGGTTCTGTCATCACATAGGCCGAGCGAATTTTGCCCTCCAACAAAGGAAGCAGCCACTCTTTTTTCTGGGCCTCGGTGCCATAGCGTTCCAGCACTTCCATATTGCCGGTATCTGGCGCGGCGCAATTGAACACTTCGGCAGCCAAGTGACTCCAGCCGGTCTCTTCGGCCAAATAGGCGTATTCTACTGTGCTTAAGCCAAACCCATGATCAGAACTGGTCAGCCAGAAGTTCCACAGCCCGGCTTTTTTGGCCTTGGCTTTTAAAGTTTCCAGAATTTCGGTCTGCCGGTCAGTAAACGCGAAACGCTCGCCACCAGCTGCTTTACCCACCTCAGAAAAATACTCTTCTTCCAATGGCATAATATCATTGCGGATCATGTGCCGCACTTGGTCCAGCAATGGCTGTACCTTTTTTGAAATTCCTAAATCCATACTCAAAACCCTCTCCATTTCGCAAATCTGTTGGCATGAAACGCATAGTCACCCAGCAATTCCTGGGCCGCGCGGATCCGTTTCATATACAGCCCCATATCGTGCTCGTCGGTCATGCCGATCCCGCCCAACATTTGTACCCCCTCATTGGCAGCCAGTATGGCAACTTCGCCAGATTTGGCTTTGGCCAATGATGCAATCATTCCTGAATGTTCAGCCGAAGCCTCAAAATCCTGCCCAGCCTTAATTACTGCCGAGCGCACCAGCTCCAGTTCGCAATACAAATGAGCAGATCGATGCTGCAATCCCTGAAACGAGCCAATTTTCTGGCCAAACTGTGAGCGATCTTTCAAATATTCCATGCTGGATTCAAAACATTGGGCCGAAGCCCCCAACATTTCCGCGGCCAAGCCAATACGTCCCGCATTCAAAGCAGGCTCCAAGGCATCCAAGCCTTTACCGGCTTCACCGATCAAATCGCCGCCTGATACTTCTACATTATCGAATTTCGCACCAGCATAATTGCGCGAATCCAGTAATTTGGTCGAGGAAGTGGAAATTCCTTTGGCTCTCGCATCGACCAGAAACAAGGACAGACCCTCTTTGTCACCAGCCTCACCGTCGGTGCGAGCCAGCACCAGATATCCATCGGCTTCAAATCCGTCGATGATATAGGTTTTGCTGCCCTTTAACCGATATCCGTTGCCCAGCTTTTCAGCCTGCAATTGCGAGCCAGCCGGATCGTGCTTAATGCCCTCATCCAGTGCCAATGCAATAATTGCTTCGCCACTAACCATTTTGGGTAGCCACGCCTGCTTTTGGGCCTCACTGGCACCGCGCAAGACCTGGCTCGCCATCACCGCACTGGACAAAAATGGACTGGCCGTCAGATTTTTACCCATTTCCTCAAGGATCAACGCTGCGCCGGTCATCCCAAAATCCAGCCCGCCATATTGCTCCTCGACCAAAATTCCGGCCCAGCCCATTTCGGCCATTTCGACCCAAAGCGCCCGCGACCATCCTAATGAATCAGCCGCATCTCGCATCTTTCGAAACACGGAGACGGAGGCTTTTTCAGCCAGAAATCCTTTGGCTGAATCCCGCACCATTTCTTGTTCTTCGGTATATACCAATGCCATTTCATACTACTTTCGGATCAGGAAGACCAAGGATACGCTTGGAAATAATGTTTAATTGCACTTCGGATGTGCCGCCTTCAATCGAATTGCCCTTGGTTCGCAACCAAGCGCGAGGCAACTCACCTTCATTTGAGGCCTCGCCTTCCCACTCCAGCGCCGACAGCCCTTTGGAGGCCATCATCAACTCAAAACGGCGCTTATTTAGCTCAGTACCGTAATATTTAAGCATGGAAGAACGTGCCCCAATACCTTGACCAGCCTTGGCCTCATCTTTGGTCCGCTCCATGGTCAGCAAAAATGCCCAGCCATCCAGTTCGGCCGTAGCGATTTTAGCGCGCAAAGCGGTGTCGGACAGTTGGCCGTCATCATCGGCACCCAATGCCGAAACCGCCACTTCACCCAACCCGCGCGCGCCAAATGCAGAGCCTCCGGAACCACCAATCATTTCGCGCTCATGAGTGAGCAGATATTTGGCAATATCCCAGCCTCGATCCAACGTACCCACTAGGTTTTCTTTGGGCACTTTGACATCATCAAAAAAGGTTTCGCAAAATGGTGATTTTCCAGAAATCAAGGTAATCGGTTTAGTACTTACCCCTTTGCTGGCCATATCGAACAACACAAACGAAATGCCCAAATGCTTGCGGGCTTCACGATTGGTTCGAACCAGACAAAAAATCCAGTCTGCCCTGTCCGCATAGGAGGTCCAGACCTTTTGGCCGTTGATCAGATAATGATCGCCCTTGTCTTCACACCGGGTTTGCAAACTGGCCAGATCAGAACCGGCTCCCGGCTCGGAATACCCTTGGCACCAGCGAATTTCGCCGCGCACGATCGGTGGCAGATATTCTTTCTTTTGCTCTTCGGAACCAAATTTGAGCAGAGCTGGCCCCAACATCCAAATGCCGAAGCTTTGCAAGGGGGGACGCGCACTAATCCGCGCCATTTCTTTTTTCAAAATCTTGGATTGTTCGCGGGACAATCCACCGCCGCCATATTCGCTGGGCCATTCCGGGGCTGTCCAGCCCTTTTCGCCCATAAGCTTTAGCCAGTTTCGTTGATCTTCACTTTGAAATTCAAAGTTTCGTCCGCCCCAACAGGCATCTGACTCAGCTCGCATGGGTTTTCGCATGGCTTTGGGGCAATTTTCCTCGAGCCAATCGCGAGTTTCTTGTTGAAATTGTTCCAAATCTGCCATGTTAAATTCGATCCCGCTCGATGACTTGCCGACAATAATTTCCCAATCCATTCACACCAGCCGCAAAGTCGGCAAATGCCGCATTTTTGGTTTGTCCCTGATAGAATCGGAAATAAATCTGTTGAATAATGACCGCTAACCGCCATAGGCCATAGGTGTAGTAAAAAACAAATCCGCTAGGATCAATCCCGGTTTTGGACGCATAGTGTTCCAACGCCTGTTGGCGGGTGAACATGCCGGGTGCCCAACTGGGTTGCTTGGCCAACATCTTCATGGGTTCCGGATCGTTGGCCTCAGTCCAATAGGCCAGCGTATTGCCCAAATCCATCAAAGGATCACCCAAAGCCGAAATTTCCCAATCGAGTACCGCATTGATTTGAAACGGATTTTTACGATCCAAAATCATGTTGTCAATTCGAAAATCACCATGCAGGATTGAAGCGCGACCGGTTTCTGCCGGGATATTATCCAGCAACCATTTGCGTACATCTTCAAACGCATCAACATCAGGCGTTTGCGCCCGTTCATAGCGTCGATCCCAACCGGTGATCTGACGGGTAACATACCCATCTGCCTTGCCAAAGTCGCTCAGGCCAACCTGATCAATATCCAGTTTGTGCAAGGCAACCAACAAATCAAAAAAGGTGGTACACAGCTTGGCGGCATCCGACTTATCCCAGCCTAATTCAGGTGGAAATTCTGATTTGATCAACAGCCCTTCGACCCGCTCCATCACGTAAAATGGTGCGCCGACCACATCTTCATCTTCGGAAAAGAGCAAGCAGGCAGGCACAGGGAAATGGCCGTTCAAGGCCTGCATTATCCGATATTCGCGCCCCATATCATGGCCACTTTTTGGCTTTGAGCCACTGGGAGGTCGCCGCAAGACCAGTGAAACATCCGGGTATTGCAGCAGATAGGTCAGATTGGACGCACCGGAGGGAAATTGCCGGATTTTTGGCGTACCGACCGCACCCGTAACTTTACCATCCAGAAACTGCCCAATCCGCTTGGCATCCAGCTCCTCGCCGCTTCGAACTTCAATGGTTGCGTTTTCTCCACTCAAAGCAGATACCCCCCATCGATCACAATTTCTGTGCCTGTGGTATAGCTTGAACTATCCGCAGCCAGATACAAAACGGCCCCGGCCATCTCGGTGGGTTGGGCCATTCGGTTCATCGGAACATTGCCCTTGAGCAACTTGTCCAACAGTTTTTCGTCCTGCTTGAATACGGCGGTCATTTTGGTGTCGGTAAAACCCGGTAAAACCGCATTGCAGCGGATGTTTTCAGGCGCATATTCCTTGGCAAAGGATTTGGTCATCGAAACCAAAGCCGCCTTGGTAATCGAATACACCCCTTGCAACTGGCCGGGTTGGATCGCATTGATTGAGGCGATATTGATAATCGAACCGAAACCGGCAGCCCGCATCAACGGTATCGCCTTGGCACTAAGGAAAAACGGGCCTTTTACGTTGACTTCCATGGTCTTGTCATAGGCCCATTCTGGCGTTTCCGACACCGACCCGTAAAAGGGATTGGTTGCCCCATTATTGACTAATATGTGCAATTTTCCGTGGGTTTTGGTAATGGCATCCATCGTTTGCTCGATGGAAGATAGCTCCCCAGCATGACAGACCATAGCCTCGGCGCTGCCGCCGGCTTTGATTATTTTATCGGCAACGGCTTGGCAGCCCTCCAATTTACGCGACGTGCAAATAACGTGTGCGCCAGCTTCAGCCAACCGCAGTGCAATGGCTTCACCAATACCCCGCGAAGCCCCATTGATCAGGGCGAACCGTCCGGATAGATCAAAATTGGATTGCGACACATTACCCCCTTCGCAACGAACAGAATTTATTGCACTGTAGCGACAATCAAACAGGGAGCAAGAGCCGTCAGAACGTGATTGGCAAATTGTCCGGCTAGAGGGGGAAAATAATGAAATCCAGCAAAGATCAGACCGTCATCAACCATATGGGCAAGCTCGAATTAACATTGCCCTCACTAGATTCGCCGATGAAATGGGCCTCGGCGGGGTGGTCCGATATGTTCAAAAGGCCGCTATATTCCTTTGGCTATGGTGCGGCATTTACCTTGGGCGGACTGCTACTCACTTGGTTTTTATTTGATATTGGCTGGACCGCTGCCATTCCGGTATTGGCCGGTGGGTTTATGTTGATCGGACCCTTTTTTGCGATCGGCCTTTATGCAATGAGCCGCCGGTTCGAAGAGGGCGCAGAAATTGATTTCTCAGTCACCCGCCCCGCCCGGTTCGCCGAGCCTCAGCAATTGGCCTATGTCGCATTGGCCATGGTGTTAAGTTTTTTGCTGTGGTCGCTGATTGCCCTATTTTTGTTGGCCATTTTTACCAGCGGTCAAAGTCTGGCGCTCAACGATTTCGTTGCCTTTATTTTGACAACACCCAAAGGGTTGATCTTGTTGACGCTTGGAACTGTGGTCGGTGGCATTTTAGCCCTGTTTGTGTTTTCGTTCAGCGCCTTGGCAATTCCTATTTTGTTGGAACATGAAGTGGATGCCATGACCGCAATGACTGCCAGCTTGCGGGTGGTTAAGCACGCACCGGGTCCCATGTTAGTCTGGGCATGGATTGTCGGCCTCTATACTCTGTTTGGATTAGCCACCTTGTTTTTAGGTTTGATAGCCGTATTTCCGATGATGGGTCATGCCAGTTGGCATGCCTATCGTGAGATCGTGGCGCGCCCGGAGATCAAAAAAATGACACCCGCAAAAAAGAAACCAACTAAAAAACCCACGCGCAAAGCTGCGAAATAATCATTCTTTAGTTTTTGAAGGCGCTGGCTTTCCAACACCGGGTATCTGGTCGTCGAAATCATCGTCGACCAGGATACGCCAGCTTTCGCCCTTTGGGTCGTCATATTGCCCGGATTTAACTGTCCAGAAAAAGGCAATCAGACCAAGACTGGCCAGAAACAATGCAATGGGGATCAACAATAAAAGACCCGACATGATTATCGGCCCGCCTTAAATTTACGAAGGGCATTCAAGGTCACTAGGATCGAGGAGCCTGACATGGCCAGCGCCGCAATCATTGGCGTTACCAAGCCTAAAAAGGCCATGGGAACCGCCACTGCATTGTAGGCAGCAGCAAAACCAAAGTTTTGTAAAATTCGGTTTTTGGCAGCCCGGGCTGTTTCCAGAGATCGCACTATCGGCATCAGGTTCTTGCCATCCAGCACAATATCAGCCGCCGCTTGTGACGCATCAGCAGCAGATGCCGGTGACATGGAAACATGCGCCGCAGCCAATGCCGGTGCATCATTCAAACCATCGCCGACCATCAATACCTTGTGGCCCTGCTCGGCCATTTTTCGAACATGATCGATTTTCTGTTGCGGGGTCAGCTCTGCAAAAACTTGGGCAATCCCGGCTTGCGTGGCCGCCTCGGTCGCGGGCTCATTTCGATCTCCGGATAACATGGCCACTTCTATGCCTTGTGCCACCAAAATTTGAACCACTTCCGCCGCATCAGGTCGCAAGGCATCCGCAAAATGAAATCCGATTGGCTTTTCCTTGTGTCCGACATGGCCCAGATAGAGCCAAGTCCCGCGTTTTGGAGCCGTATCCAGACGTTGCTCCCCCGCAACCCATTCCAGTTTACCAAGGCGGAAACGTTGGCCGTCTATCACGCCCTCAACCCCATAACCTGGGACTTCGTGGGTGTCTTGCGCCACCGGGCCGGGTCCGACCAATTTGGCAATAGCTTGAGACAGGGGATGACGCGAAGTGCGAGCCAGTAACGCGGCTTGTTGCATGTGCTCTGGCGAAACTGCATCCGGATTTAACAATTCCGGTTGCCCCAGAGTCAACGTGCCGGTCTTGTCAAACAAAACCATATCGACCTCGGCCAAGCGCTCCAGCGCATCGCCGGTTTTGATCAGTATTCCATGCTTGAACAACCTGCCAACCGCGACGATTTGCACGGCCGGTGCGGCCAGACCAAGCGCGCAGGGGCAGGTTATAATCAAAACAGCAGAGGCAATCAGGATCGACTGGTGCATACCAGCGCCGCTGATCATCCACCCGACAAAGGCCATAATGGCCAAAGTATGCACCACCGGCACATATAACCGGGCTGCCTTGTCGGCCAATTGGACAAAATGCCCTTTGGCAGTTTCGCCAGCTTCAACCAGTCGGGTTAACTCGGCCAGCAGACTATCTGAAGATGTCGCGTTGGCCTGCATCACCAATTTAGCGGTCAAATTGATCATTCCGGCGCGCACCGTCTCGCCTTTTTGCACCAAGGCCGGTGCGCTCTCACCGCTGACTAGGGCCATATCAATGTCGGACTTGCCTTCGAGCACCACACCATCAACCGGAGCGCGATCTCCGGGCCACAAAATAATTTTGGCACCGGGTTGAATGGTATTGCTACGCACGGCCTGAACTGTGCCATCTTCCAACAGCACATTTGCAGTGGTGGCTTGTAGCGACAGAAGTTTGCGTGCCGCGACTCGGGTTTCCCCACGCAACCGATGATCCAACCACCGTCCGATCAGTAGGAAAAACAACAACATGATCGCCGCGTCAAAATAGGTATTTCCACCACCAATTGAGGTTTCATATACGCTTAAACCCAAAGCCAGAAAGACCGCCAGTGAAATTGGTACATCCATATTGGCTTGCCCTTTGGCCAAGGAGCGAAACGCACTGCGAAAGAACGGTTGCCCAGCAAAGGCCGCAGCAGGCAAGGCAATCAAAGCCGAGAACCAATGAAACAGCGCTCTGGTGCTTTCATTCATTTCACCGGTAGAGCCAGACCAAACCGAAACAGACAGCAGCATGATATTCATCATGGCAAAGCCAGCCACCGCCATGCACAACAGTAAAAACCGGCCTTCTTTATCTCGCTCGTCTTCCGCTTCCCCTGGATCATAGGGTGAAACCTGATATCCTAAATCTGCTACTTTTTTAGCAATGGCATTCGAATTGCCTTCTCCAGTGCGCCATGAAACGGATAATTTTCCAGTAGACAGGTTCAAGCGCACATCTTCGATACCGGGCAAGCTGGTAACACCGCCTTCAATTTTGGATATGCAACCGGCACATTTGGCACCACGGACCAGCAGCTCCAACCGGGAGACTCCGTCTTTATCCTTAGTTACAAAAGCAGCTGGATCGGCCGCCGCACCAAAATCTGAAACCGGACCACCGGTCGTAGGACAACCCCGCTGAGTGGTCACCACATCGCTCATAATCGACCCGCAAATGTCATTTTAGCATCATCGGAACTTCGCACGACCAACCCGGTAAAAGACATCGTTGCATTTGGCAAACCATTGGCCTCCAGCAAGCCGCGATACACACCATCACCCGCTGGAATTAATCGCAATTGGGTGTCTGCTTGGCGCGCGGTGGTCCACATAATGGCCAAATCGATATCCAGTCCATCGACCGGACCGCCTGCATCAACCACCTTGACCACAAATTGATTGCTTCCATCTTCGGCAGAAGCAAGTGAATAGGTGATTTTCCAGCCCAGCTCTGCGGCAACAGCACGTTCACCCAACGTTTCATTAAAGTGAATACCTTTTTCATATGGGTCATCCACGGTCTCGCCGGGAAACGACTTGTTGGCCATGGTGATGAACACGATATTCACCCCGATAATGATGCCAAAAAATACGACAAACCCGGCCAGCACGTGCCGACCATTGATGATGAATGGTTTTTTCTCGGTCATTTCATACCCGTCATAAATACAGATTTGTTGCTCTGTGTTTCGCCAATTTTCCCATCAGCAAGCTGTTCTGATACATCAATCGAAATGGGAATAGACGAACCTGAAACACTGATCTGGGATTTGGGCAATGTAACATACATTTTTACGTTTCGCACTTCGTCGGCCCTGGCCGAAATCAGTACGGTTTTACCCGTTATTTTTTGCCCAATCACCTTGATCGAATAGTCGCTCAACCCGGAGAAGCTGATTTCAAACTGCCGGGTTTTTGTACCTTTATTGATGACTTTGACCAGATAACCATTGCGTATAGCACCATCAGATAGGCGAACATAAGTCGGAGATCGATCCCGCAACACGTTCAAATCCAACATCGAACGAGTACTTAAGCCCACCACCATCAAGGCCCCGATCAAAGTGATCAAACTACCATAGGCAATGGTTCTGGCCCGGATAATATTCAATTTCGGTTTTTCACCACACTCATGACGTTGCCGATTTTTTTCGGTGTCATAGGCGATCAAGCCAACTGGTCGCCCGATTTTTTTCATCACACCATCGCAGGCATCAATGCACAACGCACAATTGATACACTCAAGTTGGTCGCCATCGCGGATATCAATCCCCATCGGGCACACAGCGACGCACAAATTGCAATCAATGCAATCGCCTCTGCCTTCCCAACTGTCCTTTTTTTTGTGTGGCCCCCGAGGTTCGCCACGATAGCCACGATAGGTTACCTCTAACGTATCTTCGTCGGTCAAGGCCGCTTGAATGCGCGGCCACGGGCACAAATAGGTGCAAACTTGCTCGCGCATTAATCCGGCCAGCGAATAGGTAGTGAAGGTCAGAATCCCAGCAAACAAATAGGCAGATCCGGGTGCTTTGCCGAGGAAAAAAGCGGGGGTAATCGTCGGCGCATCATGAAAATACAGGATGAACGCCGCACCGGTTACAAATGAAATCAACAGCCATATGACGTGCTTGATCACCGTTTTGACCAGACGCTGACCTCGCATCGGTTGTTTGGCCAATTTGATACGGGCGTTGCGATCTCCTTCGACCCAACGCTCAACAACAATAAACAGGTCGGTCCAGATGGTTTGTGGACAGGTATAGCCGCACCACACCCGGCCAAAAAGCGCCGTGGCCAGAAACAATGAAAATGCGCCCAAAATCAACAGGCCGGTAATATAATAAACCTCCTGGGGCCACAATTCGATCCAGAAAAAATAGAACCGACGTCCGGCAAAATCCGCCAATACGGCCTGGTCCGGCGCATTGGCCCCATGATCCCACCGTATCCATGGCAATACGTAGTAAACTGCCAATGTCGCGAACAATAAAAGCCATTTGATCTTGCGGTATAAACCATGGGCCAGTTTCGGGTGAATCTGCACCCGGGACGCATATAATTCACGAGATTCAGTGGAGTTTACCGCTTGAGCATCAACAGCCTCGATACCATGAGAGGCGTGCGCTTTTGCTCCCTTACCGGGTTTGGTGCCGCCAATGATGGTTGTTTTGTTGGTTTTCTTTTGTGTCATGAACTCGCAGCCTTACACCGATTCTGTCCCTAGATAGGATGTCCAACAGGCACTCGCCAAGTGGCAAAACAACGCAGGGCAAATGTGAATGTAGCGGCTACTTATTACCACAAATGAAAAGGGGCCAGAACCGCCCCCTCCGGCATCAAATTTTAAGATAAGCCCTATTCACCACCACCCAGCGAGTGAACATAAACGGCCAGACTATCAATCGTCCAAGGTTGCAAACGTTGCTCCCAAGTCGGCATGATTCCAAATCTAGAATTGGTGATGGTCTCGGTAATTGCACGACGCGAACCACCGTATAGCCATTCAGAGTCGATCAGGTTTGGCGCACCTTGGTAGCGGTCTCCGGTTCCATCTTCGGCATGACAAATCGAGCACTGCTCATCAAAATTAACTGTCGCCCGTGTCGCCGCACTCTGATCATGATCAGAACCACCCATGGCCAACACCAACTCGGTTAGATCCGAAATTTCGGAAACACTTAACAATTCATCTCGTCCAAATGCTGGCATTTGGGAAAAATGCGCTTCATCATGTCCGGAGCGAATACCGTATGTGATGGTTTGCTTGATTTCATCAAGATTACCGCCCCACAACCAAACATCATCATTCAAGGCTGGAAACCCGATAGAACCAATCCCGTTGGATCCATGACAAGTGGCGCAATTATCGCCAAAGGCTGAACGTCCCGCTGCCATGGCAAAGGTCAGCAAATCAGGATCGTTTTCTACCTGATCCAGTGAGACACTCGTCAGACTTTGAGCATTAGCGGCTCGCGCGGCCTGTAGTTTATCAAGAGCAACCGCCACATTGGCTCGTTCTGAATGATGACGTAGACCTTTGAAATAGCCCATGCCCGGTAATCCCGGCCAAGACGGCATAAATATGCAATAGATGATTGCCCAGATGATGCTGATATAATTGATATACAGCCACCATTTCGGCAAAGGCGTATTCAGCTCCCTGATGCCATCCCACTCATGACCGGTGGTAAAGACACCAGAATGTCCATCGAGTTCCGGTTTATCTGTCATCAGTCCAGCTCCTCATTAAACGGCGAGTTGGCCGCATCATCAAATTTCTTGCGATTACTCGGCCAAAAAATATAGGCCACAGCGCCGGCAAAAATCAGTATGAAATAAATCATCCCCCAAGTCTGGGCGAAGTGGGCCATTGCTTCATAATTCATGTCTGCCCCCTATCTCAGATTTTCGTCAGCCAACGCTTCGTATTGGTCAAAGTCGACCAGAGTACCAAGCATTTGCAAGTAAGCGATCAACGCATCCATTTCAGTTGCATGCTCCGGGTCTCCGTCGAAGTCCCGAATTGCAGCATTGGGATACCTTGCGACAAACCCGTCATAGTCATCGGCAAACTCGTCCAACTGAGTCACCAGATCACTTTTGGCTGCCGCAATTTGTTCGTCCGTGTACGGGACGCCCACAATGCGAAGAGCTTTCAAATGATCTGCAACAAGCCTGTCATCAAGCATATTATCCGACAAAAATGCGTAGGTCGGCATAACTGATTCCGGAACAACGCTCCGTGGGTTTTTCAGGTGCGCGCGGTGCCATTCATCCGAATACTTATCGCCCACCCGGGCCAAATCAGGTCCGGTCCGCTTGGATCCCCACTGAAATGGATGATCATACATGCTTTCCGCAGCCAGCGAGTAATGCCCGTAACGTTCCACTTCATCGCGCAAAGGACGGATCATTTGTGAGTGACACAAATAACAGCCTTCGCGGGTGTATACGTTGCGACCAAATTGCTCGAGCGGCGTATAAGGGCGCATACCCTTGACCTTCTCAATGGTGTTTTCAATGTAAAACAAAGGTGCAATCTCAACCAACCCACCAATCGACACCACAATCAGGATGCCAATGGTCAGCAGGATAGAGTTTTTCTCGAGGACTTCGTGTTTTTCTAACATAACTCTCTCCTATTCAGCTGGAATGGCGGCAGCCAGTGGTTCGGCTTCGGGAACCGACTCCACTTTACGCACATCACCACGAATGGTTCGCCAGATGTTGTAGGCCATGATCAGCGCGCCGGTCAGGTACAGCAGACCACCGGTAGCCCGGATGATATAATACGGGTGCATCGCCTCGACCGTTTCAACGAAAGAATACTCCAAGAAGCCGAAGCTGTTATAGGCACGCCACATCAGACCCTGCATGATCCCGCTGACCCACATCGACGTGATGTAGAAAACGATACCAATGGTAGCGATCCAGAAATGCCACTCGACCATGTCATTGGAATAGAGACGCTTACGTTTCCATACCCAAGGCACCAGACAATAAATCGCCCCGAAGGTCACAAATCCGACCCAACCGAGCGTACCTGAATGTACATGCCCAATGGTCCAATCTGTATAGTGGGACAAGGAGTTGACCGAGCGAATGGCCATTACCGGACCTTCAAAGGTCGACATGCCATAAAATGCTACGGAAACCACCAGCATCCGCATGACCGGATCGGTCCGTAATTTGTCCCAAGCACCAGACAACGTCATCAGACCATTGATCATGCCACCCCAAGACGGCATCCACAGCACGATGGAAAACACCATGCCCAAGGTCTGAGTCCACTCTGGAAGAGCGGTATAATGCAAATGGTGCGGGCCAGCCCATATATAGGTGAAAATCAAAGCCCAGAAGTGAATGATCGACAGCCGATAGGAATAGATCGGACGTTCCGCCCGCTTCGGCACGAAATAGTACATGATCCCGAGAAAGCCCGCCGTCAGGAAAAAGCCAACTGCATTGTGGCCATACCACCATTGGGTCAAGGCATCCTGCACTCCGGAAAACGCCGAGTACGACTTGATCCCGTACAAGGTGACCGGCATCGCCAGATTATTGACAATATGCAACATGGCCACGGTCACGATAAAGGCCAAGTAAAACCAGTTTGCCACATAGATATGGGCTTGCTTGCGCTTCATCAGGGTACCTAGAAACACCAGCAAATAACTAACCCAAACCACGGTCAGCCAAATATCAACATACCATTCTGGTTCGGCATATTCTCTGGATTGCGTTACGCCCATAATATAGCCGGACGCGGCCAGCAAAATAAACAGCTGGTAGCCCCAGAACACAAACCATGTCCAGACGCCGCCGGCCAGTCTGGCTCGGTTGGTCCGCTGCACCACGTAAAACGAGGTAACCATCAATGCATTGCCACCAAAGGCAAAAATAACCGCAGAGGTATGAATGGGGCGCAATCGACCAAAATTCAGCCAACCAATTCCTTCAATATTCAGGGCTGGAAAGGCCAGCTGGAAGGCAATAATTACCCCAACTAAGAAACCAACAATGCCCCAAAACATGGTGGCAATAATGCCCGCTTTGATGATCCCCTCATTGTATCGGCTCTGATCATTGTCGAGACCCGCAAAGCCCTTCATCGCTAAAGCAATTAGACCCAGCACAAAGGCTCCGGTCATAATCCACGTATGGATCTGCAATAACGGGTCTTGCGTTCCGGCCGACCACAGCAGGCCTAGCACTGACAATACAATCAGAACCACAGCCAGCGTCAGGACATCAAGCCCCATACCTTTGCGCGGCATCGATTTTTCCATAGTACCCCTCCATTCAGACGCCCGGTAAGCATCTGATTCCAGTTCGATGCCTCTAAAAAGCCTTGTTTGGCAATTTTGGCAATCGTCTGTGTCCAATATTACCGCAATTCGCGCTAATTTGTCGCAATACCTCAATTTTTGCTTCCCTTCCACAAGGAAGACAAGCAGGGTCGGCCCAATCGAATAGCGAACAGGGGTTTGACCATGGCAAAGACAGCAACAGCAATTGCGGCTGGCAATACTTCATTTTTGCAGTGGCTCGATGCTCACGCAAAAGGTGGGTTGTTTCTCGCCGCCATCATTTCGTTTTTTGGATCAATCTTTTCAATGGCGGTCATTTACGGCGACCCGCTGGCCCATGTGAGAATCTGCCTTGGTGGGCAAGTTGAGCCGCTAGCTGGGAGCAATGCCTTGGTCCTCTACGGACATTGTGGCTGGTGTTATCTCGCGCTTGGGTTGGCTCTGGCGGCGTTGGTTGCACCGACCAAGGCTAAATAAGCCCCAAAATATTAGCTGATCTACTCCTTGATCCAGTCACGCGGCAAAGTTCGCATGGCAAGAAAATAGAATATGGCACCAATTGGATAAATCCAGACGATAATCGACAGGGCTGATTGTAACGCCGCCGCCTGGTTGGAGCCATCGGGCAACGTTAAGTGGGCGCTGATCGCACCAGTCATCATTGGCCCCAATCCCAACCCAATCATATTGCTAATGAACAAGGAAACCGCGACCGCAATGGCTCGCATTCCGGGCGCGACAATGTTCTGAACCATTGCAGACGCCGGAGCAAACCACACGCCTGCCGCAAATGCCGGCACCAACCAGATCATCAACAAAAACTCGATCCGGGTCATCTGCAAAGCCAAAAAGAAAGTCGGCCCCATGACCAAAGCAGCAATGGCCGGAACCCAGCCATACCAGCGAATATCCCGCCGCCCCAGACGATCGGTGATCCATCCTCCGAAATAGGTGCCCAGCATGGTCGGGATCAGGCCAGCCATACCAAAACTGATCGCCACTTCGATTTTGGACAGCTCGAACGTCCGTTCAAAATGCGGTACCATCCATGCGTTCAAGGCATAGCCGCCAAAACTCAATACGGAAGATGCAAAGGCAATCCACCAAAAGGTAGTTTTGCCCCGAAGTTCCCCAATAACCTCAGCCATGGCCATGCTTTTTACGGGCATTTTTTCAAGCTGCCCGCGCTTTGGCTCTTTCAACCACATTCGGGCGATGATCGCGACAAACACGCCCGGCAAACCCACCACCAAAAAGGCGGTTTGCCAGTTAAAGGTCTGAACCAGCCAGCCCCCGGCCACCAAGCCGATCAATGCACCGATAGGAATACCCAGCGAGTAGATCGCCAAGGCCCCGGCTCGCTCTTCAGGTTGATAATAATCGGATAACAACGAGTGAGATGGCGGCGTACAACCCGCTTCGCCAAAACCAACCCCGACCCGGGCCAGAAATAACTGCCAAAAACTCCCAGCCGCGCCACAGGCAACAGTAAACACACTCCACAACGCCAAAGATGCGGTGATTATATTCACCCGGTTATATCGATCCGCAGCCCAAGCGATAGGTAGCCCCATCAGGGCATAAAACAGCGCAAAAGCCAGCCCGCTGACCATGCCAACCTGCAAGTCACTCAAACCCAGATCAGCCTTGATATCCTCTTGCAGGATGCTGAATACCAGCCGGTCTACAAAACTAAATGTGTAGATTACCGTAAGCGTGCCCAAAACCAGCGTCCGATAACCCGATGATGTCGAAGAAGGAGCCTTTGAGGTGGGCATGCGGGGTGGTTCCTGTCTGGTACCAAATGGAGCCAGCACAATCACCTTGTTTGACCCGATCACCAAATGAATTCTTGGTCAGAGTGAAATTGCTATGGGTAAAGAAACCTATTCATCGGGATTCATATCCTGGTCTCGCCCACCTTTTCCAACCAGACTGATCACCCCAGACCCCATGCCGAGCGAACCAAAGGTCAGCGCAAAAAACAAAATCAGCATAAAAAGGGCGATATTGCGCGAGTCTGACTGCCAGATCAGCGACCGCAATCCACCAATGTCCAGAAACAAAAGCGCCGCCAAAGTAATTTCACCGGCAAGCAAGCCAAAAATCAGATGCTTGGCCAAAAAGACTAGCAATTCATTGTTTTGTTTATGCTGTAAGGGTTCTTGTTGGTTGGACAATTGAGTGTTCCGATCAAATGCTTTTGTTGAAAGTGGTTCGATCAGGCATAATCCAGTTGCTTATTGATCGCAATACGGCACATTTGCCGACCAACAGGAGAGCCGATTGTCCAATTTACGTCATTTACGGGTTTTAATCACCGGGGCCTCACGCGGGCTGGGCCGGGAAATTGCCCGCGTCTGCGCTCAAAAAGGGGCAAGTCTGGTCCTGCATTATGGCCAGAATCATCAAGCCATGGATGTTTTACGCGAAGAATTAGGCCCGGCAGTCGCCGGATCCATTGCGCTGGATTTATCGAGCAAAGGCGCCGGCTCCAAGCTTTGGGCCAAAGCACGAGAAATGCTGCCAGAACTGAATGGGTTGGTGAACAATGCGGCAATTGCGACCCCCGTATCTTTTTCGGACGAAGAAGATGGCTGGCAAGATGGTTGGAGCCGCACACTGGCCATCAATTTGCAAGCGCCAGCCGATTTATGCCGTGCCGCCATTGCGGATTTTACCAAAACAGGCGGCGGGCAGATCATCAACATTGCCAGTCGGGCCGGACAACGGGGCGATAAAATGGATTTCGCCGCCTATGCAGCCTCCAAAGGCGGTTTGCTGGCTTTAACCCGGACCTTGGCCAAGGGAGCTGCCACGCACGGCGTTACCGCCTATGCCATTGCACCGGGATGGATCGAAACAGATATGGCACCATTGCCCGGCAGCATCCGAGATGCAGCGATGGCAGAAACCCCATTGGGGCAATTCGCCGAACCGAAAGAAATTGCCGAATTGACGGCATTTCTGCTCTCGGGAACCTGCAAATCAGCCACTGGCGCTACGTTTGATGTGAATGGCGCGTCCTATTTGCGCTAAGTAGCCGTAGCCTGAGCCGAACCCGGCGTTTCACGATCAGGTTGCGCATGGTGCGCCGCACGAAACCGTTCTGGCTCACGTAACGCATCGGTGCGATCGAAAAACTCACGCATAACCGGAACGATTTCGCGGGCCCGAGACACCATAAACAAGTGCCCCCCGCCTTTGACCACGTACAATTCCGGGTATTTCAGCGCCATTTTGAGTAATTTGGCATTGGCCAATGGCACGATGCTGTCTTTGTCCCCAGCCATGATCAGGGTGGGGATTTTCAAGAAGGGTAAGAACGGCAAGCTGGACCAGCCAGAAAATGCCAACATCTGATAGAGATAACCACGCGGATGCGGTGGCATCAGGTTCAAAATATGCTTATCGGCTTTACCCGATTCATCTCCATACAAGGTTTGGAAATTCCGGCGCATATAGTCGGGATCAATGTATCGTCGCGGGTTGGTCATTTTGGACAAAGAGGCCCATTTACCTGGCACCATGGTAATGCCCGGCGAAGTCGCGGCCAGAACTAGTTTTCCCACTCGTTTTTGATACTGAAATGCAAATTGTTGCGCCAACGCACCGCCCCAACTGACCCCCATGACATCCATTTGGTTATACCCATAATGGTCCATCATTCTGCGGGCCAACCGGGCCATTTGCCATGGCCGATAGGGGAGCATTGGTGCGGGAGAACGCCCCACACCGGGAATATCAAACGTCACAATATCGCGTCGCGTGAAGGCTTCGCCCAAGGGCGCTGCCAGTTCAAGATTGGCACCTATACCATTGAAAAACAACAATGGTCTGACATTATCTTCACCTGTTCCTATCCATCGAGCTGTTCGGATTTTATAGCCGCCCAGTTCTGGATAGCGGATTTCAGGATATCGTTTTTCGCCTAAAGACATCGCGTACAAATACCTCTCGTTCTGTTCTTATTCAAATACGTAGGAGCCGGGCGCTTCCAGCATGGGCGGGAATTCCTTGTTTCCCATTTTCGCTGGTGCTTTTTTCTCGTCGCCAGAACGCTGGATCAACCAAGCACTCCATTCGGTCCACCAGCTTCCTGGCTGCTCGGTCGCACCTGCCACCCATTCATCGGCTGTTTTGGGTAGCTTGTCGGCGGTAAAATACTTCGCCTTTGGGTTACCCGGTGGGTTGATCAGAGACTGGATATGACCAGAGTTTGACAACACAAATTTGATATTGCGACTACCGAGCAAACCAATGGTCCGATAACAGGCCTTCCAAGGCGTGATATGGTCAGTTGCCCCAGCCACAATGAACATATCTTGGGTTATTTTGCTCATATCCAGATGGTGCCCGGCAAACATTTTGTCGCCCGATGCCTTGAACGGTTTCAGGTCATAGATATCCAGATAATCCGAATGCAGCGCTGCGGGTAGATTTGTGGTGTCATTATTCCAGTACAACACGTCAAAGGGCGGCGGATCTTCGCCCAACAGATAGTTATTGACCACATAGTTCCAGATCAAATCATTGGGTCGCAACCATGCGAACACCTTGGCCAGATCATCGCCGGCCAATATACCTTTGCGCTTGGACGCTCGCCGCGCAATCTCGATACCTCGCTGAGAGACCAAAACGCCGACTTCTGAGTCAGTCGGCTCCGGATCCAACACGCAAACCTGCAAGGTAAAGGCGTTGACACGTTTGTCTTTTCTGGCGGCCATGGCGCTGACAAAACAGGTCGCGGTGGTACCACCTGAACAGGCTGCCGTTACATTGATCCGTTTTTGCTCGGTGATTTTCATGACCGCATCGCTGGCTTCTTCCACCGCATCAACATACTGGGCCAATCCCCAATTGGCGTGCTCTGCCGTTGGATTGCGCCATGAAATGACAAACAATTGGATACCTTGCGACAGTAAAAACCGGATAATGCTTTTATCCGGCGTAAGGTCAGCCACATAAAACTTGTTGATTTGTGGCGGAATTTGCAAAAGCGGGATTTTGCTGACGTTTTCCGTCAAGGGAATGTACTGGATCAATTCCAGCAATTCGTTGCGAAACACCACAGCACCTTTGGTCGTGGCCAGATTTTTGCCGACTTCAAACGGTCGTTTGTCTACTTGGGACGGCATGCCACCATTGGTAGTCATATCCGAATAGACGTTTTTCAAACCGCGCATCAAGGACGCGCCACCGGTACTATAAGCCTGCTTTACCGCTGCCGGGTTTCCTAACAGAGTATTGGTCGGTGCAACGGCATCGGTGATCATACCCAAAACAAATTTGGCGCGGGCTCGCTCCAATTCGCCCATCCGCAAATCACCAGCCCACTCATCAATTGTCTGGCCCCATGCCATCCAGTATTGCAGACCAGCCCGGTAAAATGGATTGGTTTTCCAGGTTGGGTCCTTAAACCGCCGGTCTTTGGGGTGCGGTGCCAATTCGGACCTTCCCGTAATAATTTTCAGGGTTTCTTTGCCCAAGTTTCCCACGTGCCTAGCCGTAATCATCGGGCTGGTCATGGTCGAGCGCAACAATCCAGCAACCGAACGTAACAACTCTTCTCGCGACACACCAACAATCGGGTTCAGCGCCGACGAGCTGTCCATTGCCGCCTGTTCCATGTCATCTTTAGGTTTTCCGGCCATGATCTCCCCCTCAAATTGTTTTGCCCGTAGTTCATTCGACTCCGGTGCCGAGTCCTTTGGGACCCTTGCGGCGAGTTTAACGAGGGCTTTGCGCCTTGTCATGCCGCTAAATTAGGCAAAACCTGCGGTGCCAGGTGATTTTGTGTGAAAAATGGTGACCCCGGCACGATTCGAACGTGCGACCGTCGGATTAGAAGTCCGGTGCTCTATCCAGCTGAGCTACGGGGCCATTTGATGTTGGGCAGTATCTAGCGCGGTTTTACGCTAGGTAAAACCATCATTTTACTGAACGTCGAAATAAACTGGCATTGCACCGAGAACAACAAGACCAACCCGACTTAATGGGTCCAAGACTGCCGTCGATCTGTGGAAAAATTATCAGAATAGCTTTTGGATTGCCGAACTCTGTCCGGTTTATCAACTACTCGATATTCGATGCCGTGGCGTTCCGCATATCTTTTGGCATGCCGGCACGAAGGAAACTTCATTTTTACCTGCGCCTGCATGTCACCGGAACTGGTCCAGCCGGTCAACGGATCAATGTTGCGGGCCTGGGTTGGATCAAATTCCAGTATCCAGTTTTTCATTTTGGCCCGGCCGGATTGCATGGCATTTCGGTCTGGTTGGTAAATCAGGGCGGGCATATGAATCACCTCATATTGGGGCAGTTGCCAATCGGCAGTTATAAAACCGATCCAAGAAATACTGGGTACAGATGATTTGCTCGAATCTATTGCCCTGCAGGTTAGCGGCTTTCCCGCAACATACCAAATGGCAAAGCGCTGATTGGTTCAGAACTTGCCATATTTCAATGAAATGAAATGGTCGGGGAGACAGGATTTGAACCTGCGACCCTCTGGTCCCAAACCAGATGCGCTACCAGGCTGCGCCACTCCCCGAACGGAAAGTGGTTGTATGCGCTTTCGACGGGTTTACAAGCCCCAATTTCAGCAATTGGAATTTTTTATTCAGATTTTTGCGGCGCGGCAGCCACTTGCTGTTCTTGCACCTCTGGCGGATCAATCGTCTCAACAACCGAAACCAACATCTGCCCAAACATGGCGTGCTGCACCATATCGCCACGTCTGATATTCCATTTGCGCGCCATGCCAGCATTGACCTCCAAAACCCCCGAAACTGGCACGCCAGATGATATTCGGCGCAAAGATCCGGGTTTGGCATTGCGAGCAATGGTTACCACCCGGCCGGTTTTACTTAAAAATATCATGTCCAGTGGAATCAAGGTATTTTTCATCCACATATTGACCGTGCTGCGCCGATCAAAATCAAATAACATGCCATGATCATCGGCCATTTTCTCCCGGTGCATCAGGCCTTGCGCTCGCTCAATCGGATCATCAGCAAATTCAACCGCCAACCGAATGGTTTGTTCAGCACTGACGATCTCAAGGGGTTGCAAAGCGCCAAAATCAACGAGCACGCCATCAGCAATGGCATAACCGCTTGGCAGCAAAAATACGATCAGCGTAAAGAGGAATGTTTTCATACCTTCCCCTACCCTGCAAAGCAGTAAATCGCAAGGTTGCAATAGCCGGGTAAGTCGGTGAAATGGCAGGCGCGTTATTCGGCTTGAGGCAATCTGATTTTGGTTACGTTATAACCCTTGGGGCCTTTTTCGATTTGAACCAGCACCCTTTGGTCAATGATAATGTCGACCAAGCCAGCCTGACTTAACACCTCCGCATGAACAAACATGTCCTTTTCGCCATCTTCGAGGTTGACGAACCCGTACCCCTTGATGCGGTTAAACCATTTGACAATAGCCGGTTTATAACTGGTTTCGTCTTCACCATCATCGAATGGCATAGGCTTTGGGGCTTCGTGCAGGAAATCCAGAATTTCAAGGGCGTGCAGCCCCTTAGCGCCACGCACGGCCGTGCAGGTAATTCGATCGCCTTCTAGAGGTGAATCCGGGCTATACTGACGCAAGGTGGAAATGTGCAACATGATATCGTCGCCGACTTCATCTGGCTCGATAAACCCATACCCTTTACCTGCGTCAAACCATTTGATCCGTCCCTTGACTTCGACCTCTTGCTCGTCCGCCACAACTCTACCCTCTCCATACAGGCGCAATTGGTAACATATTTTCTTGCTAAAGGCGAAGCCAAAGTCCTAAAATTTTATTTATTGCGCCATTGCAGTGGGTTATGCCTTATAGTGTTGCCCAATGCGTACCAAAATCTAGGAGAACAAGTTGCAAGCTGTACAATTTCAATTGGACCGGACCGATATTCGAAAAAGCCGATTTGTCGACATCGAGCTCCCGCACAATCTGGATGAAGGCGAGATATTGCTGTCCATCGATCGGTTTGCACTCACCGCCAACAACATTTCCTATGCCGCTACTGGTGACGTAATCGGGTATTGGAAATTTTTTCCGGTGGCCGAGCCGTGGGGCTTGGTCCCTGTGTGGGGATTTGCCAACGTACTTGCGTCAAACCACCCACAAATCAAAGTCGGCGAGCGCATTTACGGGTTTTTGCCATTTGCCAGCCATGTGATTTTCCAACCGGGCAAGGTAAAGCCAAACAGCTTTGTAGATACCACCGCGCACCGGGTCGATCTCCCCCCGATCTATAATGATTATTTACGCGTTCAGAAGGCAGCGCTGCCTCCTGCGGCCGAAGACATACAGATGTTGTTCCAACCGCTGTTTGCCACTTCGTTTTTGTTACATGATTTTTTTGAGGATAATGATCGTTTTGGGGCCAAGAATGTTATTTTGGGCAGTGCGTCCAGCAAAACGGCCATGGGCGTGGCCCGACTGTTTGCCCAAAGCGGAGGCAATAAACCAAATATTATCGGGCTGACCTCAGCCGGCAACAAAGACTTTGTACAAAAGATCGGTGATTGCGATCAGGTGTATAGCTATGACGAACTTGGCCAAATACCCAAGCAAAAATCTGTTTACATAGACATGGCAGGCAACGCGCAGGTCAAACGGGCATTGCACGAACATTTGGGTGACGCACTGGTCTATAGCTGTGCCGTCGGGATCAGCCATTGGGATAAATTCGAAGACCCCGGTCCGATGCCGGGAGCCAAACCCATCTTCTTCTTCGCACCAGATCAAGCCTTAAAACGGCGCAAAGAATGGGGTGGCGCAGCCCTGCAAAGCAAAATCGGAACAGCTCTACAGGATTGGGCCAGTACGGATATGGATTGGTTGAAGATCACCCATGGCTCCGGCAAAACAGACGCAAAGCGAATGTTTGCCGAAATCATGGCCGGGCAAGTTTCGCCCAATACTGGCTATGTGCTTTCTCTGAAGTCTTGATTCAGTTGAACCAATTCTTCAGGAAATAAGCTCCCAAGCTGCTTATTTCATTTGCACATAATCATTAGCCAATCGATTCATTTTGAACAAGATCAGCGTATTAAAGGTAATGTCCATCAACACAACGATGGCAGCCAAACCCAATGCATACATTTGAAACATGGATAGCGGAATTTCTTCAACAATCTGCAAAACCGCAATCACAATCAGCGCGATTAGCGGAATTATGGATAGAAACAAGTCAACAACCGGACCATCATGGCCGACCTTGGCAAAGGCGGCCAATCCCATTTGCATGGCCAAGTAAGCCATACAAAATGCACTAAATGCAAACATGCCCAACGCGTCTTCCGGCCAAGCGTAATACGAAAAAAACCGCATTGCGAACAATACGATAAAGGCGCCAAAAATAAATGACGACCCCTCGCGAAATAAAAATTTAAGAATACCCATTACTTCCCCCACTCTTGTCACAGCTGCCAGTACTGCACATCAGCAACGGTCCGCAACGGCAATAACCTACCGGTTTTTTGAAACCGGCGCAAGAACGAGCACAAAATCGGGCGAAAAACTCGCCCCATCGGGGTATTCAAATATATGTTTTTTTTGGGAAACCGTTACTTTGGCAATCTTTTGTTCTGGTGCGTAAATATGTCGCAATTTAAAAGTTCTACGATTATACGCCCCTTAACATTACCAATAGCATGGTTATTTAAACTTAATTGACCGCACAAATGAACCGGTGCAAAAATGAACATTTCTATCGTTAAATTGAAAAAAATACGATCTTTGGTTTCTGATGATGGCTTGGTCGGTGTTGCCCGTTTGCAATTTATAAATTTGCAAATGATCAAACATGCTGTTGGTAAATCATGGCCTGCCATGCGGGATGATATTTTTACGGCTGGTGAATCTTTTCTAGGAAAACGCATATCAAGTAACGATATAATCATCCAGTCAAGTGATGGATTTTTAGTGATTCTAGCTAACACGACAGAAAAAGATGGGTGCCTTCAGGTCAAGGAATTGGGAGAGGGAATTCTTGAGTTTTTTCTGGGAAAAAAACACCTCAAAAACATTAAAATCAATTCCAACTATAACCGTTTGTCTGATCAGAAAATAAGCAATTCAGTAATCGAAATGAGTAGCGAAGAGAAAGAAGGCACTAAAACGAATAAGACGACTCCGTTGGTCTTTGCTCTACCACCAGCTCATAAAAGTACGCAATTAAACTTAGACCCAATACATGACATCACTTTTGCATATCATCCTATTTGGGACTCTCTTTCAAATAGAATTACAAGTTACACACTGCATCCTCACAATATAATCGACGAAATTTCCCGCGAGGAACGTGATGCACTGCCAAATGATATATCATCCGATGATATACGGAAATTGGACTTTCAGATGCTGCTGAAGGCACAAGAAGATTTTTCGTCCCTGCTAAAGGATGGCGAGATTGTCGTAATTTCGGTGACGGTATCCTTTGAGACACTTGCCCACCCCAAAAGCCGGAATAGTTACATTTCCCAACTTGCAAAAGTACCGGAGAAATTCAGAAAATGCTTTATGGTTTGCATAGATAGAATACCGGCTGGTACTCCAGAATTCAAATTGGTCGAATATATTCGATACTTTGACAAATTATGCAGTAGGATTTTGATCCACAATTTGGACTCATCAATTAATTTATCATCCTTTCACGGGTGCAAAGTTCACTTATTTGGCTTCGATCTAAAACAATTTGTTGGTTCAGATCAAAAGCTGAACTCAAAAAATATTACTTCCATTTCTGCCTTCTGCTTAGAAGCAAAAAAAATGAACGCATGCGTGTATATTACGGGCGTTAATCATCGCCATCAAATTTTAATCCTGAAGCGTGCAGGTGTGCAGTTTTTTGCTGGAAATAGTGTTGGAAAAGGCATGTTGGCTCCAAAGTCACCGGCACCTTTGACACCACAAGATATTTTTCAACGACTGGAAGCCTCTTGAAAAGAACTTTTTTAAACACACCAACCATTTTTTTATTGGTTTTTACAAGAGTAGTCGGCTTAGAGGAACCTTTGTTATCACCGACTCAGGTCTTCGGTTTCCGGTCATTTACTCATTATTGGTCAGGCTTGAATTACCCTTGAGTAAAGTGCGTGCCCATTGCCATACAGTCCTTGCGCCCTCTTCAGAGAATGATGCCCCGTGCCCCCCTTCAAATACGTGAAACTGTGTTTGGTTGGCAGTCTCGAACCGCTTGGCGTTTTGTAACTGTCTTTCTTGAGATAAAAAAGCATCGGAACGGCCAAAAGTGAAAAGTATATGATGATGGCTCAGAGCCTCTCTGATTTCACTTACGGAGGGTATCGCGGTCGCTGGTGGCTGATTATCATCTACGGCATTGATAAATTTTTCTCGCCAACTGCCATCTTTGCCGATCTGATTCAAGGTCCAGTTTTCATCCAACATCCAGTTTTCAAATGGTATCATCCGGGATGTTTCAATGGTCATTGTCCGGTCCGTAAACCCGGGGGTTAGTGCCGCACTGGACAGGACATAGTTCAGTAAGTTTACCGTACTGGATGTTCCATCCTGAAGATTAGATTTCATAATTTCCGGGGAACGGATATCAAGCAAAACATCTATCTGATTGGCTAACTTTTGTTCCCAACCGAGATCTTTGCCCAAATAGTGCCACAACCTGTGCACATTATTGGAATCAATACCAAGAGAGTCGAGATGCAGGCGCAAACGATCAATTTTATTTTTGATGTCAGAATTAGAAGCTAGGAGGCGACGGTTTAGATCAAGTTGTTTCTCGCGGCGTTTGGCAAACACTTGAACAGAATCCATATGCGGCTGCATCGCACTGGACATCACCATTCCGGCAGGCACTCTCAGCTCTCCCTCAAGGGTAAGATATTGAAATCCTATAAGCCCGCCATAACTTCTCGCCAGAATAAAAAATTTCTCATCTTTTGGGATCACAGCGGCAATCACTGCCCCATGGTCTCTGGCATGCTCATCCGCATCAAAATAACGGGCTATAATTTTTTGCGATAGCTTTGGGTTGTCCAAATCTAAAGGCATAGACTGACCCGTTCCGCGCTGGTCCACCGCCAGAATGCGGAAGTATTTTGCTAATTCAGAAAAAGCATCCACCGCCTGGGGGTCCTGATAATTATGGTCAAGAGCTCTATAACCACTGGAGGCAGAGCCTGGGCCACCATTCATCACCACCAAAATCGGTTTATTTAAATCGGCGCTGGTTGAACCGTGAGAGGGCATCAAACGATAGAATATATTTATCTGGCGTCCGTTCGGATCGTCATAATTTAAGGGGGTGGATACAAACCCTCTTTTCTCAAAGGCGCTTTTTAAAACATCAGGATCAACCGTTTTGAAGGGAATGTCAGCGATTTCATCTGTCGAAATATTATTCCATTGGATGGCATGTGGTAATTCGGCACTTAACAAGGGAGGAGATGTAACCAGCGACATCAAGATAAGTGATACGATAAGACTCAAAGTTTTGCCGATGTGAAGCATCAAAATGTCCTAAAATTAGATTTTTAATCCAGTGTCAAATAAGCCTAAATCACCATTTTCATGACGATTTAGGCTTCTTGTAAATTAGGCTTTTATTGGCGGACATAAAAGGACAATAAAAGCACATATATGTGAGATAATCTAACGTAATAAAATATTACTATACCATAGTTTTTATCCATTCACTGAAGTATTTCACCTTTGAATTCAATTGGCGACCCGGTGGTAAAATTAACCAGAAAAAATCACCCAAGTCGACAGATTGAAGTAGCGGTTGAACCAAATTACCCTGCGCTAAATCTTCTGCCGCCAATACTTCATTCACTAACGCCACGCCCTGACCACTCATGGCAGCCTTTATTAGAATATCGGAACTGGAAAACCGGGGACCGTTTGAATAATCAATTGAAGTAACATTATTTTCTATAAACCAGCGACTCCATTGCATGGAAGGCGCCTGATCGTGAAGCAAAGTATAGGCAGCAAGGTCTTCGGGCTGATTTAAGGGTTGTCCCCGCTCTAATAATTGCGAACTACAGACTGTAATGAGCCGGTCTCGCATTAATGGTATGCACTCTACGTCTGCCCAAGGACCAGTTCCCATTCTTAAGCCAACATCTACGGTGTTTTCCCCAAAATCGGTGAGCGACTGCTCCATTGATAGCCACACTTCAATTTTAGGATACTGTTTGTAAAAATCCGGCAACTTTGCCAATAACCATTTGGTTGCTATTGAATGCGTTGTCACGATCCCCAGCGTATTGGATGGTTTGTACTGCTGTAAATTGGCTGTACCCTCCTGAATTAGATTTAGCGCAGAAGAAATGCTGTGCAGATATGTCCGTCCTGTCGCATTCAGCATAAGGGAACGGCGGCTGCGATCGAAAAGCGTTATCCCTAGCCACTCTTCCAATTGTTTGACGTGGCGGCTTATTGCACCATGAGTGACGTGCAGCTCCTCACTGGCTTTTTGTACGCCATTGAGCCGCGCTGTGGCCTCAAAGGCTCGTAGAGCGTTTAGCGGGGGAAGTCGCCTCATAAAATCACCTTAATATGTCTAATAAAGTCACACATTTATGAATTTACTTTCCTTTTATGTCAACGAGAATTTCTATACAATCTCGCCATATTTAACAGCGAAGGTAATCCTCATGGCTATGTTAATTGCTGGTGTTTGGAGCGAAATTGATCAAATTATTAAAAATGGAAAATATGTTCGTCAAACGAGCGTCCATAATGGTGAAATAAGTGATCACATAATCAAGGCAATCTCAGAGCATCCCGGCAGGTTCCATTTAATTGCCTCCTGGTCTTGCCCTTGGTCGCATAGAGCTATGCTAATACGTCAATTGAAGGGGTTGGAAAATTACATACCCCTACACATGACAGGCGGCAAAAGAGTTGAGGGTTATCCCGCTAACTTTGGCAAGTCATGGTCGGTGCCGGGTACCGATATAAACATCGTCCATCTGCACCAACTTTACACATTAAACGACCGCTCTCATACGGGCCGCCCAACAGTGCCAGTGCTGTGGGATAGTCAGGAACAGAAGATTGTTAGCAATGAATCTTCAAAAATTATGCGGGCTTTCAACTCAGTTAAGACAGCAAATTCTTCTTCTGTATCTCAGGCCGACTTTACACTAGTTCCGGAGGCGTTAGTTGATGAAATTGATAGTATTAACGACAGAATCTACAAAAAACTGTCCAATGGCGTATACCGCGCGAGGTTTGCACAAAGTCAATCGGCCCACCAGATTGCCGTCACACAAGTCTTTGATATGCTTGACGAGTTGGAGGAGCACTTGGCCACCAATAGATATTTAATGGGGGCGAGTATCACAGAAGCAGATTGGCGTTTATTTCCCACACTGCTCCGTTTTGATATTGATTATTTTATCCATAGCCGATGTTCTCGCCACCGCTTGGTCGATTACCGAAATTTATGGGCCTACGCACGAGATTTATACGCATGGGATGGTGTTACGCAAACCATCAACATGGAAGCCATTCACCTGAGTAATTATTCGGGAGAAGATATTGTGGCTGAAATGCCATCAAATGATTGGGCAGAGCCGCATGACCGAGGAAGACTTGGTGCCAGAAACGTAACTTTATATTCTGGCAAGACGGTTTCAATTGATACAGATAATTCTACAATATGATGGCATCGTCGGCTCTGATTGTTTCAACCGCCATCGCAGTACTTCTTGGTACATTCGCTAGTAAATATTTGGAAATGATGCCGCTCAAGCTTTTCGCAGGTATAGGATTTATACTCGTTGGGGGATGGACGATCCTTGAACACTTCAAGGCATAGCGTCAGTATTAATGCCAATTGGCATCAAAATATGCGGCTCGTTTTCATATGTTGCAAGGCAACTATAAATCAAAGGGCACATCAATCCTCAGGTATTGGATAGCGCATTTCGTAGATTGCACACTGGGTGACAAAATTCAGCATTTTTACCAAGCAAGGTGTCTACAAGTCTAGGCGCACCTCAATGAGGTCTGATTGACTTAGTTTTTGTGTAGTAATACCTTACCGACATTCTGGGGGGAATTTTGCTTATTTTTTGAGCTTTATGCATATTTGTTTGCTGTCCCTATTTTATAAACCAGTATCGTTTCATAGGAGTTTTGATATGTACAAACGCATACCACTAGCTATTACCACAGCAATCGTTTCTGGCGCACTCTTGCTGCCGGTTTCGGCAACAGCACAGGATGCTCTCAAAAAACGCGAAAATGTCTCGTATTATCGGGTGGTGAACTTTGACTTCAAACCTGGCCATAATGATGCCGCATGGGAAATTCTTTATGACAAAATCGCGCCTGCTGTCCGGTCCATGGATAAAGAATTCGTCGCTTTGGACTGGGATTCCGGACCTTGGGATTCTACGGTCTACATTGTCCTTGAAGAAGGCTACGGGACTCTAGAATATTCGGATTCTCCTCAAGGCGCGGCATTCATGGAAGCCTTGGCCAAACAGGAAGGTGGCAAGGAAGCCGCCGAAAAGGTGATGAAAGACTGGGTCTCGCATATTGCCCGTGACAGTCAGGACCTTGCCCACGCACACCTGCCGCCACCAGCCAAAACCAAATAAAGCAAAACACTTTGTGAGGGGGGCAATGGTCACATTGCCCCCTTTTATCTGTAAGGCTTTAGAACTGAGCGATTGGCTTCGTCTATGTATGCCCGTTGTTTCTGTTCCAATGGGTTTCTCCGCTTGGCCTGCGCACGGAAAAAGTGGTTTGAAAGCCAAGCGGTTGACCACCTCGTACAAATACAGGTTCTGATGATCAATTTTGATCAAGAGCGCCGTAAGGCTTTGTATCCAGAAGTGAAGACAGCGCGGGCACATCACCTTTTGTACGCTGTGCAACATAATTTGGCATTCTTACCCTGTAAAAATGTGGGATGGCCATCGCCAGAATGTGTGTCGATACACAAATTCTGCAAGCGCCTATTCACATTCAGTCTAATGAGAAAACCAATGGCAAATCAATGTTGAAAAAAGTGTTGAAAATGAATTTTCAAATACGCCATAACACATTGATTTTATTGGGTTTTTACACGAATGGTAGGCCCTAGGGGAATCGAACCCCTCTTTCCAGGTTGAAAACCTGGCGTCCTAACCGATAGACGAAGGGCCCACATCAATCGTGGCGCGAACTATTATCCAGTGATTCAAAGAAACGCAAGTCCTTGTACGCCGCTAATTGCAGATTTTCTGAAATACCTTGATGTCCCTATCCGGCTGGTGCGACATCTTCGATCTGAAAGCTCACCTTTTCGCGCCCTTTCCAGCGATCTACCCGCAGCTTTCCGGCCACATGACAAGCCTGTCCGGAGCGGTTCAGCAATATGTCCTGCAACCCCCGATCCTCGGCCCGAAAACAAATGGCCGACAGGCTGGCATCACCCAACTCACTCTCCAGACGGCAGCGGATATGACCGCCGCGTAGTTCCTGCGCGTAGGCGATATAAACATCAGAAAAGGCCAATACCGGCTCAGGATTACCCATCCCGAAAGGTTCGGCCCGTGCCAATTGCTGGGCCAGAGCCAGATCAGCCCCGTGCAAACCGGCTATTGCATCGACTTTCAGTATTTTTTGCTGACCGGCTGCGATCGAAGCTGCGCCAATATCATTGATCAAAAAGTCCCGAAAAGTGTCCACTTTGTCGGCTGACAGGCTCAAGCCCCCGGCCATGGCATGACCGCCCCCTTTAATCAAAGCCCCAGAAGCAACGGCGCGTGAAAAAGCCTCGCCCAGATTAACCCCGCTGACCGAACGACCGGAGCCATGGCCGATCCCCTGCTCGTCCAGTGCGATGACCACCGTCGGGCGATTGAATTTGTCCTTCAGGCGACCGGCCACAATGCCGATAACCCCCGGATGCCACCCTGCCCCGGCCACGACCAGAACCGGCGCATCGGCTTGGGTGGTCGCGGCCAGATGTTCCGCTTCTTCCTGCACTTGGCTTTCAATCTCTTTGCGTTCCAGATTGAGGATATCCAGTTCGGCGGCAATTTGGCTACACTCACCCGGATCATCGCTGGCCAACAAGGTTGCGCCAAGATCGGATTTCCCAATGCGGCCCCCTGCATTGATCCGTGGCCCAAATACAAACCCGGCATGATAGGTTGAAAATGGGGGCTCGACATTCCCAGCTTCGGCCAAGGCGCTTAAGCCCGGATTGTGCAGCTTCCCCATGGCTTTTAAGCCCTGTGCCACCAACACCCGATTAAAGCCGATCAGGCTGGCCACATCGCAAACCGTACCCAAAGCAGCCAGATCAACCAGATCCAGCAGGTTTGGCTCTGACCGCCCCGCAAACAAGCCCCCCGCGCGCGCTGCGCGGTTTAGAGCGGCCAGCAATACAAAAACCAGACCGGCGGCGGCCAGATACCCACAACCCGATCCATCATCGACTCGGTTCGGATTAACCAGCGCATCGGCAATCGGCATGGCGCCCGGAATCATCAAATGGTGATCCAGCACGATGATTTGTAGGCCGAGTTCTTTACCTGCGGCAATTGCATCGTGTGAAACCGCACCGCAATCAACCGTGATTACCAATTGGGCACCATCATCCTTGATCTTTTGAAATGCGCCCGCTGACGGGCCATAGCCTTCGGTCAGCCGGTCAGGCACATACAAGCCAGCCTCGCAGCCCACTAGCTGCAACCAACGGCGCAATTGGGCTGAAGATGTAGCTCCATCCACATCATAATCAGCAAAGATTGTGATTTTCGTATTGTCTTGCACCGCCTGCAAGATCAGTTGCACCGCTTTGTCCATATCGGCAAAGCTGTCAGGGTCAGGAAATTGCTCGCGAAGGGTCGGCTGTAAATAAGCGGTACAGGTTTCAGCATTAATCCCGCGCCCGACTAGACACTTGGCCAAGACTTCCGGCAATTGATGAATGCGGGCCAGATCGGCCACAATTTTCGAGTCGGCATCTCGCAATTGCCAACGGCGCCCACCGGGGGATTGTGCAACGCCCAGCAATGGCTGCCCAACACTCATCCCTTGGCGCTCTGCCCATGGGATTGCAGGAATTGCCCGATATTTCTAGCAGCTTGTCGAATGCGCTGTTCATTTTCGACCAAAGCGATCCGCACATAGCCCTCGCCATATTCACCAAAGCCAATCCCCGGTGCCACGGCGATATGAGCTTCTTTCATCAAAGTTTCCGCAAATTTGAGCGAACCCATTTCCGCAAACTTTTCAGGCAATGGCGCCCAAGCAAACATTGAGGCTTTGGGTGGTGGAATATCCCATCCGGCCCGACCAAAGGTATCCACCAGCACGTCACGGCGTCTCTTGTACGTGTTACGGATTTCAGCAACACACTCCTGCGGGCCATCCAGGGCGGCACAGGCAGCGACCTGTATGGGCGTGTAAGCACCATAATCCAGATAAGACTTCATACGGGTCAGCGCCTTGATTAAATGCGGGGAACCGGCGGTAAAGCCAATGCGCCACCCGGCCATTGCGTAGGTCTTGGACAAGGTAGTCATTTCGACGCAAATTTCCTTGGCACCATCTACTTGCAAAATGGAGGGCGGCGGGTCTTCAAAATAAATCTCGGTATAGGCCAGATCGGACAGCACATACATTTCGTGTTTGCGAGCCAGTTTGACCACATCGCGGTAATAACCCAGATCGCAGGTTTCTGCCGTCGGGTTGGCTGGAAAACAGGTCACAACCGCCAAGGGTTTCGGGTTGGAATTGCGAGCCGCTTCATCAATGGATCGCAGATAGCTTTCTGCATCCAGTGCCTTGATATGCCGAATGGTGCCCCCGGCAATAATAAACCCAAACGGGTGGATCGGATAGGATGGATTGGGGGCCAGAATGACATCGCCCGGCGCGGAAATAGCCTGGGCTAAATTGGCAAAGCCTTCCTTGGAGCCCAAGGTGGCAATGATCTCGGTTTCCGGGTCCAGATCAACGTCAAACCGGCGTTGATAATATCGCGCATAGGCCGCCCGCAAACCCGGTATACCTCTTGAGGATGAATAGCGGTTGGTCCGGGGTTTACGCGCCGTTTCCACCAATTTATCGATGATATGCTTTGGCGTTTCCATGTCTGGATTGCCAAAGCCAAAGTCAATGATGTCAGCGCCCTCGGCCCGCAATTCGGCTTTTAGCTTGTTGACGGTTTCAAACACATAGGGCGGCAATCGCTGGATTCGGTAGAAATTACGTTCGGGCCACATAATTACTGATCCAGCTTGGCAGCGGCCGCTGCATCCTCGGCGGCGTATTCCGCTTCGTTAAAACGCACCACATCGGAAAACTCGAGACTCTCGGCCAGAAATTCTTCTGAATTTTGATCAGCTGGCACCTGTTCGGCCCGCTCCGAAGCCAGAACCTTGTCGCGGTCAGATTGCAACTTAGCCAATTTAATTTCCCAGAATTCCAACGGCATCATATCGTCAGGGCGCGGCGGCGTATTGGCTGCCGCCGGATAGCCTTCGGCTTCAGATTCAGGAATTTTATCCAGAAACCATTTTGGTGCATTTTCAATATCAGAAAGGAATGAAGTCCCATTAGCGCAACCGGTGGTCAAAACCAGCAGACAAGCCATTACACAAATCCATTTCATCGTCATTTTTCCATTTCCAGCCGATTGCCATTTCGTCTTGGGCTAACCTTGCAAGGTTCGAAACACAAATGCAACGAAAGGAAACGGCAAAATCAAGGGGATTTGGTGGCAATTGCAATTTGTCGCACACCAGTCGCCTGATTTGCGCCGGGCGACCAGAAGATCTATCTTGAAAGATGGAGGCAAAGCCTATGCTCAAATGGATACAACTCGTCTTGATCGTTGGTACGTTAAGTGCCTGTTTTAATGAAATTCATAGTAACGCAGAGCAGGTAATTTCTGCAACAAAAGCTGACTTTCCAATACAAACTGGCACAATTTACTATCAAGTCGATGACGACCCAAGCGGCGTTTTGTCGGCTGATTTACAAGCATTCTTTGAAGACAACGGCTTCGTGCCAAATCCACAGCAGGCAATTATCTGGGAATTGGATGGTCATTGTTATTTCGAACTTGAGGACACGAAAGCCGGGTTTTTTTCCTTGCAACACATGTACAAAAATTACTTTCTGGCCTCCATCTCGCCGGAAGGGTGCTATCCAAAAGGCGCGCAAAAAGATCATTTGATCTATTACTTACGGATTGAGGACAACCTGATCTATCTAGCCGAACCGGACAAAGACCACCCGTCCTACCGCCCATTTGATGCGTGGACCCATGATCTGTCTGGGTTTTCCAAATTTCTCCTGCGAGTACAAAGTAGTGAAGAACTCAAAACAGACCCGCTTAGCGGTGTGCAGTCCACAGTCCTCACCGTGCAAGCCAGCAGCCCAGCTGTTTACCGCAAATATCTGAAAGACAATTTCGCGCTGTTTGGATCATCAGAACCACCGATATACTGGTCTGGCACCCTGCCCCAAGAGGTCGATTAAGCGTCCGTGATGTCCATCCGGCTGACCCTGTCAAAGCCGGTGACATAATCGGCCCCAAACACCAGCGAGGGGGTTTGGTAACCCGGCTGGGCCGCGCCATCCACGACCCGCTGGGCAATATCAATCGCCATTTTTGCAGTGAATGAATAAGCTTCCGGTGTCTGCAAGCGGGCTCTTACCGTTTTGCCGGCTGCATTGCTGGCAATGGCGATCACAGTCATCTGGCCATCACGCATTTGCGCTTCGGTTGGGCCTTCGGGGATTTTGTCCATCTGGCGTTTCAAGACACCTTGCATCAACCGGGTTCCCAGAAATTTGCGGGCAAATTTGCCCAGCTTAGCGACGCGCTCAAATTGTGGACTGGCCTCAAAAAACACGCTGATATTGGCAATGCCGGTGGAATGCCACGCGGTGGCCACATCGCCCCATGACATGCCAACCGCCGGGCGTAGCCCCTGCCCGAAATCAAGCTCGGTCAGTTGTGGTTGATACAATTCAACAATCTTGCCATTCCGGCGCACCCTTGTGCCAAACCGGATGCCTTCAACGCCAGATTTGGCGGTGCCCCGGGTCATGGCGCTGATGCCGGTAATGCCCAAGGTCAGTTCTGTTGCATCGGGTAATTTCTGGTGGACATAGGCGGCTAGGCAATCACTCGGTACTACGTCAAACCCAACTCCTGACAGAATCATGATTTTGGCCTTTTTAGCAGCGCCATCCAGCGCCGCATGGGCCTCAAATACCCCGATCTCGCCGGTAATATCCAGATAGTGAGTGTTGGTCCGCAGACAGGCGCTGACCATGGATTGTGCGGTGGCTGAGAACGGCCCGGCGATATGCAACACCACCGAAATATCAGCTAAGGCATGCTCCAGTGCTTCGGTGTCAGCCAGATCAAACGTGCGAGTTTCCAGACCCGTATCGGCCCCAATTTTTTGTAATTTTTTGGCATTGCGTCCGGCCAGTACAACCGGCAATTTTCGCTTTGCTGCTTCGTGCGCACACAACCGCCCGGTAAACCCTGTTGCCCCATAAATCAGTATGCTCATTTGTATCACTCCCCCAAATTTTCGAACTGATTTGCTCACACCTCACTGGGTTTTTCAACCGTGAAAAAAGCAGTTCCGTCATGGGGGACAAAACCGGCCTGTCCCCATGCTGTCTAGCGTCAACAAGCTTCATTGAGTGTGCGTTATCTGTCGATTATGTGTGCAGTTGTGTGGCGTGAGGGTGCGCGGACTGTAATTTCATTGTCAGCCGGGCCAGATCAATGACAATCAAAAATGACA
>NVXG01000006.1 GCA_002733805.1 Robiginitomaculum sp. | reverse complement strand
ATTGATGTGGTCCGTGATCAATGATGCGCTGGCTGGCGGCACGTCTTCGTTGACACTACCCGCCGCATTGGTCAGCAACAAAGTCCGACAGCCCAAATGCCATAACACCTCGATCGGCACCATCATCGCGGCTGGATTTCCGTCTTCATAATAGTGGATGCGCCCAGCCATCAGCGCCACTTCCATCTTGCCAATCCGGCCCAATACCAACTCGCCCGCATGAGACGCTACGGTAGAGATTGGAAAACCCGGAATGTCCGAATATGGAATGGATACCTTGTCTTCGACCAGATCAACCAGACCACCCAAGCCAGAACCCAGCACAAGGGCCAATCGTTCTTTTTGACCGGCCCGGCTTTCGATAAATTCAACGGCTTTGCGAATAACAGTTCTCATACTTTGGTTTCTTTCAAATCAAAGGCGTGGGGCAACAATTCGCCCAAGGTATAGGTGTTTGTTTCCCCGCTTTCCAGTCCGCAATCAATCCGAATATCAGGCCCGGCAAACTCAGCCAAACGCTGCCGACAACCACCACAAACCGTACCGGGTTTCTTGCCCTTGCTCATAATGAAAATTTCGGCAATTTCGCGCTCGCCAGCCAACACCATCGCCGCAATGGCCGAGGCCTCCGCACAATTGCCCAGCGGATACGCTGCGTTCTCCACATTGCCCCCCGAATACACCTTGCCAGAGCGCGTACGAAGCGCCGCGCCGACCTGATACTCAGAATACGGCGCATAGGCCTGATGCATGGCAATTTTGGCGGCGGCACGTAATTGTTTCATTCGGGTTCCTGACGTTATTCCATCACCGGCCCCAGACCACCCTCCGGCTTGACCGGTGGGGCCGGGGTCCAGTCTTTTACCCACGCGCTAGACCCCAGATCAAGTCCGCCAATGAGCAATCATTGCAGAACGTTGCCAAGACGTATAGAAATCGTTGGACGGTTTGGAGGCTGGTATGAAATTTCTTGCATGGATAAGCACTGCTTTTGTTGCCTTTAGTCATTTTGGGTTTTTAGTGTTGGAGATGTTTTTGTGGTCAAAACCCGCGGGACAACAAATATTTGGCACCACACCGGAATTTGCGGCAGAATCTGCTGCTTTGGCCGCTAATCAGGGTTTGTATAACGGGTTTTTGGCGGCAGGCCTTGTCTGGGGTTTGCTGGCCGGGCGCAAGGATGTGAAGATTTTCTTCCTGCTCTGTGTGATCATCTCCGGTATTTTTGGCGGCTTCACGGCCAAAGCCTCGATATTATTTGTACAGGCACTACCCGCATTCATTGCTTTGGCGCTGGTTTGGATCGCCAGTAAAAAACAACCTGCCGAAGGTTAAAACGTCAATTTCATAGATGATTGACCACCGGTCTCTTTTGCAAGGCAACTGCACCCAAACTTGTTTGCAGCAACGCCAAGGATGGACCCCAGATCACGCCTGGGGACGATGGGTCAGATTTGGGTGTTCATATCCCCAAAGCGTCATCACCCGACTTGTTCGGGTGATCCAGTTTTTACACTTGCTGGATTGCCCGGATCACCTAAGCAATGACGGAATTTCTTGACATTTTGGCCGCTTGCAGTAGGTTACATGTAACCAATGGAGTCTGAATTGTCTGCACAAAACCGTAAAAAAACTTCCGCCGAGAAAGTCCAAGCACACCGTTCACGGATGCGGGCCAAAGGTTTGCGCCCGGTGCAAATATGGGTGCCAGACACCCGGTCGGCTGACTTCGCAAAGCAAGCAAAACTGCAAGCCCGCGCCATTGCCGCATCGGCTCTGGATCAGCCCGATCAGGAATTCATTGACGCGATTTCTGAATGAAACGTGGTGAAATATGGACGGTATCTGGTGGCTCTGGCTATACCGGCAAACCACGCCCGGCCGTCATTTTGCAAGACGACCATTTTTCTGCTCTTGCCTCCATAACCATCTGTGTGTTCACCAGCGATGAGACCGAAGCCCCGCTTTTTCGCATTGCTGTCGAACCAAGTGACGAGAACGGACTAAAAGCCACATCCCGAATGATGGCGGACAAGGTCAGTACCGTTCATAAAGGCCGGCTGGGCCGTAAAATCGGGGAGTTATCATCAAAGGATATGGTGAGGTTGGAGCGCTCGCTGATGGTGTTTTTGGGGATAGGTTGAAGGCGGTTGCAGAAACAGAATTTCCACATCACTCCGTCATGCCGGGCTTGCCCCGGTATCCATCCATGTACTTGACGCAATAACGACGGGTGGATGGATTGCGGATCAAGCCCGCAATGACGGATTGGTTGTTGAGAACAATTCTTGTCCAAGCAACACCATCCCATTGTCATCACCCGACTTGTTCGGGTGATCCAGTTTTTGCTCCATGTTGGCCAAGTTTTAAGGGAATTTGGATAGAATTCCAGTGGCAATCAGTGAACTTAACACACCAAGTACTATTGCAAATATGGCCGAAACCAGAATTGAAAGAATTGGGTATATCTGAATAAATTTCAGAATTTTATAAAATGTCTGTTTTTTGATTTTTGAAATTTCTTTTTTGGTCTTTTTGATATTTTCAACCGAAATTCTGGCCTTCAGAATCCTATCTTCACATGGGGAACAGATAATCGGTTTGTCACAAGACTCCACGATATCTGACTTGATTCCGTTCATATCAAACAAGCAGCCGCGAGTTTCATCGTGCGTAAAATTTGTTCTCTCAGTAGCTAATGGAATGGATCTGTTATTCTCCAAAAAAACCAATGAATACGCGTACATTAGCCGAAGAATTACGTTTTCCAGCGGTATATTTTCTCGGATTAAAATATCTTTTACTTCATGAAAAGAAAAAACAATTCGATTATTGCTTAATCGTCGTGAGTACCAGTTGAGTTCTAGAGGCACATTTACAATCGCGATTAAAAACTCACCCTCAAAATCATTTGGCAATACCCTCTCCAAATTCTTATCTGTGAACTCCCAACTAGGTCCATCCGAATCTGTCGGTAATGTATAAGTATTGATATCGCCAGATACTTCAAAAATACCCGATGGCCACTTTTGAATCTTTGCTTTGTTAAACTGCATGGGCATGTGACCAACCGCAGCCAACGTAATATTCACGTTTGTCATTGCATCACCACTCCAATATCACCTTCCCGCTCTCCCCTGAACGCATCCGGTCAAATCCGGCTTGGAAGTCGTCCACGGCGAAGTGATCGGTGATGATGCCGTCGACGTTTAGGCCGGAGCCTAACATGGCCAGCATTTTGTACCAGGTTTCGAACATGCGGCGGCCGTAAATGGCTTGGATGGTTAGGGCTTTGGTGATGATGGTTCCCCAATTGACTTGGGTTTCGCCGGGTGGAATGCCGAGCATTGCGATCTTGCCGCCCATCACCATGGTATCGGTCATTTGGGTGAAGGCTGCCTCCGCACCGGACATTTCCAGACCCACGTCAAAGCCTTCGGTCATGCCCAGTTCAGCCATGACATCGGCTAAGTCTTCTTTGGCGACATTGACCGTTCGCACATCGGCCAGATTGGCGGCCAGATCAAGCCGGGTTTGGTTGATGTCGGTGATCACCACATGGCGCGCCCCGGCGTGGCGGGCAATGGCTCCGGCCATCGCGCCAATGGGTCCGGCCCCGGTGATCAGCACGTCTTCGCCGACCAAATCAAAGGTCAACGCCGCATGGGTCGCATTGCCCAACGGGTCCAATATCGCTGCCACGTCATCACTGACGTGGGGCGGCAATGGCACGACGTTGAAGGCGGGCAACGCCAGATATTCAGCAAATGCCCCATCACGGTTCACACCAATGCCCTTGGTGTCCGCCGACAAATGCCATTTGCCTTCACGAGCCGCGCGCGATAAATCGCCAACCACATGGCCCTCACCAGATACCCGCAAGCCAACATGGTGCCGGGTGACGTGTTGGCCCAACTCGACGATCTCGCCCATGAATTCATGGCCGGTGATCAGGGGTACGGGCACGTTTTCCTGTGACCACTGATCCCAATTGTAGATATGAATATCCGTGCCACAAATCGCGGTTTTCTTAATCTTGATTAGCACTTCATCATGTTTGGGTTTGGGCACCGGCATGTCCTGCATCCAAATACCCGGCTCCGGCTTTGCCTTGACTAATGCTTTCATGAGATCACTCCCAATTCCCGGCCGACCTTGGTAAAGGCCACAATGGCAAAATCAATTTGCTCTGACGTATGAGCCGCCGACATCTGGGTGCGGATGCGGGCTTGGCCTTTTGGCACTACGGGGAACGAAAATCCGATCACGTAAATCCCTTCATCCAGCAATTTGTCCGCCATGCCTTGCGCCAGTTTTGCATCCCCCAGCATCACCGGAATAATCGGATGTTCACCGGGGGTCAGCTCAAACCCGGCCGTCGCCATGCCAGCTCGAAACCGCTGGGCATTGTCGAATAGTTGCTTGCGAAGCTCTGCCCCATCGCGGACCAATTCCAATGATTTGATCCCGGCCGCACACAGCATCGGTGGCAGCGCATTGGAGAACAAATAAGGCCGGGAGCGTTGGCGCAGCATGTCCAACACCTCACGGCGACCCGAGACATAGCCACCCGCCGCACCGCCCAGCGCCTTGCCCAATGTGCCGGTCAGAATATCAACCCGCTCCAGCACGCCGCAATGCTCTGGTGTACCGCGCCCACCTGCACCCATAAAACCGACCGCATGGCTATCATCCACCATGGTGATTGCGCCATATTTATTGGCCAGATCACAAATGGCGGGCAGATCAGCAATGATCCCATCCATCGAGAACACCCCATCGGTGGCAATGATCTTGTGGCGCGCTCCAGCAGCATCGGCCTCGATCAATTTGGCTTCCAAATCGTTCATGTCATTATTGGCATAGCGAAACCGCTTGGCCTTGCACAACCGAATGCCGTCAATGATCGACGCATGGTTCAGGCTGTCGGAAATAATGGCGTCTTCCGGGCCAAACAACGGCTCGAACAATCCGCCATTGGCATCAAAACAGGCCACATAGAGCAGACTGTCTTCCTTGCCGAAAAATTCGGATAAATCCCGTTCCAGTTCGGTATGGATCGATTGGGTGCCGCAAATAAAGCGTACTGACGCCATGCCAAACCCGCAGTCGTCCAGACCTTGTTTGGCCGCTTCGACTAATGCTGGGCTATCAGCTAAACCCAGATAGTTGTTGGCGCAAAAATTGACGACAATTTGCGGCGTACCCGCGCCTTGATCCACGGCGATTTCAGCCGATTGGTGCGAGGTAATTACTCGCTCGGACTTGGTCAGTCCGGCCGCCTCAATCTCGCGCAGCTCTGCCGTTAAATGGCGATAAAATGCTTGGCTCATGTCTCAATCCTGATGGTGTACAGAGTCGTTTTGCCCTGTTTGTAAAAAAGTGTACGCGCGACTTTGCTTAAACGGAAGCCATTCGTTCGATTGACCAGACTTTTGCGCAATAGATTGTGCTTTTCGAAAATTATTGTTAGCTGTCAAATCAGGGGCGGGTCATCGAAACACCTGTAAGGGGAAAAGCATGCATAAATATATCGCAGAATTGATTGGCACAGCCACACTGGTTTTGTTTGGCTGTGGAGCAGCAGTACTTGGCGGTGCAGAAATTGGACAGGCCGGGATCGCGGCGGCATTTGGCTTGGCCATTGTGGCCATGGCCTATGGCATCGGGCCAATTTCGGGTTGTCATGTGAACCCGGCAGTATCGTTAGGTGCGTTTATTTCGGGTCGAATGAGCAGCGCTGAAATGCTCAAATACTGGATTGCCCAATTTATTGGCGCTGCCATCGGTGCCGCATTGGTTTATCTGATTGCCTCGGGCAAAACCGGATATGATCTCGCGACCAACGGTTTGGGACAAAATGGATGGGGACCAGGGTATTTGGGCGAATACTCTCAAATGTCTGCCTTCATATTTGAAGTCGTTGCTACTTTCTTGTTTGTCGTAGTGATTTTGGGCGCAACCAGCAAAGCTGCTCCGGCAACAATGGCTGGCCTCGCCATTGGCCTGACCTTGTGGGTTATTCATTTGGTTGGCATTCAAGTCACTGGTGTGTCGGTTAATCCGGCGCGCAGTTTCGGACCGGCTCTGTTTACCGGTTTTGAACAATTATGGTTGTTCTTTGTTGCACCGGCCATTGGTGCAGCAGGTGCCGGTTTGTTGTTCAAATCTGGCTTGCTTGAAGATAAGAAATAAATGGTGACCTTTGAAACGCTCGAAGAAGGATTTCACGTCCAAATGGAAAACATGTTACGCCTTGCCCAATCCGCATCTGCGCTCCTGATCGCTTTTGGCATCATGCTGGGGTCAGTGACCGCTGCATTTGCTGAACCGGTAGATTATGCAAAGTGTGTCGCCAAAAACCAAAAATTTCCGGGTGCTACGGCCACCTGTGCGGCGCAGATTTGCAATTGGGAAGTTTGCAAAAGTGCCATTATCTATTCGACTGGATCGACTGGGCGAATTGCCGGTGCTTCGCAATCTTATCGTGAGGACAAGGGTGCTGAAGGGTCTGCACTGGCTACCTGCATGCCGCACGAGCAGATCATGAATCGGTGCATGATGGCCAATACGCCAAAAGTCGCGTGGTGCGCCACAGGCTTGGATGCTGATATCCCGGTAATCCAAAACAAGATGGATACCCTCCGCACGGAAATTCAGGAGAACAAAAGACAGTATGATCTAAAAACCTTCCAGCAAGAAATACTGGATAAGGAAATCAACGAATTACTGATCGTTGTTCAATCCATGTCTGAAGAATTTCTATCTGACAAGGCGTCTGCAGGTGGTTCTGATGAAGCCTATGGTGCCTTTATAGCAAAATGGGATTCTGGCGGCCGTCTGGCACTGGCGCAAGCCCGACAAACCAAACACACTGCGAAAGTCACAAAATTTAATGGAATATACGAGCAGTTAACGCTGGACTACCAGTCTCTCATTCAAATGAAAGATTTTTACAACCACGTAAATGGTGACGTGATGGAAACCCAGCACGATTGCGCTGCCGCCAAAACGGCCCTGCAATCATACTCCGAGTAAGTCTCGTACCTGCACCCACAATCTGTTTGCTTTATGTTCACAATTATGAGAGAACATATCATGAACATAAAGGATGTGATTCCAAATGGTAAAGCTGGCTAACGTATTTGTTTGTCAATCTTGTGGCTCGGTGCATGGCAAATGGGCTGGGCGGTGTGATGCTTGTGGTGGCTGGAACACGTTGGTCGAAGAAATCCCCGAACACAGTCCGGGGCGCAAGCCAGCCAAAGCCAGCCGAAGTCGGCGCGGTCGCGGTATTGAATTTTCCTCACTTCAAGGCAGTTCTGAACCCCTATCCCGATTGATCACCGGCATTGACGAGTTTGACCGGGTGTGCGGCGGCGGCATTGTGCCCGGCTCGGCTCTGTTGGTCGGGGGTGATCCGGGCATTGGCAAATCAACCCTGATGTTACAGGCCGCAGCCAAACTAGCTTTGGCCGAAAAATCGGTGATTTATATCTCTGGCGAAGAAAGCATTGATCAGGTCCGATCCCGGGCCAACCGACTGGGTTTGGCAGAAGCGCCGCTGCAATTGGCATCGGAAACCTCTTTGGGCCCCATCATGGACAGCTTGAAAGCCGAACGGCCCGATCTGGTGGTGATCGACAGTATGCAAACCCTATGGACTGATGCGTTGGGCGCAGCACCCGGCACTGTGGCCCAAGTGCGGGCTTGCGCGCAGGACCTGACCCGGTTCGCCAAAAAGTACGGTACGGCAGTTGTGCTGATCGGGCACGTCACCAAAGACGGGCAAATCGCCGGGCCACGCGTAGTGGAACATATGGTTGACGCGGTTTTGTACTTTGAAGGCGATCGCGCTCATCAGTTCCGCATTTTGCGCGGGGTCAAAAACCGGTTTGGTCCCACCGATGAAATCGGCGTGTTTGAAATGGGCGAGCAAGGTTTGGCCGAAGTGGCCAATCCGTCCTCTTTGTTTCTGGATGGCTGTGAAAACGGCACCATCGGTTCAGCGGTTTTTGCCGGGATGGAAGGCACCCGCCCGGTACTGACCGAGGTGCAAGCCCTGATTGCCCCTTCACCGCTGGGCACCCCACGGCGCGCGGTTGTTGGCTGGGATTCGGGTCGTTTGGCCATGGTGATGGCGGTATTGGAGGCCCGCTGCGGAATTTCTTTTGCGGGGAAAGATGTTTATTTAAATGTCGCCGGTGGGCTAAAAATCAGCGAACCGGCGGCTGATATGGCCGTTGCGGCGGCCCTAGTTTCATCGGCATTTGATCAGCCTTTGCCTCCCAAAACCGTTGTTTTTGGCGAGATTGCCTTGTCTGGCACCATTCGCCCGGTGTCTCGAACCGTGGCGAGATTAAAAGAAGCGCACAAACTGGGATTCACCCATGCAATGATCGCCACAGGGGAAAATCAGCGAAATGGTACACCGGATACACAATGTACCATTGCGAAAACCAACAAATTGGGCGATCTTGTCGCCAGATTCGAGGCAGACCGCCCCGGCTAATCTGAGATACGCAAGATGAATGCAAATCCGGCCCTTGTTCTTGACGTCGTTGCCCTTGGCGTTTTGCTGCTCTCAAGTGTGTTGGCATTAACCCGGGGTTTCGTTCGCGAATCTCTGTCGATTGCCTCATTTGTTGTTGCGTCGCTTGCCACAATTTTTACCTTACCGGTATTTCGCCAAGTGACTATGAACTGGATTGACAGTGAATTGATCGCCACTGGCGTAACTGCATTGACCATATTTTTGGGCGTTTATGTCGTAATGACCATGCTCACCCACAAGGTTAGCGGATTTGTCCATATGAACCGCCATATCGGTGTGTTGGATCGGACCGCAGGTTTCGCTTTTGGTGTGGTACGCGGCATGGTGATGCTGGCTTTGGTTTTGCTTGGTTGGAATTTTTTGACCAAGCCGGGACAAACCCCGGATTGGGTTTCGACTGCACGAGTCTACCCGGTAGTTAGCGCCACGGCGGTCGCCTTAAAATCCCTTGTACCCAATTCCATTGTGTCGGATATTCGCGTTTCGGAAAACAGCCCGAGCGCGCCACCACCCCAGCAAACGGAGCGCGCACCGGCGCAATCCAGTGAGCAAGGATATGAGCAATCAGACCGGCGCACCTTGGATCAGGTGATAACGACCCGGCTGGAAAATGACACTCCCGAAACAGAACCCGATTCAGGTTCAGGAGCCGAAGAATGACCGCGATGATCGAGACCGGCTGGCCCGAATTGATGATCGACCCATTTGAAGATAAACCCCGCGAAGAATGCGGGGTTTTTGGTGTTTTCGGTGCAAAACATGCGGCATCCTTGGCTGTCCTTGGCTTGCATGGCTTGCAACACCGTGGGCAGGAAGCTTGTGGCATTGCAGCATTTGATGGCAAAAGATTTGCCTCTGAACGCCATTTGGGATTGGTCGCCGAAAATTTTTCAGGAGACAATGTAGTTGATCGTTTACCCGGTGATGCTGCCATTGGCCATGTGCGCTACTCAACGCAAGGCGATGCGGCTCTTCGCAATGTGCAACCCCTGTATGCCGATTTGAAATCAAGCGGTATCGCAGTTGCCCACAATGGAAATTTCACAAATGCCCGTCACTTGCGACAACAATTGGTTGATGAAGGGGCTATTTTTCAATCGACTTCCGACACCGAGGTTGTGTTGCAATTGCTGGCCCGCTCGCGTCGCACCAAATTGGTGGACCGCTTTGTCGATGCCTTGAAGCAGATCGAGGGTGCTTATGCACTGGTTGCCCTGACCAATAAAAAACTAATCGGTGCCCGCGATCCATATGGCATTCGGCCATTGGTCTTGGGCAAGCTGGATAACAGTTACATATTGGTATCAGAAACCTGTGCGCTGGATATGATCGGTGCCAGTTTTGTCCGCAATATCGAGCCGGGCGAAGTGGTGATCATCGGTAAGAACGGCAGCATCCGCTCGATACATCCATTTCCAAACGTAAAACCGCGCCCCTGCATTTTTGAGTTTGTCTATTTCGCGCGCCCGGATTCATACGTCGACGGCAAAAACGTATATCAGGTCCGAAAAAATATGGGACACAATCTGGCCCTAGAGCACCCAGCCGATGTTGATGTGATTGTACCTGTACCGGATTCTGGGGTGCCCGCCGCCATCGGTTTTGCACAACAAAGCGGCATTCCGTTTGAATTGGGGATTATTCGCAACCATTATGTCGGCCGTACTTTCATTCAACCCACCCAGGCGATCCGTGATATGGGAGTTCGCATGAAACATGCGGCCAATCGTGGCGTGCTGGCTGGCAAACGTGTGCTGTTGGTTGATGATTCAATTGTTCGCGGCACAACATCGCTCAAAATTGTCCGCATGGTCCGTGATGCAGGTGCCACGGAAGTGCACTTTCGCTCAGCCAGCCCGAAAATCTGCCACCCTGATTTTTATGGGATCAACCTGTCTGACCGCAAGAAATTGATTGCCGCCACCCACTCGCTCGAAGAAATGCGTCAAAAACTCGAGGTGGACAGTCTCGGGTTTTTGTCGGTCGATGGGTTATACCGGGCCATGGGCGAATCGGCGCGAGAAGCCGACAATCCCAAGTTTGCCGATCACTATTTTACCGGCGATTACCCCACCCGGCTATATGACCATGAGCATGATAAATCCGACAAGGATTTACAGCTATCCTTGTTATCCGAAGTAGCCTAGAGCCTATCCCCATGAACACGAAACAGACAAAATCGCTTGCCGGGCGTATTGCGTTAGTCACCGGCGCATCGCGCGGTATCGGCCGCGCCGCAGCTTTGGCGTTGGCCGAAGCAGGCACGCATATTCTGGTACTGGCCCGCACGCAAGGCGGACTGGAAGAACTCGACGACGAAATCCAAGCCATCGGTGGTAGTTGTTCAATCATCGTGGCTGATCTGGAAGACCTGGATGGCATTGATCGGTTGGGCGGTGTCGTGGCCGAACGCTGGGGCAAACTGGACATCTTGGTCGGCAATGCCGCCCTATTGGGCTCCATTTCGCCAGTGCCACATATCGAACCTGATTTGTTCGAAAAAACCATGAAAATCAACGTCACGGCCAATTGGCGATTGCTGCGTTCCTTTGATCCCCTGTTGCGGGCTTCGGATGCCGGGCGGGTGATTTTTGTCACTTCAGGCGCAGCTCACTCCAACTCGGCATTCTGGTCGCTTTATGCCGCCAGCAAATCGGCGCTCGAGACCATCGCCCTTAGCTATGCCACCGAAATTGCCTATACGGATATAAAGGTCAATCTGATCTCGCCGGGACCGGTCGCCACCGCGATGCGGGCCAAAGCAATGCCCGGCGAAGACCCGAAAACTTTACCGACACCGGCTGACATCGCACCATTGTTTGTCGAGCTGGCTCTGCCGACCTGCGAGCGCCATGGTGAGATCATCAACTGGGTTGATTGGGTCAAGAATTAAAGCAGGTCGCGTTTCATTGGCATCACCCTCGCCTGTCATTGCACGACTTGTCCGGGCAATCCAGCAGGTCTACCCTCATGAAATGATCATTGCAACATTACCTGGATCACCCGGCCCACCGATCAAGTCAGAGGATGGCCGTGTGATGACAATAAAGTACAGTTACTCCCAAGACGCACTAGTTCCTACGCCAAATCGTTTCAGCTCAAACTGCCAGCGAATGGCGGTTCTCCTGTCTTTGCCAATGCACATCAAAACAAGCCGCAATATTGCGTGAAAAACGGATACCTTCAGCGGTCACGCGAACGGTATTATCATCCAATTTGACCAAACCATCTTGCTCCAAGGGTGCAAGTTTGGCTAATGCATCATCAAACTCGGCCAGTTCTCTTCCAGCAGCCTGACAATGGGCCGCAAGGTCCAAAAACCCCAAACTTAAAATCTGCATGATGGCCTGTCCGCGAAATTTATCATCGTCGCTTAATGCCAGTCCGCGCACAATAGGTAGGTTCCCTGCACGCACGGCCTGTCGCCATTTGCCCATATGCGGATCATTTTGCACATACCCGTCCGGCAGAGCCGAAATAGATGACGCACCAAATCCGATCAACACATCGCAATTGTCATCGGTATAGCCTTGAAAATTCCGGCGAACCCGGTTTTGGCGCATGGCCTGCCCCAATGGATCATCCGCTTTAGCGTAATGATCAAACCCAATCCGAATATAACCGGCGGCCACCAACAGCTCGGCAACCAGGTCGGCCTGCGCCAAACGTAATTGGGTATCTGGCAGGTCTTCCTGCTTGATCATTTCCTGATGTTTTTTGAACCATGGCACGTGGGCATAGCCAAACACCGCAAAACGATCGGGTTGCATGCTCAGGGCAATTTCAATGGATTTGGCAATGTCGTCCAGCGACTGTCCGGGCAAGCCATAGATCAAATCAAAATTCACCGCAGCAATCCCGGCATCTTGCAGCCAGCTTTTCACTTGCCTCACCTGTTCGGGCGGTTGTATCCGGTTGATTTTTAGCTGCACGTGTTCGTTGAAATCTTGCACGCCTAGAGAAACCCGGTTTACGCCAATCGCCGCATACCGCTCCGCCTTGGCCTGATCTACGGTACGCGGGTCAATCTCAACGGCGATTTCGGCATTTGGCGCAAATGAAAAGTTTGCTTTTAACTTCGCAACGATCGCGTCAAAGTCTTCCGGTTTTAACATGCTGGGGGAGCCGCCCCCAAAATGCAGGTGCGTTACTGGTCCGATCGCACCCGAACCCGCTTTGGAAATTAGTTCAATTTCATGCAGTAAATCATCGACATAAGCCGATATGCGATCATAACCATTGACCACATTGGTATGGCATCCGCAGTACCAGCACATTTTTTCACAAAACGGGATGTGTACATAAAGCGAAACCGGTTCGGAAGCGGACAGCGCCCCCAACCATTGGCGGTATTGTGACTCGTCAATTGCGCTATGAAACTGTACGGCGGTTGGATAGCTGGTATAGCGCGGAACTTCGATGTTTGCGTATTTCAACAATTGCTTTTTCATTGTGACTACTTACGCAAAAATCCGCGCAAACTCCATGCGACAAATGCGCCATGGGCTACCGTTTCTTTTTGTCCGCCTTACCGCCGCGCGACCCATCGACATATGGATTTTTCCCGGCCTTGACCACAAGGCGAATTGGCGTGGCACTCAGGTCAAAATCATCCCGCAGACCATTGATCAGAAACCGCTTGTACGAAGTGGCCAGATACTTGGCCCGGCTGCAAATCAGCACAAAAGTTGGCGGCCTTGTTTTGGTTTGGGTCAAATAGCGAGGTTTAATCCGTCGACCTTGCAAAGCGGGCGGTGGATGGCGCTCTACCTTATGATGCAACCAATCATTCAAATCACGAGTTTTGATCAATGCATTCCAGTCTTTGTACACGGTCAGGATGGCTGGCATCAATTTTTCCAAGCCCTTACCGGATGTGCTGGAAAGCGCCACCATCGGGATACCACGCATTTGCGGCAAAGCGTACATCAAGCTAGATTTTAAGGCCGCCAGTTTTTTCTGCTTTTCAGCAATCAAGTCCCATTTGGTGACCACGACAACAACCGCACGGCCTTCGCGCTCGGCCAGATCGGCGATCTGCAAATCCTGTTTGTCAAAGGCGATTTGTGCATCGACCACCACGACCACGACCTCGGCAAAGCGAATGGCATGCAAACTGTCATTAACCGATAGCTTTTCCAACCCATCCTGCACTTTGGCTTTTTTTCGCATGCCGGCAGTATCAGCCAAGCGAACGCTTTGTCCGTCCCAGGTCCAATCCACGGAAATCGAATCCCGGGTTACGCCGGCTTCCGGACCCGTGATCAACCGCGATTCACCGATCAGTGAATTGATCAAGGTTGATTTACCAGCATTGGGGCGACCAACCACAGCAATGCGTAGCGGTGCTTCACCGGCCTCAACCGCCGTTTCATCGTCTTCTTCGTCCTCGTCCCAAACTGCCATCAGGGCATCAAACAACTCTTCCATACCCTGATTATGTTCGGCCGATATGGCCACCGGCTCACCGAAGCCCAACGCATAGCCTTCCAGCACTCCGGGCCATTCCCGGATGCCCTCGGCCTTGTTGGCTGCAATCACCACCGGGCGACCTGAACGGCGCAACAGGGCGGCAAAGGTCTCATCCAACGGGACAAGCCCGCTACGCGCATCAATGACGAACAGGCAAACATCGGCTTGCTCAACCGCTTCTAGGGTTTGCTTCCGCATATCGGCTTCAATACCCATTTTTGCAGTTTCAAACCCGGCAGTGTCGACCAATGACAAATCAATATTGCCAAAGCGCCCATGACCTTCACGGCGGTCGCGGGTCACCCCAGGTTGATCGTGCACGATAGCCAGCTTGCGCCCGGCTAAGCGATTAAACAGGGTTGATTTGCCCACATTGGGGCGGCCCACAATAACCAGTCGCAACGACATTGGTTTTTCTCCCGTTCCGGCGACCAAGCGCCGGGATCGACCACAAATTGATCAAAATTTCGGCAATTTTACTTTATTGCAACGCGTAAATTTTGGCTTTATCGGAAATAAGAAATGCCTTGCCACCCGCCACGACTGGCGCAATGAAAAACTTGTCGCGGAACTTGGTCCGGTTCAGCTCTTCACCATCTTGAGGTGATAAATGCACCACATCACCCGATGAGGAAACCAGCAATAACCGGTTGCTGGTTAATACCGGTCCGGCCCAGGCAATCCGTTTTTTGCGCTTTTTCAAATTTTTGAATTGGCGCATTTGCTTGAGCCAGATCACTTTGCCATCGGCCCGAGAAACAGCAGCGACTTCGCCATCATTGGTCAATACATATATGGTGTTGCCAGCAATCCACGGCATGTTGATCCCGCCCACTTGGCGCGCCCATAACCGTTGGCCCGAACGAAGATCAATTGCCGCCAACATCCCGGAATGGGAAATTGCATAGACCGTATTGTCAAAAATAGTCGGGCTAGCGGCCAGATCATTCAGTTCGGATAGAGCGGTTAATCCAGACGAGCGGGTCAGAGCATCGCTCCAAATCGAACGGCCATTTTGCACCCGAAATGCGGTTATTTCGCCAGACGCAAATGGGGCAACCACCACTTCACCATAAATGGCTGACGCACTGGACGACAGGATGCGAGCCGATTCGACAATCCCTTGGAACGTCCACAAAATCTCACCGGTATCGGTCGAAAGCGCAAAAAGTTCATCGTCCTGTGAAACCACGAACAAACGTCCTTCGGATACGGATGGTGCCGTATGCAACGGGGTTGGCGTTTCGGTTCGCCATATTTCCTCGCCAGTCGTTACATCCAGCGCCGCAATAAATCCCAAACCAGATGTTACAAACAACTGACCGCCAGAGACAGCCAAGCCTCCGCCATAGCCTTCACTGCTTCGATTGCGCATTTTATCGGCTACGCCACGAAATCCGCCAGAATACCATTTTTGCTTGTCTTGTTTTTCAACGTTAAGTTTGACCGCTTTTAATTTTGTTCGCCACAAGGGGCGCCCACTTTCCAGATCAAAGGCTTGCACAGCGCCACGGGAATCCATGGCAAACAATCGGTTACCGGCAATTACCGGCGGAGCCATCACCCGGCCCTTATTGTCGGATTTTTTACCGAACCCGCGTTTCCAGAGCAAATCCAACTCTTCTGCTGCCTGCAAATGTTGCGGTGCATGACTGGGGAAAGCACCGGCTTGAGACCAGTCGGTGTTTTGATAACTCGGCGGCAGTGAAATTACGCTGCCTGCCATATCCGGATCAACCGTCAGACTTTGCTCAAACAGCAAGACAGAAACCCGATTTTCCTTTTCAGGAGTAATACCCTGTTCACGCAATTGCTTGGCTTCATCATCTTCGCCAAACGGCAGCAGATCACGGGCCCGGTTCAAGGTAGAACAGCCGCTCACACCAATGGCCAACGCCAAAAATAGCAGAGAAAAACGCTTCATGGATTTGTTTCCTCAACTTTTGCATCATCGCTGACTTCAACGACAGGATCAGGAGTTACTTCAGTTTCTACAATGATGGGTTTGGGCGCAGGGCCAAGTAATGACAATGCCATTTGTGCCCGTTGTTGCGCGCCCGCAGGAACATCTAGCGACAGGGATAACAACGTGTATTCATCACGTGCCCTTACCAAATCACCTTCAGCCATGGCTTTGGCAGCCAACATTTCACGAGCCAAGGCCCGAAACGGTCGCCCGGCTCCGGCCAACGGCCCCAAGCGAACATCCAGATCATTTAAGCTAAGTTGATCCGAAACCGCCAAAACGGCTTTCAAATTGGCCAGATCAGCAAACAATGGATCATCAAATGCCTCGGCAGCTTCCCTGTACAACCGGGCGGCTTCAACCGACCGACCCAACTTCATGCTAGCTACCGCAGCCTGCATTTTGGACAATGCAGCATACCCTTTGGGTCCGGATGCTGCAAAAGCCTCATAGGCGCTCAAGGCTGCTTCTAATTGGCCGGCTTCGAGCAAAGCATTGGCTTGGCCAAAGGTTTCAGCCGCTTCCGCTTTTTGCTTGGCGTCCCACCAAGTCCAGCTTTGGTACCCGGCGACGCCACCAACCACCAATACCATAACGGTAATGATCAGCGGCAGAAACTTGCGAAAAACTTTATTGACCTGATCGCGACGAAGTTCCTCGTCTACTTCATTAAAAACGTCTGACACTTGCAAAAATTCCGATGCAACAAAATGAAAACCAGCCACGCCCGGAGGCACTGGCGGCGGACACTACCTTTGTTGCTGTTTTGCTGCAACTGTCCAGTTGCGGTTTATCGACTAGTCGCCGGTAAAACCAGACCAAATGCAGCCATAATAGCAGCCAAGGCAATGCTGGTCATAGCTTCGGGTGGTAATATGGCGAAAATTTGAGCAAACGCCCCGGTTTCAAATTTATAATCACCGGCCAATCGCTCAAGTTGACTTGCGGCAATCAACGATCCCAGCGAGGCAGCACTACCCAAGACCATCCACCGTTGGCGGCGGGTCTGACCCAACTTACGGGTCAGGTGTTCGACGAACTCGGCAGACGTGACAATCTGAGCATCTGCTGTCGCAAAAGCCGCCTGTAATTTTGCATCAAAAGCATCATCCATGGTCATCATCTTATCACCGGTTCACTGGCTATCAATATCTGTCGCATTTTCTCTTTGCCCCGCTTGATATGGGACTTCACGGTACCCAACGGTAAATCGCTGGCCGTTGCCGCTTCTTCATGGGTCAAGCCGGTCGAATAACAAAGCACGATCAAACTACGCTCCACTTCGGACAATTGAGCCAAGGCCCAATCCAAGTCCATCGCATCGCCACTATCCCAATTGCCGCGTGTCTGGTTTTCAATATCAGAATGCGCTTTGAATTTTTCCAAGGCTTTTGCTGTCGATTTACGCTTACGATAGGATTGTAAAAACTCTGTATAGGCAATGCGGCAAATCCAACCCTTAAAACTGCCCTTGCCGCTAAAACTGTCGATTTTACGCCAGGCCCGCAAAAACGTGTCCTGTGCCAAATCATCCGCCAAGGCGTGATTGCCGGTCATCCGGGTCAACATGGCCCGAACCAACACCTCATACCGCTCGACTAGTTTTGAATAGGCACGTTGGTCGCGTGTTGCCACGACCAACGCCACCAGTTCCAGATCTGAAGCCGCCATTTTAGGCCTCCCTGTCCCGAATACCCAGAAAAACTAGATCTCAGTCCTGATCCTTTTTGCCTTTAAGCAAGACGTGCATGGCAATCAACGCCAAGCCAATAAAGCCGGGAAAGGATGCTACGCCAGTCAGAATTTGGAAAATATTCTCATCCGGTTCTACCGACTGAATACTCCACCCAAGCGTCATAAAAGCACCGGCGATTGCCAGTAAAACGACGCCGCCCCGCAAATCGCTGTCTTGGCGCTTTGGTTTGACACCCAGCGCCCTGATCGTTTCCGGGGTTAGTTCAACGCCTTTTTCGATGGCTTTTTGTACAGTGGCCTGCAAATCCGCAGAGCGTCGGCTACCGTTCATAGACACAATCCATACAATAAAAGGGGCAATCGCAAATAAAACGATCGGTACAAGCACGTCTTCCATTTTTATTCTCCTGTTTGTTTTCTTTTGTTTTCTCATCGACCGACATAACGTCGTTCAACCATTAGGATGCACGACACAAAGGTTTGGATGCGATTTTAAAAAAGTTTTACACCAAACAGAATTGGATGCAGGAATAGGAAGGCCACATATACCAATAACCCAGCACCAATTGCGATGAAATCATGCTTGGGTTTGATTTCAAATGAACTGGCGGCCCCACGCATATTACCTGTCACAATGCTAAACACTGCAAATACCGCAAAACTGCCGAACAACCAGATACTGGCTCGATCCCCATTGGCTGCATAATGCAAAGCGGCCCAGATCAATGTAGCCAACATCATTGGATGTCGGGTGATTTGCCGAATACGGCCTTTCATGTGTGCTGCCGCCAACAGGATCATCACAAGAGGCATGGCAATGATTGCCGCGCTGTGCGCCCAGTCAGCTGGCACAAACACCGGGTCGCGCGGCGCGTTCATCATTCCCCAGATAATCAAGCCCAGCCCGATCGCTGAAACCAGTGAAAACGCACCCTTATAGCCATTTTCGCCCAATCTGGATTGCAACCCGGTTTTTACCGGTGCCAGCGCCGGCATCAGATGTACACCGATAAAAATGGCCAGTCCGGCCCATAAAATGCTCATGCTCAATCCCCAATATCCATGATATGCTCCAAGTGAACGTACAGGAGATTGGCCGCCATGACATCACCGACCTCAAAAAAATCAAGCGATTTACTGGTGACCCTGGCTGATGCCGCTGCCCAACTTTCGGCCGAACACCCGTTTGAATCGTTTTTTCGAAAAGGCATGGAAATCGAGGTTGAACTATACGCACCAGTGGGCATGGATCGCCAAACCCCGCATTCCCGCGACGAATTGTACATCATTGCCACCGGCACCGGTACATTTTCGCGGGGCGATGAATGGGTAAACTTTGGCCCCGGCGATCTACTATATGTACCGGCCTATACCCCTCACCGGTTTGAAACGTTTTCAGACGATTTCAAAACTTGGGTGATTTTCTATGGCGAAAAACGCGAACGGCCTTAATTGGCTTTTCGGAACAGCAAAGTCATCCGATCACTTTCACCAATTGCCTTATAATGATCCTGCATGGATTTATCCTTGCCGCGCAATGATGGTGGCAAGGTCCACACACCGCCTTCATAATCGGCCGTGTCTTTTGGATTGGCGTTGATCTCGCTGGATGCATCCAGCACAAATCCGCCCTGTTCAAACATGGTAATCACCAGTGATTGTGGCAAATACCCTTTATTGCCCGTCGTGTCATATTCGGCAGGAGAATAGTCTTCCTTGGCCCGGTGCTGAACAACGCCCACAATGCCACCGACTTTCAGCAAGGCATAACTGTCGGCTACGGCCTGCTCAAACAGTGCAGGATCAAACCGGTTCATATGGTGCAAAGCTCGAAAATAGAGCACAGCATCCATTTTACCTTTGGCTTCATCTGGAATGCCGCCAAACAGATAGGCTCCATTGATCGGCGCGCCATCGGGACCATTTTTTGCGGCCTTGGCTGGGTAGGTTTGCGGCCAGTTTTCTCTTTCTGTCCGCTGCTCTTCGCTAAGCTCTACCCCGCGCATTCTGGCAAAATGCTCAACCAGTTCAACATTGTAATTCAAGCCATACCAACCGCCGGTTTCCGCCACATAAGGTAGTAAAACGCGAGTGTACCAACCGCCACCGGGTAACACCTCAACCACATGAGCATTGGGAGCCAGATCAAAAAATTCCAGAGTTTGTGCCGTGTGCCGTGAGCTATCACGTGGCCGGTCTTTGTCGCGGCGTGGAGCAGCTAGAACGGCGGCCATTCTTGCCCCGTCAAATTGCGCTGTTTCAACCTTTTCCGGTTCGGCGCTCGGCGCAGAAACTGGCTTGTGATTTGCGTATGTTGCGTTGCAGCCCGCTAAAATCAGTGTGGCCGCTGTCATTGCATAAAATGTCTTGTTCATCGGTTCTCTCCCCCAAAATGCTTTGACCTATATTGCCAAAACATTGCCGAATTGCAATTTATTGCGCGATCAATGGCATCACATTTATGTCATTGGCGGGAGGTTATTCCCACTCAATGGTGCCAGGAGGCTTGGAGGTAATATCATATACAACGCGATTGATACCGCGTACTTCATTGATGATCCGGGTGGCAGTTCGGCCCAGAAATTCATGGGAAAACGGGAAATAATCGGCGGTCATGCCATCGGTCGAGGTCACAGCGCGTAAAGCAAGCACCTGATCGTAGGTCCGCTCGTCACCCATCACGCCAACGGTACGTACCGGCAACAAGACTGAAAATGCCTGCCAGATATCATCATACAATCCGGCTTTGTGAATTTCGTCCAGATAAATCGCGTCGGCTTTCTGCAAGATTTTTACGGCTTCCTCAGTGATTTCTCCCGGTATCCGAATGGCCAATCCTGGCCCCGGAAATGGATGACGTCCGACAAAGCTTTCCGGCAGGCCTAGTTCACGGCCCAGCGCCCTCACTTCATCCTTGAACAACTCACGCAACGGCTCGACCAATTGCATGTTCATCCGCGCTGGCAAGCCGCCAACATTATGGTGCGATTTAATGGTGACTGATGGACCACCGTCAAAGCTGACGCTTTCGATTACATCAGGATACAAGGTACCTTGTGCCAAGAAATTCGCCCCGCCCAACTTGCTGGCTTCGGCCTCGAACACGTCAATGAACAGACCGCCAATGATTTTGCGTTTTTGCTCCGGATCACTCACACCGGCCAGTGCGCCCAAGAATAAATCTCCGGCCTCCACCGCAACCAGTGGGATATTGTAATGATCGCGGAATAGATCAACCACTTGGGCGGTTTCCCCGGCTCGCATCAATCCAGTATCGACATAAACACAGGTCAGTTGTTCGCCAATGGCTTCGTGCAGCAATACCGCCACGACCGAGCTATCCACCCCGCCGGACAGGCCGCAAATGACCCGACCAGTCCCAACTTGGGCTTTGATTCTAGCGATTTGTTCAGATCGAAAGGCCGCCATGGTCCAGTCCCCGGACAGACCAGCAATGCCTTGAACAAAATTACGTAATATTTGTGCGCCGCACGGCGTATGGGCCACTTCCGGATGAAACTGCACGGCGTAAAACCGCCGCTGCTCATCGGCAATCGCTGCAAATGGCGCGTTGGCCGATTTGGCAATCACCACAAAGCCATCAGGGATAGCATCCACCCGATCGCCATGACTCATCCAGACGGTTTCGTTATTTGCCAAGCCCGCCAATAACGGGCTTTGCCCGATGATCTCGATTTCAGCCCGGCCGAACTCACGGTGGTCCGAAGCGGTCACCGTGCCACCTAATTGGGCACACATGGTTTGCTCGCCATAGCAAATGCCCAATACCGGCACACCTAGCTCAAACGTGGCCGCATCGGCCCGTGGGCTACCTTCCCAATGCACAGAATTGGGTCCGCCCGACAAGATCACCGCTTTGGGCCGGTATTCATCCAAAAAAGCCGGATCCACTTTGTTGTAAGGATGAATTTCACAATACACCCCCATTTCGCGCAACCGCCGCGCGATCAACTGGGTGACCTGAGAGCCAAAATCAATAATCAGAACTTGTTGGTGATCCGAACTCATACTTTCCTCTGTACAACAGCCATGTAAAATCCGTCCGTTGCGGCGCTGTGCGGCGACAGGCGCAAATCCCCGGCTTGGGTTACGCATTTTTGCAGCAAATCCAAACCTGCTGCATTTAACAAGCCACCGGATGTGGCCGCGTCTTCAATTGCGCCTCGTTCAAAGTCGGAATTATCGGTCAAAAACTGATCGATCCGGTCTTCGTTTTCTTCCGCAAGCAGCGAACAGGTTACATAAAACATTTTTCCGCCGGGCCGCACAAAAGGCGCGGCTTGGGCCAACACCTGATCTTGCTCACGCATCCGAACTTCAAGCTGTCCTTCGCGCAACCGCCATTTGGCATCCGGGTGGCGTCGCCACGTGCCGGTGCCAGTACACGGCGCATCAATCAGCACGGCATCCATCTTGCCGGTCAAGTCGGCCAACGGTGCATCATCGCGTGGATCGCGCACTTGGACATTACGAACACCGGCCCGTTTTAAGCGCGCATGGATCGGCACCAGTCGCCGCCCGTCCCGGTCATAGGCAAAGACCTGCCCCCTGTTTTGCATTTGCTGGGCCAGCGCCAAAGTCTTGCCGCCGCCGCCAGCACAATAATCCAATACTTGCGCGCCCGGTCCAATGCCGGTGCTGAGCGCCACAAATTGCGAACCTATGTCCTGCACTTCTAGCCAGCCTTTGGCGAAACCGGGCAAGGATTGCACATGGGCGGTCCGGGTATTGGCTTCGGGGGGCGCAATACGCGCTGCTGTCGGCAAAAATTCCACAGGTTCGCCGCCAATTTTGGCCACCGCTTTTAAGCTATCTTCCGCCGGGCGTTTTAAGGCGTTCAAGCGCAAATCCACTGGCGCACGGGTGTTTAGGGCTTGCGCCTCGGCCAGTGCGTCCTTGGCAAATGCCCGCTCAAAATGCGACCAAAGCCATTGCGGCACATTGGCCCTGATGTGGTCAGGCGCGCTGGAAGTATCAGCCAGCAAGCCAGCGCATTCGGCTTCATTCAAGGGTTCGGGTGCGTGTTCATTTACCTCAAATTGCTGATTGATTTGTTCCGCCGTCAGCCCCCAAATCCGGCCCAGCGTCCCGATCACAATAGCGCGCGGGGTATCCGCCCCCATCGCGGCGCTGATCTCTGATTTATGGCGCAAAGCATCCAGTACTAGTCCGGAAACGTAGGCCCGATCCCGCGCCCCGGCATAGCGCGAATTGCGACCCCATGCTTTTAAGGCCACTTTGGCCGGACGTTTGGCATCAATCATATCGGTCAATACCGCAATCGCTGCGGCGGCTTGTGCTCCAGCTTGCATTGGACTCAGCCTCCCGGTGTCGAGTAATTGGGCGCTTCACGGGTCATGGTCACATCATGAACATGGCTCTCGCGCAGACCGGCACTGGTGATTTTGATAAACTCGGCGCGTTTGACAAATTCTGACAAATTGGCGGCTCCGGTATAGCCCATGGCGGCGCGTAAACCGCCCAGCATCTGATGCAGGATCGGCCCGACCGGGCCTTTGAACGGGGTTTGCCCTTCAATGCCTTCGGGTACCAGTTTCATTCCGGCTTCTTCCTTTTGAAAATAGCGATCAGCCGAACCTTGGCTCATCGCTCCGACCGATCCCATGCCGCGATAGGCTTTGTAGGAACGCCCTTTATATAAGAACACTTCGCCCGGTGTTTCATCGGTGCCAGCCAGCAAAGAGCCGACCATGACCGTGCTGGCCCCGGCGGCCAGTGCCTTGGCCATGTCGCCTGAATACTTGATGCCGCCATCGGCAATGATCGGCGTGTCACTGTCTTTGGCGGCTCGAACCGCATCAATAATGGCGGTCAATTGCGGCACACCCACGCCGGCCACAATCCGGGTGGTACAGATCGACCCCGGTCCAATGCCGACTTTTACCGCATCGGCTCCAACATCAATCAAGGCACGGGTCGCGTCATAGGTCGCCACATTACCGGCAATGATTTGCGCCTTGTTGGTTTCGCGGCGCAAGCGTGCCACTTGGTCCGGCACGGCTTGGCTGGCCCCGTGGGCGGTATCGATCACAATCGCATCGGCCCCGGCTTCGATCAAAGCCATGGCCCGTTCAAAGCCAGTATCCCCGACCGTGCTGGCTGCACCGGCCAATAACTGACCGTGGCTGTCCTTGGCCGCATTGGGGTAAGCTTGGGCTTTTTCAAAATCGTTGACGGTGATTAGTCCGGACAAGCGGCCATCTTTACCCACCACCAACAGGCGTTCGATCCGGTGCTTGTGCAACAGGGACTTGGCCTCTTGCGCGCTGGCCCCTTCGCCAACCGTGACCAGCTTGCGGGTCATCAAATTGGCAACTGTTTCGTTCAAATCCTCGGCAAAGCGTACATCGCGATTGGTGATGATGCCGACCAGTTTTTGATTGTCTGGATCAATCACCGGAATACCGGAAATCTGGTAGCGCTCGGTCAATGCCTTTAGCTCGCCCAAGCTTGCACCGGGGTGAATGGTCACCGGATTGATCACCATGCCGCTTTCATAGCGCTTAACTTTACGCACTTCGTCGGCTTGTTCCAGGGTGCTCATATTACGGTGGATCATGCCAATTCCGCCCATCTGGGCCATGGCAATCGCCAACTTGGCTTCGGTCACCGTATCCATGGCGGCCGACAGCAAGGGCGCGTTCAGCCCCAGGGTTTTGGTCAGTCTGGTTGACAGGTCGGCGTCCGCTGGCAGCACCTTGGAAGCGGCGGGCTGCAAGAGTACGTCGTCAAACGTTATGCCTTCGCGAATCTGCATCAGGCTCTCCTTTTCTCTTGCGAGCGCGGTGTATCGTAAAGATGCCACAAGGGAAAGGGGGGAAGTGGAAAAGTTTTCAGGCAATCAACGCCAAGCGTGATTATTGCTGGGCTGCCGTATCTTTATAATATTCAATATTTCGCTCGAACTGCCGTTTTCGTTTATACATTTTCTTGCGTTCCTTTAACCCCCAAGTCTCAAAACCGCTGGTATTGATGTATGTATCCACAAACAAAAAAGCTTCGTTGAGTTGGTCCAGCGCCTCGGGCCATTTTTTTTCTTTTTGCAATTGTTGGGACCAGTCATTGTGAAACGTGAACAACAAATTGGACAACTGGTTTTTCTGCCCTTCGCAACTTTCCCACAGATAATGAACGCGATCCCGCACGATAGTCTTGTTACCCATATCATCAGATAGAGACAAAAAGGCTTGGGCCTCATCTACGGAGCGCGTTGAGCGGTCGTTTGGATACGGACACTGGTCCTCTTCCCAATAATTGGCCGGCCAACTCTTAAAAGTGGGTTCGCTCCAACTTGGATCCACAATTGGGTGAATGCGATCCAGCCTCCGCAGGCGTAGAAATTGAGGGATAATTAGCTCCAAAAACTTGGAGGCATTTCCATAATTATACAGCGTCATTTCAGTGCCATCGGGTAACTTTACCCTTGGTGATTTGTACGATTTCATTGCGGCCCAATCATTGGCCAAAATGGCCTGATAGGCTGCCGAATATATGGTAAGCTGGTTATCTGGGTCCTGAATTGCTTGCCCGACAATCATATACAATTCAGCCGCCTGCCCCAATGCAACTGGTCGATCCGGGCACAGGCGCATGGTTTCATTGGCAAAACCAAAGATTTTTGCGCCATCTTTGATCTGTCCATTTTTTACCAATAGAGTGAACGTAAAAAGCTTTTGTTCAGCATCAGCCGGGCATTGTGATTGCGGATTATCTGCATCGCGGGTCCAGCCCAAGCACGGTACAAAAAGCAAATACAAACCAGCAAAAATAATCAAAAAACGACGGGCCAAGGCACTCTCCACAGAAAGGTTAGGTATTTGTACGTCAGAGATCGCCGACAACGCCCAACGCGTCATCATTCATTTGTATGAGATCCCCGGTAAATCCAATCCCTTTTCGCGGGCGCAGTCTTTGGCGATCTCGTAACCTGCATCGGCGTGGCGCATAACGCCGGTGGCTGGATCGTTCCACAAAACGCGGCGTATCCGTTCTTCGGCTTCGGGGGTGCCGTCGGCGACAATGACCATGCCCGAATGTTGGGAATAGCCGATACCAACCCCGCCGCCATGGTGGATGCTAACCCAGGTTGCGCCGGATGCGGTGTTGAGCAGCGCATTGAGCAACGGCCAGTCGGCCACTGCGTCGGAGCCATCCATCATCGCCTCGGTTTCGCGGTTCGGGCTGGCTACTGAGCCACTGTCCAGATGATCGCGGCCAATAACAATCGGGGCTTTTAGCTCGCCCGATGCCACCATCTGATTGAACGCCACGCCAAGGCGGTCGCGCTCGCCCAAACCAACCCAGCAAATGCGCGAGGGCAAGCCCTGAAACTGGATACGCTCTCGAGCCATATCCAGCCAGTTATGTAGATGCGGATTGTCCGGGATGAGCTCTTTTACCTTGGCATCGGTTTTGTAAATGTCTTCTGGATCACCAGACAGCGCCACCCACCGAAATGGTCCGACACCCCGGCAAAATAATGGCCGGATATAGGCTGGCACAAAACCCGGAAAATCAAAGGCATTGGACAGGCCTTCGTCCAGTGCCATCTGGCGGATGTTATTACCATAATCAAAGGTCGGGATGCCGCGCCCATGAAACGCCAACATGGCTTCGACCTGAGTTTTCATACTGGCCCGGGCGGCGCGACCCACCGCAGCCGGATCGTTGGCAATGCCGTCCTGCCATTGTTTTAAGGACCAACCGAGCGGCAAATAGCCATTGATCGGATCATGGGCCGAGGTTTGATCGGTCACGGCATCGGGCCAAATGCCCCGCTCTACCAGTTCAGGAAACACCTGGGCGGCATTGCCCAACAATCCGACCGAGATTGGCTTGTCAGCATTTTTGATCATTTCCAGTGCCTGATCGAGACTGTTCGTGAACTCGTCCAGATAGCCAGATTGCAGCCGCATCTCGATACGTGAAGGCTGACATTCAACCGCCAACATCGAAGCCCCGGCCATGGTAGCAGCCAGAGGTTGCGCCCCGCCCATCCCACCAAGACCGGCGGTCAACACCCATTTGCCGGCCAAATCGCCGCCAAAATGCTGGCGGCCCATCTCTACGAACGTCTCGTAGGTGCCCTGCACAATGCCTTGACTGCCAATATATATCCAAGATCCGGCGGTCATTTGGCCATACATCATCAGGCCCGCCTGATCCAATTTGTGGAAATGATCCCAATCGGCCCATTTGCCGACCAGATTTGAGTTGGCGATCAAAACGCGCGGTGCATTTTCGTGGGTCCGAAATACACCAACCGGCTTTCCGGACTGCACCAACAATGTCTGGTCATTCTCCAATGCCTGCAAGGCTTCCACGATCTGGTCATAGCTGGTCCAGTCACGCGCTGCGCGTCCGATACCGCCATACACCACCAGTTCTTGCGGGTTCTCGGCCACTTGCGGGTCAAGGTTATTCATCAACATCCGCAACGGGGCTTCGGTCAGCCAGCTCTTGGCTGAAAGCGTAGTGCCTGTCGCGGCACGAATTAGCCGTTGATTGTCAAAACGATCATTCATGTAAGATTTCCAGTATGCGGGTCCCGAGAAGATGCTCTCAAATTATAGCAATCAATTCAAATGAAAAGAAGAACAGTCAGAGCAAATGCAAACTTCACTCAACCTTGTTGTTTTGAATCATTCCAAATTAACAGCTTCTCTACCTTTGCGTGTTTAAGTTGAGTTTACAGTTTGGTGGAAGCATAAACCTAAACTTGATTTAGGGACGAATTTTGCAATGAATGGTTGGGGTACACAATGCGGCTGTCAATTTTACAACCGTCCAAAAACTCACTGAAAGTCAATTTTATTAGCATAGCGATGGTGTTCGTAGTGACCACCATTGTGATCTGCACAATGAGCATATTGGCCGCCAACACCACCAGCCGGGCCTTTCGGGAGCAGGAGCAATTACTGCAAAGTTACCAACTGGCTATTGATACCAATGGCGCAGTGCAAGAACTGCTGTATCGGAGTGCAGATTTGTCCAACAGTCTTTCAGCTCCGGCATTGGATGCCTTTCTGGCTGCCCAAACCGATCTCGAAAACGCCGTCAAAGTTGATCATAAAAACCACGCACAAAACCATTCCAACAAGGAATTAGCTTTTTTTATCTCGACGACATCGCGCAAGATCGTTGAGGGTTCTTTACGCGCTTTGGATCATTATACCGCCAATGATCGAAAAAATGGTGATCTCGTCATGGAGCAAGTCCGAACGATCTCTCGCAACTTGCAAAGAAAAGTTTTAACTCATCAGACCGAGCACCTTCTGGTCGTAGAAAAGATTGAACAAAAAACCATCACGATCAATGAAATGATCAGTCGGGTCGCGACATTTTTGGCTATTTTCTCCTCGATACTGATTATCGCCATGTTTGCCTTGGTATATCGGCTAACGATCCACCCGATACAGGCGTTGATTGCTGCCTTGAAACAAGCGCAAGAGGCACCTGACACTGCCAAAGAATACAAAATTTCGACAAAGTATGGGGGAGAAACCGGACAGGCGCTTGCCGCCCTGAACTCTTTGCTCGATTCAACCCATGACGCGTTGGCAGAAGCCCAAGCCCAATCCAAATTGGCCGCGTTGTCAGAATCTCGCTGGGTTTCGATTTTTAATCTATCCCCGGATGCGATCATTCTGATTGATCAGGAAACCGCAAAAATTACTGATTGCAATCCAGCCACTCAAGAATTGATCGGGTTGCCGGATCAAGATTTCACTGAACTTTCAGCCTACGACTTCCATTCTCACGAGAAAGAGGCGTTCACTGAATTTTTGACTCAGGTCAAAGCAGAGGGTCATGCGCGAGCCGATCATTTATCTTGCAGACTTCCTGGCCGGACCATTCCGGTTTCCGTGGTTGGCGTAAACGTGCCTGGCAAGGAACAATCCGGTACAATGCTGTATGTGCGCGATATGTCAGAAATCGCCGCCCAGCAACACAAACTGGAGCTGGCCCAACAAGAAGCTGTGCAAGCCAATGAAGCCAAAGGTGCGTTTCTGGCCACGATCAGCCATGAAATCCGAACGCCGTTAAACGGCATGATGGGCATGGCCCAAGCCTTACAAGCCAGAGAATTGAATGTTGACGATGCAGACATGGTCGAAACCATTGTCGAGTCGGGTGAAATGTTGATGACGATCCTGAATGATGTGTTGGATATTTCCAAAATCAACGCCAAAAAAATGACCCTGTCCAAAGTACCGGGCAATCTGCATCATCTGATTACCCAAACTCAAAAATTATTCAGCGCCCAAGCCGCAGACAAAGGTTTGGCATTTGAAACTGAAATATGCCCGGACATTCCCGCTTCGTTGATCTTTGATCCGGTCCGGGTCCGCCAGTGCCTGAATAATCTGGTGTCCAATGCGTTGAAATTCACCAAGCAAGGTCGGGTTACCATCAAGGCCTCATCACTGGCCGATGGCAAGGGAAGCAGAACCCTTTGCTTACGCGTGACGGATACCGGCATCGGGATGGACGCACAAACCATGCAACGGATATTCTCATCCTTTACTCAGGCAGATAATTCAATTTCCCGCAAATTTGGTGGCACTGGCCTTGGGCTATCTATCTCCCATGAGTTGGCTTTGTTGATGGATGGCGACATCACGGTGCGCAGTGAACTGGGACAAGGTTCGGAATTTAGCTTTATCTTCAAAGCAGACGAGCAAAAATACAAACGGAATGAGACCCGCAATATTGCCAGCAAAAACAAGGGTTCTTCCCTTTTGGATTGTCGATTATTGCTGGTTGATGACAGCGCGATCAACCGAAAAGTAATTTGTACATTACTCGCCCCGGCTGGAATTGAAATTGTCGAAGCTGAAAATGGGCTCGAAGCACTTGATCTGCTCGAACAACAAAAATTTGATATTGTACTCCTCGACATGCACATGCCGGTATTAAATGGACCAGAAACCATTGCGCAAATTCGCCAATCGGGCCTTGATTGGTCCGATATTCCAGTGGTGGCGGTAACCGCCGATGCCGCAATTGGCGAAGGTGGAATGTTCAGTAAAATGGGCATGGATGGCTTTATTCCCAAACCGGTCGATCAACGGGTACTGTTTGGCAATATCATCAAATCATTGAATAAATTAGAGAATGTACAGGCTGAACCTGAACTGCAAACCGGCTAACCAGCTTCATAGTCGCTCATGCCCTTCACCAATTTGCCTAAGACTTTCTGCAACTCTTTGGCTCGGTCCGGCACAAATGGCCCAAGTGCTTGCTCATCCATGTAACAGGATTGGGTGATTTCCAATTGCAGCGCATGAACACCCCGTTTGGGTTGTCCGTAATTGCGGGTGATCCACCCACCCTTAAAACGGCCATCACGTACAAATGAAAACGGTCCACCCTGTAAGCTAGCTTGAGCCAGATCAGCCAGTTCGGAAGCGCAGGAGTTTCCGCCAAATACCCCCAGATTCAAATCCGGCAATTGCCCCAAAAACAATCGTGGCACTTCGCTGCGAATGGAATGGCAATCGAGCAGGATACAAAATCCGAACTTGGCCCGGATGCGCTCAATCTGGCTTTGCAACATGGTGTGGTATGGATCAAAATATCGCGTACGGCGCACCTTGATCTCGGCCACATCCGGGGACTGCCCGATCTGATAAATGGGCGCGCCGACAAAATCCGTGTCCGGGCAAAACCCGGTGCTGGCCTGTCCCGGATACAAGCTGGTACCGTCCGGGTCCCGGTTCAAATCGACTACATACCTGGCATACTTGGCCTCCAGCCAACTGACCTGCCCCCGGGCAAAGCTGTATAATTCAGGCACATGCCAATCGGTATCAGCCAAAACGTGGCCCCGCTCATTCAATTGGCTGGCAATTTCGTCGGGCAGTTCCACCCCAGAATGCGGGAAGTTTAACAACACAGGGCCGTCATGTTCCTCGCAGATAAACAGGACCGATTGCAATGTCATGTCTACGCTCTAGCTTTTGAAAATGCGGGGTAGCAACATGTCCGTGTCGGCCAATCCCGGCAGGTCTTCATGCAAAATCATGTCTTTGACCCGTGTAATGTCCGGAGCCATCAACCTGTCATCATGCAGAGTTGGCACCTCGGCCCGAATGGCGGCGCGCACCCGCTCCAACGGCCCAGACGAGCAGGTTGCATGTTCAAGGTGTAAATCCAGTGCCTGACAGGCAGCCAACAACTCAATGGCAATGACGTGCGCCGCATTTTCAGCCATCTGGGTCAGCCGCCGCGCGCCATGGGTAGCCATGGATACATGATCTTCCTGATTGGCCGAGGTTGGAATGCTGTCAATTACCGAAGGCATAGCCATTTGCTTATTTTCAGAGACCAAGGCAGCAGCCGTAACCTGCGCGATCATAAAGCCGGAATTCAAGCCGGGGTCGGGGGTCAAAAACGCTGGTAATTCACTCAATGCCGGATCAACCAACATGGCAGTACGGCGTTCTGATATTGAGCCGATCTCGCAAAGCGAAATGGCAATCTGCTCGGCGGCAAAGCCGACGGGTTCGGCATGAAAATTCCCGGCGGAAATAGCTTCTTGTTCCCCGGTGAAAATCAACGGATTATCGGTAACGCCATTGGCTTCGCGGCCCAGAATTTTTGCCGCATGGCACAACGTGTCCAGAACCGCGCCCATCACTTGCGGCTGGCAACGCATGCAATACGGGTCTTGTACCTTGTGACAATCCGTATGGCTGTCCCCAATTGCGCTGCCATCTAGCAATTGCAGAAAACTGCCCGCCACGCGCATTTGCCCTTTCTGGCCGCGTACCTTGTGCACCCTTGGATCAAATGGTTTGTGCGAGCCACGCACCGCCTCGACACTTAATGCGCCAGCCAATATCGCAGCCCGAAATACCGCCCGCCCCCGATACAGCCCCTGTAGGGCCAACGCGGTGGATACTTGCGTGCCGTTCAACAAAGCCAGACCTTCCTTGGCCTGCAATTGTACCGGCTGCAATCCGGCTTTGTGCAATGCGTCCTTGGCTGACATTTCCTGTCCGCCGAGCATGGCTTGCCCCTCGCCGATCATGGTGGCGGCCAAATGGGCCAAAGGGGCCAGATCGCCCGATGCCCCAACAGAGCCTTGTGCTGGAATTACCGGGTAGACTTCGCAGGTTATCATATCGGACAGCAGGGTCAGCGTGGCACTACCCACGCCAGAAAACCCTTGCATCAAACTGGCCAATTTCATGGTCATGATCAATCGGGTCAGAGAGGACGAAAGCGCTGGTCCGACACCGGCGCAATGGGACAAGACAATCCGCCGCTGTAAACTCTCCAAATCCTGATCGGCAATCCGGGTATTGGCTAGTTTGCCGAACCCGGTATTGACCCCGTATACCGTCTCGCCCTGCGCCAGAATATCCTGAATAGTGGCGGCGCTATGTTCCGCATTTTTCCAGTATTTTTTGGCGAAGATAACCGGCTGCGCGTGGCCAGCGATCTGTTGCCATTGCTGGTGGGAAATCGATCCCGGTTTCAGTTTGATGTCTGTACTCATTTCAAACTCTTTCGCATTTCGGAACCTGTCCAAAGCCATAGCTTAACTCGGCCGGGCTGGATATATCCCACGCAACCAAATCGGCAGTAAACCCAGCCGCAATTTGCCCAATTTTATCACCCAAACCTAATGCTTTGGCAGCATGACGGGTCGCCCCGGTCAAGGCTTGTTCGGGGGTCAGACCAAACAAGGTGCAAGCCATGGAAAGCATCAAGGGCAAATTGGTGGTCGGCGAAGACCCCGGATTGCAATCCGTGGCAATCGCCAGATCAACACCGTGATCCAGCATCATCTGAATCGGAGGCTGTCTGGTTTCGCGCAAGAAATAATAGGCACCGGGCAAGATCACCCCAACGGTTCCAGCTTTGGCCATCGCCTTGGCCCCGGCTTCATCCAGATATTCCAGATGGTCGCAGGACAAGGCACCCAGTTCAGCGGCCATTTGCGCGCCATGAAGGTTTGTTAGTTGCTCCGCATGCAGATGCACCGGCAGATCAAGGGCAATCGCCGCTTCCAGAACTCGGCGGGTTTCGGACAGGGAAAAGCCAATATGTTCACAGAATACGTCAACCGCATCGGCCAAGCCACGGCGCGCGATCTCTGGCAGCATTTCGGAGACAATGTGGTCGATATACGCCCCAGATTTCCCGGCGAACTCTTCGGGTAAAGCGTGTGCACCCAAAAAGGTGGTGCGAACCCGCATGCCGGTTTCTTGTCCTAAGGCGCGGGCAGCTTCGAGCATTTTGATCTCATCGATTAGATTCAATCCATAGCCCGACTTGATCTCGATCGTAGCCACCCCGAATGCGGCCATCTGTTGCAAACGCGGGCGTGACACGTCGATCAGCTCAGACAGGCTTGCGGCCCGGGTAGCGCGCACGGTGGATAAAATACCACCGCCCGCTGCCGCCAATTCGGCATAGCTTTTGCCATTTAGGCGTTGTTCAAATTCTTCCACCCGGTTGCCGCCATACACCAGATGCGTATGGCAATCGATCAGCGCCGGTAACAAATAACGACCGGCTAAATCCTTCCGGTGCCAGCCTTGATAAGTTTCGGGCAATTCAGCAGCCAGCCCGGCCCATTGGATGCGCCCTTGGTGTACCGCCACCGCCCCATCGTGGATCGTGCCATAAGGCGCACTTCCGGCCTGCATGGTAGCCAGATGGCAATTGGTCAGAATCTTTGCATCATCAGTTTGTCCCATCCGGGCAGCTAGCTATGGCGGGACCCAATTGGCAAGGGCAAAGTGCAAGGGCATATTTCGGCCAGAGGATACCCCGCCCAGCCAACTGTCGAGCATTTTACGATCTACACCGGATTGCGCCACTGTTTTGACGGACGTCTACCCTCATAGACAAACATCTCACAGATAACTGACAATCAATCTACACTTGTTGACAGTTAGACAGTCGCCAACGATCCGCCAAAACCAATATTTCCCCTGTCCGGGCTATCAGGCTATGCTTTGATCAAGGACACGCTTGGATTGCCCCAATAACCCATCATTTTCAATGGTTCCGGAGGGTTTTGGCACCATTCATGGTAATAAATCGTCCTGACATTAGACAATTCTGATGTTCTATCCCTTGCCTTTGGCACGAAAGAAAACTTTTTATGGCTGGTTTCCGTAAAACCCACACAAAGACATGCAAAATATGACGGGGATACCTGCCACAAGCAGTCTGTTTGGTGCTCAGGTTTTGCTGGCCGATGGTTGGGCCAAAAACGTGCGTATTTCATGGGATAAGGCCGGGTTGGTTTATAAAATCGAGCCGGAAGCAACCCTTGGACGCAACGAAACAAGGGCCGAAATCCTAATACCGGGCATGGCCAATTTGCATTGCCATTCCTTCCAACGCGCCATGGCGGCAATGGCCGAGTTCTGCCATTCTCAAACCGATAGTTTTTGGTCATGGCGCGATTTAATGTACCGCTTTGTGGCCCATTTAACCCCGCAAGATGTGGGCGGAATCGCCGCCTTCGTCTATATGCAAATGCTGCAAAACGGCTTTACCTCGATCGGCGAATTTCATTATTTACATCACCAGAGGGATGGTACGCCGTATGACGATCCGGCGGAAATGGCCAATCAGGTGATTGTCGGGGCCAAAACGGCTGGTATTGAGCTGACCTTGCTCCCGGTGTTTTATGCCCATTCCAATTTTGGGGATATCGCCCCGATCCCTTCACAAAAACGCTTTGTGCACGATGTGGAAGCCTACCAAAATCTAATCGAGCATTTGCGGCAGAATAATCCGGGCCTGACGGTCGGGATTGCGCCACACTCCATGCGCGCCGCCAACCCGGCGCAGATATTGGACTTGTTAACCGCCAATCCAAATGGTCCGGTACATATTCATGTCGCCGAGCAACTGGTCGAAGTCGAAGCCTGCCAAAACCATCTGGGTGCGCGTCCGGTTCAATATCTACTTGAACATTTGGAAATTGATGCGCGTTGGTGTCTGGTTCACGCCACGCACATGGATGCAAGTGAAATCAACGGATTGGCAACCAGTGGCGCAGTAGCCGGATTGTGCCCAATCACCGAAGCCAATTTGGGTGATGGGATTTTTGAAGGCCCGCAGTATTTGCAAGCCAGCGGGAGATACGGCATTGGCTCCGATAGCTGTGTGCGAATTGATTTATGCGAAGAGCTTCGACTGCTTGAATACTCGCAACGCTTACGCGATCAGGCCAGAGTACGCATGGCTCCGGTCGGGCAGCATGTTGGCGCAAGCATGTACCGACAAGCAGCAAGTGGCGGCGCGCAAGCACTGGGACAAACGCTGGGACAATCACCGGACGGGCAACCAGTCGGCACAATCGCGCCGGGCAATCCGGCCAGTTTTGTTGAACTGGATTCGCAACATCCCGATCTACATTCACGAAAGGCCGATGCGATTCTGGATGGTTGGATTTTCTCTGCCGGTAGGCAAGCCATATCCAATGTCTGGGTCAAAGGATCACAAGTAATTACCAATAAGAAACATGTAAATATTATTGAATTAACAATGAATTATAATAGCATTCTAATGCAATTATTAACCCGTATGGATCAATAATTCTCACCTAAAACAGAATAAATAACAACACCGCCAATACCGCGCCAAAGGCTGGTACGATGACCGTTAATGCCCCGACCGGACCATAAGCATCTTTGTGGGTTTCACCACAAATTGCCCGAATGGTGGTCACCACATATCCGTTGTGCGGCAAGCTATCCAAGCCGCCAGAAGCGATTGCCACCACCCGATGCAGCGCCTCTGGATCAACCGGATGCGGCGCGCCATCACCCACATAATGCGGCGCCAACAAGGGCAAGGCGATGGCTTGTCCGCCAGAAGCCGAACCAGTCAATCCGCAAATTACCGTAACGGCAATGGCGGCCGCGATCAGCGGATGCCCCGGGATTTGCGTGACCGCTTCCAATGCGGTTTGAAAGGCTGGAGACACCTTCGCCACCGAACCAAAACCAACCACCGCACAGGTGTTGACGATGGCAATTACCGCGCCGGTTGCGCCCAAAGCTGCCGCATTGCCGTAGTCAGTAAACCGGGACCAATTCAGAACGCTGACCACCGCTATGCCGGTGCCGAGCGCCAACAACAAAGCCCATTTGTCGAAGATCGGATATAGCCATATCGACATACCAAGCACCGAAACCAATGGCAGCAAACTTAGAATTGGATGGGGCAATTGTTCTGCTTCGCGTTCGTCTGGATCTTCGCCACGGCTGACAAATCGTTCACCGCGCGCCACGGCCTTGGCGATCATCCGACCGAGCCATATATAACCGGTGCCAGCCATGACCAAGGCAACAACCAGTGAGACCGGCCACCCGGCCAAGGGTGTGGTGCCCAGATATTGGGTCGGAATCCAGTTCTGAATCTCGACCGAACCGGCTGAGGTCATGGTAAAGGTAACCGAACCAAAGGCGATCACCCCGGGCAGAAACCGCCGGGGCAGATCAGCCGCTCGAAATAGGCCGAGCGCCATTGGATAGACCGAAAACGCCACGATAAAGACGCTAACTCCGCCATAGGTCAGCACCGCACAGGCCGACACAATGGCCATTACCGCATAACGTACGCCTAGTTTTTCAACCACATAGTGCGCGATGGAATGGGCTGCGCCACTATCTTCCATCATCTTGCCAAAAATAGCTCCCAGCAGGAACATCGGGAACCAGGCGGCAAAAAAACTGACAAATCCGCTCATATACGTGGTGACGAAATAGACCTGTTCTGGGTCGGCGCGGGTTGGGATCAAGGCGATACCCGAGGTAATCGCCAGCAAAATGGCGCAGATAGGAGCCGCCACCAGAATGCTCATGCCGCGCATGGCCAGAAACACCAATAGCGCCAACGCCCCGATCAAGCCAAACATTGCCAACATCCAGATATCCCCTCCGCTTGGGTTCGCGCTATACTATGATCAATTATTGCTCTGCGGATCAACCAATAGACCGTCCGAAGTAACTGCAATGGCTTTTTGCTCAAGGGCTTCCAGCAGGCAAAATAACAGACGTATTTCGTCCGGGCTCATGCCCTCCAACAAAGCGGTTTCCTGCTGTTTGGCCAAAGGGGCAATTTCGTCATGAATTGTCTGTCCGGTTTTGGTCAGCCGCAAGATCTGGGCGCGCCGGTCATTTGGTGATAAGGAACGAGCGATCAGGTCTCGTTTTAACAAACCCATCACAGCCCGGCTAACGGTCATTTTGTCCATGGCTGCTTGTTTGGCCACTTGCTGCGCGGTGCGCTGACCGGTGGCCCCCAACATGGCAATCACCCGCCATTGCCAGATACTCAACCCAAACCGATCCCGATATAATTGCGAGACCATGTTGCTGACCTGATTGGAAACCACCGACAACCGATACGGCAAATAACTCTGTAAATCCAATGCGTTATTGTTGTCACTCATGGGAATAGTCCCTTACAATTCATTGGGTCTGAATTATTTTTTGTTCAATCAATCCGAAAATAGACGCGTCTTCCTTATCGCGCATTTCAATAGTGACCTGATCGCCAAAACTCATGAAAGGCGTTTTAGGAGCGCCATCATATATCGTCTCAATCATCCGGATTTCTGCGATACACGAATACCCATCACCGCCTTCGGCAATCGGTTTGCCCGGGCCATCGCCTTTCTTGTTGGAAACCGTCCCCGAGCCAATGATCGTCCCGGCGCACAAGGCTCTGGTCTTGGCCGCATGGGCGACCAGAATGCCAAAATCAAAGGTCATATCGACCCCGGCATTGGCTTGCCCGAATGGTTGCCCGTTCAAGGTCACTAGGATCGGCAAATGCACTTTCCCATCCCGCCAAGCGTCACCCAATTCGTCCGGGGTGACCGCCACCGGTGAAAACGCCGACGAAGGCTTTGATTGCAAGAACCCGAACCCCTTGGCCAGCTCGGCCGGGATCAACCCACGAAGGGAAACGTCATTGACCAACATGATCAACCGAATTTTACTGGCGGCCAGCGCCGGATCAGCCCCCATCGGCACGTCATCAACAATGACCGTGACCTCGGCTTCCATATCAATGCCAAAGCCCTTGTCCTGCGGCATTTCAATGTCGTCGCGGGGACCTATAAAGCTGTCTGATCCGCCTTGGTACATCAAGGGGTCGGTCCAAAAAGAGGCTGGAATTTCAGCACCCCGCGCTTTACGTACTAACTCCACATGGTTGACGTACGCCGAACCATCGACCCATTGGTAGGCCCGTGGTAGCGGCGAAGCGCACTCGCGCTCATGGAACCGTTCAACCGGAACTGCGCCTGCCTCAAGACTTTGGGAAAGAGCCACCAGCTTTGGTCCGGCCTCGGCCCAATTGTCCAAAGCAGCCTGCAAGGTTGGCGCAATCAAACCAGCATCAGTACAGCGCGTAAGATCATTCGACACCACGACGAGACGGCCGTCTCGTCCATGTTTTAGGGAAGCCAGTTTCATTGTCTTTTCCTATTTTTCATCCGTTGAAATTCAAATGTAACAGTCGTTACCATATATAACGCTTGCTGCGGCAAGCAAAGTAAAATGCTGGAATACTCATCTGTTTTCAACCGTCACCGCCCTCTATTCCAGCAGTTTGGGCATCCAGAAATTCAATAATATTTGCAGCAATCTGATCCGGTTGCTCAGGCAGCAATGCATGTCCAGCCGGGCCAATCGATACCACTTGCACCCGTTCTGGATAAGAGGCTTTCAGTACGTCAGACGTGGTCTTGGCTGGCGCGATACGATCCTGTGTGCCTTGTAAGACCAGCATGGGCGCGCGACCCCCAGCCGCCTCCCAGTCAGCCAAAGAAGTGCGCTGTACTGCCGCCACTTGCATGTTAGCGGCAGAGGCATGCCACCCGTTCACCCAGGAAGGCGGCACAGTATTTTCATCGGCAAAAAAGGCATATTTGATCTCTGTCAAACGCTTCTGTGGTGGCAAAACCCATTTGAAGCTATTTTGCAAGGCTTCGACCACTCGTTGCCCAGCTTGTAGTTTTTGCGCGCCGCCCGCCGCAATCAACACTAGCCCGCCAACATTATCCGGGTATCGGGTCGCGACAGCCCGTGCCACCCGATTGCCAAATGCATGCCCAATGGCAAAAGCCAAATCGTCCCCACTTGCACCATCTGCGATCATCGCAGTCACCGCATCATCGGCCAGTGTAAACAGGTCAGTCTGTGTGTCATCGTCCCCTTGGGTCGAGATACCCACCAACCGGGACTCGACGGCAATGGTGCGGTATCCAGCTTCGTTCAAAGCTACAGCCAGTTGATTGAAATCAGCAACCGAACGGCCCAAACTGGCCAGCAACAGCACCCGCGGGCCAATGCCGGAGCTGTAATAGCCTATCTGCGCGCCGTCGGGCCGCATAACAGATGATTGTATGCCGATCGGAGTTGCGGAAGGTTGTGGTCGAACCCAAAATCCATATGAAACAAGGCCAAAAACGAGCAAGCTTGCAATCAACAGTCCCAAGCGCTTCATGTGGCCGATCCTCTTCGTATGGAATTACTTGGTTTCAGCGGGTAAAATTAGAACCCTGTAATCCTTGCCTTTACCCATATACTTGGCGGCATATTCCTGCAAATTAGTTTTGGTGATGGCTCGCAAATCAGCCTGCCTAGTTCGCATATTTTGCATTTCCTGCGGATTGGTTTGTGCGTAGCTTGCCAACTTCCACCAGAAAATATTGTCGTCAATATCGTCCTCATTGCGGGTTAAGATCGGCAGTTTTGCCGCTTCCACCTCTTCGTCAGAGATTTCCCCCCGAGCCATCTGCGCGATCACTTCGTCAGCAATTTTGATCATTTCAGGGATTTTTGACGGCTCAACATCTATGTTTAAACCGATATATCCAAAATCGGTAAAAGCTTCGGACAATTCCCAAAATGCAAATATCGGATAGGGCTTGTCACCAGCGGCTTTGGCACGCGCTGCAATTTTACTCTCCAAAATGGAGTCTGCCATGCGAGTCAACGCGGAAATTCCCGCTTCCGAAGCCCCCGGCAATGACCAGTGCATGCGTACCCGGGCCAGCGAGCCATCTCCGGTATAAAACAAGGTTGTCGGGTTTTCGCCCGTAGCAAAAACAATCGCTCGACCACCATCAGAAGCGCGCGGCAGAGGCTCCCGCTTCGCCAATGCTCCAAAAGTTTTTGCAACAATCTGCACAGCCTGATCTTGATCAATATCACCAACAATCGAAATTTCGATCGAAGCATGATCCAGTATTTCGCCTATCCAGCTTTGTGCATCCGCAACCTTCAGGGAAAACATTTGGTCACGCTCTGGCCAACCAAACCGATTATCGTTTGATCGAACCAGCTTGGGTATATTCCAGTCGCTGACAACTCTGGCATTCGTGTCTTTACCCGCATACATATCGTCCACGGATTTGAAAAAATTGGCAGTTGGTTGTTCACGCCAAGCTGCGTCTGTTACATACGCTGCGCTCAACTGCATCTGAAGTTCAAAATCATCCACATCCGTTACGCCATACAGGTTCAGATTTTGATCATTCATTTTGGCTGAAACGCCGACCGTACGTCCGGACAAGATTTGTCTAATCTCGCCAATATCATGCTTTTTTAAGCCACCCGCCATCAGGGCGTATTGGGCCAACCCATTCAAACCGGGTGCATTTTTCGGCTGTGAAGACCGACCCGCCCCCAATGAGACATTGACCTGCACCCTGCCCGGATCAAACGCACTGTGCTTGTAATTCAACATTACATTGTTGGCCAAACGGAACCGGTGAATATCAAAATCTACCACATGATCCTGCCAGACAACTCGGCCTGCTTTGCCAAAATTCGTGTAAGCAAATTCTAACTTTACTGGCTCGACTGGCGCAGTCAGTTCAACCTGCTTGGCCTGCAACCATGTTTGTTTTACCCGCTCGGCTGTGGCATTTGTGTTGGTGGACATAAAGATCAGTGGATCGCCATCTGCCCAATAAGAGCGCAACTCCTCCAAAACAGTTTCCCGATTAAGGTCTGTCGCTAAACTGTTAAACCTGTCCAACTCATTTTGAGCCGACGTGTAAACCAGATGCCCGGCATAGGCGCGCAAAATTTCATCTGCAATAATTACTGAATGTTGGTCCACAGCCTCTTCAGCCATTTTTTGCATGCCTGTTCGAAAATTGGCAATGGCAGCATCAAGCTCAGTTTGGCTGAACCCAAACTCCAACACATAGCGCAGTTCCAGTGCCGCCATGGCCAAACCCTGGCGCCATGTTTCTGCCGGAGCTGAAATAATCATGCTGCCACCGGCAACCAATGCGGTGGGATTGGTACTTTGGTTCACCCCATAGACTTGGGCAGAAGTAAACGGCGCGCCGATACTTTGCGCGATCTGGTCCAGTCGTAGGTTCAGAATATTATTGGCAATCACGCTCACCATAACCGCGCGGCGCGCTTTATCACTGTCTTGCACAATTTTAGGTTTGACCAATTTCAAGATGGAAAATTTGGTTTCAAATGTTTCGTGGGTAAATACCTCTGCTTCCAATTCCCGCAATTCGACCCGACCCCGATCCGGTTCAGGAACTTCTGTTTCAGATTTTTGCCAATCGTTGAACTTAACCTGAATACGGCTTTCCATTTCATCCAGATCAAAATCACCAACAACAATCAGAATGGATCGCTCCGGCCGATAATACCGCTCGTATAAATTGATAATATCTTCTCTGCTGGCGGCACCCAACACTTGGACATCGCCGATCGGTTGGCGGATCGTTGAACGCAAATGTGGAAAGGCAAAACGGGTATTAGCCCGCATCGATTGCCAGTCTGGGCCTTGGCGGTTTGTATTTTCACTAATGACCTTGGCGCGTTCCTGCTCCAGCAAGCTCGGCTCAAAGGTCAATTTATCAGCAATTTCACGCATGAGGAACAGGCCTGAATCCAGTTGTTCAGGCTGCGCGTCAGGCAAAGCCAAGCGGTACATGGTACGTTCGGTATCGGTTTGGCCATTAAAATCAGTTTTGAAATCAAGATTTTGCGTCGCCAACACCTGCGCGAATTTAGCTTGAGGCAGGTTTTCCGAACCTTGAAATGCCATATGCTCGATAAAATGCACCAGCCCCTGTTCGCCGTCCAATTCATGGATCGAACCTACATTAATCTGAAAGCGAATAATGGCTTCGTTTTGTGGGGTTTTGTTCTGTGCAATGGCATAGCGCATTCCATTGGCCAATTGCCCGTATCGAACGCCTTGCACAACGGGAAGCCGGTTGTTCTCATGAGCCCATATTTTAGAATCGTTACCTGATATTTCACAGGCAAATAACAACAGGGACAAGCCGGGCAAAACCCAAGCCAAACGCACAATACTCATAAAACAGGCTCCACAAAAATTCGAGCGCAATTTGCCGCAAGGCGCAATGCTATGCAACTGGGTTTTTCAGATAATTCAACTTTTCATATTCACTACAAACAAAGCCAAAGAAAGGCCTTACGCGACCAACATACCCCGGATCATGAAATAGATCAGGGCAGCCATCACCCCGGCTACCGGTACGGTAATTAGCCATGCTGCTGCAATCTTAAGCAATATGGAGCGCTTCACCAATTCCTTACGATAATAACGCCGCAATTTTTTGCGTTCTTTTTTGTATAAATTGGCGCTGGCACTTCGAGCTTTTAAGGCTTGCAACATGATATTTTTTTCATGCATGCTGGCCGCTTCATAACGATCCAGAAATTCATCTACCGCGTCCGAATCTTCGCCATCGTGATGATCCCTGATCTCGTCCAGCGTGCGCTCCCAATTGGCTTCCAAATATTCCCGAAGAAACCCGATGCCAAATACACCGCCTACTGCAATATGGGTGGAACTGACCGGCAAACCCATTTGCGATGCAATGATCACCGTGATCGCCGCAGCCATCGCAATGCAAAAAGCACGCATCTGGTCCAACTCGGTAATTTCAGTGCCAACCGTGCGGATCAGTTTTGGACCATATAATGCTAGCCCCAGCGCAATACCGATCGCCCCAACCATCATCACCCACATCGGAATCGCGGCCTTGGTGGCGACACCACCATGCAACACCGCATCATGGATGGCCGCCAAGGGTCCAACCGCATTGGCCACATCATTGGCCCCATGAGCAAAACTGAGCAAAGCGGCGGCAAAAATCAATGGAACCACAAACAGGGTGTTGATGCTGGCCCGAGTATTTTCAAGCTTGTCAGCGGTCGCAGCAATAACGGATCTGACTGCAAAAAATACCAATATTGCAACCAACAGGCCAATGCCAGAGGCTTCCAAAAAACTGAATTTCCATAATTTTTTCAAACCCTTCAAGACCAGATAACTGGTGAAGGCCCAAGCCATTACGGCTACCAGATAAGGCACAACCCGTTTGGCCGCTTCAACCATATCGGTTCGATAGACAATTGTCCGTTTGATCAAATACAAAAACCCGGCGGCGATCAGCCCGCCCATGACCGGGGAAATCACCCAACTCGCAGCTATTTTACTCATGGTCGGCCAGTTGGCGATTGACCACCCGCCCGCTGCGATCCCGGCCCCCAATACACCACCGACGATGGAATGCGTGGTTGAAACGGGCGCCCCGGCTATGGTGGCAATGTTCAACCAGATCGCAGCGGCCAGCAAAGCGGCCATCATCAGCCAAATAAAGGTGTCGCTATCGGCAATCATGGCGGGGTCGATCACCCCTTTTTTAATGGTGCTGACCACGTCTCCGCCAGCAATCAACGCACCACCGGCCTCAAAAATAATCGCAATGATAATTGCACCGGTCATCGTCATGGCATGTGAACCAACGGCTGGACCAACATTATTGGCCACATCATTGGCTCCGATATTCATCGCCATATAGCCGCCGATCATTGCCGCAATGATCAACAACATCCCTTGCGGGCCCGAAGCCAGCCGCTGGCTGGCATACAGCATAATTCCGACAATAAACAACAATGCCATACCCAGTCGGAACAATTCGCCCCGATGAACAGACGTGGCTTTTTCAATTTCTCGAAAATTCTTGAATTCCATGCTCACAGTTCCCCAAGCAAGATTGTAGAAATGATTCATGCCTGCCGAAACAAAGCAAAATTGGAATCACAGCAGGTATACGTGGCTTTGATTTTCGTGCAAGGGAACAGCCGGTATTTGGCTATGCTTTGTGTCATAAATTTGTCATAAAATCGCTCTGCTCAAACCAACAGTTTGGTGGGTGTAGCTATTCTGCTTGATATTGGTAGTTTGCAACCCGAGTTCATGGAAATGGCGCATACACGACATAATTGGTTGCCAGTTGATCTCAGCAATCCATAATAGCGATCTTCGACCTTCTTGTGATCCAATCATCAACACCAGTCGAACAATACTTGAAACACAAAATTGCGATTTACAATGACCGAACTTCACGCACCCTGGGTAGTCCTAAAATTTGGCGGCACGAGCGTTGCAACAGCCAAGAACTGGAACTCGATTGAGCAAATTGTCAGTAAGCACCGCAAAGGCGGCAAGCGGATTGTCATTGTTCACTCAGCGCTGGCTTTGATCTCCGATTTACTAACACGCGCCATTCAGGACGCAATTTCTGGCCAACATGAAACAACCACCCAGCGCATCTGGGCAATTCACCAACAATTGGGTGAAGCTCTGGCTATCGAATACGAATCCCTGCTGAAACCCGATATTCATACCTTGGAGCAATTGCTGTCTGGCATTACGTTAACGGGTGAAGCCAGCGCCCGGGTGCGGGCGAAAGTGATGTGTCTGGGCGAGCTTATGGCAACCCGGATGGGTGCGGCACGTTTGCAGCAATCTGGCTTGCCCTGCACCTGGATAGATGCACGTCAACATTTGTTCGCCTCAAAAACAACCCGCGAAAGCGAAGCGTACCAATACAGCGAGGCCTTGTGCGATGACAGGCCAGATGCGGGCTTTCAACAAAAACTGCGAGATATTGATACGCCAATTGTACTGACTCAAGGCTTTATTGCGGGCAATGAAGCAGCCGAAACCGTCCTGTTGGGACGTGGCGGCTCTGACACTTCCGCCGCGCTGTTCGCAGCAAAATTACAAGCCGAATTCCTTGAAATTTGGACAGATGTGCCGGGCATGTACAGCGCCGACCCAAGGCGCATTCCGTCGGCCCGCCTACTCAAAGACCTGAGCTATGACGAAGCACAGGAAATTGCCAGCATGGGCGCAAAAGTCATCCACCCGCAAGCCATTCCACCGGTGCGCCGGGCCGGCGTTCCTGTCCTGATTAAATCCACTGCAATGCCTCATTTGGGTGGCACTTTGATCTCAGCAAATCCGCTGGATACCTCACCACGGGTCAAGGCCATTGCAGTTCGCTCTGGCATAACCTTGGTCTCTATGACTTCGTCGGCCATGTGGAAGGTCCCCGGCTTTTTGGCCACAGCGTTCACTGCTTTTGCCGACAATGATTTGTCGATTGATCTGGTTTCAACCTCAGAAACCAGCGTTACCGTATCACTCGATGCCCAACAGGAACTGGAAACAGAAAACCTAACCCGGTTGATCGCCGACCTAGAAGGGTTCTGCCGGGTTGAGGCGATCAAGGGGTGCGCCACTGTTTCACTGGTGGGTCGCGAAATCCGCACAATCCTGCACAAATTGACTCCGGCCCTAGAATTGTTTCGTGAACACCCGGTTCGATTGTTGAGCCAAGCGGCAAATGATCTGAACTTCACCGTAGTGGTAGACGAAGAGCAGGCCCACACTCTGGCCGCCCGGCTACACGATATTATGGTCGAAGTGGAAATTGATGACCGGGTATTTGGCCCGGCCAGCGACGCTGGCGATCAACCTAGCCCCTCAACAAACGCCCAACCAATTTGGTGGAAGGACAAGCGGCAGCGACTACTTGATCTGATGCAAGACAAACAAGCTGCATTTGTTTATGATCTTGAAACCATTGATAAAAGAGCGACTTCCCTTGCCGATTTAACATCGGTTTCGCGTAGTTTTTACGCGATGAAAGCTAATGGTCATCCGGCGGTGCTGGAGCGGGTGCTGGATGCCGGAATGGGCATAGAATGCGTATCTCGCGGTGAGATTGAACACATAATGCAGCATTTCCCCGACATCGACCGGAACCTTCTGTTGTTTACACCCAATTTTGCCAGTCGAAGCGAATACGAATTTGCCCGAAAATCCGACATTCGGATCACACTGGACAGCTTGCACCCGATCGCCCAATGGCCGGAATTGTTCAAAAACGCCAAGCTGAACCTGCGAGTTGATCCTGAACGTTCTCGGGGTCATCACCGCCATGTTCACACTGCCGGTGTCCGGGCCAAATTTGGAATACCGGCAACGGATATTCCGCAGATTTGCCAACTGGTTGAGGATGCCGGGGCCATAATTGATGGATTACACGCGCACGCAGGTAGCGGAATTCTGGACCCAGATCATTGGAAAGAAATCGGTACATACCTGACCCGACTGCAAGAGCATTTTCCGAAACTGACCCAAATCAATCTGGGCGGCGGCTTGGGCATTCCAGAACGCCCCGGCGCGCCAAGTCTCGACATGGAGGCCTTAGATGCTGGCTTGCTATCAATCAAAAAACATTGCCAAAATATTGAATTATGGTTGGAGCCGGGCCGCTATCTGGTGGCCGAAGCCGGTGTGCTGCTGGCCCGAGTCACGCAGGTCAAAACTAAACAACAAATCCGGTATGTTGGCGTGGAAACCGGCATGAACTCGCTGCTGCGCCCGGCACTTTATAGCGCCCGTCACGAGATTTTTAACCTGACCCGACTGGATGAGGCGGTAGAGCCGCACCCGGTGAATGTGGTGGGACCCATTTGCGAGTCAGCAGATGTGCTCGGTGTAAATCGGCACCTACCGCCAACCTGCGAAGGTGATATTTTATTGATCGCCGATGCTGGGGCCTATGGGGCCGTGATGAGCTCAAGCTATAATATGCGCCAACCAGCCGAAGAGTTGGTTATCTAATCGTCCGGTTGGACCGACCGGTACCGGTCAAGACAATCGAATGCCGCCAAAATATCTTCAATTTCCGACTTTGAAATCCCGACAGGATCAATTCCAGCAGTATGCAATTGCCAATAAACCCGGGCACTTTTTTCAAAGACTTCCAGCAAGTCAAACGCATGCGCTAAACTTGTGCCCGTGGCCAAGCAACCGTGAAACTGCCACAGCACCAGATGGTGCAATTTGACCGCTTCGGCTGATTTCAAACCTAGCGTCAAAGACCCGGGTAATTCATGTTCTACAAAGCCGATCCCTTCGGGCAGGATCAACCGGGCCTCGCTTTGCAGGGACAAGATTTTGTCAGAAATGGTTTTGGAATTCTGCATTCCCTTTACATGGCACAAAGCAATCAAACGATCCGGGTGGGTGTGTAAAATGGCTTTGTCTTCGGGGCGGAACTGCTCCAGCGCATTATGGATGGCACAATGGGTCGGTAATTCCATGGTGGGCTTTTTATTTCCCGCCAACCAACAAGAATGTTTGGCATCTTCACTGATTTTATAAAGCCCCACATGGGGCGTTGGATCTACGCCAATTTCGCGGGCTCGAGTGCCAGAGCCGGTCAGCAGCAATGCCTTTCCAGCCAGATGCGGCACGGCTAATGGCAAGGCTTCATACGGGCCTTCTGACAATCCGGCCGGTACATCGAGGCGCACCGACATATTGCCCCCGGCGGCTTCCGACCACCCACGCAATGCCAACCAATGAGCCGTTGACTGAAAATCCGCCAAGGCCGACAAGTTGGTAAATTCTGGTATTGCACGGGGTTTTGCAGCCACAGTAAAAATCTCCTAGTTCACACGCTGGAATTGTACCCGGCGCTCGATGTTCATTTATGGCAAAGAATTGAGGGGTTTTCTACTGATTTTAGTGCCAATGTTGTGGCTAGCAAAAGCTAGTTACGATCTAAATATCATCAAGATCGGGCGCTTCACTGATGATGCTTATTTTAATGGCGCGGGCTTTACCAATGCCGCTTCAATGATCGTTCGGATCATCAACGCCACAATAATCGCCACCCAAATTCCTTTGAAAAGGGTGTAGCCGCCGGGGGTGAATTCGGTCACACCAGCGACAGCCAACAGCCCAACGGTTATCGGTGCAAAAACAATCATCGCGAACAAGCCAAAACCCAAGGCCAATATCCATACCGAATAGGGCAATCGACCCAACAGTCGGTGGCGCCAATTTTGCTCACTGGGGAAGAATGCAGGCAACTTCCCAGACTTGCGCTGAGCGCGATGAATACTCATCACCACAAGGCTCATCAAAAAGAACAACAGAAATGCCGTCGCAAAAATATCAACTTTAAACCCATGTTCTCCGGGCGCGAATATGGTCCCGGCATCCTTTTTTAGAAACCAGATGATCGTGCAGTTGATAACGACATTGATCACCACATTTATGACCGTCTCTTTGCGAACATGTTCATCAAATGTGTGATCAGCCATGGTTTTTCCTCATCCCGTAAATCCAGTATCCACGCCCCGACGCGGACTCTATTTCGACACTTCAATGCCGTTAGTATGTGCATTCTAATTTACATTGATATGTTCAATGAACAAGGATTGATGTGGTAAAGGATGCTGCATACACTCGAATACTGCCACAGGGGGATTTTATGGTCGACGCGACGCAAGCAATAAAACCACCATCACTTTTGTTATTGCTGTTGGAGGGTCGTGCGGTATGGGAATATGGCGCATTGATCGCCAGCCGCCCCATGCTGAATCTGCTGCCAAAGGGTGATGGGCACCCGGTATTGGTATTGCCCGGCTTGGCCGGAACCGACCTTTCGACCAAGCCATTGCGTAAATTCCTCGAAAGCCGCGGCTACACGCCGGCGGGTTGGGAATTGGGCCGTAATTTGGGACTTCGTGAGGGTCTTTTAGAGCAAATGCTGGAACGGCTGGATGAGCTATACGAAGAGTATGGCGAAAAGATCAGCATTATAGGCTGGAGTTTGGGCGGTATTTTTGCCCGGGAATTGGCCAAATTACGACCCGAACAGGTCAGAATGGTGATCACTTTGGGCAGTCCGCACTCCGGTAACCCAAAAGCATCCAATGCCCGAAAATTTTATGAACGGGTATCAGGTCACAAAGTAGATAACCCGCCGCTGAACAGCAGAATTTACCAAGCACCTCCGGTGCCGACCACATCAATTTACACCAAAACTGATGGCATAGTCGCCTGGCAAAACTGCCATCAGGCAGAGCCAAAAAATAAAGAAAAAGCCCGGAAAACGGAAAATATTCAGGTGATGGGCAGCCATTGCGGCTTGGGCATAAACCCCAGTGTTCTTTACATAATTGCCGATCGACTGGCGCTTCGCGAAGGCAGTTGGACTGCGTTTTCCAATCATGGATTTCGCAAGGCATTTTTTGAAACCCCGGGTTTTCATTTGCCGCAAGCAAGCTGAAACCGACACCGTCAATAATTCAACCATAAGGAAATGGGATCATGCGTAAATTATCCGGTATTGATGCAACATTTTTGTACATGGAAACCGACGAAACTCCCATGCACATTTCCAGCTTGCTGATTTGTGAGCCAACTCGTGATGGCGAAAATGCTTATGAAGCCCTAAAATCCCAAATCGTGAATCGCTTGCATGAAATTCCGGCATTTCACCGCAAACTGATGCACACCCCATTTTATATTGATCACCCGGTTTGGGTCGACACTGACGTTGTTGATCTGGATTACCATATCAAACATATCCGTCTGCCAGAACCGGGCAATCTGGAACAATTGCGGATGGTGGTCCAAGGGCTTCACTCACTGGTTTTGGATCGCAACCGGCCTTTGTGGCAGTTTTATATTGTTGAAGGCGTTGAAGATGCAGCCTTTGGTTTGAAAAAGGGTAGTTTTGCACTTTACACCAAATGCCATCACGCCTGCCTTGATGGCGGCGGCGGCATTTCGGCCATGGACATCTTGTCCGATACCGAACCTACGCCGCGCGCTCCCTTGCCTAAAAGCGAGATCCGTTTCTCAAATGAAAAACCGGGCTTTTTTGAGTTACTCGGCAGCGCCTATGGCAAATTTATCCAGCAACAAGTTGATAATGTTGTCGCCCTGCCTGCTTTAAGCAAAGCCTTGGGCAATATGACCAAAAATGCGTTTGAAGACGGCGAAGGTTTGTTGAAACGATTACGCCCCGCACCTAAAACCCGATTTAATGTTCGTATTCAAAAACAACGCGCCTTTGCAGCCAATTCACTTTCTTTGAAAGAAACCATTGCACTGGCCAAAGCCACCGGTACATCGGTAAATGATATTGCCCTATCCATTTGCGGCGGTGCCTTACGGCGTTATCTGGATGGGCATAAAGAACTGCCCAATCGTTCGTTAGTTGCTGCGGTTCCGGTTTCCTTGCGCGAGTTGGGCGACAAAGGCGCTGGCAATCAGGTGGCCAGCATGACTTGCGAAATTGGCTCTCACATTGCGGATCCGCTCAAGCGCCTAAAAGCCGTCAACAGAAATACCAAGCGCGCCAAAAAACAAATGGCCGCGATCAAAGATATATTCCCGACGGATTACTCCTATTTTGGGGCACCAATTTTCATCAGCGCCATGGCACAAATGGCTAGCAAGACCGATATCGTCAACCGGATGCCCGCCGCAATCAACGTAGCCATTTCTAATGTTCCGGGGCCACGCAAACATATGTATTTTGCCGGTAGCAAGGTCCATACCTATTTCCCGGTTTCCATCGCCACCCATGGCTGTGCCTTGAACATCACCCTGCAAAGTTATGTTGATCGTCTTGATTTCGGACTGGTCGCCTGTAAGGACGCGGTTCCAGATGTGCAGGACATTGCCGACCTGATCGTTGATGAATTTCAATTGCTGCAAAGGGCCGTAAAAGATCGGGACGCGGCAAATAAACCAACACCCAAAAAACGGGCCAAAGCCAAAGAAAAATAAAGTTTTTCGCCCAGCTTCCGGGACCGATTTATACACTTGGTGGTTTAATTCTAGCTGGGTTTGGCCTAAGGTTTTCGCTCATTTAAGTAGATGAGGGCAAGGATGCACCGGCGGGCAGATTTTATTTGGAAACCAGATCAAAAAATTGATCATCAGGCCTATTTCAAACTGGTCGCTTTAGCACCCTTGCGGCGCGAGGATGGGCGTAATCAATGGGTGTTTTTTCGAAATACATTGACCCTGCCCGATCAGGCCGACTCTGCCAAAATCAAGATCACCTGTGACGGTAGATATCAGCTTTTTATCAATGGCGAATTCGTTTCCCGTGGCCCGTCCAGAGCCAGCCCGCACTTCATGCGCTATGACGTAATTGATCTGGCGGAATTTTTGCACGCCGGGGCAAATTCCATTGCCGTATTGGTTCACTCGCCGGGGGTTGATCTGGCTTGGTACGAAACCACAAAAGGCGCTTGGCAACCCATATTCGGGGATGGCGGTTTGTATGTTGAACTGGATGCCCATTCGGACGGAAAAGCATTTGAATTGATGTCCGATACAAGCTGGAAATGTCTAACAGCACCCGCGTGGCGACAAGACGTACCTCGCACTGGATGGGGGCAGGGTTTTATTGAAGATTTTAATGCAAACTTACACCCTGAAGGTTGGAACCAATCAGGGTTTGATGACAGTAATTGGCCAGCAGCACAGCTCATGGTCTCTCATGGTGACGCGGCGGAGCAGGCGACAGGTCGCGGTAGCTATGAGCCATTTCCCAGCCTTACCCCCCGGGGAATTCCGCAACTTGCCGAGCAACCCGTATCGCCAGCACAAGTTGTATGGTGCCAATCAATCACGCCACGACCTGATCTGGACGTTGATCAACGGTTGTACCAAGAAGAATGTTCTGCCGCAGCCAATGGAATGTTTGCCAATTCAGATGGCCTACTGACCGCGGATAAAGATGCAACGATTGTCACAACCATGGACGGGAAGGACGCAACGATTTTGTTGATGTTCGACCCTTATGTAACTGGTTTCCCTCGGATCGATATTGAAGCCAAAGGTGGTGAGATCATCGAAGTGGCAGCCGGCGAATCCCTTCCCGGCGAATTTAACGACCAAGACCCCAAATCTGGACTGAAGCGGCCGGATCACCTGACCTTTGCACACCTGTTTCGCTACACCGCCAAACCGGGCCGACAACAGTTTGAGAAATTTGAGTTTACCGCCATTCGGGCCTTGCAAATTACAGTTCGCAATGCCCCGAAGGGACTGAAAATCCATCATGTCGAAGTTAATACGATCAACTTTCCAGCGGCATTTGATGGAGCATTTGCCTGTAATGATCCGGTCCTCAACCAGTTATGGGACGTGGGTCGCCATACCGCATTACAATGCATGCATGACGCATTTGAAGATTGCCCGGGGCGGGAAAAACGCCAATGGGTCTGTGATGGGGTTATCCATTTGGACATCGCCGAAGCAGCATTTGGACCCAGTTCCTATTCTCTGGGCCGACAGTTTTTACAACACGCCGCCGAAACCCAGCGGGTTGACGGGTTATTGCAAATGTACACAACCGGCGATCATCGAGGCGATGGGGTGTTTATTCCGGATTTCACATTGCACTGGATTATCGGCGTCGAAAAATACTGGCTTTCCAGTGGCGATGAAAACCTGGTGGAACAAATGTATCCGACCATCGAGAAAGCCTTGGCTTGGTTTGCCCGTCAGACGGACCAGAATAACCTGTTGGCCAATATCCCATTTTGGCATTTTATCGAGTGGGCTGATATTGGGCGAAATGGCGAATCGGCACCGATCAATGCGCTTTATGCGGCAGCATTGGCGGCGGCTTCCAGATTGGCAAACCTGATCGAAAGCCATCGCGCTCACACCAGATATGCCCGTATGTCAGAGCAGGTGAAACACGCGCTAAATACCCGTCACTGGAATGAAGACCGCCGAGCCTATGTCGACGAGGTTGATCCCGAAACCGGACAGCAGGGAATTCGCATTTCACAACAAACCAATGCGTTGATGATTGCTTTTGATTTGACTCCGGCCGATCGGATACCGGCGATCATTGAAACGATTACAGATGAGAAAACTCTGAAATTCACGGCGGCCCCACCCATTTTCGTTCATGCTCCAGAATTTCATGAAGAAAAAGATGTGGTTCGCGCCAACACGCTGTATTGCCATTTTTTATATGAAGCATTTGCCCGATCCGGCCGTTATGATTTGGTTTTGGCCCACATGCGTGATTATTACCAACCCATGCTGAAAGCCGGAGCCACTACATTGTGGGAAAGTTTTGAGCCCTCAGCCAGCCTTTGCCATGTATTTTCAGCCACGCCTGTTTACCAGTTATCCCGATATTCTTTGGGAGTGCAGCCGGTTAGTGCCGGGTTCAAAAGAATACGGCTTGCCCCACAATTTGGCAATCTGGATCACGTTGAAGGAGCATATCCAACGCCCTTGGGACAGGTCGAGGTAAGCTGGAAGCGCACACCCGAAGGCATTACATTGACCCTGCAAGCACCCGCCGATATGGAAATCGAAATTATCGCGCCATCAGGCTATAGTCTCGACAGCAAAACACAGGCTGTTGAGGGCAATTGTCAAAACCTCAACATGGTCATGAAACCATAGGCATCAGGCCTGATTTTTGGCGGCAATTTGTGCTTTGGTTTCGTTAAAAATTTCTTCGGTCAGTTTGTATCGCCGCAATAATAGCAATGCGATAATCCACAAGCAGATTGGTAATAACGCATAACCCAGCCGCACACCCAGCAATGCAGATTCGGGTTGTGCGTCCGCACCAGCACCCTGGACAAACCCGGATGCGGATAAAAGCAGACTAACCAGAAATGCCCCGCCGGTCATCCCGACTTTACGGCAAAAAGCCCATGCCCCGAAGATCGCACCTTCACGGCGTTCGCCGGTTTGCAATTCGTCAATCTCGACGGTATCCGGTACCATCGCATTTGGAAAAATCTGATTTGCGGCTTCGCTGGTTCCAATAAAAATCAGAATAAAAATCAGAACGGCATAAGCACCCGGTTGAATGAACAGCATCGGTATCGGTGCCAAGACACTCAATACCAGCGCCACATAATAGCTTTTACGCTTCGATATTTTGCGGCCAACCATGACCCATATTGGGGTCACAATGGTCGCGGTAACCGCGCCGATTGCCATAAACGAACCAATCAGGTTCGGGGCCAATTGCACCACGACAGTCAGCATATAGAGCAAGGTTGTGGCACTGGCCCCAATCGCCAGATTTTGAAAGAAAAATACAATCCACAGCGCCCGAAATGGCTTGTTGTGCCGAATGGCATTGATCTCGTCTTTTACCCGAAAACTGGACACAGGTTTTTCTAGTCTGGGCGCATTCTTGGTCAGAAAAAATGAAGCAAGGCCAGTCAAAATAATAAACCCACCAAATCCAAAGCCGACCCAACGGAACCCTTCGGCTAAATTATCGCCGGAGCCAAATACTGCCGGCACAGCAAATAAAATGGCCAGAATACCCAAACGGGCCGCAACCATTTTGTATCCGGTCAACAAGGTTCTCTCGTCATAATCATCGGTCATTTCCGCCATCATTGACGAATACGGCACATCATAAATTGTGATCGCCGTGCTGGCCAAAAAATAGAACAAAAGTACATACAGCGCTTTATGCATTTCGCTGGCTTCCACCGGTGCGGCAAACAAGCCGGCAATACTTAAACCCAGCAATACAGAACCAACCAAAAGATAAGGTCGGCGGCGACCCATCTTGCTGCGGGTCCGGTCTGAAATGGCCCCCATAAGCGGATCGGTAAAGGCGTCCCACAGACGGGGTGCCAACAACACCAGTCCGGCCAACCAAGGCGATATACCCAACGCTTGCGTGGAATAGAAAAGCAAAAATGCGATGGTCAACCCGATATAACTGGCCACGGCCAACTCACCCACAGCCCACCCCACCTTGATGGAAACTGGCAATTTTTGTTTTTGCTTGGCCATGATATAAATCTCTTTCACGATGCAATAAGCGGCTTGATTGTTCAGGTTTTTACTTGGGGGAAGGCTGGAAATACTGTAACATTTGAGACGAAATTCTTTTTAGTTTCAGGAGCACCCAATGCGTGACGAATTTGAAATCGACCCGGAGATGAAACCATCGCTGGCCCGGATGAAAGAGCGCATGGAATCTCGTCCGCCCATGACATCGGTTGAACCGGCCGAAATGCGCCAGCGCGCCCGCGAGGAATTTGCGGCAATGAACCAGAACCCACCAGAACTGGCATTGGTTCGCGATACATTTGTCGAAGGTGCTTTTGGCCCATGCAAAATTCGCATATATGATGCGGTCGGTGAGCGAAAACAGGCACCTGGTTTGATTTATTTTCATGGCGGAGGCTGGATCGTTGGTGATCTGGATACCGAAGATGTAAAGCTGCGACACTTGGCTCTGGCCAGCAAGGTTCGCATTGTTTCCGTCGATTACGTACTGGCTCCTGACCACCGATTTCCGGATCCGGTTGATGATTGTGTGGCCGCTGCGCGGTCCATTTATGCAAATGCAAGCAAGTTGGGCATGAACCCGCAAAAGCTAGCAATTGGCGGCGCATCTGCCGGGGCCAATCTAGCCCTGTCCACTGCCATTTCGTTGCGCGACACAAAGCAAACATGGCTACGCTTCATGCTCCTGTTCTATGGTGTGTTCGACATGACCAGCACCTCTGCCTCGCGAACTTTGTTTTCGGAGGGATTTGGTATGGGGGCGGATGCCATGGAGCTGTTCTACTCGTTGTATGTGGCCAAAAAAGAAGATCGTACTTTGCCAATGGCCTCGCCGCTTTTGGCTGATTTGGGCGAATTGCCGCCAGCGTTCATCAATGGGGCGGGGCTGGATGTATTGCGCGATGACAGTCGCCAATTGGCGACAAAGATAAACAAAGCGGGCGGACAAGCTCACTTGCACGAGGTTCCCGGTGTCATCCATGGCTATACCTTGCTGACCCATGAAGTTAGTGCAGCCCGCGACGCAATCGAATTGGCTGGTCAAGCCCTGTACTCTGCATTGCGTTGATGCGCGGCTCGCTCGACAATCACGACCTCAACCCCATGCTCTGCAAACATTCTTAAGTCTTCTTGAGTGACCCGTTCATCGGTGATGACTTGATCAATATGATCAAGATCAAATGCTGCAAAACTAGAACTTTTGCCAATTTTTGTCGCATCAACCAATAAAATGGTCTGCTGGGCCAGCTTGGATAAACGTTGCTCGGCCAGTGCCACCAAGGGGTCAGCTTCTTGCACGCCCTTTGGATTGACGCCGCGACAACTTAGAAAATATTTTGAAGCGCGAAAAGAATCCGTCACAGAATCATCCAGCGGGTTTAATATGAAATTCAATTTCCGGTTGGCTTCACCGGCCGGGAACATAACTCGGTTGGCGCTACGCTCAATCAACTCCACCCCCAAGGCCAGTGAATTGGTCAGAATACTCATAGAACGATTTTGCAAATAGTTACTCATGTGAAACGTGGTGGTGCCACCGTTGATGATAATGGATTCGCCATCTTCACAACTATCCACGGCATACTTGGCAATAGCCCGTTTGGCCGCAACTTCGACCTCTACATTTGTGTCAAATGCCGAACCTTCCAGACGCAAACGCCGGGCTGTGTTCTTTTGCAAATCAAGGGAAACTGCACCGCCACGTACTTGGCGAAGTTCACCGCGTGCTGCCAGTTTTACCAAATCCCGGCGCAAAGTTGCTTCTGAAGCCCCTACTTCGTGGATCAAGCTTTTGAGTGATGCACTACCCTCACTGCTCAACAATTCCAAGATGATTGCGTGTCGTTGTGTTTCAAGCATTTTGTGTCACCGGTGTTTCATGGGTAAATTGTCGCCATTGATTGCGGTATTGGTCCAATTGATCAAGCCTCAAAGGTTTGCAGTCGAGCTGCTTAGGCTCTGGCATTTTCTTGTTCTGCCAGTGCAACAACCGAAAACAACCTTGCGCGATACCGTCAGGGTTAAGCAACTTTCGAATTTTTTGCTTCGGTCGCAATGTCGCGACCAATTCACACAAGATAGAATTTCGAGCAAAATTTCCCTCGATCACAACAGGTCCGTTTGCCCCCAATAGCTCCAGTTCCAGATCAATCATCAAGGCGGCGGTCATTGTGGCCAGTGCTCGACCGTTTTCTGCCTGCCCGATCAAACGACCACTCTGGCCAGCTACCGGCCCCAATCCATTGCTGAAATCTCCGATTGCAAAAATGCCATCCGTTATTAGCGCCGCAACATCTTCAACCGATATGGCTCCATCGAGATCAGCTTGTGAAAGTTCACAAATTTTCTCATATTCGCGGCCACCCATGAACCGGGCGCAGGCTATGGGAGTACCCGTGACATCAACATTGACCAGCATATCGCGGGCTGGATCTAACTGTTTCATATCGCCTTCAGGGCACATACTGATCGCCCAAGTGCCGGTTGAAACAAGTGTCGGTTTTTCGCCACCTTGCAAATTCAAGAACCGCGCATACCCGGCATTGCTATCATGGACTCCGGTCAGTATCTGGCAATTGGTCGATATTCCGGTTTGTGTCGCCAATGCGGGTAAGATCGTACCGACCGGCCACCAAGCTGGCGAGAGTGGCGCAAACTTGTCCTGCCAACCTTGGCCCAACACCATCGAGGACCAAGTTTTGCGAACTGGATTCCATAAATCAGTATGCGTACCCAGCGCAGATATTTCGCAACTAGCCGTGCCCGACAAACGCCAGGACCAGTATTGTGCCAATGGTAAAATATAAGTGACCGAACGAAACTGGGTCGGGTATTTGCGGGACTGCCAATACAATTGCCGCCCCAGATTTAACCCAGCACTCAGGCCCGGTGAAAACGTCTCTGCAAAATCGGGACGGATACTCTCGTAATCAGCATCAAATTCACAAACTCCATCCCATTCATAGTCCAGAATTGGCAAAGCAAGACCGCTGTCGGATAGCTTGGGATTAACCAAAGCCGCAGCCGCACCGTGGGTGGCCACACATATAAAATTGATGATTTCCAGTTTGGCGATTTCAGCCAGCCCCGTCAAAATCCATGCCCAAAGTGCATCAGTTGCAAAGGCTGGATACAATCCATCATGATCCACAGGATTAGGGGTGATCAACTTGATCTTGACCGCGCCATTTCCGTCCAGCAATGAGAGCTTGCAATTGGTTTTTCCAATATCAATAACCAACAAGGATGGTTTGTCTCGGTTTGAAATTCGGAACCTCCACATATAGTCGGTCAGCCATAAGATCATGGCAGCATTGAGTTTCCAACACTGCCATGAGAAAAATGGTTAGTATGATACGTGGATTTCCGCCAGCCACCGAGCCGGGTTATTCGGGAATTCATTATCCAGCAGACCGGGAATGATCTTGAAGCCCAATGTCGGATAATACTCATCGGTGATATTTTTGCCGGTAATTGAAATTCCCCAATTTCCTTCTGGCGCATCCCACCGCGCCATGGCGTTGACCAATGGATGATCGCCAACCAACAAGGTATTGGCCGTATTGACGAAATATTCCGTGGTGTAACTAATATCCCCAGCCAAAGTGATATTACCCATATTACCCGGCAAGGCATTTGTGTAGGTCAAGCCGACCCGACCTTGGAATTCCGGTGTATTTTTGAGCACGTTCGTTGATAGTTTGATTTCGTCAAACTGGGTTCCCAATGTTCCGCTCAAACTAAGGTGATCGGTCAGTTGCGCCGAAAGTTCCACCTCCAACCCGTGATTGGTTGCATCGGGTGTGTTGACCACAATACCGCCAGCACCCGCAGCAGCCAATTGCAGGCTGGTATATTCAACATAGAAATATGTTGCATTGAGTTGCGCTCGGCCTCCCGCAAAAGTTTTCTTAAATCCAGCTTCAAAGCTCAAAGATTCTTCCGGGCCAAATATATCATTTACAATATTTGCCGCACTGCGAGCTGCCGGATTAAACCCGACGCCGCCCGAGCGAAATCCAGTCCCAGCACTGGCATATAGAAACAAATCATCAGATACCGCATAGTCCGCAACCAGTTTCCAAGTTACTTTGTCTACCTCAATCCCTTCATTCACCGCAAAGGAGGTGGTTCGGGTATTGTCGAGGCTCAACAAATCTACATCCTTGGAATCAGTGGTAAAGCGACCACCGGCCGTAAGGGTCAAGCGATCCGAAACTGAGAAATCCGCCTCGCCATAAACCGCAAATGCATCAATATTCTGATGAATTGTCTGGGTGCTTGCCGGTCCAAAAATGGCCGGAAAGACGTTAAAGCTACGGGTGTCCTTGATGTTTTCATGAAAATAGAAAACCCCGGCAGTCCAATCAACATTCATGCCGCTAGCATCTGAACTTGCGGTGATAAAGGCTTCCTGCGTGAATTGGTTTTCGTCCATATTCTGCAATGCACCTTCAAGCAACGACAGAGGCGTGCCGTCTGCATCCCCACCGCTATTTCTCATTTGTATGGTCCGATACGCAGTTATCGAGGTAAAATCGAAATTGGAACCACTATAATTAGCCTCAATGGAGGTGCCGACCACAGTCAGTTGATTTAGAGGTATCAATTGACCATGGACGGTATAAATATCGCCGTCGACATCAAACGCAGGCGCGACCGTAGAAGCCCCACTTCCGACACCACTATTATCTTGAAAATCAGCCCGCGCAGTAATGTCCCATTGTGCGTTGGCTGAGTATAGCAACGCGGCTCGCCCCGTCCAAAGATCATCTTTTTTGAGCTTGGTCCCGGTCACGAAGTCCGTCATAAAACCGTCATTGCCACGCCGGTTCAGGGAAGCCCGAAAACCCAGCTTATCCTGCACGAGAGGCACGCTGATAAACCCTTTCGCATTAAACTGTGACTTGGTACCAAAACCAATCGAGGCACCCGCTTCGACTGTATCTAGCGATGGCTTTTTGGTGATGACCCGCAATGCCCCGGCCGAGTTGTTTCGCCCATAAATTGTGCCTTGCGGCCCACGCAGAAATTCAACCTGTTCAATATCATACAAATCGGTAAGAGCGCCAAATGCCCGCGCCATATAAACACCGTCAATATATATTCCGACTGGCGAATCAAAACTAGAATCTGGATTATCAATTCCGATCCCACGCACAAATATCTTGGGTGTAGTTGCACCGCCCAGCGCTTCTTCAATATATAAGTTGGGAACCAAATCCCGAATGTCCTGCAAATTATTAATTTGGTTTGTTTGCAAACTTTCAGCCGTGATTGCGGTAATTGCGCCCGCGTATTCTTGTAGTGATTCTTCACGTTTGCGGGCGGTCACAATGATTTCATCCCGCCCCACACTGGTCGTTTCACCAGAGCTCTGGGCCAGAGCAGGTCCAGCAAGCCCCAGTATTGCAAAGCCTGTAACGCCCGTTAAAAGCAGTTCTTTTGCAGACATATAACGATATTTCATTTGATCCTCCCAATCGTGTTTTCCGACATTGCGGATGGCCACTTATGCAAGTATTTGGCCGAATTTGATTGTTTTTGCCAGTTTATGACGTTTTTTGCAAGTTTATATTTGCGTTTTGCCCAAAGCCCGCGATATTGTCACGAATAATCACACAAGACCGGGAACCCAAAATGTCGCGACAACAGGATAGTTCAAAGCTCGAAAACAGATGGGATGACCAAACAGCGGCTGACATGAACGAAGCCGAGTTGTTGTTGTATCGGTCCAACCTTTTGGGGGCTGATCTACGGATTACCAATTTTGGTGGTGGCAACACCTCCGCCAAGGTGGTGGAAAATGATCCGCTTACCGGTAAAGTGGTCGACGTGCTTTGGGTGAAAGGTTCCGGCGGTGACCTTGGCTCCATGAAAATGGCTGGGCTGTCCAGTTTGTACATGGATAAATTGGTTGACCTCAAAACACTGTACCGAGGGCTGGAGCATGAAGATGAAATGGTCGGGTATTTGCCGCACTGTACGTTCAATCTGAACGCCAGAGCCGCATCCATCGATACCCCCTTACATGCTTATGCTCCGCACAAACATATCGACCACATGCACCCGGACGGGGTGATTGCCATTGCCTGTGCTAAGAATAGCAAAGCGCTTACCGAACAAATTTTTAAAGGGCAATTGGGTTGGCTCCCTTGGCAAAGGCCAGGGTTTGACCTAGGACTAAAATTGGGTGAGATGGCTACAAACAACCCGGCGCTGAACGGCGTCATGATGCAGGGCCATGGCTTGTTCACTTGGGCCGATACTTCGAAAAACTGTTACCTAAAAACCTTGGAAATCATCCAGTGCGCTGCTGACTGGTTGGCAGAAAAAGACGCAGGATCGGCGTTTGGCGCAATCAAAACCCCAACGTCATTTACACCAGAACAACGTCATGAAATTGCGGCTCGTCTTTCACCCGTACTTCGCGGGAAAATCAGCAAGTCCGAACCAAAGATTGGTCATTTTAATGACTCAGGCGAAATCCTTGAATTTGTAAATTCAGCGCGTTTGAATGAATTGGCTGAACTTGGCACGTCCTGCCCCGATCATTTTTTACGAACCAAAAGAAAACCGCTTGTCTTGAACATCGATCCCGAGGCTGAAACAACGGATCAGGTTGTTGCGTCCATCACCGACCAACTGGACCAACAATTGCAACACTATCGCGATGAGTACACAAAATATTACGAACAATGCGCGCGGGACAACAGCCCGCCAATCAGAGACTCGAATGCCGTGGTGTATCTGCTCCCGGCTGTCGGCATGTTTACATTTGCCAAAGACAAGGCGACCGCTCGGATTGCCGGTGAGTTTTATGTAAACGCCATCAATGTGATGAAGGGCGCTGAAAATGCTGGCGGCTATGTTGGCCTACCCGACCAGGAAGCGTTCGACATTGAATATTGGCTGTTGGAAGAAGCCAAATTACAACGCCTACCCCCACCCAAATCTTTGGCCGGAAAAACCGCATTGGTCACCGGCGGTGCGGGCGGCATCGGGGCAGCAACAGCGCGACTTCTGTTGTGCGACGGCGCTTGCGTCATGCTGGCAGATATTGATCAGGCGGCAAATAGCAACATGGCAACGATCCTCGCCGCCGAATTTTCGCCAGACGTGGTCTCGCAGGTCGTGTGCGACGTAACCGATGAGGCCAGCGTCAGAGCCGCTTTTGATCAGGCTTGCGTCACATTTGGCGGCATAGATATTCTGGTTTCCAATGCAGGTATTGCCAGTTCAGCCGCTTTTGATCAGACCAGTTTGGAGCTTTGGAACAAGAATATCAGCGTGTTGACCACAGGGTATTTCTTGGTGACGCGAGAAGCGTTCAAGATTTTGAAGGCTCAGAACATTGGCGGCTCCATTGTGTTTGTTGCCTCAAAAAATGCGCTGGTCGCCTCGGCCAATGCTGCGGCCTATTGCACCGCCAAAGGGGCAGAGCTGCAACTGGCCCGGGCGGTCGCCGTTGAAGGTGCGCCGCTGGGCATTCGGTGCAATGTGGTCAATCCGGATGCGGTTTTGCAAGGCTCAAAAATCTGGAGCGGCGACTGGAAAAAAGAACGGGCAGATGCTTATGACATTTCAGAGGATGGGTTGCAGGAACATTATCGTAATCGCAGCTTACTGAAGCGCGATGTGCTGCCTTCGGATGTCGCCGAAGCCATCGTATTTCTGGCCTCTGAAAAAGCGGCAAAATCAACCGGGAATATCTTGAACGTCGATGCGGGCCACGCGCCCTCATTCACCCGCTAGCAAGGGATGCGCCATCATGAGTAAATTCTTCAACCAAGAGTTTTTGGAAAAGCACAATCAGCAATTTCAAAATGCAATTGATGATGATTATGAAGCACTTGGTCGAAAACTGGCCCGACAAAACATCAAAATTGATGACGTAACCGCTGCCGCACAAAAATTTGCAATTGCGGTTCCCAGTTGGGGAGTTGGCACCGGCGGCACTCGCTTTGCGCGCTTTCCCGGTCTGGCCGAACCTCGCAACATCATGGAAAAGCTCGAAGATTGCGCGGTAATTAACACCCTGACCCGGGCCACGCCGGAAGTATCCCCTCACTTTCCGTGGGATCGAGTGGACGACCTAGCCGAAGTTCGCGAGCGGGCAAAAGGACATGGCCTTCGTTTTGCCTCGATCAATTCAAATACATTTCAGGATCAACAGGGTCAGCCGCTTTCCTACAAGTTTGGCTCTCTGGCCCACACCGATGAAGCGACCCGACAACAAGCCATCGCGCACAACCTTGATTGTATTGAATATGGTAAAATACTGGGTGCAAAGTCGCTAACCGTATGGATTGCCGATGGTTCCAATTACCCGGGGCAGCAGAACTTTACCCACGCACTGGAAAATTATCTGGAATCCATGCACCAAATTTATGGGCAATTACCCGATGACTGGCGGTTATTTATTGAACATAAAATGTTTGAACCAGCTTTTTATTCAACGGTTATTCAAGACTGGGGCACCAGTGTTTTATGTGCCATGGAATTGGGCGACAAAGCCTTTTCGCTGGTTGATCTGGGCCACCATGCCCCCAATGTCAATATTGAGATGATCGTGGCCCGCCTCATCCAGTTCAACAAACTTGCCGGGTTCCACTTTAATGATTCAAAGTATGGCGATGATGATCTGGATTCCGGTTCGATCCACCCCTATCAACAATTTTTGGTATTCAATGAGTTGGTTGATGCAGAACACCGGGGCGCAACCGGGTTTGACCCGGCCTATATGCTGGACCAATCCCACAACGTCACCGATCCAATTGAAAGCCTGATGAACTCTGCAATCAGTGTGCAACGATCCTACGTGCAGGCATTGCTGGTCGACCGGGATGCCCTACTCCATTGCCAACAAAACTGCGACCCGTTGATGGCCAGCAATATCTTGAAAGCTGCATTTGAAACGGACGTAAGTCCAATCTTGGCACGGGCGCGGGTATTAAGCGGCGGCGCAGCAGACCCGCTGTCCTGTTACCGCGAAGCTGAGTACCGCGCCAATATTGCGGCGGATCGGCCCGCCATTGCCGGATCAGGTTCAGGCATCGTTTAACGGAAAGGATATCTCTTGAAAACGGAGATCACGCCAGAAATAATTGATCGCTATCAGCGAGACGGATTTGTCAAAATTGACAGCTTTCTTTCAGCGCAAGAGCTAGAAATTTGGCGGACCCATATAACTGCGGCGGTCAATGAACGCAATGAACGCATTCCCGGTGCTAATGATGGCGGGGTGGTGGGTGATGATTTTTACGACAATGTATTTACCCAGCGAGTTAACTTATGGCGCACTGACAATCAGCTAAAACAGCTTGTTTTGAAGGAAAACATTGGAAAGATGGCGGCCCGGCTCGAAGGTGTAGACGGGGTACGTATCTGGCACGATCAGGCGCTGTTCAAGGGGCCGTGGGCCAATCCGACCGCTTGGCATCTCGACGACCCTTATTGGTCCTTTTATTCGCGCCATTCGACCACTATCTGGGTGGCCTTGGACGATGTTACTGCCCAAAATGGTGCGCTTTATTTCCTGCCCGGTGCACACAAACAAGCGAGATTTGACAATGTGGACCTCGGTCCCAATGTCGGTGATCTGTTCAAGGTCTATCCTGAATGGAAACCCCTTGAACCCGTATGCTTGGAAATGAAGGCTGGAGATGCCAGCTTTCATAACGGGGTCATGCCCCATGCCGCCGGACCCAACATGACCCCGCATCCGCGCCGGGCCTTTGCGATGATTTTTATGCCTGATGGCTCAATTTTTAATGGAATACGAAATGTCATGCCGTCAAAACAGTTTGAAAGCCTGAAAAAGGGCGATGTGCTGAATGATGATGAATTCAACCCGCTTATTTACCCGGCACCACTGTCCAGATCAGTTAAATGACCATCGGCAATCCTTATCAAAAAGCGCTACGCCGTTTGTTGATTGATATGCACATTCCCGATTGGGATGAGAAATTTTTACAAAAATTTGACCCCGCACGAATGGCGAATGAGGCAATTGCCAGCGGCGCTAATGGTGTGATGATTTATTTCCAATCGCATGTCGGATTGTGTAATTGGCCAACCAAAAGCGGCGTTCAACACAAATCATTTGCCGGGTCAGACCCGATGGCCATTTTGGTGGGTACCTTAAAACAAGCAGATATTGGTGTCTGCGCCTATTACAGTACCATGTTCAATACTTGGGCAAGCAATGCCCATCCGGATTGGAAAATCAAACCAGCCACACCACCGACTATGGGACCGCTACCCATGTCTCGGTATGGATTGTGCTGCCCGAACCATCCGAAATACCGCGCTTTTGTCCGGGAGCAAGCTACGGAAATCGCCACGAATTATCCGATAGATACGTTCTTCTTTGATATGATGTGGTGGCCAGCCATTTGCCTGTGCGACCATTGTCAAAGCCGGTGTAAATCAGAAACCGGCACGGCGATTCCAATGATTATCGATTGGAATGATCCAGCATGGTGTGCCTTCCAACAGGCGCGCGAAAATTGGATCACTGAATTTGCTACTGAGCTAAAAGAACTGGTCCATAAGGTTCGCCCCGGCACTTCCGTTTATCACAATTTTGCGTTGGCCATGTCCAATTGGTCCAAAGGCGTTTCATTCGCCAGTGTTCAGGGACATGACTTTTTGGGTGGTGATTTTTACGGCGGGCGAGACGAGCAATTGGTGATTTCCAAGCTGATGCTGAACTTGTCACCTGGGCGCCCAACCGAGTTTATGACGACCATTGCCCGCAATCTGGTCGACCATGAACAATTGCAAAGCGAAGATACATTAAAAACGCAAGTTTTTGGGGCAATCGGAGCCAGCTCGGCCTTTTTGATGATCGCGGCGGTCGATCCAGATGGGCAAAATAACCCGGAAATGCTGGAGCGGAGCCATCGGGTATTTGAGCAAACTAAATTGTTTGAACCATTCATTGGCGGCCAACCCATTGAAGACATCGGGGTTTACTTCTCCGACGATTCCAAAATGAATTTTGCCGACAATGGTACGCCATTGACCGACATGGATTGCGGTGCCGGTACTGACTATCCTCACTTTGAAGCCATCAAAGGCGCATGTAACAAGTTATCGGCCGCACACCTGCCGTTTGGGGTGCTGACCCGTCAGAAGCTGGATACTCTGGATCAATACAAAGTCATTGTGCTGCCCAATGTCCTTCGTATGGACGAAGTTGAGATTGATGCGTTTCGTAGGTACGTCAACAGAGGTGGCAATTTATACGCCAGCCGACTTACTTCCTTGAACATGACGCACGGCACCCGCAACCCTGATTTTGCGCTGGCCGATGTCTTTGGGTGTCACTTCACCAGCGAAGCGAATAGCAGGTTGGTCTATTGCAGACCAGCTAGTGATCTGGTGCACCAATCATTAGCACCCGAACGATTTTTGGGACATAGAAACGCACCCAGAGCCATGATGGGCGCGGTTCGCATGCAAAATGGGACCGCAGACATACTGGCCAACCTAAGCCTGCCCTATGGCTATCCACATGACGGCACGACCACAGACCAAAATTGGTCAAGCATCCATTCTGATCCGCCATGGGAACACTTGAGTGAACCAAGTATTGTTACCCATAAATATGGAAAAGGACGCGTTGTTTTTTGTGCGGTCGATATCGAAGCCGGGCAAAGCGACGGGTGCACAAACCTGTTCCTTGGCTTGGTAGGCCATCTGTTGGATCAGCCCACAAGCTTTGTTGTCAAAACCCACCCGGCCGTTTGGATCAATGCCTTCTGGCAACCCGAAAACGACCGGGTAACCCTTAACTTTTTGAACTATCAATTGGAAACACCAATTATTCCTTTGCATGATATTTCGTTTGAACTAGCGCCGCCTGCGGGCAAGCGGTTTGTAGCTCTACACCGCGCACCAGACATGGAGCCCCTACCCTTTGAGCTCCAACCTGATGGACGATTGAGTGCCATTCTACCCAAACTAGAGGATTTTTCGATGTTGATTGCTGAGGTAAAAACATGATCCGGATTGGACTTTTAGGCGCGGCGTGGATTACGCCAATGGCCATATTGGAACCAGCGAAATTACTGCCGGATGTCGAGGTCATTGCCCTGGCAGCTAGAGACCCGAACCGCGCGCAATCCTATGCAGATGAACACAATATTGCCCACGTTGAACCTACATATGATGCTTTGCTGGCTCGTCCTGATCTGGATCTGATTTACATCGCGCTACCGGTTAGTCTGCACGAAAAATGGGCCAGCCGGGCGCTGGTTGCCGGGAAACACGTTCTTTGTGAAAAGCCATTGGTGATGAATGCTAGCCAAGCGCGAAATCTTGCGAAGGCAGCGCAAACCAGCTGCAAATCCCTGATTGAGGCATTTCATTATTGGCACCACCCCTATTTCAAACGCATTATGGAAATAGCCCAAAGTGGCGAACTGGGCCAAATCCGCCAGATCACTGGTCGGTTGCACGTTCCGGTACCGGTGCGCGCTGGACAGATACGCCATGACCCGGCCATGGGCGGCGGGGCGTTGTTGGACTTAGGTTGTTACCCTTTGCACATGATGCGAAGCATTTGCGGTATGGAACCAGTGATCACCAGCGCAACGGGCAGTATCGGCCCCAGCGGAGTTGATTTGTCTATTAAGGCCAAACTAACATTTTCCAACGGCGCGCAAGGATTGATTGATTGCGCCATGCCGGAAACAGGCGAACTGTTCGGAGAACTGATCATCGAAGGCAAACACGGCCATCTGCACGCCAGCAAGCCAATCCTACCGCATTTGGGGGGTGTATTGCATATTGATACTCCCGCCGGGAACCGGGAAGAAAAAGCCGATGAGCAATCAAGTTTTTTCTATCAATTGAAAACCATATCCAGCGCCATCCAAAATGAGACACCACCCGCCCTTTATGTTGATGATTTCATTGGCAATTCCGTTGCGCTGGATGCCATTCGGACTGCTGCTGAGATTTAGGAAAAATTGCAATGCTGGGAAAAGAAACCATTGTCAAAAATGCCCTTGATCAAGGGCAGGGCATTGTTCGTTTGGCTCCGGCCTGGGTGCCCCGTTCATTTTGTGTACCGGGCAGAAGATTAAAATTGCACTTGGATGATATTTACGCTTTTGGGGCGGGACGCGGCGGCATAGACGAACGTTGGTTGGCCTCGACAACCAAGGCCGATAACGGGCCACTAACCACGCCGGACGAGGGTTTGAGCTATCTGGTCTTTGGTGAAAACAAGGTATTGCTAAAGGAAGCCATCGAAATATGCGGAGCCGAAATTCTGGGCGTCGCCATGATGGCCAAATATGGCGGGTGGCCGATGTTTTCCAAGTTTTTTGATAATCAGGAGCCCCTGCCGCTTCATATCCATCACAACGATGAATTTGCGGAAAATGTCGGGCAAAAGGGCAAGCCCGAAGCCTATTATTTTCCGCCTCAACTGAACCCGCACGGCGGGTATTTTCCTTATACTTTTTTTGGCCTGAACCCCGGTGTTTCCCGCGATGATATTCGCCAATGCCTACAAAATTGGGAGACCGCTGATAATGAAATTCTACAATACTCAAAAGCTTATCAGCTAAAACCCGGCACCGGATGGAACGTGCCAGCTGGTATTTTACACGCACCCGGATCGCTCCTTACCTATGAGCCGCAAGTGGCCTCCGATGTATTTGCCATGTATCAAAATATTGCCTGGGACCGATATCTGCCTCGCGATCTGTTGATCAAGGATGTACCGGAAGCACATCAGGATGATGTCGAATATCTACTCGATATTATCGATTGGGAACGCAATCTGGACCCGGATTTTCACGCCCGTCGGTTTATGGCCCCAAAACCAACGCGTCCGATTGGCCAAATGCACGATGCGGGTTACGAGGAAAATGATATTGTCTACAAGTCCGAGGCATTTAGTGCCAAAGAACTGACTGTATTTCCCGGACGCGATGTAATCCTTTGCGATCAAGGCCCTTACGGTTTAATTGTGATGCAGGGCACGGGCCGTTTCGGGCCCCATCCGGTCGAGGCCCCCTCCCTGATCCGCTTTGGTCAAATGACTCGGGATGAGTTATTTGTCAGCGCCGAGGCCGCAAAAAATGGCATCAAGATCACCAATGCCAGCGATTGCGAAAACCTAGTGATACTCAAGCACTTTGGACCCGAGGTATGAACTCGAACCGTCAATACCAGTATTTACGCCCAAAGGAGCTGGTGGCATTACGGAGGCAAAAACCTGTTGCCTATATTGGCTTGGGAATTTTGGAATGGCACGGTTTGCACAATCCAGTGGGACTGGATGGGATAAAAGCCGATGAGGTAGTAAAATGGTTGGCAGCACGGATCGGTGGTCTGGTCATGCCGCCTTTGTATTGGGGCGACCACCGCCAAAAAATAGCCGAAATATTGTTTGATTCAGCCGTAAGCCCTTGGTTTCCCGACGAAATGGGAGATCATTCCAGCCAAATTTGTGATGCTATGAGCCTGCCGCGCAACCAGCTGGAAGCAGAAGGCCAACGAGTGGAAGATGGTGACGGCTGGCGTCTATGGCAGGAACTGGTTGTAAACATGCTATTTCAAACCAGATCCTTGGGTTTCGAAGCCATTGTACTCTACCCCGGACATTATCCAATGATCGAGCCGCTCGCCCAAGCTGTGGAAAATTTTGCCAACCTTGGTGGGCAAACCAAGATAATCGTCCTGCAAGATCAAATGGCCGGTGATGGTGATCATGCTGCGATGTTTGAAACGTCCTTGCTTCTGGCGCTTCGCCCCGATTTGGTTGATCTGTCAGAACTGGACGACAATGGCTCCGATCATTTGGGGGTTCTGGGGGACGATCCACTGAAATTTGCCACAACAGGTTTTGGCCAACAGATACTGGACAAATTCGAGAAGATTGTCTCAGCTCAATTGAGCCAAATTATATTTCATGTTGAAGAGCAAAGGATCCAGCGATGAATATCGGTGTAAAATTTTTAACGATCTGCACATTCTCTTTATTCGCTTGTGGCAATGCCCAAGCCCAAGAATATCCGGATCAACTTTTGTGGGGCGACACACATTTACATTCGAACCTGTCGGTTGATGCCTATATTTTTGGCAATCATACGGCGGATGCAGATACCGCGTACAGATTTGCCAAGGGAGCACCGGCTATTCACCCTTACACCCGGGCCAAAGTACAACTGGAAACCCCATTGGACTTTCTGGCGGTGACTGATCACGCTGAAATGCTGGGCATGCCATATAGCCTCTTTGAGCAAAACGACGCCCGGCTGGCCAATTCCCGACTGGGGAAGCGGTTGGTTGAATTGCGATCCGAAGGCAAAGTTGGTCACGCAGCACGTATTATCGTGTGGGGGATGAACTCTGCCGGTTTAAGTGAAGCAGAACGAACCCAAAAGGTCAGCGCTGGGACCAAATTCAAATGGTGGTTTGCAAAACTGATCGGCAAACAAGCCAATGTTGAACAGGATCTGAAATGGATTTCCTCTGACCCCAGCTTGGTCGATGAACTGAATTTAGCGGATATCGCCCGTTCAAATTGGGAAATCAATATTGCGGCAGCCGAACGCCACAATGAACCGGGAAAATTCACCACTCTGATTGGTTGGGAATATTCTGCAACGCGCGATGGGGCCAATTTACACCGAGTTGTCTTGATCCCGGAAGGGGGCAATATCGCTCGAAAATTCCTGCCATTTTCTTCAATTGATAGCATCAATCCAGAAGATTTGTGGCATTGGTTGGATGAAACATCTGCGGCAACCGGTGCCCATTTTGTTTCCATTCCACACAATTCCAATGTGTCCAAAGGGCAAATGTTTGCTCGTATTGATAGCTCGGGAGACCCGATTGATGCTAAATATGCGGCGTTGCGTTCCAGATTTGAAACGGTCGCAGAAGTCACCCAGATCAAGGGAACATCCGAGACCCACCCCCTGCTCTCGCCAGATGACGAGTTTGCCGATTTTGAATTTTTTCGCCATTTATTGGAAATGCGCGCCGATCGCCCCCAGACCCCAACCCCAACAGAAGGCGATTATGTACGCAGTGCACTCAAAACCGGTCTGGAGATTGAAAATGATATCGGCATCAATCCATACAAGTTGGGTATGATTGGCGCCACTGACAGCCATACCGGGTTGGCCTCCGCCGAAGAAAACAACTTTATGGGCAAAATGGCCCTTGATTCCATACCCGAAAACAAAGAGCGCGGATTGGGTCGATTATCTGGATGGTCAATGTCTGCATCAGGTTTATCTGGTGTCTGGGCGCGCAATAACTCCCGATCAGAGATCATTGCCGCGATCAAGCGGCGTGAAGTCTATGGCACCACCGGACCACGCATTGCTTTGCGGTTTTTTGGCGGTTTTGCATTTGAAAATGCTGACCTAGAAACCAATAATTTTGCAACAATAGGCTATACTAAAGGTGTTCCCATGGGTAGCGATCTGATCGGCGAAAACCGATCAATACCAAAAGCTCCCTCCTTTTTATTACACGCCGCAAAAGACCCAAAGGGTGCCAATCTTGATCGGATCCAAGTGATCAAAGGCTGGCTCGACTCAGCGGGCCACGCGCAGGAAAAAGTATTTGATGCCGTGTGGTCTGGACATCGAAAATTCGGTGCCAATGGAAAACTGCCCGCCATTGGCGACACGGTTGATCGCAGCACTGCGCGCTATCAAAACACCATAGGCTCAGAGGAACTTGCCGGAGTCTGGCACGATCCGGATTTCAATCCGGATGTTCGGGCATTTTATTATGTCCGCGTATTGCAAATTCCGACACCACGCAATTCTTTGTATGATTCACTGGCCCTCAACAAAGCGCCGCCCAAGAGCTATCCACAAGTCTTGCAAGAACGGGCTTATAGTTCGCCGATCTGGTATTCACCGGCACCAAAACTTACGGAGTAAATTGTGCACTTGCCTCAACTGTTCAAAGAACCGCTGTTGCATTTTGTGATACTCGGATTTGTCCTGTTTGTAGTTTTTGGCGAGCCAATGCCGCAATCAGACATCACCAAGATAGAGGTTACACGTCCGGCATTGGTTTCGTTCATTCAGTATAAATCAAAAATGCTGGAGCCAGAGATGGCCAGCGACATATTGCAAGCATTATCACTCGAAGACCTATCCAACCTGATTGATGAATATGTTCGAGAGGAAGCCCTGTATCGTGAAGCACTTTCATTGGGACTTGAAGCGCGTGACCCGATAATCCGCAAACGTTTGATACAGAAATTGGAGCTTCTGGCTGAGACCGGCCCTAGGCCCAATGAACCAAAGACCGAAGAACTAATTGAGTATTACCAACGCAACAAAAAGGACTATGCACAACCAGCCAGCATCAGCTTTTCCCACGTCTTCATCCGCACATCGGATCAGGATATGCAAAGCGCACAAACCCGAGCCAAAGAACTTTTGCATACCTTACGCCAAGCAGAGGCTGGGTTTCGTGACGCAACAGCCTATGGCGAACACTTTTTGTACCATACTAATTATGTGAAGCGGACATCGGATACCATTGCCGCCGATTTCGGGGCAGGTTTTGCACAAGCACTTTTTTCTGAAACGACCACAATGTCAAAATGGACCGGGCCTTTGACCTCCAAGCATGGCTTGCATTTGGTTTTTGTAGTGGAACGAACCCCGGCGCAAACACCCCCATACAAAGTCATGCAAGACCGCATCCGTCATGATTTTTTACGAGAAGCCCAACGGCAGTCGAGCCAGTTTTTTATTGGCCAAATTCAGTCCAAATACCAAACCAATATTGCCCCCGACCTACAGACAACTGGATCAATACCCGATTGAAATACCCAAAACTCAGTGGGTTGGAATTTGACGGTGCCCGTGCGAATAATTATTCGGCAGGAAGGGGATACAATGATGCGAGTGTATGGCTGTAAGATATCTTACTATACGGGCAAATTGGAAACCTATTTGCGCTACCGTTCTATTGACTATCAAAACCTGCCTACTGTTGGAAACGAGCGCAAACTAAGGGTCGGCGCGGGCGTCGTTCAAATGCCTGTGGTTGAGCTTGATGACGGCCGCTGGCTCACCGATACGACACCGATTCTTGCCTGGCTAGAATCTGAACAATCTGCGCCATCAATTTACCCCGAAGATCCAACATTGAAATTCGTGGCGAACTTGATTGAAGATTATGCAGATGAATGGCTGTGGCGGCCTGCCATGCACTATCGTTGGAACTACCGCGCCGACCGAAATTATGCCGCACAGGCCCTTTACGATGACCTGATTGCCAACAACCGACCGATACCAAGGTTCATTGCAATTCAAATTCTCAAATCCAGACAGTTGAACGGATTTGTGCGCGGTGATGGTGTTACTGCGAAAACCCGCGAGCACGTTGAACAAACCTATCTAACTGCACTGGATTGCCTGCAAGCGATCTTCGAGCGTCGGCCGTTTGTGTTTGGCGACACACCGACCAATGCAGACTTTGCGCTGATGGGCCCCATGCTCCGGCACTTTGGACAGGACCCAACGCCTACCGAGATCATGCGAAATCGAGCCCCAGCAGTTTATGAGTGGGTCGCTCGCATGTGGAACACCAAACCAAACCAAAAGGGACCAAAGCTCATCACAGCCATTGATCAGGCGCTGGGTGACCTTCTTGTGGAGATAAGCCAGACCCATCTGGCGCAACTGCGCCAAAACGCCCATGCCTACGGCAAAAACCTAACGCGATATGATCAGACCATACAAGATTGCCACTATGTTCAGGTTCCAACATCGCGTTATCGCGTTTGGTGTTTAGAGGAATTACAACGCGCATGGACAGCTCTTGATGACGACACGCAAACAAAACTGCACCATTTCCTTTCGCCAGTAGAAGCGTCCGTATTGTGGGATGGTACGTCGTTTATGCCGTCCAATTATGACAGAGACAAAACTGCGCCCTTTAACCAGGCCATCAATGTCTTTGGTAGAGGCGTTCCGCCGCGTTGAGACAAGCGTGTCTTACTTTGAAATAGGTTAGCGACGACTTCCTTGAAATCACGAACTAGACTCACAACGCCTTGACCTCTTCGGGGTTGGCCTGACGGGGCACAAGGCTAAATGGTATCAATTAGCAGCGTTAAAAGTATTGCATTTTACTCTGGCTCTAATCACTATTTTTAATCTGACAATGCCTAGTGTTATTGTAATCTATAGATACATACAGGATAGGAAAAAATATGTTGTTGCGCTCTTTGGTCGACCCTGTGCCCGTTGTCGTAGAAAGGTGTGAGGGCGTATCCCCTTTTGTATTTGTTTGTGAACATGCGGGACTAGCCGTGCCAAGGGCGCTCGGAAATTTGGGACTTGCCGATGACGTGTGGACACAACATATCGCGAGTGATCTCGGCGCTAAACAAGTGGCGCGATGTCTCGCGCGAGATTTAGGTTCTACCCTTATTTATCAACAATACAGCCGATTGGTAATCGATTGTAATCGCACCCATATTGCTGACAGTCTTATTCCAAAAGTGATCCACGGCACCAAGGTTTCCGGCAATAACGAGCTTGACCCGACAGAACGAATGGCTCGCCTTGATGAAATACATGCCCCATTTCATAAAGAAATTGAACAAGAATTGGAAATAAGACGCATTCAAAACACACCAACTATTTTAGCATCAATTCACAGCTTTACCCCCAAACTTGGGAACGAGGAACGGCCATGGCATATAGGGGTTCAGTACGCGCAAAATTCTGTGTTTGCAGATATTGTTATGAATATCCTGCGGGAAGATGTGAAGCTGTGTATTGGTGATAACCAACCATGGCCGGTCAATGAAACAGATGATTATACTATTCCCATGCATGGGGATGGGCGAAATTTACCCTATGTTATGATTGAGATAAGGCAAGATTTGATCGCAACAGAAGGCGCCCAAAAATCATGGGCTAAAAAATTGGCAATTGTCTTTGAAAGAGCCAGCAAGGAATATTATTCCCACGCTTAAACCAATTTGTAATTGGGCGGCAAAATTCATTTAAACATGCTAATCATAAATATTACGCAGTAACAAAAGGAAGAACCACTATGGACGTTAGAGAGGTTCGCACAGCAGAAGATGCCAGAAAGATTGTCATTGAACGAGGCGTCAAGACAATTAAAATTGCTGTAAATGATATTGATGGCATATTGCGCGGCAAATATATTTCACGAGATAAATTTTTGTCGTCCCTCAATGGGTCACTGGGGTTTTGCGATGTTATTCTGGGGTGGGATTCAGATGATACCTTATACGAAAATGGCGCTTTTACAGGTTGGCACACAGCTTACCCCGATGCCGAGATCAGATTGATCTATGAGAGTTGCAGAGAGGCACCTTTTGAAGAAAACGTGTTGTTTTTCCTAGCGGAATTTGTGGGCCGGGCAGCGACGATCTGCCCTAGAAAAACCCTCGGACGTGTGCTGAATAAAGCAACGGATATGGGCTACCATGTGACATCAGCTTATGAGTTTGAGTTTTTTGTTTTTAATGAAACGCCCGACAGTATTCGAGAAAAAAATTATCAAAATTTGAAAAGCCTTACGCCCGGAAATTTTGGGTATTCCATTCTCAGATCATCAGTTCACAACGAACTATATCATGAAATGCTCAACCTGTGCACTGAAATGGATATGGAAATTGAAGGGTTGCATACGGAAACAGGCCCAGGCGTCTTAGAAGCTGCTCTTAGATATGACAGCGCCATGAACTCGGCCGATAAGGCGACCTTGTTTAAGACCTTTATAAAAGTTCTCGCGCAGAGGCGCGATTTAATGGCTACGTTTATGGCCAAATGGTCGGCGGATTATCCCGGTCAATCGGGCCATATTCATATCTCCCTTCAAGGTAAAAATGGCGGCGGCGTATTTTATGACGACACCAAGCCAGATCATATATCTGATGAGATGCGCTGGTTTATCGGTGGACAGCAAAAGCTCATGCCAGAATTACTGTCGATGGTCGCCTGCACGATTAACTCATATGCGCGGCTCGTACCCGGTCAATGGGCGCCGACTGATGCCACATGGGGGATTGAGAACCGCACATGTGCGCTGCGAACGATTGGCGGAGGGGAACACTCTTCCCGCGTCGAATATCGCATTTCGGCCTCGGACATAAACCCATATATTGCGGGCGCTGCGGCGATTGGCAGTGGCCTTTGGGGTATTGAAAATAAAATTGAACCAACAGCGTCGATCACAGGAAATGCATATGACCACCCGATGCCTGCTGAGTTTACATTGCCCTCTACATTGGCAGCAGCAGCGGACCGCTTGCGGCACTCATCTGCGGCCAAGGAATTATTTGGCGATGAGTTTGTCGATCATTATGCGCGGACTCGTGAGTGGGAGGAACTAGAAGCTCGTAAAGCGGTAACAGACTGGCAGCTTCAGCGCTATTTTGAAATCATTTAAAATTTCGATTTTGCTTCAAATTTCTAAATGTGCGCACCGTTTTATTTGTGATTAATCCAATATCGGTTGCACTATTTTTCTGCCATATAGAATATTATAGTATTTTTGAATAACTGATAAAAACACTGATAATTGGGGTTGGTTTGACCATGGAAACTAAAAATAATAACGCCGTAACCACTAGCAAAAACGACACCGTTGATGATGATTATTTTGCAGAACGGGAGCTTCGTAAAGGGGCGGCCGGCTGGATTCTTCTAGCCGGGCTCGGCGTTGCCTATGTGATTTCAGGTGATTTCGCGGGTTGGAACTTTGGCCTAGCGGAAGGCGGCTGGGGCGGCCTTGCTATTGCAACATTGCTAATGGCCGTAATGTATACAGCCATGGTTTTTTCACTTGCAGAGCTCTCTGCAACTATACCATCGGCTGGCGGTGGTTATGGATTTGCCCGGCGGGCATTTGGGCCATTTGGTGGCTTTCTTACGGGTACGGCCATACTTCTGGAATATTCCGTGGCACCGGCTGCGATTGCCACGTTTATCGGAGCCTATCTGGATAGCCTAGTCGGCATTTCTGGCTGGCCGATCTCATTGGCATTTTTTGCGCTTTTCATAGGCATCCATATATATGGCGTTGGGGAAGCGTTAAAACTTATGCTCGGCGTAACCATTATAGCTGTTCTGGCTTTGCTTGTTTTTATTGTCGCCATGGTACCTCATTTTGAAATTGCCAATCTTTTTGATATCCCGGTTGCAGGTGGCATAGGGGCCAGCAAGTATCTTCCCTATGGGATCATTGGTATCTGGGCGGCAATACCCTACGGAATGTGGTTCTTCCTTGCCATAGAAGGGCTACCGCTCGCGGCAGAGGAAACGGCGGACCCTCAACGTAATATGCCAAAAGGAATGATCGCGGCGATTACCATTTTATTGCTCTTGGCTGTGCTGGTATTACTAGTTGGGCCTGGTGGCGGCGGCGCGGCAAATCTTGCCAATGCAGGCGACCCTCTCATTGCAGCAATGCGCTCAGAAACGGCTTATGGCGGTCCAACCTTAACGGGAAAAATAATCAACGTTGTCGGGCTAGCGGGGTTAATCGCTAGTTTTTTCTCGATAATATATGGCTATTCTCGGCAAGTGTTTGCCTTATCCCGCGCAGGTTATTTGCCTCGAGTTCTCTCTCTGACATCAAAACGCAAAACGCCGTACCTAGCCCTTTTGGTGCCGGGGGCGCTTGGATTTCTGCTTTCCCTAACCGTCGATGGTAATATGTTGATTTTGGTGGCCGTATTTGGAGCGTCCATATCTTATATTCTAATGATGGCTGCCCATATAAAACTTAGAATGAGCGAACCTGATATGGATAGGCCCTACCGCACACCCGGCGGTATCGTTACTTCTGGAATCGCTTTGTTTCTTGCTGTGATCGCATTGATTGCGGGGTTCTTGGTAGAGCCAAATGTAATTTTCTACGCTGCAATTTTTTACTGTCTTATGGTGTCATACTTCCTGCTATATAGTCGGCATCACCTTGTCGCCCAAGCACCTGAAGAAGAATTCGAAGCGATACGAAAAGCAGAAGCTACTCTTGATTAGTAACGTCTGGGGCTAAAAACGCCGAAACTCATAGCTGATCCACGCAAATTAATTTTCATGTCATCAGGCATAAATTTGGAATGCCTAATAAGGAAAAGTGACCGCCAATATGTTTCAAGTAATATCGCCTGTGGATGGCTCAATTTATTTAGAGCGCCAATATGTCTCTGGTGAAGAGTTGGAGCGGGCATTAGAAAACGCACAAAAAGCGCAGCAAACTTGGCAAAAAACGTCTGTTGAACAACGCGCAGAAATATGTGCCCGCGCGATTGGTGTTTTTCAGCAATGCGAGGCGCGCCATGCGCAGGAATTAGCATGGCAAATGGGCCGTCCGATCCGGTTTGGCGCAGGCGAAGTCTCGGGCGTGGCTGAGCGCGCTGGCTATATGATAGACATTGCTGCGGATGCACTGGCGGATATTCATATTAAAGATAATCTGGCCGGAGAACGTTTTATCAAAAGAGTGCCCGTCGGCATTGTGCTGACAATAGCGCCGTGGAATTATCCATATCTTACGGCAATTAATTCTGTCGTCCCGGCGATTATGGCCGGTAACGCAGTCATTCTTAAACATTCGAGCCAAACGCCATTATGTGCAGAACGCTTGGCCGAATGTTTTCGTGAAGCTGGATTGCCAGTTGGTCTGCTTCAGGCCCTGCATATTACCCACCAAGATACAGCAACGGCCATTGGCTCTGGAAAAATCAACTATGTAGCTTTCACCGGCTCTGTTCCCGCTGGCGCGCGCATTGAAGAAACCATTGCGGGTCAGTTCATCGGCTCAGGTCTGGAACTGGGCGGAAAAGATCCAGCCTATGTTCGTGCAGACGCTAATCTACCCCATACGATCGAAAGCCTAGTAGACGGGGCGTTTTTTAATTCCGGTCAATCTTGCTGTGGTATCGAGCGTATCTATGTCCAAAAGTCGGTGTTTAAGAACTTTGTCGATGGCTTTGTAGGCCTCACCAAGCAATATATTTTGGGTAATCCCTTGGAGCAAGAAACTACGCTTGGGCCTATGGTGAATGTGAAAGCTGCTGAATTTGTCCGCAATCAGACGGCGGAAGCGATCAGCCAAGGCGCGCAAGGTTTGATTGAACCATCATTGTTCTCCATGGACCGACTAGGGAGTAATTACCTTGCCCCGCAAGTGCTAATTAACGTGGACCATTCCATGCGCGTTATGACTGAGGAAAGTTTTGGCCCGGTCATCGGGATTATGGCGGTTGATAGCGATGAGGAAGCGATCGACCTCATGAATGATAGCGAGTTTGGCCTTACAGCCTCTGTATGGACTCAAAATATTGCTGAAGCCGCCGCAATAGGAGAGCTCGTAGAGACAGGTACGTTCTTCTCAAATCGCTGTGATTATCTGGATCCTGCTCTGGCGTGGACCGGCATCAAAAACTCGGGGCGCGGCTGTACCTTATCAAGTATTGGTTATGAAGCATTGACCAGACCTAAATCACATCATTTCCGTGTTTTAGCTTAACAACAAAGATGGATTAAATGGCAATAACTGCAAACTGGAATTACCCAACCTCTATTTCTCTTGGCCCAGGCCGGGTCAGGGATGTTGCCCGCGAATGCCAAATTTTAGGTATTAAAAGACCTCTGATTGTGACCGATCCAGGCCTGTGCGATTTTCCGTTCACCGGTACATTACAAACAGATTGCACAGCTTCTGGTCTTGCCGTTGGTCTCTTTTCAAAAGTACATCCAAATCCCACCGGTGAAGACGTAGAGGCTGGGTTGATAGCCTACAGACAAGGCGAGCATGACGGGATTATCGCACTTGGCGGCGGCAGCAGCCTTGATGCGGGAAAAGCCATAGCTTTGATGGCGGGACAGACACGTTCTCTTTGGGATTTTGAAGATGTGGGTGATAACTGGACACGTGTTAATGCGTCTGGCGTTGCGCCTATCATTGCCATACCAACGACTGCGGGCACAGGGTCAGAAGTTGGACGGGCGTCCGTTATTTTGGATGTTAGGAGTCATGAAAAGAAAATTATTTTTCATCCTTTAATGATGCCAAAAAAGGTCATCTTGGACCCTGAACTTACAATTGGCTTGCCGGCTGGCCTAACCGCAGCGACAGGCATGGATGCTATGTCCCATGCCCTGGAAGCGTTTTGCGCTCCAGGGTATCATCCCATGGCGCGCGGCATTTCGGTCGAAACCATTAGCATGGTCAAGACTTGGTTGCCGCTAGCTTTTCAGGACGGGGCAAACATTGAAGCCCGCACACATATGTTGGTCGCATCAATGATGGGCGCTACCGCATTCCAGCGCGGCCTTGGGGCAATGCATGCCATTGCTCATTCTTTGGGGGCCGTTTTCGGGGCGCATCACGGAATGCTGAACGCCATATTGATGCCCTATGTCTTAAAGGCCAACCAATCTGTTATTGAAGATGATGTTGCATGGCTGTCTCAGGCGATCGGGCTGGATGGAACTTTTGAGGCATTTCTGAAATGGATTCTCACCTTTCGCGAAGAACTTGAAATTCCGCATGATTTAGCTTCTATCGGGATCACGCCAGATTGCGCCGACCATATTGGCCAAATGTCTGTGGTAGACCCCAGTGCTGGCACCAATCCCATACTATTTAACAAAAAAGAATATAGCGAAATCTGTCTGGACGCTATTCAAGGAATACCCACATTATAAACAGCTCGAAGCTCGGCGTCTGGTATCACCAGATCTTTGCATCAATTTGGCAATGGTGCTCGGCACGCATGCCTCACCCAAGGGCATTGGCAAATGTAATCTGATAATGCCCCTCTTTGCCCTGCCCTAAAATTTTATACGACCACCAACACTACCTTTAACTCCTGAATAATTATCTCCTGAAAAAGAATGTTCAAAGCCAGCTTCAACAAAAAGTGTCATATTGCTATCTCTAATATCCAGATTAAGCCCGGCGCGACCCTCAAAACGTGTTCGATTGGTTTGTGTGTCAATGGTCGTGCCAGAAATCAAAACTGACCCCGTTCGGTCAAAATCACGTAAAATATTAGCTATGATATATGAGGTTAAACCCTTGCCATTTTTTGCAACGGGTTTATTTGCCTCAAGTGCTATCCCAAGCCTTCCTATAGTGGAGCCCTCATCCTTATAGGTGATACTTGCAGTGTCATTTGTAAAATTCTCAAAGTCGCCGCCGCGCCACACTAACTGTGCTTGCGGCACCAAGCTTAAGTTGCTGGCAATATCGATCCGATAGCCAGCCTCGAGACTGGCTGAGTACGTTGTCACATCAATTGAGTCTTTTGCACCGCTTTTGAGACCATTGACCTGTGTATCCCAAAACGTCACCTGAGCCGTTATATCACTATAAAACCCAATGACGTTTTCCCAAGTTAATGAGCCGCCCCAGCCATAGCCGTTGGCGGTTACTTTGGAAACCTTGCCATTCGCGTCGAAGGCATCAAGGGTTAATCGCTTATATTGACCGAACAGCCCACCATTCAACGTACTGTTGTTGTTCTCTGATAATGTGTGATCGTACCCAAACTGAGCAAGAAAACGGGTATAGTCTAAATTGCTATTTATTGTCGTGGTTTTGACGGTAGTGGTGGCATCAGCATCAACGTCTGAAAATGCCAAGCGTACCCAAAAACCAGAATCAGCAGTATTCTTAGCCTCACCAGCATTCAATAAACGTCTACGCTGACCTCTACGTTGGCCCATTGTATCGACATCATCTCGTAATGCCGTTTGTAATGCACTAAAGCCAAAAACTTGATCTCTAACACCTGATTGTAAGTACCAGTCCTGATTATCTGCCTGACTTAGGGTATAAGCAAAAGCGCCAGCATAGACGACACCATTGGCAAGTTTGAAGGCGGATGAATTGGACGTCCCGCCAATTTGAACAATTTTTATACCATCGGTTGCGCCTGTGCCGGTAAAGTCACCATTCCCACCACTATTCGCGACATTAATGGTGGTTGTCCCGCCTAGGGAGGCGCCCATAACAACGATTAAATCTGTTAGCGAAGTGCCGCTGCCACCCAGCATGGTATCAATGTTCATCTGGCCGCCACCAATGTAATTGCCAGTTGCAGTAAACACATCGCCAGCAAAGCCATCTTGCGTTGATATTATACCATTATTGGTAACATTACCGATAACAGTAAAGTCGCCAATGCCACCACCTGATCCGGCAAATGTACCCCCTGTGCTCGTCGTCAAATCTCCAGTCAATGTGAATGTTGTTCCTGCATCAAGAACCCCATTATCGACAATATCTAAGACTGGAATTGTCAGCCTATTATTGCTGAATGAAATCTTTGAACCTGCACCAATAATTATATTTTCCCAGTTGAGCAGATTAGCTTCATCCAATTTGCCGCTCGACCCGGCAAAAATCAAACTATCAATAAAGGTATCGGCAGCATCGCTATCATCACCACCGTCAAAAATGGTTACACCCGAGAAATCACCCCCGGCAAAAATTAGATCGTCACTACCATCTCCCAGTCTGATTGAGCCGTTAACCGAAGCCCCGGCATTCACCCTCGTTGTTGAATTACTGGCACCGTTATTAATGGCAATACCAGTAGCAGAACTGACAACAGATCCGGAATCTAGGGTAATGCTCGTATGGCCCCCGATATAGGTATAAGTATCAATACCATAGCGGCTTCCACTTATAATTCCGGACGTGGTGATGTTTACCGCACCATTGCTGAGGTTTCTTGCACGAATGCCATCGCGGTTTCCGCTCACAGCTCCGGATGTGATGATATTTATAGCACCATTGCCAAAATTGGTTGCTCGAATGCCCTCGCGATCTAGCCCGGTCACAGTTCCAGAGCTGGTGATACTCAAATCGCCACTGCCTTCATTTCTAGCGGATATGCCGCTTCTGCCGCCAGTAACGTCACCTTGTGCAACTAGGGTTAAGCTAGTGCCGCGATTGACAGCATAAATACCATCACCGCTCGAATAAACAACATTCCTCCCCCCGGTCACAGTTCCAGATGTAGTGATGCTTAAGGCTCCACTGCCGCTGTTGTCTGCACTTATGCCTGCATCACCACCAATAACATCACCTAGTGTGTTTATGGTTAGATCCGTCCCGGCATTGTTATTGGCTAAGATACCAAGAATCCCCGCGCGCACATTTCCTGCTGCAGTGATGCTCATAGCCCCACTGCCTTGGTTCCCTCCGTAAATACCAATTCTAGAGGTGCCAATGACATCGCCCTGCGCGTCTATGGTTAAATCAGTGCCACCACGATTGAAGGCAACAATACCGCTAGCAGCGCTCATTACGGTTCCTGTCGTCGTGATACTTACGTTGCCGGTGCCATTTTGGGTCGCATAAATGGCTGAATTTCCACCTGTGACATCACCTTGCGCAATTATGGTTAAGTCATCACCATTGCTGCTGGCCTCTATGCCATTACGATCTCCACTCACAGTGCCGGATGTGGTGATACTCACGGCACCATTGCCTTGGTTGGTTGCGTTTATGCCGTTGCCACTTGAACCCCTAACATCACCCCGTGCGTCTATGGTCAGGCTGGTTCCAGAGGCGTGGTTATTAGCAACAATACCATCATTCCCTCCAGTCACATTTCCTGTGGTCGTGATTGTCAGGACATCATTGCCATAGTTGTTTGCGTTTATGCCGATCGTATTGCCAACCACGTCGCCCAGCGCATTTATGGTCAAATCAGTACCCCGGTTCCCCGCAATGATGCCCTCGCCCCGGTTCCCGGTTACGGTTCCCATTGTAGTAATGCTCACAGCGCCGGAGCCATAATTTACAGCAGCAATGCCCCGATAGCCGCCCATAACATCGCCCTGCGCGTCTATGGTGACATTCGTGCCGTAGGGGACAAGTAACGTATAAATTCCATTAGAATAATCTCCGACCCCATTTACCGCTCCTGTGGTCGTAATGCTTATCTCCCCAGAGCCATAACTAACGGCACTAATGGCGGTGGCGCCATTGCTGGTAATTGATGAGGCATTCGCGTCAACAATCGCGATATCAGTAGTTGCAAGCCCACCAATCACTCTAATGGCACTCCCCGAGTTCACTGCCATACCGAATCCTGGCGTTGTGGATACGGTCACAGCGCCACCAGTCGGGGAAAAAATAATTTGCTCGACGTCTGTTCCAGCATTGGCATCGCCTGAGCAGATATACACACCTGCTGTATTGGCGGTGCAGGTTCCCGCCATTGCAGATGTATGGCTTAGCGTAATAGGCGCAGCAACAACCATTGCAATCGCCAAAGCATTGCCCGATACGGTGGAATGTAACATGGCCGCCGCGCATTTTAGGGTTGGATTGATTTTAGTATAAATATGACTGCCAGTGTTTTCTAGGCGCGACACGTCCCCATCCACGAGAATTTGTGTATCTAGTGTATTTATAACCTTCATCAAACTTCCCCTCGTTTAATTGCTTAATACCAATGTATCGGCAGTAATTTTGTTGGCTATGGTTTTTTTATAATGCCGCCGAATATCAGGCTCCTCATTATGACTGGCCTTTTTGCATGTTTTCATGAGTAATCAGTGATGCGGCTTCATCGGACGTAGGAGAAACCGCCATCGGGCAGGCGACCCCGGTAATAACTTCAACATCGTACAATTCGCTTATTTTTCCGTCGATGCGAAACCAGTCTACGCAAGTACCTGTGTTCAGGTCGATGATTTGAATACCGCACCAAGGTTCAGAATCGGCGTCCTTAAGTTTTTGATCTAATGCCAGACCCTCAAAGCGTTTATAACGAGGCTTGGAAAGCCCAATGAATGCGAGGTTGTCATGAAAACTTAGACCTCGTAGAAATCCCGGACAAAACACCTTGGGCACAAAAACCCCTTTGAGTTGCTTACCCTTTCCCTTGCTAAATTCAACAATACCAAGCTCGCCCGTACCTGCATTCAACAGCCACAATTGACCATTATGCATTCTGGGGGAGTGCGGCATTGAAAGGCCTTCACACACAATCGTGTCATTTAGCACATCAATAACGATACCACCATCAGCCCGCCGATCTCGCCAGCCGTCAATGGTGTCTGATCGCGAAACAGCCGTAACATATCGAGGTATGCCATTTTCCATAGCCAGACCATTTAGGTGGCATCTGTCTTCGTCTACTAACCCCGAAATAAAAGAAGGCTTCCATACCATCTCAAAGGAATATTTGGTCGAAGGGACAGCCAGGCAGTTAAAGCGCGTGTTGACAAAAACAGCACGACCCTGATTGTCTATGCCCACATCATGCGCATCTAGCTGCCCGGTAATATGAACCATTCTGGGGACATAGCAGGCATCAAATGTATTGTTGATGGCTTGGTCAGCTTGCAGAATATTTTCAAACCGCATGATTTGAAAACCAGCGGTCATGGTAAGACCCGTCGCGCCACCCGGGCCACCAGTATCGTCCATGCATAATCCCATTGGTTTGGGCATAGCAGCTTGGTGGATATTAATGCCGCCATCTTTATTGCGACCCACAAAATAAAGAAGGCCAGATTGATAGGACGTTAGAACAATGGAGATGTTCAACTTGGTAAAACGCGAAACCAGTCCACCAGAAACAGAGTACTGAACTTCTTCCGGCTCTACGGCTCGTGGCAAATTTGTGGTAACCCTTTGATTTACATCACTATTAGAAATATTAAGACCCCCGCCTTTGAATTTTATGCACCTTCACAAGGCACGTTTAATGCACATTAATTTTAAGTGTATTGGACACACATGTTCACGGATAACAATATAACACGTTTTTGTGAGATTACTTTGAGGTGTCCCCAGTTTGTTAGACACTTTGCAGCTTCCCTTTTGCTGCGTTCGAACCTGAAGCAACATCCTCAAGTAGCGAGCGCCAGCATCGCGATAGGACAAGAAAGAGTGTTGGAACATCTTCGCCTCCCCTTATAGCACCGCCTTAAATCAAGCCCATAACTTCTGCTCGCGTTCGAATGCGCTATTTTGACAGTTACTGTGCAAAGCCAAGCTTCACAGCAAGTGACGTTTGTAACGCTTCAAGGCGTAGCTCTATGCCGTCATAATTATATTGAATCACCACCGACAGTCAGGCGAGATTATCGACATAATCGTTGAGGAGCGCAAACTGAGAGCCGATACTCAGTCGGTTTTAATCTAACAGTGCCGTTATTATCGTGGTGTGCAGCTGATAAAATCTAGCCTGTGCCAACTGCACCACCTTCAGGTGAGGCTTTATTCGTCGAATGGTGGATTGTTCCAACCTTTGAACAAACCGGCTAACTCAGTCACAACGTCATTTGGATCGCTATGACCAATGTCATCTAGGTCGATACCCAGAATTTTATAAAATTCTCCGATTGTCATTTCTTGTCGCCAGATTAGGCGAGCAACTTCCAGCAATACTTCGTCATGTTTTTTCATTGTATTCTTTCAACTAAAACCGTCGGGCCTCATTGCTGGATAGTCCACCATGGATTTGGCAAAGCCCACCATCTTCTTGCAACCAAATTTCAAAGGATCGTTGTAAACCACCGCTCACGCAATTCCTACAACGTGTTCCCTTTGTCATTATCGCGCCACAACGTGGTTCGCCAAAGGTCTCTATCCAATCAAGATATTGCGACTTGGACGCACCACTTTTCCAAGCAAACCATTCAGTTTTATCTTGCACGAAGTCGTCAACATCTTTGGGTTCCACGTCTACTGTCATCCCGCCTCACGGGGTTTCTACCCTCGCAATAAACGAAATTCCGGCGTTATGCAGAATGTTCAACGTTTTTTTATCAAGTTCCATATCTGCCACAGAGCATATGCCCTGATCCATAGCAACAGAACATTGTGTAGAACTTTGTAGGGTTTTCTGTCCTGAATTCTATCATGCAAAACTAATTGCATAAAGAAGATTCTGGCGAAGATAGAAGGATCGCCTTCGAACTTCGCCATTCCAAAGCGCGACTGCGCGTCGACCAGTCAGGCCACCCCGTCGAAGGCGCTTCTTCACGCCGCGAGACAGAATATGGCGGTGCTGTCAGACTAAAGCGAAGCGGTCTCTAAAGCCGCAGATTGGGTTCAATTTAGCGGCAAGTTGAAGCCATTCTGCCAGCGCTTCAGATCGCTTGATCTTGAATCCGTCCCGTCGTTCCAGCTGCCTTTGATGATTGAAATGGTTGTGTATGGATGAGTGGATTGCGACGAACGCTTCTAATACTTCCCCCTCCTGATCCACGGCACACCACAGATAATGACACTCACCATTGATCTTCAGGAATACCTCATCCAAATGCCAACTCCAGTTGGAATAATTCTGGTTCTGCACGTGTCGCTTTCAAATACCGCCAGCAACTATAGGTCCGAACCGGTTCCACCAGAACCGCCCAGTTTCATGGGTGATGTCGATACCGCGTTCGTGCAGCAAGTCTTCGACATTACGAAGCGATAATGGGAAACGGATTTTGCATCCTCAAACCGTACGAAATGCAGGTTTGGCACACAAGGGCGTTTTAATCTGACTAGGCCACCACTGCACCACGCACCGTCCATCCTTTTTATAAATACAGCATGCTGATCCATATTTTTTTGCATGCAAATGGAATAAGATCGCGCTCCAAATCGTCAACCCTTGAATCCTGAAACCAAGGGGAGGCAAGGAATTGTCCAATATTACACTGGAAACCATGAGGGCGTCGGCAGCTAGAATAGAAAATTCCGGGAAAATACCTTCCGAAATACGCTATTTCTCAAATCAAAATAACAACGGGAGATTCTTAGCATTCTCTGCAATATTTGTGGTCGGTTGTGGAATCCTGGCCAGCTTGTTTGCCAGCTCCGATTCGTCCGCGCTGTTTGTCACGTTGGCCGCGATGGCCGGCGCCTATATGGCGTTGAATATCGGAGCAAATGACGTGGCCAATAACGTATCACCGGCCTATGGATCTGGTGCCTTGACGTTGTTCAGTGCCATTGTCATTGCGGCCTTGTTTGAAGCGTCAGGTGCGTTGATTGCCGGTGGTTCTGTTGTTTCAACCATTTCAAAAAGCATCATTGATGTTTCCATGATCGAAGATGTCCGCATCTTTGTTTATATCATGATGGCAGCCCTGTTTGCTGGCGCGTTATGGCTCAACCTAGCCACTTGGCTGGGTGCGCCGGTCTCCACAACCCACTCCATCGTTGGAGCGGTCATGGGCAGTGGCATAGCTGCCGTTGGTTTAGAGGCCGTACAATGGGGGGTAATGAGCAAAATTGCCGCTAGCTGGGTTATTTCGCCGTTACTGGGCGGGGTTATTGCCGCGTTGTTTCTTGGTCTGCTGGAGCGGGTGATATTTTCACGGAATGATCTGATGGCGGCGTCCCGACGATGGGTTCCGATTTTACTCGGCATCATGGCCGCTGCATTTTCAATGTATTTGGCGATAAAAGGCCTAAAAAAAATAGTCCATCTCGAAATGATTAGCGTGTTATCCATCGGGATGGTGGGATTTGTGGTCGTCAGTCTAGTGACCCGACCGATCATCAGAAATACTTCAATTCGCATGGAAAATCACCGGCGCGGAGTGAATGCACTGTTCACTATTCCGTTGATCTTCGCCACAGCATTATTGTCTTTTGCCCATGGGGCCAATGATGTGGCCAATGCCATCGGCCCGCTCTCGGCAGTGGTCAGCGCACTGCAAGCTGACGTAATTACAACCAAAGCAGCCATACCGCTTTGGGTCATGTCCATCGGGGCAATTGGGATTGTCATTGGTTTGGCGCTGTTTGGCAGCAAAATGATCAAAAAAGTGGGCAAGCATCTGACGGCTCTGGATCAGTCTCGAGCTTTTTGTGTCTGCTTGTCCGCCGCGATCACGGTGATCGCGGCCAGCGCCTTAGGGTTACCGGTCAGTTCCACGCATATCGCAATCGGTGCCATTTTCGGTATTGGGTTTTATCGGGAATTTGTGATTAATCGCCGCATCCGCACGGACACAAAAATTACCAATCGCAAAGACCGGAAACTGGTGCGCCGCAGAGAGTTGCTAACCATCGCCAGTGCTTGGTTGATCACTGTACCTGCAGCCGCTCTGATCTCGGCGGTGATATTTCGAGGCATTCTTCTGGTTACCACACTTTAGGTAAACCTGATTTCCACACTAATGAATTGTACGAGGCACGTTATGGCTAAATCAGTAAAAAAAACCGAATCGAAAAGCTCCATCAAATTGATCGAAAACTCAGGGCGAAACCGTGATGAAATCAAGGTCCTGAAAGACAAATTAGGCATCGCCCTGAAAAGGGCCAAGTTGGCCAAGTCGGAAGCAGCGATTGAACGACTTGGGAAAGTCGGAAGTTCCAGGGGAGTCGAATCCATGTTTCGCAGCTCCTACCGGGCGCAGCTGGACATGATTGCGTTGGCCGCGACCAAGGCCAATATCATGATTTCTCTAAACGGCCTGCTGATTTCCATTATCTTGCTATCCGGCGGGTTTTTACTAGGAGCGGAGCCGCTTTTGCTCATTCCGGTGGCCTCACTGCTCTTGACTTCTACCGTAGCTATCATTTTTGCCGTGCTGGCCGCACGTCCCGAGATCGATAACCGACCAAGGAGTCTGGAAGATTTCACCAATGACACAGCTGATATGCTGGTGTTTGGGCAGTTCACCAAACTCAATTCGCAAGAGTTTGATTCTGCCATGTGGGGCATGCTGGAGGATCAAGAACGGGTGTACCGAAGCATGATCTCGCACATTTATAATTTGGGAACTATCGCCAATAAAAAATTCACCAAATTATACGTATCCTACAACTCCTTTATGATTGGCCTGACCATAAGCGTAACTTTGTTACTTTTGGTCATTGGGTATGATGCGTTTTTGAAATAGGTTCTTCCACCATGAATAACTTTCATCCGCTGCGGCTTGGGCGGTTTTGGATCGGTTTGTTCGGCCTAATTGGCCTGTTCGGTCTGGGTTCGTGCGAAGCACAGGATGTCCAAGTAACCCAAGTTTCAGCACCATCAGACATTGCGCCAAAACAAGCCGCGTCAGCAGATCAACCCACATCTCTAGAACGCCTTTCGATTTACGAATTTGGGCAAATTTACGAGCCATCCGGCATCCGGGCAATTGGCAACGGCAAGTTTTTAGTGATTGAAGATGAGACAAGTCGCGCTTTGAGCCTTTTGGAACCACGGTCCCCGTCAGGATTTTTCAGGACACCGATTACATCGAACAACCCTTTTCTGGTGGGTCCATTGGAAGACCTTGAAGGAATTGCAACGAACGATCATGGCTCATTTTATGCCATTACCTCCCATTCCAAAAATGCCAAATACCGGCTTCCTGCATCACGCAAAAAACTGGTGCGCTTTGAATTGAATGACTCGAAAATGAGTAACTCTGCCGTCATTCATGGGTTGAAAAAACAAATTTTGGAAAAATTTGGCACGCTGCGTAAACGCATTTCCGGGAAAAAGGCCGATCTCAATATCGAAGCGTTAAGCTACCATCGAGTTGACCATTCCCTGCTGATCGGGTTGCGGGCCCCATTGAAGGGGGAAAAGGCTATCATTGTGGTCTTAAAAAACCCGGGTCCAGTATTTGAGAAGGGTGAAAAAATCGAGTTTGCAGAACAACTCGTTCGGCTCGATTTGGATGGCGGCGGCATTCGGGCGATGGCCTATGATGCCACATTGGGCGGGTATCTGATCTTAAGCCGCCGGGAAGACAAAAAAGATAAGTCATTTAAACTTTGGCTCTGGGATGGTGAAGTTACTGTGCAACGCATCCGGTTTGGTTCAAACATCGATCTGGACTTTGCGGAAGGCGTAACTCCGATCTCGTTCGCCGGGGCAGACGGAATTCTGATTGTATTTGATGACGGTAATCGGCGCAAAAAACGGGGCGGCCATTATCTGTTTGTCCCGTATGACCATTTACGTTTTTCGTCTGGCTGGGCGAAGCAGGTTGGTACGTCCAATTAGCGCTCGCCCCGGTTTTAACAATAATGTTTCATCGAGAACCTTCTCCACAAATTCGTAATTCTATGCCATCATGATTGATAAAAAATTATCGATTGCCCCTTCTAGGCTAATGGATTGTTTTGTTTGATGCATCGGGAATAAACTCCGACTTGAACCGTCAATGGGATGAAACACAATGGAACGTGACCAAGGTGATTTGCGTCAACAAATGCTTGCAGCATTACCGCATGTTCGGCGCTTTGCTATTTCATTGTCCCGAAACGAAGCGGACGGTGATGATCTGTTGCAGACCACTGTGGAACGCGTACTAACCAGAGCAACGCCTGAAGGTGTCGACATGAAAAAATGGATGTTTCGTATTTGTAAGAATATCTGGATTGATGAGATTCGGGCCCGTCAGGTTCGGTCCCGTGCGGCAGACAATCAGGACATAACCATACATGACACTGCCAATTCAGAGGACAAGATCATGAACCGGTTGAAACTAGCGAAAGTGCAAATGGCCATGACTGAACTTCCCGATGAACAACGTTTGGTACTGTCATTGGTCGCCATTGAGGGACTGTCTTATAAAGATGCCGCAAGTGTTTTGGGTACGCCGATTGGCACGGTGATGAGCCGCTTGGCGCGCGCGCGAAAAAACTTGGCGGCCCGGTTTGCGCCGGATCCAGATTCGACACCATTTTCCACCAAAGATGCATTTAGGGCTTAACGCAATGAGACACCCGGACGAACAATTATCTGCATATCTCGATGGCGAACTGGACAAAAAGGAGCGCCAGAAACTGGAGACTGCTTTGGCAAGCGACCCAGATCTGGCCGAACGGTTGGCCGCGCTTGAACACACCAATGCAGTGTTGAAGGCTACATTTAATCCCATATTGGAAGAACCGGTTCCAGAGCATGTTCTGGCCTTGTTGAGTGATGCCAAACAACCGACAGATTCTGGCGATGTGGTCCCGCTGTTTCCGCAAAAAGTACATCTCCAATTCTCCAAATGGCAATTGCCAATCGCCGCCTCCATTGCTCTTGTTTTGGGTGTAGGTATTGGTCACAACTGGTCGCCCGGCATTGAGCTAGGAGGGACCCTTATGGCCCAAGTGTCGGGGACAATCGCGCCAGGTAATCCCTTGTTTGATGTGCTGGAACACACGCCAAGCGCTCACCAAGTATCTTTGGTCGCAGATGGATCGGTTCAGGCGCGCCCCGTGCTGAGTTACCAAACAAACGATGGGACTTATTGCCGGGAATTCGAAGTGAAGGGACCCAAAGCGGGCCTTCATGGAATTGCCTGCCGCAGCGGTCAGAATTGGGATATTCAAATTCAAAACCAAACCCGTCTGCAAGCCAGTTCCGGCATGAGAACGGCCTCCGGTAACACAGACCAGGCGGTGGATCAGTTCATATCGGACTCCATTTCGGATATCCCCTTTGGATTGGAACGGGAGGTTGAATTGATGCAAAACGGCTGGAGCCAATAGGTAAACACAGCTGGATATTTTTTTATTTTGGAAAAAACCTCACAGATAAACTGATGTCCAGCCAGACCACAGCAAAATTACCGGAAAAGTATTGTTAAGCTCGGGAAAACTAAAAATGACCAAAAATAATATGAGTGCCGCTGGCGGCTTGGCCTTGATCTTGGCCGGGCTTGTTGCCGCGCCGAGCCTTGCCGCAGAATCTACATCGGAGAGTTTTCTTTCGTTGGCGTTGAGCGGTCGCGCCATGCTGGATTATACAAATGCTCATGCACAAAATGCGGATTTTGATCTTGTGGATTTAGAAGTAAGGCGACTTTACTTGGGTCTTTCCGGAAAACTCGGGGATCAATTCAGTTTTGCGGTGACGGGTTCGCTGGGTGATGACGGTAACGTAGGTCTGGTTGGGGCAACAATTGATTGGAAGCCCAAGGGTTCAAGCTTCAAATTTCGCGTCGGGCAATTCAAGACACCAATGTCTTTGGATGAATCGACTTCTTCCAAATACACGTCCGTTTTTGAACGAGCCGCGTTTACAGATGCCGTGCAGATCAATCGCCGATTAGGCTTTGGGATCTTCAATTCGGGAGACAATTATACATTTTCTGCGGGCATATTTGGCGGCAATCTCGAGCAGGCTCCGTTTGACAGTGGAACCGCAATTGCGGCGCGTGCAACCTGGACGCCCGTCAAATCAAAAGACCGAGTATTTCACTTAGGCGGTTCGTTTCGAACCCGCAATCAAAGCCAAAGTCAAAAGGACATTCGGTATCGACAGCGGCCATTTTCCCATATCTCAAATCGGATCATCAGCACGGGTCGCTTGGGGGGGAAAGACCTTGTTCTGGGGTTTGAATCAGCATTTATCTACAAAAATATGTGGGCAGCTGGCGAGTATAGTCTGACCAAAGCAGATTGTTCTACCTGTGCTTCCAATCCCGTTTTTGACGGGTATTATCTGGAAACAGGTATCTTTTTTGGTGGTAGAAAACGATATAGCAAGGGCAGTTTCAGTCGTCCGAAAGTCTTCAAGCCGGTCAATGAAGGTGGTGATGGCGCGCTGGCCTTTGTCGTCCGGTATGATGGGTTGGACTTAAATGATGCGACCATAGCTGGTGGAAGGCTTGATACAATTATTCTGGGAGTGGATTGGTACCCAACAGACCATACTCGACTTGGCATCAACTATTTCAATGCCAATGCAACATTGGGTGACAGTGGTTCGGGTCTAGGTTCAAAATTCAATAAATTACGCCGCTCTGGCGTTGTCGGCGAGGACGTGGAGGGCGTGACCATTCGCCTGCAATATGATTTTTAGGCCCACGAAAACCTGCTAGCCAGTCGGCTCGGACTTTATTTTGTCCAAAATGGACCGAATGCGCTTGGGGTTGGCCGCCCGACCGGTCAGGGTGGTAACTAGCAAAATACTGCTATGTTTTCCGGACAAATAGCTTTGATTATCTTTTCGAATGTAATGGCCGACTGCGGGCGAATAATACCAAACCTGCTTTTGCAATACTTTCATGCTTGAAGTTGAAAACTTCTGGCACTCGACCGGCTGGGTTTCGAATTGACCGGCGGGAACCTGGATCGTGACCATGGGGCGAGTATGACATGTCCAAAATTGAACTGATCGTCGGCGTCTGGCTTGTTCCCAATTTTGGTTTTTTTTTCGAAATTCAGAATTAGTCACTACTGAAAACCGAACTTTCTTGTTGGCGCGCAACGGCCATAATTTGTCCGGATGGCCATTTAGTTTTCTGGAACCGCGAGAGCGCGACGTTTTCCATTGAAGAATAGGTACAAAAAAGCTGGGTGCCCGGGAGTATTTTCGACCAGAACGATGTTTCCAAATGATCAAATTTCCATCGGTGCCAGAATACTGCTCGACCCGGCCATTGTTGAAAATGAAGGTTTGACCCTCTTGATATTCAGGTTGCGCAAGCAGCTCGGCGCTATGCGCTGAAGATGATGCAGAGCAAATGATCGCGATCATCAAAAAATGGCCAGTTTTCATGCTATTTTTCTCCCGGCGTTTGGGCAACATGAATCAAACCGTAACCATATACAGTATCAAAACCCGGCGTTCCTAAATCTATGGCAGTTTTCTGGTAGGATGATGGCGGCTTAGTGCCGGTATTTCCAGCACCATAGATCACGGTGACAAAAGGTGCGGCGATTGAAGTGCCTGTCACCGGGCCATAGGCACCACCAGGCTCTGCCGCCAAAACTCGGACGCCGGGTGCCGCCAGATCGAGATGGGCACCTCGCACCGCTTTGCGGTACACACGATTATTTGCGTCCACAGCAGTTACGGCAATTACAGAGGGATAGGCAGCCGGGAACATTGGTTCCGCTGCAGGGCCATCATTTCCAACTGAGGCGATCACAGGAATACCATTTGCGATGGTTCGTAGTATCGCCTTTTCCAAAACAGTGTCAGGCGGTCCAGCCATGCTGAGATTGATAACAGAAACTCTGTTTTCCACCATCCAGTCTAAGGCCCGAACCAAGCTTTCCACGCTGGCTGTTTCACCAGAAGAATCCAAATTTGAAAAAACACTGGCAGCAAACAATTGTCCGTCTGGTGCCAAGCCGGTGTATAGACCCGATTGTTGCCCCACTAGAATGGAAGCAATGGCAGTTCCATGGGAAAGTGGGCGTTTGCCCCTCCCCTGAACGAAATCCCGTTGGGTGATTTCGGCAAATTTCAAGGCGGGATGGGACTGATCGACCTTGGTATCAATCAAACCAATGCGCATGTCTGCGTTTCCCAATAAATGCCAGCCGGTTCGGGCTGCACAATCGCGCGGCGTGCAATCCGCTTCTCGGTAGGTTCCCGTCGCCTCTGTCTCGTACAAATGATTGGCATCCACCGCAGAATCACCAAACAATTGATCGATTTCAAGTGCCAACTCTGCAATATCCTGATCTTCATTCGCCTGAATATTAAATAGGGTCATGTCCAATCCGGATAAGGAATGGCGGGCGCGAATACTAATATTGAAACTGCTTTGCAAATTGAGCTGGTCACCATCAACCAGCACAAGAAATTCTTCTGAAACAAAAGAATATCCTAGGTCATCAAAATCAGGTTCTAGTTCCCGATCATCCCCGGCGAAATCCAGATCGTTGCGATCATCATCGCTCGCCCCCGTTTTGTGCGATTCCTGACGGCGTTGATTGTCATCTTCTAACCTTGGCTCTCGTTCGGAATTTGCACCAGATTCGGCGTTTTCGCCGCTCTCGGAACTTTCAGTATTGTCTGTGTTTCCGCTGCCAGAGTTGTCTTCACCGTCGTCAGAGTTTCCTGAACCAGAATTGTCACCATCATCGTCTCCGTTGTCCTCTCCATCGTCAGATTCCGAGCCGGAATTATCATCACTTCCGTCTTCGGTCCCGCCATCATCTTCTGCATCCGCGTCGTCCGCATTTCCCGGACCAGAGTTGTCATCTGCGCTATCTTCATCGTCGGCACCGTCATCTTCCGTGTCTATGTCGTCAGAGCTTCCCGGACCTGAATTATCGTCCGCGCTGTCCTCGTCGTCAGCAGCGTCATTATCTTCAACATCTTGGTC
>NVXG01000016.1 GCA_002733805.1 Robiginitomaculum sp. | reverse complement strand
GGCCAGCGGCGCATATTCCATATTGGTCAGCTTTGTGCCCGGCTCGCCGTCGCGCAGATGCGGCAAAAACAGGTTCCACAACCCCTCGGACTTTGCCAGTGCCTTGAGGTCAGCCAAAAAGCTGATCGGATATGTGCCTGCTTCGACCTCTTTTTGAAACTGCGCATGACGTGGTAGAATATGGGTCTCCAAAAACTCAGTCACGCGTCTGCGCAGATCATTAGTTTTGTCGGTGTAGGCGAAATCCATTAGTTTACTCCTGCAAGAACAAGCCCGTGGCGGGCAAATATTCGGCTATATTTATCAAGGTCTTGTGATTTTGACGCAACTTGGTTGCCCTGCTTGCCGCGCGAGGTAATCCCCTCAAAAATCACCGCGAGGCGGAAGAATGCGAAGGCTGTGTAATAGGGTTCAAACTTGCCCGTGAGGCCGCGATCGGCGAAATACTGGCTGACATACGCATGCAAATCCGGGATGCCGAGCGCCGCTAGGTCATGCCCACCCAACCCGTGATGTTCGCTTTTATCCATGATCCAAGTCATCAGATTATAGCCCAGATCAGACAGTGGTTCGCCAAGGGTCGCCAATTCCCAATCCAGCACACCAATCACTTTGGCTTGCGTCGGATGAAACATCAGGTTGCCAAGACGGAAATCACCATGCGCAATTGTGGTTGTCTCGTTTTGCGGTAAATTATCGGCAAGCCAGTCGCCCAATTGCGGAATTTCTGGAATGTCGCGGGTTTTGCCCTTTTCATATTGCCCGCGCCACCGCACCACCTGACGGGCAATAAACCCACCCTGGCGGCCAAAGTCGCTCAGGCCCACGGCAACCGGGTCAACGTTGTGCAATGCGGCCAAGGTTTGGTTCATTGCCACGTAAACGTCGCGCCGCTGGTCTGGCGACAGGCCGGGCAAGGCATTGTCATGAAAAACCCGCCCATCGAGCGCTTCCATCAGGTAAAACGGCGTGCCGATCACCATAGCATCTGCGCAATAATGCACCATTTTCGGCACCGGCACATCGGTGGCCGCCAAGGCATTCATCACACGGTATTCACGGTCAATAGCATGGGCTGAGGGCAATAAATTGCCGGGCGGTTGCTTGCGCAAAACATAGCGCTGGCCGGCAATGGTTAAGAAATAGGTCGGGTTTGAAAGCCCACCAATAATCGGCTCCAGAACCATATTACTTTCGGCAGAACTTAGCTCTAAAACGCGGCGCAAATAGGCCTCAAGTCCGCGCAAATCGAACGGCTCCGCCTGCTCTGCTTTTCCCATTCCAACACATTCCTTTTCTCAGTCACTGGCATTTAGCGGCGCAATAATACATAAGTAAAATGAATGTTGAATATATCAGGGTATTGATAAAATGCATATATCACGCACTGACCTCAATCTGTTTGTGGTGTTTGAAGCGATCTATTCGCGCGGCGGCGTCACCCGTGCTGCTGAGGTTCTAAACCTGACCCAGCCGACAATTTCGCACTCACTGCGGCGGCTAAGAGAGCGGATCGGTGACCCTTTATTTGTCCGTCACGGGCAAAAACTGGTGCCAACCACGGTGGCCAATAAACTGATACAGCCGGTGCGCGAAGCGCTGCAACTATTTGAGAAAACCCTTGGTGATCTGGATGGATTTGATCCGCAAAATGTCAAAATGAACTTCTCCATCGGCATGCGCTCTTTGATGGAAAACACCTATTTTCTTCCCCTTGTCGGGATCGTCAAAGCCGCCGCCCCAAATATTTCGCTGACCTCCAATCACTATGACCGTCAAAACCTCGAAGCCGAGCTGTCATCAGGCACGCTCAACGCCGCCATTGACGTGTTCTTGCCGCTCTCACCGGCGGTCAAACGTATGCATTTGACCAAATCACCAAGCGTCGTTGTGGCGCGCAAAAACCACCCGACAGTCTCTAACGATCTGGATTTAGACACTTATCTTTCATTGGATCATATCATCGTCACGTCGCGCCCCAATGGCTATGGCCCTGAAGACATCGCCCTGTCGCGTTTGGGGAAATCACGCAATATTGTGGTGCGCTGCCAACAGATCAGCACGGCCATGCGGATCATTAATGAATCCGACTTGGTCCTGACAATGGCGCAATCATTTGCCCGCCAGTCCAACGCCATACTCGACCACCTCATTCAGCCCTCGCCCTTTGGCGCGCCTGAAATTGATACATATCTTTACTGGCATTCCAACAGTGACAGCGACCAGGCCAATCAATGGTTTCGCAAAATGGTCACCGCGTCGGCGCTGGGCCAAACCAGCGCCGCTGCGGTTAAAACAGATTGAACGTTGACAGCATTAGAACAATCAAAATGAAGTCGGCCAAGATAAACGGCAAGATCCCCGCAAAGATTTGCTCAAGCTTGACCAGATCGCGCGCCACTGAATGAATAACAAATACATTCAGCCCCACCGGCGGCGAGATCATGCCAATTTCTAACAATTTTGCCACCAGCAAACCAAACCAAATCGGGTTGACGCCATGGGCCGCCATCAGCGGCAAGAACAGTGGCAGCGTCAGCAACATCGCGCCAACCGGCTCGAGAAACATACCCAGCGCCAGATAGACCAATGTGACCAAGATCAACACGCCAAGCGCCCCGAGGCCGAGGCTTTCAATGCCGCTGCCAATGGCGTTTGACAGGCCACTGAGCGCGACCAAACGCGTAAACAGATTAGCGCCAATTGCGATCATAAACAGCGCCCCACTTGAGAGCAGCGTGTCAATACAGCTTTCACCAAAGGCTTTGAGGTTAAGCGACCGTGTCGCTACGCCAATGAGTGTGGCAATGACCGCGCCAACAGCACCGGCTTCGGTCGCGGTAAACAGACCGCTGAACAACCCGCCAAAAACAATGCCGATCATCAGCAATATTGGCCAAACCGATTTAAGCGCACGCCACTTTTCGCCAGATGCCGCTTTTTGCGCACGCGGCATGCTATTTGGCGCAACGTAGTAAATGATCAGCACAGTGGCGATATAGAGTATCAGCGACAATAGCCCGACAGCCAGCCCGCCCATGAACAACTTGGTGATCGAGACCTGAGCTTGGATCCCATAAAGGATCAAGATTAAGCTCGGCGGGATCAATGCGCCAATAGTGCCGCCCGCAGCTACCACACCCGTGGCAATCCGAATATCATAGCCTGTTTTGGCCATTTCTGGCACGGCAATACGGCCAATTGCCGCCGCACATGCGATTGATGAGCCGGTAACAGCGGCAAATCCGCTGGCCCCACAAAGTGACGCAATCGCCAAGCCGCCGGGCATCCAGCCCAGCCATGCACGCGCCGCATCAAACAGGCCCTTGGTTAGCCCCGAGTGATAAGACACATAGCCCATTAACAAGAACATCGGCACCGAACTTAACGTCCAGCTTGCCGCAAAGTTATAGGGAACGGTTGAAAGCATACTCATCGCCGGACGTTCGCCAACAATCAAATAGATACCAACAACTGAGACAGCAATCAGACTTACCGCAATTGGAACACGCATCACGATAAGGGCCAAGACAACGCCCAGTGCAGCAATGCCAATAGAAATAGGATCCATGGTTATTAAACTTCGCTATTATCGTGGGTTTCAAGTAGCAAGTGATCTTGCGGGTGAAACTTTCCGGTCAGCACCTGAAAGACGCGCAAGCCCAGAACAATTGTCATCAAGCCGAAACATATTGGCAAAATCCAGTATCCGGGCCATGTGTAAAAGTCCGTCAGCCCTGTTTCGACATAGGATTTTCGGCTGGTTTGCCGTGCCGCTTCGGCCGCGGTTCCGTAAGTAAGAAACGCGTAAACGATGAATGACAAAACAAAGCCCAAGAGGTTAACCGCCGGGCGGGTAAAGTCTGGCATAAGATCGGTGAATACTGATGCCTCAATATGGCGCCGCTCTAATTCGGCATAGGCCACGGGCAGGAAACTGACCACAAGCATGAAATATTTAGAAACCAACTCGGAAGTCGCCGGAAATCCGGTGCCGAGCACGTTTCGCATTGTGACATCAACCACAATTTGAACGGCCATCAGACAGAGTACAATACTGCCGATGACCGTCGTTGTGGCTCCGATGGATTTTTCAAACCGGAGCATTATGGATTAGTTCCCAAATGTGGCGAAATCGATATGCGACCAGATTTCCTGGTAGCGCAGCTCGGCCAATTCCTCAGGTGATTGCACATTAGCAACCAAGCCTTCCCACTTTGCCAGCAGCTCTTCATAGCGGACAACCTTGACTTGCGCATCAACCACACCGCGGTCTGTCAGCGTCTCGACAACAGACGCCATATGCGCGTCACGGATACGGTCACCCTCAGCAATAAACGCGGCATCTGGCGAAATGAATGTGATGCCCGCATCAATACCCGCAGCCTCAGCTTCTTCTGCCGTTGTCCGCCATGAATAGACCCCAATCGATTGAGCATATTGCGAAGCATGGGCAAGCGCGTCGCGGTCTTCAACCGTCATCGTATCCCACAGGATCATGCTTACATTTGTCATAGCGGCGGCGTTGAACACACCTTTGTCCACCAGCGTTACCGATGTCACAACATCATAAAGCTGCGCATTTTTGAGGTCGCCAACAGAAGAATATGTCGCGTCAATCACACCCGAATTTAGCGCCTCAAACAGCTCGCTTGATGGCATTTGCACGGCTTCCGCGCCCATACCTTCGACAAATCGCGTGAAAACAGACCCGGCTGTTCTGATCCGCAAACCGGCTAGATCATCAAGCGAGTGGATGTCGACCGTTGACAAAAACTGGTAATTTGTCGTCGCATCTGTCCCCAGAAAAATCTGACCGTTGGCGGCAAATTCGGCAATGCATGCGTCACATGTTGCGATATATTCTGTCACGGCGGATGAGATTGCGCGGTTGTCAGACCCCAACATTGACATTTCACCGACCAGCCCGCTTTCGGGATAATCGGCGGCAAAATATGGCATAATGATCGGGCCCATATCTGAGACACCGTCGCGCAGACCCGTGTTCATCTCATTAGGGGCCAGCAGGCCTGACGGCGTGTCATTCCCTGTCCAGCGGCCATCGGTAAACTCGGAGAGTTTCTCGAACAAAGCCGGATAGCCATGTGTCGCCAAGACGTGATTTGGCCCAAACGAGCTCGTCGCACGGATGGTCTCGGCGGACACAACTGTGGCCGCAAAGACGGTCAAGGCCGATGTAATCAGTAGATGTTTCATGTGGTTCTCCCTTTGCGCAGATGCTGCGCTGTTTTAAAAAGTACGTGAGTGTTTGCGCTGTTTGCTTGCCTACACACGAGCAGGCCCCGCTATTATGGGCACCCATTTGACGTCTTAGTCGAAGCTCTTCCCTGACGAATTCAGCCTCAAATTGATGCAGTTCCCCTCTGCATAATTAATATATCCGATGTGTTTGAGCATTTATCATGCAAGATTTGCATGTCTGATATGGTGAAATTCAATGTTGGTCTTGGCCTCCTCCACAGGTAAAAACTTCACAACTGACTGTTATTCATACATTTTACCTGCCTCAATAACCGACGCCTGCAAATTTGCCTGCGCCAGACCAAAGGATTTTACGCGTTTGGCGAGCCGTCCAATCCGCATCGGGTCGGAATGTTGGTCGGCCGCGGCTTCAAATCTGGCCCAGACCAGCAAGACCAACAGCTCGATAGTTAGCCGCATAAACGCATCTGCGAATTCTGATGGATCAGCTTCGGCCAACAAGACCTGCCGTGCCTGCGCCCACAGCGCATAGGTTTCCGCCACATCTGCGCGGTCATGCACCTGCAATTCTGTCTCAACAAAATGCGCAAATGCGTCGGCGAACACACCGTTTTTGGCCCGCAAAAGACGGGTCGCAAGGGCGCCCGAATGAATGCCATTCGCGCCCTCATAGATCGCCGAAATACGCACATCACGGTAGGTTTGCTCCACCCGGTATTCGTGCAAATAGCCGTAGCCGCCCAAAACCTGCATCCCAAGTTCGGCCGCTTTCATGCCCGCCTCAGTGCAGTAAAATTTCACCACTGGGGTCAGAAATTCCACAAGATCCGGGTCAGAATTAGTCTCCATGACAACCAGAACCAAATGCGCCATCGCCCGGCCGCTCAGGCCAAGAATATCCATCTGATCAAGCATCCGGCGCACATCGGCATGCTGATCAATCGTGACTGATTTGCCCTCAGCATTGCGGCCTTGCGAACGGTCAGCGGCATGGCTTCGGGCGATATCAAGCGCCCGCGTCGCATGGGCGACACCTTGCAGCGAAACATCCAACCTTGCATGGTTCATCATGGTGAACATCGCCTTCAGCCCACCGCCTATTTCACCAATCAGCTCGCCGTCAGCAGCGTCAAAAGCCAGCTGACAGGTCGGCGATGCATGCAGCCCCATTTTTTCTTCAATCCGGGTTACGGAAACCGAGTTTCGGCTGCCATCTGCGCGCTCGGACAGGCACAAAAACAGCGACAGCCCGCGCACGCCGTCATCACTTGTCCGCGCCAAAACAAGATGCAAAATGCCAACGCTCATGGTTTGATCGCCACCGGAGATAAAAATCTTATCGCCCGTGATTTTCCAAGCCGCGCCCTCCTGCACCGCTTTGCAGCGAATACGTGACAGATCAGAGCCAGCACCCGGCTCCGTCAGACACATTGTCGCCAGCCATTCGCCTGTAACCAAAGGTTCAATCAGCCGCGCTTTTTGATCTTCTGTGCCAAAAACTTCTAATGTGCGCACAGCACCAGGCAGCAAACCTGTCACCATTTGCATGCTTTGGCAGGCACCCGAAAATATCTCGCTGGTAATGGCCAGCATCGCGCCGCCCAGCCCTTGGCCGCCGTATGTTTCAGGTGCCGTCAGACCGGGCCAACCTTGCTCGCAATAGCTCTTGTAGGCTTGGCTAAAACCATCCGGCATTTCCACGCGGCCATTCTCAATCCGACATCCCTGTAAGTCGCCAGATTCATCAAGTGGCGCAATTTCACCCTCGGCAAAGGCGGCAAAATGGGTGGCGATTTCGCGGGAGAAATCCGTGTCCCAGTCAGGAATACGATCCGCCCTCGCAATTGCGTTAAGCGAAAATAAGATATCATCAACCGGCGCAGAAAAATTCTTCATATTCAGCTCAACCCCAGCAATTTTGCTGCCGTATTTTTGATAATATCAGGGCGAATTTCATCCTTGATCGCGATTTTCTCAAAATCAGCCAACCAACGTTCAGGCGTAATCATTGGCCAATCAGAGCCAAACAAAACCTTTTTGCGCAGAATTGAATTGCAGTATTTTATAAGTATTTCGGGGAAATACTTTGGCGACCAACCGCTAAGATCAATATAGACATTTGGCTTATGCTGCGCGACTGAAAGCGCTTCTTCTTGCCAAGGGAAAGACGGGTGCGCGAGGATGATTTGCATATCGGGAAAATCAACCGCGACATCATCAAGACACATTGGGTTTGAATATTTTAACCGCATGTTATTGCCGCTGCGCATCCCCGAGCCGACCCCGGTTTGGCCGGTATGAAACAGCGCAATCGCACCCGCATCTGCAATGGCCTCATAGAGATCATAGGCCATACGATCATTTGGGTAGAACCCTTGCATCGTGGGGTGAAACTTAAAGCCTTTAATGCCAAAATCATTGATCAGACGCCGCGCTTCACGCGCGCCCATCTTGCCTTTATGCGGGTCGATTGAGGCAAAAGGGATCAGAACATCATCATTTGCCGCGGCGAGCGCGGCAACTTCTTCGTTCTTATAGCGCCGGTATCCGGTCTCTCGTTCCGCATCGACAGGGAAGATTACCGCCGCAATATTTTGCTCACGGTAATGGGCCGCAGTGTCTTCAATAGTTGGCGGATGTGACCAAGGTGCGCGAAAATATTTGGCCATTGTCGCTTGCAAATCATCATAGCCATCATCGGCATGACAGCCGCAAGGCTCCTCAGCATGGGTATGAAAATCAATGGCGCGAACTTTGTTAATATCTATCATTTTGTGCCCCCTAAATCTGGATCGTGGCCGAAGCCGTGTTGTTGTACAGACGCTCAAGCTGCTTTTCGCGGTGCGTCAGAATTTTACGAAAATTCAAATTCCCCTTCGCAGTGATTTCACCTTTCGCAATCGAAGGCGGATCACTGAGCACCAAAATCCGTGAAATCCGGTTGGAGGAACCTGAATGTTTTTCGGCACGTTTTCGCAGACGCTTGGTTAATTCGGCCACCAATTCCGGGCATTCCAATCCGCCATCCGATGTTTTTTCAGTGTCAAACCCAGCGCTTTGAAGCGCCTCAAAATTGGGGAAAATTAACGCGCCAATTTCGGTTCGATCATGGCCGGTAATCACAACCTCAGCTGCGAATGGGGCAAGAAGGCTTAACAACTCCACCCGCAGATTGGTCGCCCTCACCCATGTCCCTGTCAGCAGTTTAAAGTCATCAGATATCCGGCCATCAAAACGCATACCCAGTTCTGGCTGGCTAGGGTCGACGAATTTCATGGCATCACCAGTGATGAAAAACCCTTCATCATCAAAGCTTTCCGCAGTTTTCTTCGGGTCCTTGTAATAGCCGTCCATGATGTTCGGGCCTTTGACCCGCACTTCAAAACGCGCTTCATCCTCTGGGATCAGCTTGACAGTAACGCCCGGCAGCGGCACGCCCACAATCCCCGAATGATTAACAGGCTGGTGCTGCAACATTGTGGCTGGCGCCGTCTCGGTCAGGCCCCAGCTGGATGTCATCAATGGCACATGGCCTTGCACCGAACGCGACATATCTTCAAAACCCTCCCACACGTCTTGCGGCAGGGAAGCCCCGGCATAAAATACCAGATCCAGCTCACTGAAAAACCGATTGCGCAAGGTCTCGTCTGCCTTGAGCGCACCGAGCAACATCGAAAACCCGACAGGCACATTGAAGGCAATTGTCCCGGTTATCATCGACAGGTTTTCAAGCGTGCGGCTAAATGCAGCCTTGGTCGGCTTGCCATCGTCGATATACAGGCTGCCGCCATTGGCCAGCATAATATTGAAATTATGACTGCCACCAAAAACATGGTTCCACGGCAACCAATCAACGATCAGCGGCGGACGGGCGCGCAAAAATGGCAGCACTTCGGCTATTTGCGCTTGGTTCACACACATCATTTTCTGCGTGGTCAAAACGCCCTTTGGGCTTGATGTAGACCCCGATGTCATCAGGATTTTGGCGATACTTTTAGCGCCAGTTATTGCATTAGCCGCTCGAACATCGGCACCCGCATCACCCTTTAACAGGTCAGTAAAAGGCGTCGCCTTGGATGCCCCAACAGAACTTGCGATAATATCAATGCCCTGCAAGGCAGGTAGCGCAAGCGCCGCGCTATATTGGTCAGCATCAACAATATAGGCCATTGCCGGATGCACCAGATCAACCACATCAACAAGCCGCCCTTGCGCCCCGGTGATAAGCGAATATTGCTCGGCAACAGGCACGGTTGGCACACCAATATATTGCGCCGCCAAGGAGAGCAGCCCGTGGTCTACCCCATTGCCTGACATGATCAGAATTGGCGTGTTTTCATTTAAGCCCCGGCCCAGCAATGCCGCGGCAATTGCCTGTACCTTTTGCAAAACATCGCCGTAGGTTTCGCGCCGCCAATCCGCGCCCGAACGTTCGGCCAGAAACACAGCATCGGGTGTCACTTCAGCCCAATGGTGCAGCCAGTCAGATGTTTTTTCGGCAAAAGGACCCAAAGCATGGGTTGATTGAAAGAGGGTTGATCCGTCCGGCCGTCTCTGCACCTCAACATCATGAGCGAGATATTTTGCATTTTCTGTCATTTAGGAATTTCCCTTGGCCCGGCTCTCAATGCCACGCAAATCAGCAACCAGATTAGTTGCCAATGCCCCATCAAGTGCGCCAAAAATCTTGACCTCATGCGCAGTTACTGCACGCACCGAATCTTCATATAACTTGCGCCCAGCCAATGTGGCATGCAGCCCATAAGCGCGCCGATCCGAGGCCAGCCTCTCGCGTGAAATCAGCCCGCGTCGTTCCAATTGATCAATGATAACAACAAGGTTTGGCCGCTCTACCGCCAGCGCGCTGGAAAGATGAGATTGCCGCAACCCCGGATTATCAACAATCAGGACCAAGGCCGAATAGGTGATCATCCGCAGCTCAAACGGGCGCAATGCGTCAAGCAAATCAGCCTGCACCGCATTAAAGGCGCGCTTCATATTATAGCCGACAAGCATCCGCAGATTTTCATCTGAAACAATGCCTGAGAACGCGTCGTTCTCAACAATCTTAGCGTCCTTGTTCAACATGCGTCACCTAAAGGTTGGATTGCGTTTTTCGAGAAAGGCCGCGAGCCCCTCGACCGCATCTGTGCTGGTCTGCGTGATTGCGGCACAGAGACTTTCTGTGAACAAACCGTCCGTTTTTGACATATCCTCGATCCGCGCGAGCGCTTGGATCATGATGTAATTTGACAGCGGTGCGTTTTTGGAAATTTTCAGCGCCAGATCACGCGCCATTTTCAGGGCCTCGCCCGCTTCAACCGCATAATGCGTCAGCCCAAGTGCAACCCCCTCTTGGGCATTGTATTTCCGGCCGGTCAGCATCATCTCAATCATCCGGTCCGCGCCCAAAATACGGCCAACGCGCACACTGGCGCCGCCGCCGACAAAGATGCCGCGTTTGCCTTCAGGCAATTGAAAAATTGTAGAAGGCTCAGCAATACGCACATGGGTAGACACGGCCAGCTCCAGCCCGCCGCCAATGACCGCACCGAACATTGCCGAGATGACAGGCAGACCGCCAAACTGGATGCGCTCCATGACGCTGTGCCAGTTACGCGAATGCCGCATCGTGCCTTCGGCATCACGCGCCACATGCTCTGACAGATCCAAACCAGAGCAATAATGCCCCTCGGTTCCGGTTATAATAACAACCTTGACCTCGGCAGGTGGGGCCGAAAAGAACGCATCAATTTCAGCCAGCAGCTCATCACACATCGCATTGCGCTTTTGCGGGCGCGACATCGTCAGCGTTGCAATTCCGTCGTCAATTTCTATTTTCAGATATTTATCGGTCATTACTGGCTTTCATCGGGGCGGAAGACGAACAGCACCATCCAGACGGATGATTGTGCCATTCAAAAACGGGTTTGAAATAATCTGCTCTGCGAGTTGCGCATATTCCTCGGCATGGCCAAGGCGCTGCGGGAAGGGAATATTGCTGGTGATTGCCGCGCGGACATCATCGGGCAGCGTTTCGGTCATTGCTGTTTCAAACAGGCCCGGCGCTATGCCCATTACCCGAATACCCGAGCGGGCAAATTCGCGCGCGGCGGGAAGGGTCATTGAAGCAATGGCACCCTTTGACGCGGCATAGGCCACCTGCCCTATTTGACCATCTTGCCAAGCCACTGAGGATGTATTGATGATCACACCGCGCTCACCTGTCTCGCCCAGCGGATCAAGCTGCGCCATCGCGCGGGCCGTGTGGCTCATAATGAAATACGTGCCGAACAAATTGACTTGCATGGTTTTTTCAAACACATCGCTCGACAATTTACCGCCGCGCCCAACAACCCGGCCAGCCAAACCAATGCCGGCACAGCTGACAACAATTCGCGGCGCAGCACCAAGCTTCTCAATCACTTCCGCGACGGCCGCCTCAACCGCAGCTTCACTTGAAACATCTGCCTGAACAGCAATGCCGCCACACTCATTAGCCACAATTTTTGCGCGCTCGATGTCAAAATCAAGCACCGCAACCCTCGCACCGAGCCGCGCAAGCCGGCGCGCTGTTGCGGCCCCAAGCCCACTACCGCCGCCCGTTACGAGTGCAATTTGATCAGAAATCAGCATGTCTTTGCTCTTTATAATTATATAAAATAATAGTTGGCCTATGTAACTATTAGCAGACATATCTAAATAAGCAAATTTATTCGCGACTAAATTTTTGTCCTCCTGCGGTTTTGCTGCTGGCAAAGATGCCGCTCACAATAAGCTTCGTCGGTTAACTGGTCTCCGGCGCGTGCTGCGCCCGTCTGACAGTGGTCCTGTGCCGCTCCGGGTGCTCATTTAGGCGGCGATCCTTTCAAAATCCAAGGGGCTTTTCCGGCCTAAAGCCGAGTGTCTGCGGCGTGGGTTGTAGAAGCCGTTGATGTATTCAAAGATCGCCAGTCAACCGCTCGGCGTGTTTGCCATGACTGTCGCCAGATCAGCTCTGCTTTGATGGTTTTGAAGAAGGTTTACGTCGCGGCGTTGACCTGATGGTCGACACGTCAACACAATGACACAGGGTCAATCGTAACATGGGTCAGGCCATCAAGCCGCAGCAACATAATCACAGTCATAACAATTGCCTTTGCCGCTCATCGATACTTTGAACCCATGCTGACGCAGGATTTCGGGTAGTCATGCGAGCAATACTGACTGCCGCGATCTGAGTGCTGGATGCAGCCTTTGGGTGGCCTGCGGAGGGCTATGGCCATGTTCAGCGAGGTCGCGCTTCATCCGGTTGCTGACAGCCCAGCCAATGACCCGCCGCGAATGCAGGTCCAGAACCACGGCCAGATACAGCCAGCCCTCGCGGGTCCAGACATAACTGATGTCCACCACCCATTTTTGGTTTGGCTTTTCGGCTAAGAAGTCTCTGTTCAGCAAATTCGGTGCGATGTTGAACTTGTGATTGCTCCCTCTCAGGCATGCTGCGCAGACCCTGCCGGGCAGTGGTCAGTCGTCACCTTGTGTTTATGGGTTCTGACAACCGATATGCCGTTCCGGCGCAGCAATCTGCCGACACGCCGGTGGCCGACTTTCAGGCCGATCTCTTTTAGCTCTTCGGTCATCCTTGGCCGACCGTAACTGTTTAAGCTCAGACGATGCTGTTCTCGGATATGGGCCAGCAAAACCATGTCTTCTCGTTGACGCTGACCGATAGGACGGGACCGATAGGCGCGATACCCCCGCGAGCTGACATTCATAATCTGGCACAACTTTTCGGTCGGCAAGGCAACCCGATTTTCTTCGATGAACCTGAACCTCATGGCTTTTGTCCCGCGAAGAAGATGGTGGCCTTTTTTAACACTTCCCTCTTGTCTTATCCAGAACTCGGCTCTTGTGCGATACAGGAGCCGTCGTCCGGCACGGCATTTATGCTGGGCGACGGTGAGGGTCGGATCGTTTCCCGCTCGGTCGTGATGGACCGTGGAGGAGTAAGGTCGCCCTCGTCTTTTCTCATGACTGGAACGGATACTTGGGCCTTGGGCCCGTATGACAAGACAAGGTGGAAAAGACACATGGACAATGCCATTGGCATCGACATTTCTTAAGACACACTTGATGCTCATCGTTTGGCAGACGGTCAACACAGGCATTTTTTAAATGGAAAAACCGGACATACGCAATTGCTTAAGTGGATCGGAATACAACTTGATCCGCTGGTTATCTTTGAAGCGACCGGTGCGTATCATCGGCAATTGGAGCGGGCGCTTGGCACCCATTTCGTTCCATTCGTCAAAGTGAACCCAAAGCAAGCGCGCAGATTTGCCCAGGCCAGCGGAAAATTGGCAAAGACAGATCGTGTTGATGCGAGATGTTGGCGAAGATGAGCACAGCATTGCAGCTGGTACCAAAACCTCTCACCGCAGAAAATCTGCATGATCTGAAGGAGTTATTGTCAGCACGGCGGGCACTCATCAAAGATCGTACGGCCACCAAAGCGCGCAAAGCCACGGCTCTAAACGCTCTCGTAAAACAGCAACTCGAAAAGCGTCTACGCCAAATCGAAAACGATATCGCAAGAATTGACGCATTGATGCTGGACACCGCGCAGCAAGATTCAAGTATGAGCGAACGGCTGGGTATTGTGTTCAGCATTCCTGGCATTGGAGTGATTACAGCGCTTATGATCCTTGTGGATATGCCGGAAATTAGCGCTTTGAATAACAAAGCCGTGGCCAGTCTTGCTGGGCTCGCCCCAATGTCACAATGCTCGGGAAAATGGCAGGGAAAAGCCCCGATACAGGGAGGACATCCTCATTTGCGCAATGCCATCTTCATGCCAGCGCTGGTCGCAATCCGGCACAATGCCGACCTGAAAGCCAAATACGAACAGCTTGTAGCTGCCGGGAAGGAGAAAAAGGTCGCCATCACGGCTGCCATGCGCAAGCTGTTTGTCCTTGCGAATGCTCTATTGCGCGATAGCCGGAAATGGACTGAAAAAGCAGCTTGACCAAGACGGATACTCCTCACGGAGCAGTCTGTTTTCCTAGCGAAGGCCGGCATTTTCACGCTCTAGCTCAGTTTGAGCCGTCGGCTTTTCAGAGTTCTTCCGGTCTTGCTGTATCCACTTGCTCAATGTCGAAAATCCGATACCAAAGTCGGTGGCTACTTGCTTTCTTGTCAGGCCATTCGTCAGTGCAATCCTAACAGCTTCCTGTCGAAATTCTGCGGTGCGTTTCGTTCCCATCGTCGTTCTCCTTTTGCGCATAATATGCGGTTAAAGGAGCGGCACAATTCCGCGACAGGACCAAGATCATCGGGCTTTATGCGGCTGGCCTGTCGACGCGCGACATCAGCGCCCACCTTGAGGACGTTTATGGATTGCGCGTTTCTGCCGATCTTATCAGTCGCGTTACAGACGCCGTTTTAAAGGAAGTTTCAGACTGGCAGAATCGCGCGCTGGAACCAATGTATCCCCTTGTTCTCCTCGACGCTCTCAGGGTCAAAATCCGCGATGCGGAAAGCCGCATGGTTAAGAACAAAGCGGTTTACGTGGCCCTGGGCGTCAACTCTGATGGCGAATGCGAGGTTCTGGGTCTGTGGGGCGCGGCCAACGAAGGGGCCAAGTTCTGGCTCTCAATCATGAACAACCTGCGCAATCGCGGCGTGGAAGACATCCTGATTGCCGTCGTTGATGGTCTGAAAGGTTTCCCTGATGCCATCAACGCAGCGTTTCCCGACACCACCGTGCAGACCTGTAACGTGCATCTGATGCGTCATTCCCTGAACTTCTGCGGCTGGAAGGATCGCAAGGCTGTCGCCAAAGCTTTGGATGCTTTCGAGGATGAATGGGGCCATAAATACCCCTCAATCGCCCCAAGCTGGCGGCGCGTCTGGCAAGAGGTGATCCCGTCCTTTGCCTTCCCGCCAGCGGTGCGAAAGATCATCTACACCACCAACGCGATTGAAGGCCTCAACCGGGATATCCGCAAAACCACCAAAACCCGCGGCAGCTTTCCAACCGATGATGCGGCCACTAAACTGATCTATCTGGCCATCCGCAATTTCGAAAAGTCGGGCCGGTGCGTCAGAGAATGGGTTGCTGCCCGTAATCAGTTCGCTATCCTATATCCAGAACGGTTCAACAGATGACCCGTTTCAACCGCATGGGCTAAACACCATATACTGAGTTTCGGATACTCCCAGTTTATCGCGCCCGCAGCGCAGCCCGAATGAACTTTGCGGCAGACCGGTAATGGCTGGGCCCCGCCGCCTCGGCCCAACGGCCGGTGGTCCAGTTGTTATGCGCGCCCAGCATTGGGCCGCCATAAAGGGTCTCGTTGTCCAAGCTTTGCAGCAGCTCCAATAATGCGGTGTTTTGGCGGGCCAGTTCGGCGCGGGCAGCCTCCCAGCCCAGCTGAGCTTGCTTGGCGCGCAGCTCAGCATTGTAACGCTTTAGCTCATTCCACTTATAGCCCTCGGCCGGAAAGAACACCGGCTTACCTGCTTGCCCATCAGCAAACCAACCCATGAACAGCGTGATCCAATGCGCCCTATGGCCGATCACATCTTTGATCGAGGTATCATCATCGCCCTTAAACACGGCAAAATCCGGCGCGACCAAGGCCATCGCCTTTTCCAACTTGGCATATTCTAGCTGGCTGACGGCCAGAAGGTCTGACTTATTCTTCGCTGCGGGCATCGCGCTTCTCTCTACCTAAGAATTTTCTAGGTGGAGGGTAGCACGGCCTCCAGCATGTGGCCTTGATCAGACGCAAAGCGCCTTAGCGGTCAGGCTTGAGCAAGTCGCTCAAATACCGGCCATATTCATTCTTGGCAAAAACCTTGGCCCGCGCCGCCAGCCCGGCATCATCGATCCAGCCCAGCTCATAGGCGATCTCATCGGGCGAGCCGGTTTGCAGGCCTTGGCGCTTGGCAAGGGTCCGCACAAAGTTGCCTGCGTCGAGCAGGCTTTCATGGGTACCAGTATCAAGCCAAGCAAAGCCGCGGCCCATTTTTTGCACGTCAAGCACACCGTCTTCGAGATACATCTCTAACAGCGAGGTGATTTCCAGCTCGCCACGCGGCGATGGCTTTACCGCTTTGGCCCGCTCAGGCGCTGTACCGTCGAGGAAATAAAGCCCGGTTACGGCGTAGTTTGACGGCGGTTTGGCCGGTTTTTCAATGATCTGGCGGGCTTTGCCATCTGCGTCAAAATCAACCACGCCGTAACGCTCTGGGTCGGCCACATAATAGCCAAATACAGTGCCGCCAGAGGTTTTTGCGCCAGCGCGGTGCAGCACATCAGGCAGGCCGTGACCAAAGAAGATATTGTCGCCAAGGACCATGGCCGACGGCGCACCGTCGAGGAAATCTTCCGCAAGAATATAGGCTTGGGCCAGCCCGTCGGGCGACGGTTGGGTGATATAAGTCAGCTCCAAGCCCCATTGGCTGCCATCGCCCAGCGCCCGAATGAACTGGGCTTGGTCCTCAGGCGTGGTGATGATCGCAATCTCGCGCAGGCCCGCAAGCATGAGTACAGATAGCGGATAATAGATCATCGGCTTGTCATAAAGCGGCAAGAGCTGCTTTGAGAGGCCAACGGTGATCGGGTAAAGCCGGGTGCCGGAGCCGCCCGCCAATATAATGCCTTTACGATTTTTCATATTGTCCTGCCGTTCAATTCCGAGTTTTCTTCAATTCGAGTTTTTTCAATTCATTTAGCACATCAGCCAGCCCTTTGCGCCAATCTGGGCGGGCGATACCAAAAGCATCGGCGAGCGCGCTGCACTCCATGCGGCTATTGCCGGGGCGTTTGGCCGGGGTCGGATAGTCTGACGTGGTGACTTTGTTGATCGCGACTTTGCGCCCCGCTTGAGCAAATATTTCGGCGGCGAAATCAGCCCAGCTGACATCTGGCGCGCCAGCAAAATGGTAGATACCCGCCTTTTGTGGCGCTGTATTGAGCTGCCGGGCCATGGTCAAAACGGCGCCTGCAATCGCGGCGGCGGGGGTCGGCCCTCCGATCTGGTCGGCGACAATGCCCAGCGTGTCGCGGGTCTCGCTGAGCCGCAGCATGGTTTTTACAAAGTTGCCGCCATGGGCCGAGAACACCCAAGAGGTGCGCAATATAGCGCAGCTGCCGCCAGCCGCCGCAATGCCGGCCTCGCCCAATAGTTTGGAGCGGCCATAAGCGCCCAAGGGGCCAGTCGCATCTGCCGGCTGCCACGGTGTGGTGCCGGTGCCGTCAAAGACATAATCGGTAGAGATGTGCACGAAGGGGATGCCAAGTGCGGCGCAGGCGCGGGCCATGGCTGCCGGGGCTTCGCCGTTGACAATGTTGGCCAGTGCTTCACCGTCCTCGGCCGCATCAACGGCGGTATAGGCCGCCGCGTTGATCACGGCATCAACGTCACTGATTTGCGCAGCGCACGCTTCAGGATCGGACAGATCGGCCTGCTCGCGGCCGAGCGCGATGAGCTGATCACCGCCCGCAAGGCGCTGCAACTCAGTTGCAACTTGACCCGTCCTGCCAAAGACCAAAATCTTCATTGCAGGGCCCCTGTAAACAGGTACAGCCGCGCCGCCATGCCGGGCGCATGCTCAGTTTGTTTTATGGTCCGCATCCGCTAGCCCTCCTGGCCAGATAGCCATTCCATGCCCTCATCCCAAGTGACCTGTTTCACCCGGTCCAGATGGGCACAAAAATAGTCATATTGCGCTGGGATCAGCTCGGCTTGCATATCGGCCAGCTGCACATTCGGGTCACCCGGTACACGCACCAAACCAACACCCGCATCCATGTGAAAAACCCGAAAATCAAGCCCCTCGGTCACGGCGATCTCATGCGCAACTTTCCAGACATCGCCAGTCCACTCGCCCTGAATACGCGGCACAAATGCCTCGCCCCATTCCTTGGGCAACATGTCATGCAGCCCGATATAGCCGCCCGGCCGCAGCACCCGCAGCGCATTGACCAGATCAGCGCGTACCTGCTCGTAAGTATGCAGCCCGTCAATGAAAATCAGATCAAATCTCTCATCAGGAAAATCAGCAAAGAACGCCTCCGAGGTCATTTTATGCGTGCCGCCAATGGCCGGATCAACGCCAATCTTATGCGTGATCGGCATCGCATCAAACAGCTCATTATGGGCGCAGCCAATCTCAAGATACCTGCATTCTGGCCCGATCTTGCTGGCCAAATGGGTCATCAAGGCAACCCGGTTATACCTGATCGCCGACCAGTCCCAATTAAACCGTTTTGGATGCGCAAATTTTGCATATTTGCGTTGCAGTTTTTTGATCCCGCGGGCGTTCAGCAAAAACACGTCCTCGAACGGCCCCGCCTGCCCGTTAACCTTAATTTTCGGCCCCTTGTCCATTAGCCTTTACCCAACCGCTCGCCGACACCGGCACGGCTTTGCAACGCCTGCCACCATTCTTCATTATCGAGATACCATTGCACGGTTTTCTCCAGCCCCTGCTCTAAGGTCACTGAGGGCCGCCAGCCCAATTCTTTACGTATACGCGCCGGGTCAATCGCATAGCGCTGATCATGGCCGGGCCGGTCGGTCACATAGGTAATCTGGTCTGCATATGGATGGTTGGCGGGGCGCTTCTCATCAAGGATCGCGCAGATCGTGCGCACAAGGTCTATATTGCTCGCCTCATTCTCGCCGCCAATATTATAGCTGCGGCCCAGCTTGCCTTTTTGCACCACAGTCAACAGCGCCTCAGCATGGTCTTCGACATAAAGCCAGTCGCGAATGTTATCGCCCTTGCCGTAAATCGGGATGTCTTTGCCCGATAGCGCATTGAGGATAACCACAGGCACCAGTTTTTCAGGAAAGTGGAACGGGCCATAATTGTTGGAGCAATTTGTCATCACCACCGGCAGCCCGTAAGTCTCGGCCCAAGCGCGGACCAAATGGTCACTGGCGGCTTTAGAGGCTGAATAGGGGCTGTTGGGCGCATAGGGCGTGTCTTCGGTGAACAGCCCCGTTGGCCCCAGCGAGCCAAAAACCTCATCTGTCGAGATATGGTGAAAGCGGAAGCCCGCAGGCTTGCCTTGTGCTGTCCAATAGGCGCGCGCGGCTTCCAGCATATTATATGTGCCGTTGATATTGGTCTCAATAAAGTCGCCCGGCGCGTCGATCGACCGGTCAACATGGCTCTCGGCGGCGAGGTGCATGACCGCATCGGGTTTATGCACGCCAAATACCCGGTCGAGCGCGGCGCGGTCGCGGATATCGGCTTGCTCAAAAGCATAAGCAGGGCTGTCGGAAACCGAGGCCACATTGTCGAGGCAGGCCGCATAGGTCAGCGCATCGACATTGACGATCTCGTGCCCGTCAGCGATTGCACGACGGATCACGGCCGAGCCAATAAAGCCCGCGCCACCTGTAACCAAAAGTTTCATAAAACGGGCCTCTTAGCCTTCAAATACAAAAGGTGTGTCAAAATCGCTGAACAACTGCGCGACTTCGTCTTTGGCGCTGAGCACCGCCGTGTTGGCGCCCAGGTTCCAGTCGATGTCGAGGGTCGGGTCATCCCAACGCACGGCGCCGTCGCATTCGGGCGCATAATAATCGGTACATTTGTAGACAATTTCGGTGTCATCAACCAGCGTGGCAAAACCGTGCAAAAAGCCAATCGGCACCAGAAGCTGCTTGCCGTTCTGCGCCGTCAGCTCAACGCCGACCGATTTGCCGTAAGTCGGCGAGCCACGTCGCGCATCAACCGCGACATCATAAAGCGCGCCGCGCCCACAGCGTACAAGCTTGTCTTGCGCATGGGGATGCGATTGGAAATGCAGGCCGCGCACCGTACCAGCACGGGCGGAAAGCGAATGATTGTCTTGGACAAAATCAAGATCAACACCTTGATCAGCCAATATTTTGCGCGACCAGCTTTCAGAAAAAAACCCGCGACTATCGCCGTGGCGCTGGGGGGTAATGATCAAAACACCCGGCAGCTTAGTTTGTTCAATCTTCAATTGCGCCTCACAATTTAGCATCTTTTGCCGCCGGACTTATCAAGCAAGTGGCGTGCTGTCACGCATTGATCATGGTTTTACGTCATCACCAAGGCAGTTGGGCGCTTGCTTATCGCCCTGTCAGGTCTTATCTACATGTGCTGCGGCCTCTAATGGCCGAAATCTATATGTGTTACGGTCGGTTGCGGCCGAAACGATCGAAATTTGGGCCAATGCAGCGCAAAGCGCACCGGCCAAGCCAAGGGGAACGCCATGTCCTGGACCGACGAACGTGTCGAGACACTAAAGAAGATGTGGGGCGAAGGCCAATCCGCGAGCCAGATCGCCAAAGAACTTGGCGGCGTGACGCGCAATGCCGTGATTGGCAAGGTTCACCGGTTGGGCCTGTCTAACCGTGCCGGGACCACCGGTTCTTCAAGTGCAGCTGCCGCC
>NVXG01000005.1 GCA_002733805.1 Robiginitomaculum sp. | reverse complement strand
TGCATTTCCAAGTCTGCTGGGAAGCAGTAATTTTCTAGTAAGCTGCGATTCTTCAGAGTCTGATGCCATCGCTCAATCTTACCCTGTGTTTGCGGGTGATACGGTGCCCCCCTGACGTGGCCCGTTTTCTTGTCGACCAGCCATTCGACCAGTTCGCCAGAGACGTAGCTGGATCCGTTGTCCGATAGCAGTCTCGGCTTGTGCACAACATGGGCCTGGTCACAACCAGATGCCTGTAAGGCGCGGTCCAGCGTGTCTGTAACATCGCTCATCTCCATGGTCGTGCACAGTTTCCAGGCAATGATATAGCGCGAGTAATCATCAAGGATCATCGATAAGTACATCCATCCCCAGCCGATGACCTTCAGATAGGTAAAGTCGGCCTGCCACAGTTGATTAATAGCCGTTGTCTTGTCTCTGAACTCATCAGCAGCCTTGATGACGATAAATGCCGGGCTGGTAATCAGATCAAGGGATTTAAGCAGCCGATAGACGAAAGTCTCTGAGATAAAATATTTTCTGTGTCAGCGAAGCGTACAGCCAGTTCCCGGGGAGATAGTTCCGGAACATCTAGTGCCAGGTCCACGATGCGCTGGCGCATGTCATCAGGAATATGGTTCCAGACTCGGGAGAGCCTTGGTGATTGATCTTCCAACGCCTCCAATCTGATAGAGGGCAACCCCGCGATAAAACGCGGTTCTGGGTACGCCCAGTTTATCCAAGGTTCGTTTGACGGGCCGATGCCATTGCTCCACAAGGCGGATGATTTCAAACTTTAAGGTCTGTTCGGCTACGGCCTCTTTCAACTCACGGGCTTCTCGGCGAAGGGCTATGACCTCACCCGTTGAAGCCGCACGAGCCGTATCATCTGCAAGCCGGCGTTTGCCAGCCTCAAGGCATTCCTTCGACCATTTATAATAAATACTCTGGGCGATGCCTTCATGCGGCACAGCTCGGCAATGCTTTCTTCACCACACAATCCGTCCAACACAATACGGATCTTTTCTTCTGCCGAATATTGCTTGCGGGTTGCCCGGCGGATATCTTTGATCGCCTTGGCGGCACCCGTCTGTCTTGTCTGCGATTTCTGTCCCATAGGTGCTGACGTTAGACAGCACAAACCATCTTAAACAAAGAGAAAGGATCAAACGTAAAACTATCGAACAGCGCCGCTTGCATCATCAAAGGCAAGTGGCATATTATCAATCAACCAGATGAGGCCAAATACTCAGATCCAGTAAGCCACCTCAAATGACAAATGTTCTGATGATGGACAACTAGGGGCACTTCAAACTTTATAGAAACAGCGGATAAAATTTTGAACTCTAAAGAGAGCTAGTATGAAAATTATCGTTACCGGAGCGGCTGGGTTTATTGGGGCCAAACTAACGGAAGTTTTGTTAAACCGGGGAGAAGATGTCGTCGGCATTGATAATCTGAATGATTATTATGATGTCGGTTTGAAAAAGGCCAGACTTGAACGAATTGACGACAATCCAAACTTTCATTTCCACCCTGTCGATCTTAAAGACCGGGATGCTATTGTAGGCCTGTTCAGAAAATATAAGCCAAATCGGGTTGTCAATCTTGCTGCGCAAGCAGGAGTTCGGTATTCGCTGCAGGATCCGTATTCTTATATCGACAGTAATGTGATGGGGTTCCTAAATATTTTGGAAGGCTGTCGCTACAATAATGTAGAACACTTGGTTTTTGCTTCTTCCAGCTCTGTTTACGGTGCAAACACCAATGTTCCATATAATGTTCATGAGTCGACCAATCATCCTCTGAGCATTTACGCCGCGACCAAAAAATCTAATGAGATCATGGCGCATACTTATGCACATCTTTTTGGATTACCCGTAACCGGATTGCGTTTTTTCACTGTTTATGGACCTTGGGGCCGACCTGATATGTCGCCGATTTTGTTTGCCAAGAAAATTCTGGCGGGTGAACCAATTGATATTTACAATCACGGTAATCACCAGCGTGACTTCACCTATATTGATGATATTGTTGAGGGCGTAGTTCGCACACTTGACCGCACTGCACAGCCCAATCCTTCCTGGGATGGAAACAACCCGGATCCAGCCACCTCCAATGCGCCCTATCAACTTTATAATATCGGAAACAACCAATCGGTAGAGCTGATGTACTTTATTGAATGCATTGAAAAATCATTGGGCGTAGAAGCCAAGAAAAATTTTCTTCCAATGCAGCCTGGGGACGTACAGCGAACCTGCGCCAATATTGATGATCTCATTGAGTTGGTTGACTTTCGCCCCAAGGTTTCGATCGAAGAGGGAATCGAAAAGTTCATTTCCTGGTATAAATCCTATTACAAGATACATACATGAAACATTCAGCAAATATTCCAGCATACAGATTTCAGGATACGCTTAACCGGGCGTTTGATATCTTTTTTAGCCTGATTGGTCTGTTGCTTGCCCTTCCGGTTTTTATATTTATTGCGGGGCTCATTTGGCTGGAAGATCGGGGGGCCATTTTATTTATGCAAAATCGAATTGGTCAGAAACAAAAACCATTTAAAATGAAAAAATTTCGAACCATGACGGAAGCGAAAAACAGGTCTTCTGGAGATATACAAAATGACTCGGGACAAAGTCTTTCTGAACAACGCGCAGAGTTCGAGACCACATCAAAGAACGATCCTCGAATAACCCGGGTTGGCCGATTTCTTCGGCCCATGCACCTTGATGAATTACCTCAGTTATTAAATGTGTTGATCGGAGACATGTCCTTGGTTGGCGTTCGACCTGATGTCGCAGTACAAGAAGTTGAATACCAACCCCAAGAATGGATTGATCGCCACGTTTTGCGCCCCGGAATTACCGGGCTCGCGCAAATTGATCCAAGCGTTGATTCCATGAAAGCCAGAACTGAGCAAGACTTACGATGGGTTAGTCGTCGCAACACAGGTTTGTATTTCAAGCTTTTATTTCTCACCGTAACAAAAGTATCAAAACGTAATAGTTTGTAGCGACCTTGCCTTTTTAGTTGTCGCTGTCATTCCCATTTTTCGTTTTATTTTTTGATGAAATATTCGATTCAAAATTAAGATTGCTCAACATATTAAATAGTGATGACACAAATGAAAGTTTCAACAACCAGCCGATGAAAATCCCCCAAGTGGACAACCCGCATGCAACCAAAACTACAGAAACAAGCGACTGCGGCACCCATTGGGAAGCGGCCCAAGTCGCCAGAAAAATACTGGCGTAAAAAACCATCAAAGCACTCAAATTTGAGAGTTGAAAGAGTTGCCGCCCCCCGGTGCGCAAAGCAACAATGCTGTATCCAGTGCTTTGCAAAAACACGATAAATGTCGTCGATAAGGCAAGCCCGACAAGACCGTATCGCGCAACCATAAAATAGCTGATGATAATTTTGATGGGTAGGCAAATGCCATTAACCACAGCGATCCAGAAAGGAAAGCCAAGAATATTCAAAATACGAGCCAACATTAATGACAGACCAAACCCGACGACGGCTCCACCATAAGCGCTGACTAATTTTCCCAAGAGTTTGAGGTCTTCTGGGTTCCAGTTTTTTCCACCATAAACAATACTGGCGATCATCTCGCCATAAAAAATCAATAGTGCAGACGGTATGGATAAAATACACAAGATAGACAAAACATCTGTGGCAATCGTATCATGCACGGCAACTGAACCACGCGCGGCAAATGAGCGGGCCCAAATCGGCTCCAGAATGACAAACGCTGATGCCACCACAAGCATGTTGGTCAAAGTTGCCAGTCTGCTGGCATACCCCAAAATACCGACCCCCCCCTCGGCCCGGGCCATTGAAGCAAACGCCATATCCACATAGATATATGCTTCTTGAATGAACGCTGTACCAACCAAAGCCATAACCGCAGCCCAAAACGTCTTGCGCCCGGAAAAACTAAATACTTCAGGAAAATACTGCTTGATATTTGAGAAAAACCTAGCTCTGACATGAGTTGGCAGTACGTATAATTGCACCAGAATCATAATGATGGCAGAGACTAAAAGACCAACAATCATGGCCAAAGCAGCGCCCGTAAGACCAAAGAAATAATACCCGGTGAGAAGTCCGGTTAACCCAGCTAAATTGGTAATAATTTGAGGAATGGAATACCAAATACCGTTGTCAAACAAACGGTTTAGCAAGCTCGCAAAATGGGAAATAGCCAAAGCAAGGGGGATTGCAGCGCCAGTTAACATAAGCTCCTGAAACAGTTGTATAGATTGCGGGTGCAACCCCGGAGCGATCATTACAGCAATCTGCTTTGCATAAAACAAAATCACCAGACCGTAGACAGTGGCGATAATGCAAGAAATTAAGGTTACATGCGCAAATAGAACGGTTGCAGCATATTCCCCTTTTTCTGTTTCTTGTTTATAGAAATGCACAACAAGACTGGGCACTACTGCAGAGCTTATTAATACGATCTCAACGAGCCACAACACCTGAAAAGACAGCACTAACGCGTCAGCGTAATAACTTGCGCCCAACAGAGCCGCAGTCTGCTGTATCCTGAGAAAGCCAAAGAGCTTCCCAGCGAACGACACGCCTATTGTAAGCAAAATCCTCTTTGAATTCCTATGGGCCTCCTCCGAAGGGTTAGTAGATTTATTTTTAGGTTTAGCTTGCATTATCCCATGATGTTTTTTTATGAGTTTGCAGTTTTTCGATCACTTATCAGAAAAACATTCTTTATATCTTGATACTCACAAGGCTGCCATTTGCCAGCGTTGCAAAAAACGGACGTTGGCTCTTATCAGAAAAATATTCCTCAACCGCTTGATGGCAGCCCCCCCAATATTGATAATCATCAATCAGCAAAACGCCGCCAGTGCTCAATTTGGGGTATAAATATTCAAGTTCGTGTTTGGTTGACTCATACCAATCCGTATCTAGACGCAAGATTGATATTTTTTTTGGCATGTTCTTGGGGATTGTATCTTCGACTTTTCCTTTTACAAAATTGCAAATGGATGGATCGACTCCCGACTTTCGAAAATTACTAGCGACAGCTTCATCCGAGGCATATGCCCAAACATTATTTTCTTCATCGGTTTTACTGGCTTGAGATAGTTGATCCGACGCAGCCACACCATGCTTGTCCATATCAACTTCCGTTGGTTCCGACATGCCCTCGAACGTATCAAACAACCACAGTTTACGGGTTTTGCTCCCAAGCGTGGCCAGTCGACGGGCCATCAATATTGAGATGCCCCCTCGCCAAATACCGCACTCCACCAAATCACCTTCGATAGAGCGATTAACCACATGATCAACCGCATCCCAAACAGCGAGCGCGCCAGACCTGTCAACCATAGTCAGATCGCTTATTTTAGTATATTCTTCTAAAAATTCCGGAGAAAATTCACCTTTTTTCTCACGAATAATTTTGTATCCAAATTTCTCAAATATGCTTGATATCAAACGTCGCATAATTTCCCCAACTGACTAAACTCGCTTATCATTTTGTAGTTATCTCCAGCTCCATCAAGACAACGTTGGCAACTGGAAAAGATATTACCTACTTTTTTTTTACTTACGCAATCATTTTGCCAGGATCGCTCAATTTGCGGTCACACCGGCTTCTCGGTAGGCATTAAGAATTCGGCCTGCAACTTTTTCAATGGTAAAATGCTCCATAACTTCCTGCCGGGCATTTTTGCCCATTTTTCTTCGCAATCCATCATCGCTTACCAGGCGGTCAAGGTTTTTGGCTAAAGCACCAACATCATCAATAGGTGTTACCCAGCCAGCCTTTCCATCTGCCGTCAGTTCGCTCAAACCGGCAATATCGCTGCCGATCCAGGGCAGGCCCATGCACATGGCTTCAATGATCGAGTTGGGAAAGAATTCTCCATATATTGAAGCTAGGCAATAAATATCCATGCCCATCAGCATTTCCGGGACATCAAATCGCCGACCAGCAAATATTACTCTGTCCTCAATGCCAGCTTCTTTAACTGCAGCTTCCACTCGGTGTCGCGTTGGCCCATCGCCAACAAGCAAGATTGAGAGATTCGGATGTTTGTTCTTTAGCATCCCAACAGCTTTGACGAGGTTGTGTTGACCTTTACTAACACCCTCTCGTCCATCCGAACCTGTAATGGCGCCAACAGTGCCAACCACCATTTTTCCTTCAAGTTTAAACATTTTGCGCGTGGCAACCGAATTCAAATGCCGAGGATCGAACCGTGTTGCGTCAACACCATTATACGTCACAAGTATTTTCTTATCTGGAACGCCAAAACTGAGAAGCCGTTCTCGTGTTTTCTCGCAAACGCCAAGAAGTTTTCCAGGTGTGGCCCGCCAAATTCGATTGCGCCATTGGTGCGTATCACGTTCCTCAACTCCGCGCACGCTAGTAACGCATGGAATGCGCCTTCCTTTCAAAATACCACCAGAAAATGCGGTGATTGTGGCGGCAGCATTGTGTCCGTGGAGTACGTCTGGCCGTTCTTTGCCAATAACCTTTGCAAGCGATTTTATAGCTTTTAATACACTGAGAGGATCGTGAGAATCGTGTGCCAGTTCAGGCACCCGATGCACCTTAAAGCCAGCCTTTTCGACTTCAGGTAAAAATTTCCCACCGCTAGACGCAAAGGCTACGTGATGCCCTTGACGCTTAAGCTCGCGGGCAATTGTCAAGGGCTGGGTGCCCGGTCCCATATCAGTAAGAGCAGAACGAACAGTAAGAACCCGCATAAGAAACTCCAGTGGCCCAATTTCGTTTAGGTATAAAGAGGACTTTTTTTGTACAGCAAACTTGCACCCAATGACCATAAACTAAATTCCATTTTGTGCCAATTCTGTTAGCAAAGAAACCGTTTTGCCAACACAATCAGACTCAATGAAATGTCTGGGCGAGGCTATGCGAGCGCCAATACTCGGGATTACCGCATGAAGATTTGTTGTTAATTCACGAAAACCATTAGAAAATATATATGGAGCAACCTTATAATTTGGAACGGAATAGCCGATGTCATAGTCGTGCATATACGTTAAAACAGTCATGCCTGCCGCCGCTGCTTCCACGCCGACCGTAGAAGTTTTGGTAAGAAGAATATCTGAGATGGATAGGCTCTCCTCAAGGTTCAAAGTTCCATTTACGTGCTTTATAAATTTAAAATCCTTCAGATAGTCAGAGTATTCGCAAAGGTCTTCGTTGGGATGGGTTCTAAGGAGGAATATGATTCCATATCGTTCGTGCATTTCACGGAAGATTGGAAACAGCTTATCGTAGATAAGGTTATAGGGAATATTGGAAATAATTTCGAGATTTTCGTTACATGCAACAAGTCTTTGTGATGCAAAGAGTAGTACTTTTTCTTGAGGTTGAATTTTGAGGGATTTACGAAGCGCATCTCGATCACATGACTGGATGCTCCGCACTGTTTTTTCAATTGCGGGCTGACCAAATATTTTAATTTTTGGCTTTGTGATCCCGCGACTTCTCAACTGCTCTTCTACATTTTTATTCATAACCACAATATGATCCGCACTTGGCCGCGGAGAAACATCGCCAAACAAATCAAGCAACTGGACCGTAGGTATGCCTAGTAAGCTGGCGGCCAGAATAGACGCCTCTTCAAACCGGGGAGACGTGGTCGTAAACAGAACATCTGGTTTTTCAAATTTTAGAATTTTGGAAATTGTATCAACCGGTTTAAAGCATTTTCTGCCAAATTTTTTATAATCAGCATACGCGCGCTCTCGGCCATGCGTCTGGATTAAGTCGTACATAGACAATCCCAAATACCAAATGGATTCTTCCTTTGAAAATTTAGGATTGTAATTGGATGCAAGCATGGTTTTGCCGATTGAATGCACCTCTTCGATGCAATCATTGAATAAAAAAGAGTATTCTGAAATCCCCGATACACTTCCATCTGGATAACTTGGTGTTAGTTGATCCAAAGCTGATGTAAGGGCAAGAATTTTGAAATCGAGATCACCTCTAGCAAGTATTTCTTCGGCGATAAGATCAACTATATTTGCGTGACCTCCACCATAAGTTACAAAAAGAATTTTTTTCCTAGATACCATTGTCTCCAGTTTACCCCAACAATATTTCGTCTATTTTCTTATGTTCTCTGATAATCCAGGCAGAAAGTTTGGTTTTTTGTCTTTTCAATTTTCTTTTAATATCAAGGGGGGCCGTGAGATACTCCGTGGCCAACTCAATCAGTGTGTCTTTGAAGTTCCCTTTATTTACCTCAATGCATGAACTTTCCAGTTCGAGCTCCCTATAAAGTTCTTTGACTTGTTTGTAGGAGGACAGGCCGATCGCTGGCGTATTTAAGCCAACCGGACAGACATTGGCATGAAACCTCATTCCCATTGCAAGATCTGCGTGTTTATACAGAGAAAAAATCGTATTTTCACTCCCCACCCCGGTCAGTAAAGGGGCGACACGAACATTGTAGCGATTTTTGAAATCATTAATGTTCTCCATGCAGTCATAAATGCAGCTGATGTCTTTATACATGTGAGGGATGAAAATTATATTCGCATTTTGCCGATCAATCAGTGTTTCAAGAACAATCCCTATCTGTGAAATAAAGTCAGCATATGACATATTAGAAGAGTCAGGAAAGCGTGTGTCCATCATGTCGCCAGATAAATTGACAACAATATTTTTCTTCCCCGGAACGATAAAATCTGGATCACTTTTCTGGGTTGCATCGACAAAGAAACCGCCATCAGGAACACATCTGACAAAATGGTCAAATTTAGTACCATAGAGATCACGTAATGTCTGTTGGCTGCCGTCATTTCTCAGGAAAACCATAAAATTCTGCCGCTTGTCCAGATAATCAAGAAAGCGCTCAAATTTATCGATTGCTTCTTGCTCTACGCCCATCGCAATGTCGCAGCCCAAGCCATAAAAGACAGTCGGGCTTTTAATTTTCTCCAAGACGGCCATGGATATATCAATTGTCGTGCCCGTTTGGGAACCACTCAACCAAAGCTCAAAGTAATTCCCGCCGCCCACAAAGGTCAGATCATGGGCGTTAACTTCATCAGCAAATTTTTCATCAAAACTCCAGCCATCCTCAAGTGTGTAATTATTGTAAGATTTTCGAATTTCGAGTTGTTTAACCTGCAATTGGGCACCAAGGTTTTGCATCAACAATCGCAAAGAACCATTATGATTGGCGTTGTCACCGACATTACCATTGAAGCTAGCGACGTGGAGGAAATCGAGCTGTTTCATTTTATTGCAATCTGAGTCTCAGTCATCTGCACCATCAACGGTGACCGTGTGGCGTAATTTCCATTCACCATCGACTTTACGCCACAGATGCGGAGAGCGGAATTTTTCGATTGTTTTCCAAAATTTATCTTCTGTCGTATCAATATAGCCAAGAAATTCTTTAAAGTATTTCTTGGGAAATTCAGTATCATATTTTTTAACGAGATAGGCTGCTTCGTCGCGTGTGATTTTATCATTGCGCACCTCTTGAGCAGAATCGTAAGTGGCTCGGCCAATTCCAAATTTGATCAAGGTTGTGTAATAGTGGAATGGATCAATTTTATCATCGATCGAGCTATATTTTGAGTAGCTCCCCTCTGTTCTCGAGGTGTTGCCCTTAAATCCGGTGTTCTCTACGGCATAGTAATAACACTCTTGCGGATCCCATTTAAGATAATAGCCCAGATAGTGAACCTCGACCCCGGCTGAAATGATTTCTTCGCGCTTGGGCGGAATATAGGGCGCAAAATCGCCCAGTTCAAAACCAGAATCTTTGATATAGCTCCGCATATCTATGTCACCAAAACGCATATCAAGGGGATCGGCGGTTGAGAAGAATTCATCACTCATAACCGGTTTGACATTTTCATTGATGGCATTGCCATACTCAGCCTGGTTTTCCCCATAGATCACCAATTTCACCCCAAAACGTTTTGCCATCATCGGACCAATAATGCGCTGCCCAATGATAAAGGGTTGAAAGGGATGCAGCAGGTTATGAAAGGCATTTTTGGTCATAAGCCGATGCAATTTTCCGTTCGGCGTATAAAGAATATTATCCAGACCACCAACGTGCATCCAATCTGCAAAATTTTCAAAACCAATCGGCGTATAAAGGTGCGGAGCCCATGTCACAGTCAGCGGGTTCATGCCGTATTTGTATTTCAGCACATGAGCGGTAAACGCGCTGTCTTTACCACCACTGCCCGGAACAATTACATCATACCCGCCATCGGTGCGCTTAAACTTCGCCAAAAGAGCCCGAAGGTCCCCATCACGGGCCTGCCAGTCAATAACAACATCCTTTTCCGCGTGATACTCACAAGCAGAACAGACCCCTTCATCATTGAAGTTTATGACCTTTTTGGTTTCATCCTTGCGGTTTTTAAACTCAATTGTAGAATTTGGTCGTTGATTTGAAATAACGCACTTTTTACAGAACAGAACTTCGTTGGGGAGACCATAATACGTATGTGAAGGGTTATTCATTTTTATCGGCTCTTTTTAATAAAATTATCGATGATTTTAAGGCCAGTTTCGCCACTCTTCTCGGGATGAAACTGGCACCCAGTTATGTTTTCATGTTGAACTGCAGCGCAAAGATGTAACCCATCATATTCAGTTACAGCGAGGATATCTTGCGAACAATCTGGCGTCCCAACATAGCTGTGAACAAAATAGACGTTTTCTCCACTGCCCAGACCTTCTAGAATACTCCCAGCCCAGTTTTGGTTATCACCAGCATAGAGTTCGTTCCAAGAGATATGCGGCAACGGAGCGGTGGATTCAGATTTTAGAGAGATCTTGGAAACAGTCCCGGGAATAATCCCCAACCCTGCATGTTCGCCAAATTCCTCACCAGTTGTAAAGAGCAATTGCATACCAACACAAATTCCTAAAAACTGGCGCTTGCTGTCCGTAAATTCTCGGATAACTTGGTCCAGATTGCGCTCTTTTAATTGTTGCATGGCATGGCCAAAAGCACCTACTCCAGGCAAAATCATTGCATCGGATTGCAATAATTGTTCAGGGTTATCAGTAAGGATTACTTGCGCACCTACTTTATCCAGCGCGCCAATAATGCTCTTAACATTGCCTATTCCATAATCAACAACACCGACCGAAACCGTCATCTTGTTATGAACCCACGATTACCAAGATGGCTCTTTAACTCACCTACCGACGCCAAGTCGTAGTGTAACATTGACGCCACCGCAACCGCATCGACACCGGTTTGCCCGACCAATTCAGACAGGTGTCCATTTTTACCTGCCCCGCCTCCTGCAATTACAGGAATGGACACGGCTTCTTTGATCATCCTGACAAGATCAATGTCAAATCCTTTGCGCGTGCCTTCCATATCAATGGAGGTCAGCATGATTTCCCCGGCACCACCTTCTTGCAATGTCTTTGCCCAGCCCACAACGTCCCTGTCAGTCTCTTCACGGCCGTTATCGTAATAGGCTAGGTATGTACCATCACCGACCCGTTTGGCAGTAATTGAAGCGACTACGCACTGGCTACCAAAAACCTTTGATGCCTCCTCGACAAATTCGAGTCTCTTGATCGCCTGCGTATTAATGGCAACTTTATCAGCGCCAGCCTTTAGGGCTGTACGGATATCTTCAATTGTCCGAATTCCGCCCCCTACTGTAATGGGGACAAAAATATCTTTTGTGGCCCTGTCGATAATATCACTCAGGCTGTTCCTGTCATAATACGCCGCAACCGCATCCATAAAAATAATTTCGTCAATGCCACTTTGGTAATACTTGGACGCCAACTTGTTTGGGTCCCCGACTTTACGCAAACCCTCTAATTGTATGCCTTTAATCGCGTATTCGTTTTTGACGTCAATACGCGCGATCAGCCGTAATTTTTTCATAACCCAAACTCTTGAAATTGTTTTTGTTTTTCGAGCTCGAACAGTTTTTCCTTCTTCAGCACAGAATAAAATTTCTTGTCGCTGCCACCGACACCAAAATGCATTTTCTCGTCTTCATGCAAGGACAATTTCCAATCGCTCACCTCGTCAATGGCTGATAGGATATCATCCGGTTGATAAGAGCTTTTTTTGACAGAAGAACCGCTGCTGCGATTTTGCTGTCTGGTTCCCACATCTATGGTTGGCACATTATAAAACGGAGCCTCCCGAATGCCGGCACTGGAATTACCGATAATGAATTTACTGTATCTGAGCAATGTAAGAAAATGGTCGATACGCAAGGAAGGAAAAATTCGAAAACGCTCTAGTCCGCGCAGTCTCTCGATTTGGCTAAGGATGAACTCGCTGCCCAAGTCATTATTAGGGTAAATGACGACATAGTTCTGCCCAGATGCCTTAAGTGCTTCGACATAGTTTACAGCGTGTTTTTCCATGTCGTGATGTTCGGTCGTTACAGGGTGAAACATACTGATGGAAAATTCATCAAACGGGATATCATATCGTTGTTTTGCAGCACCCAGACTTGGCAAATTCTTTGGATCCATCAGATCAAGATCGGGGGAGCCGATGATAAAGACAGTTGCTTCGCCCTCCCCAAGTTGCAGCAGGCGCGATTTTGCGCTTTCGTTGGCGACGAAATGAATATGAGAAAGCTTGGAAACAGCATGGCGAATTGAGTCGTCAATAGTCCCGGACAGCTCGCCGCCTTCAATATGAGCAACATATATATTGTTAAAACTACCGACAATGGCCCCGGCAAGGGCTTCGGGGCGATCACCATGGATCACAATCATATCTGGTTTGATACTGGCGACATAATCAGAAAAACCAGCAACCGTTTTGGCAAGAATATGGTCCATCCGGTCCACATCCCTATGATTGATAAATTGAAAAATGTTCGAAAATTTGCATTTGATTACCTCATCGACAGTCAATCCGAATTTAGGGTTCATATGCATGCCGGTAACAAAAATATGCACGTCAAATTGGGAGTCATCTTCCAGAATGTTAATCAGGGACTTTATCTTGCCAAAATCGGCACGTGTGCCTGTCAAGAATGCAATTCTTTTCGTCACTAAATTAACTCCCCCAGTTTTTGGCTTTGCAAAGCCATCTATTCGTAATCGCCTATTTTCCGCATTTATCACAGCCCTAGATTTTGGGCAATTTAGAAATTGGAACGCCACATCATCCTATTTTTTAATCGTGATCCACCATGCTCCGTACACAACGAATTCATGGCGTATTTCAATTTGTTAAAGCATTATTTTAGGTTGCACCAAAGTAATAAACTATTCAATGTTTTTTAGAGCTTCATCTATGTCAATTTTCTTTTAGGGGCTGTCCCAGATAACGCCGATTGGGTGTTATCTGGGACAGTATGAGAAAGTCACGATTAAGCCAGTATAAACAAAGACGGTTGATCGAGCATTTTGTTGCGGGAACGACGGCCAGATGTGCTGCATCTCTGTGCGGGGTCAATCGCAAGACTGCGGACTATTATTTCCTGCGATTGCGTGAGGTTATTGCGTATGAACTGGAACAAGAATCGGACGAGGTATTTGCTGGTGAGATCGAAGTCGACGAGAGTTACTTTGGTGGTAAGAGAAAAGCCAAGCGAGGACGGGGTGCTGCGGGCAAAGTCCCGATATTTGGCCTATTAAAACGTGGTGGCAAGGTTTACACGAAGATCATCCCTGATGCTTCTTCCGCGACTTTATATCCGATCATAGAGCGCAAAGTGGTGCCGGACAGTATCGTCTATTCTGACTGCTGGCGCGGCTACAACGTGTTGGATGTATCCGAGTTCAAACACTTGCGGATCAACCATTCCAAACTGTTCGCCGACCGGCATAATCACATCAATGGCATTGAGAACTTTTGGAATCAGGCCAAGCGCCACATGCGTAAATTTAACGGTGTCCCAAGGGCACATTTCGAGCTGTTTTTGAAGGAATGTGAGTGGCATTTTAACAACAGTAACCCAACAAACCAATTGAAACAACTAAAGCAATGGGTTAAGACGTATTTGAACTAATTATCTGGGACAGCCCCAAAGATTTTATTGATGTCATTTGGTTTGTTCCCCGGCAGCGCGTATGGGTCTGGTTTAGGACTGTGCTAAGGGAGGGTTTTTATTCATCTTGGTCTCACGGAGAGAAAGATGAGACAGAAACGCAATTATCCGACCTCGATAATCTGCCAGAGCCGGACGAACTTGTAGAAGAGATTATCAAAAACTCGGGAACTGGTTTGAACAATTTGCGCACGGTTCTGTCTGGGCTAAAGAGTTGAATCATCGAGTAGGGACTTAGGTGACATATACCCACTCCCACTTGTCATCAGACAGGGTTTGTTCGCCTGACCACCGGTACGCACAAAGTTTTTGCCCCTTGCCAGCGCTGTAATCTACACAACATATTTTTTCAGTTTGAATAATCGGCTTTTCTTTTTTCATTTTTTTTGATCCATGCAACCAATAATTCCCCATAAATACTGGCTTGTTGCCGGTGTATAATACCCGGTCAGATACTGGGATGGGGCCAACTAGTTTTTTGCTTCTTAATTGGGTTTCAATTCCTTCTATTTCTTCTTGCGTTCCCTGAAGCATAATAGCACTAGATAGGTGGCTGTTTCGGGGAGCCACCAGCGAAGTCTGGCGGCACTTCTAGAATGGCCACAAAGGTGATGCCGTCTGGCAATTCCTTTTCGTCACCCTTCAAAAGAGTTTCAATTGCCCCAAATATGGGGTCGCCTTTTGTAGAGGCATCGACGTACAACTTTTCAGGTAAGGTGTTGTTCACACCCAATTTCGGCTTGAGAATATCAATGGATTTTTGATCCCAACATGCATGAACAATACGAAGGTTTTCGGTTTCAATAAATATTGGAAGTGTTTTGAACCAATCAATTGCAGCTTGCCATTCAGCTTGAGCATTTTCTTGCATTGCAACTTCATATAAAAAGGCGTGATGCTGTTCAATGTTTTTTGAAGTGTGTTTGCGTAGAAACTCCCCATTACCATCGCGTGTTCTAAAACAGATTGCATTGAATTCATGATTTCCCATAACTGTTATTGCTTGCCCAGCTTCGGTCATAGATTTCGCTATTCTCACGACTTCAAAATTTTGCAGGCCTCTATCGATTAAATCACCAACAAATACCACCTTACGGCCTTCAGGATGGCCATACACGCCGTTCTTCTCAAAATACCCTTACCCAAGCAAACACTTCAGTCCGTCTGCCATGCCGTGTACGTCGCCGATTATGTCATACTTCATCATTGCTTCCATTCGTACAGTAATGAGATGGTCAATTGGAGATCAATCAATTCCCATTTATAAAAGAACTCAATCAATTTTCGGTTTCTTACTGAGGAAGTTGTCTTCGATGTGACTTCTTTCCAACGCATGCAATTAAAATAAATCGATTTCTGCATTATGGGACTTTATAGGAATTGATATCTATTTGCGCCTTATTCATTGGAAATCCAGCTCCAATTAATTCAATAAATTGGTACAGTCGATGTGAGAAATGGATAAAAACATCGTTCAAAATAAATGCAATGTATCTTCGCATTTTGACATTCTATTTGGATTAACGACCCAACGCATTGCTTTTAGTTTTGGCCTCAGTTCTATTATTTCTTTACTCAAGAACATTTGCTCTGGGTAAAGATAGAAACATTCTTCTATTGCACCAATTTTGGAATTACTGTGTGCTAATTTTTTGTAATTCTTGCGCATTAATTTTGTTGAGTATGAGATTATTTTTTTTAATGCTTCTGTATCAGTTTGATTGCCGCTTAATTTTACTAAATCGATCTTGATGTTGTCGATATCAAGACTCGCATTTCTTAGTTCCTGAAATTTCTCCGAATTGATATATTCTCTAAATTTTTCTACATAATCAGGTGGAATAATAACAGTGGCGTGAATGTGAAGGTTTTCAAATTCATCTTCGACCGAGTTATGTGAATCATACTTGGTCCCATTTGCATCCAACCCCGCAAGAGCAAATGGTCTTGGTTTTGATTTCCTCAAATAATTCTGGCCAAATAAATACCGACAAATACTATTGTAGAGAAGATGGAAGTTTTGAAGCTGGATAGAACCTATAGGAAATGTTGTATCGTATTGTCGGCTTATCCGTTTCCCAATACGGTCTTTATCAAAAGTCATGGTTATAAAAAAGCTATTCTGCTCTATGTAATCCTTTAACCGTGTATTACTAAATCCACTTATATTTTTGTATTTGAGAATTTTATCAAAAAATGAATCGTCATGATACTTTTGATATTGGTATGGTGATAATTCTTTTGCCATATTAAATTTCTTCCAAACTATTTTTTCATATTCTTACTAATTAGACACAACTAAACATCTCCTTCTCAAAAGAGCTGGAGTTTTTTGCATGAGGTTTTCACCTTAGAGTTGGACGAGGATTTCCTTCGCCCAGGGCTTGTGCACTGCTAAGTGAAAAGTTAGGGACATGATAAGTTAGCTGATTTGTCAGCTTGTCATTGGCCGGTAAGCGATTTGATTTCCAAAATTGGTCGCAAAAAAAGATTTTGCATTATGCTGTTTTGACTGGTGTCGTTCGTAATTATTGGTCAGTTCGAACGTGTCTCCATCCAGTTTTCTATTTCAGATAGTTTGTACGCAACGGCACCTTGGGACAATTTGTACTTTTTAGGAAAGGCTTGTGTTTTTTCCATTCGCCAGCGTGTACTTCTAGATAATCCAGTAATGTTTTTGCATTCAGCTTCTCTTATGAATCTGTCTTTCATCTATGATTTCCTCTAATGATGCGCATGCTCATTCATGGCATTTCACAGAGTATTTAGTCCCCATTTTTCTTGAAATGGCCTAATTGGGGATATTTTATCCAATTTTATTCATTTATTTCTATAAGCAATTGTAATATAGACAAAAATAATTTTTATTATTTTCATGCTCGAGGTAATTTAACTCCATTTTGGGCATTTGGAGCTAAAATGACGCTAGCAAGTAATCAATTCTATTATCTGGCTTTGTAATTTATCTGTGTCAAAAACACCGTCGGAAATTCAAAACTCCGGACACTCAGGAAGGGGTATAATAATTTGTGGACAAAATTATGCCGAGCGTCCCGTCACTTCCTTTATCCAACGATTTACGCCAAGTACCAAGATGTAATCTATGGCAAAAATACAAAGTGGGGATGAACGTGGGGAAGGAAATGCAGAGCTGCAAATTTGTTTTAATATACAACTGCTTATAGGGGGTTGTGGCGGAGAGACAGGGATTCGAACCCTGGGAACGCGCAAACGCTCAACGGTTTTCGAGACCGCCCCATTCGACCACTCTGGCACCTCTCCTTGTGATCCGCGCGCAAGCTAATGTGCTTGGGCGGCGATAGCAAGCGCGATCAACGATTGTAAGACAGGATCGGAGCCAGCCATCTTTCGGCCTCGGCCAGCTCGATATTTTTGCGCTTGGCATAGTCTTCAACTTGATCTTTTTCGATTTTCCCAACCGCAAAATAAACCGATTCTGGATGAGAGAAATACAAACCGGAAACACTGGCAGGCGGCGTCATGGCACAGCTTTCGGTCAGCGCCACACCGATCCGGTTTTGGGCATCCAGCAGTTCAAATAATGTGCGCTTTTCTGTATGATCCGGTTGCGATGGGTAGCCCGGAGCTGGGCGGATGCCGTGGTATTTTTCTTGGATCATTTCGACATTGGTCAAATGTTCCTGATTGGCATAGCCCCACAACTCGCGACGCACCTTGGCGTGTAAGGCTTCGGCCAAGGCCTCGGCCAGCCGGTCAGCCAGCGATTTTAACATGATCGAACTGTAGTCATCATTGGCCTTGCGGAACCGCTCAGCTCGTTCACCCTCGCCATGACCGGCACTGACCACAAACCCACCGATCCAGTCGTGCAGGCCGGTCTCTTGTGGTGCCACAAAATCCGACAGGGCAAAATTGGGCTTGCCGGTATCTTTGGGCATTTGCTGGCGCAAGGTATGGAACACGGCACGCTGTTCGTCTCTCGCCTCGTCAGCCCAGAGCACAATATCATCACCAACCGAATTGGCTGGCCAAAAATCAATCACAGCACGGGGCTGCAACCACCGCTCGGCCACCAATTGCTCCAACATTTTTTTGCCATCGGCCAGTAATTGTCTAGCTTCTGCCCCAACTATCGGGTTGTCCAGAATTTGCGGATATCGCCCCTTGATATCCCATGAGGCAAAAAACGGCGTCCAATCAATAAATGGAACTAGGTCTTCAAGACGCCAATTGTCAAACACCAGTGCCTGATTGGTTTTTGGACGCGGCGGCGTATAACCCGCCCAGTTGATTTTCATGGCGCGGGATCGGGCTGCTTCCAACCGGATACGCGGCTTGGCGCTATGGCCGCGTTTATGCGATTGGCGAATGCGAGCATAGTCTTCGCGGGTTTGTTTTTCAAACGGCACCCGGTCGGTGTCGCTGAGCAAGGTACGCACTACGCCCACGGCCCGGCTGGCATCGGAGACATAGGTTGTCGAGCCGCCGGAATAGGCCGGTTCAATCTTGACCGCTGTATGGGTCGGTGAGGTGGTGGCACCGCCGATCAGCAAGGGTTTATCCCAACCGCCGCGCTGCATTTCACTGGCAATATGGATCATTTCTTCCAGCGATGGGGTGATCAGACCTGACAGTCCAATGGCATCGACATTTTCCTCGATGGCGGTTTTTAAAATGGTTTCACACGGAACCATTACGCCCAGATCAATAATGTCATAGCCGTTACATTGCAGCACCACACCGACAATATTTTTGCCAATATCGTGAACATCGCCCTTGACGGTAGCCATCAATATTTTGCCGTTCGACATGTCAGCCAACCCGGCCAGTTGCTTTTCTTTTTCCAGATAAGGTAACAAATGCGCTACGGCAGCTTTCATCACGCGAGCTGATTTAACCACTTGCGGCAGGAACATTTTCCCGGCACCGAACAGATCGCCGACCGCGTTCATGCCATCCATCAACGGACCTTCGATCACGTGTAATGGCTTTTCACTGGCCCGGCGGGCTTCTTCAGTGTCTTCGACAATAAATTCGGTAATGCCCCGAACCAAAGCATGTTTCAGGCGTTCGCCCACTTTTGCCTTGCGCCATGATAAATCCCGGCGACTGGCTGTGCCAGTAACCGCGCCACCCCGATATTTCTCGGCCAGTTCCAGCAGGGCTTCGGAAGCCTCTGCATTGCGGTTTAAAATAACGTCTTCGGCTGCTTTACGTAGTTCTGGATCGATGTCGTCATAAATATCGAGTTGCCCGGCGTTTACGATCGCCATGTCCAGCCCGGCTTTGATCGCGTGGAACAAAAAGACCGAGTGCATGGCGCGGCGCACCGGTTCATTGCCCCGAAACGAAAACGACAAATTGGATAGGCCACCCGACACCCGGGCATGGGGCAGGTCTTGCTTGATCCGTCGGATGGCATTGATGAAATCAAGGCCATAATTGTCATGTTCCGGCAGGCCGGTCGCCACCGCAAAAATGTTGGGATCAAAGATAATGTCTTCGGGTGGAAACCCGTCCTCGACCAGTAAATGATAGGCCCGGGTGCAGATCTCGACCTTGCGGTCTTCCGTATCTGCCTGCCCAGTTTCGTCAAACGCCATCACCACGGCCGCCGCGCCGAATTGGCGGATAATCCGGGATTTTTCCAGAAACTCCGCCTCGCCCTCTTTCATCGAAATGGAATTGACCACGCCCTTGCCCTGAATGCATTGCAAGCCGGCATAAAGGACATCCCAGCGCGAGCTGTCGATCATGATCGGCACTCGGGAAATATCTGGCTCTGCGGCGATCAGGTTGAGGAATTTGGTCATGGCCATTTCCCCGTCCAGCAAGCCATCATCCATATTGATGTCGATGATTTGTGCGCCGCTTTCGACTTGTTCGCGCGCGACGGCCAATGCCGCCTCATAGTCTTCTCTAACGATCAGGCGTTTGAATTTTGCCGAGCCGGAAACATTGGTCCGTTCGCCAATATTAATAAATCTTGCAGTGGTCTGGCTCATGGTGTTTTGGTTCCGGGTTGGCGGGAAATGCCGGGGAGTCCGTCTATGCTGGTGGCATTTCGCTCATGATAACGCTCGGCCCAATCATCGGCACTTCGATCTTCGCGATCCGTATAGCGCCGCAACTGCTCGCGTTCCGAGACAAAATCAAAAAATGGCACGCCCCAACCGCAGGCATCAGCGATCCGATCGATCTGCAATACAAAAATGTTGCGCGCTCTTTTATGCGCCGGGAACAAGGCCAGCAAATCGTCAAATCCGGGCTCATCAAACCGGGTTACTTTGGCGGTGCCATACAGTCGCAAGATATTGGCCGGGCCTTCAAAGGCGCAAAACATCAAGGTCATGCGCCCATTTTCGCGAGTATGTGCCAAGGTCTCGATGCCGGAACCGCCCAGATCGACCCAAGCAACGGTCATTGGGTCAATCACCGCTAAGCTGTCATAGCCCTTGGGCGACAGATTGACATGGCCATTAGCTGCCAAGGGCGCGCTGGCCACGAAAAACAGCTTCTGCGCTTTGATGAAGCTAATCAGTGGCTCGTCGAGTTGTTCAAAAACTTTTCCCATGGTTCAGGCTCCCAACACGAATGGTTCAAGCCCGGACAATCGCAAGGCTGGATTTGATTTGGGGATAGGGCGCGGCACCAGCCCCTCCACCGCACTTACGATCGCTGCCACATGATGATCGGTGGTGCCACAACATCCGCCGACCAGATTGACCAGACCGCCTCTGGCCCATTCACTCAAGTGATCGCTGGTGGTTTGCGGCGTTTCGTCATACTCGCCAAACGCATTGGGCAATCCGGCATTGGGAAAGGCAATGATCCGGCAATTGGCGATCCGCGATAGATCGGCAATGTGCGGGCGCATTTCCTTGGCCCCCAACGCACAGTTTAGGCCGACCGCCCAAGGCTTGGCATGGGCAATGGAAATCCAAAATGCTTCGGTGGTTTGTCCCGACAGGGTGCGCCCCGATCCATCGGTGATGGTGCCGGAAATGATCACCGGCCGGACCATCCCGGTTTGGGTCATGACATCCTGCACCGCGACAATGGCCGCTTTGGCGTTCAAGGTGTCAAACACCGTTTCAATAATCAGAAAATCGACATTTTCGATCATCGCTTTGGCCTGATCAAAATAGGCGGTGCGGACTTGCTCAAAGTCTACTTCGCGAAATCCGGGATCTTCGACCCGTGGCGACAAGGACAAGGTTTTGCTCAACGGGCCCATCGCTCCACCAACCAGCGCCGGGCGATCCGGATGGTCCGCTTCCCATTGGTCGGCCACTTCGCGAGCCAGCTTGGCACCGGCTGCGGCGATTTCCGGGGCGAGTTCCTGCAAGCCATAATCCGCTTGGCTGATGCTGGTTGCATTGAACGTATTGGTTTCGATCAGGTCAGCTCCAGCCGCCAGAAAATCCTGGTGGATCTGACGGATTGCTTCTGGTTTGGTTAGGTTCAGCAGATCATTATTGCCTTTTATTGACGAGGGCCAATCCACCAGCCGCGTCCCGCGAAAATCCTCTTCCTGCAATTTAAGCAGTTGGATCGATGTACCCATTGCCCCGTCGATCACCCCGATCCCGGATTGCAGTTTTGCCTCAAACGCGGCCAGTCTTTGTTGATGGTTCATTTGGCATCTCCGGTGTGCGGTTTTAAGCCCAACACCCGGCAGGTTGCATAGGCAAAATCGGCATTGTTCAGGGTATAGAAATGAAAGCGACGAAATCCAGCCGCCTGCAAAGCCGTGCAGTATTCGGCGGCTATATTAGCGGTCAGTAATTGACGGGTGACCAGATCATCCTTGGTTCCCTCAAACAAATTGAACATCCATTTCGGGATGCTGGCCCCGCACATTTTTGACATGCGAACCAGCCCGTCAAAATTAGGTTGCAACATAATGCCCGGCACAATCGGGATGTTGATCCCAGCTCCGCGCACCCGATCCAGAAAATCAATCATTTGCCCCGGTTCAAACCCAAACTGGGTAATGGCCTGATCGGCCCCGGCATCGACTTTGCGTTTCAAATTGTCCATCTCGACCTGCCAATTGGACGATTCAGGATGGCGCTCCGGATACGCAGCCACACTGACAATGGTATCTGGTGATTTCTTCAAGGCAGCCACTAGATCCGACGCATACGAATATCCGTCGGCTGTCGGTTGATATTTTCCATCAATGCCCGAAGTGGGATCGCCACGAAGTGCTACAATATGGTTGATACCGGCCGATTTGTAAGTTTTGACCACATCGTCAATTTCTTTGGCGCTGGCTTCAACACAGGTCAGGTGAGCCGCCACCTCGATGCCAGTTTCCTGAGCCATTTGCACTACGGTTTTGCGAGTGCGATCCCGGGTGGAGCCGCCCGCACCATAGGTCACCGACATAAAATTGGGCCGCAAGGGGGCAAGTTTTCGCACCGATTGCCATAGCCGATCTTCCATGGCCTGATTTTTGGGTGGGAAAAACTCAAAGGACACTTCGATGGGCCGAAGGTTTCCAGAATTTCCCCGGGCAATAGCTTGGGTCATGCCGCCTCTCCTTTGTGCTTCGCTGTCCAGACTTTGACGGTCAGTGATGGCTGGCCCTCGGGTCGATCAGCTGGCGCAAGCGCCTGACAATTACTGACGATTAGTCCGGCGCTCTGCAGCCATCCGTCAATTTCCTGATTGGTAAACCCGAGACGGCGGTGCGCGTGTTTATCACGCAAAAATTCGTATTGATGCGGTGCAAAATCAACCAGAGCCAAAGTACCCCCCGGCCTTAATACCCGGCTCGCCTCGATCAGAGCCGCTTCCGGGTTGGCCAAATGGTGCAACACCAGATGCAACGTCACCAGATCCTGACTTGTTGCCGCCACTGGGAGTGAGAACAAATCGGCCTGTTGTACTTTGCAATTGGATTTGCCTTGCAGTTTCGAACGAGCCAGATTGAGCATTTCATGGCTGAGATCAATGCCCAACCCCTGCGCAATACGCCCGCTTAAAATCTCCAATATACGGCCCGAACCGGTACCAATATCCAACATCCGCTCAAACGGACCCTCACCAATCGCCGCCAGCAAGGCTTGCTCCACTGCATCTTCGGCCAGATACAAGGACCGAATTTGATCCCAGTCGGCGGCGGATTCGCGAAAATAACGGGCCGCATTGGTTGCCCGTTCGGCACTGACCAGTTCAAGCCGTTCTGCATCGCGACCAATGGTCCGGTCATCGGACGGAACTGCCGCAATGGCCGCACCAACCAGATCGGAAATCGCATTGTCGGAGACCAACCGCAAAAATACCCAGGTCCCTTCAGGCAACCGTTCAATACATCCAGCATCAACCAACAACCCCACATGGCGCGACACCCGGGGCTGGCTTTGACCCAAAATTCGGGTCAGCTCGCTTACCGTCAACTCGCCTCGACCCAACACGCATAAAATACGCATCCGTGTCGGTTCGGCGATTGCCCGCATTGCCCGAACAATATGGTCCATGAGTAGTTTTTCCTTTCGCTTCCCGCCCCTATATAAAGATATCTTTATATCTCTATCAACAATTTTTCGTGAAATGTCCCGGATAAACTTGAAAAATACTTATAAAATGCCAATGTCTGCATTCCAAATGCAGACAATAATCGCCCGTTCAGAGGTATTTCCCCCGTGTTTTATAAGTTTTTTTCCGTTTGTTTTCTTATAGTTGGCTCAGGTCTCACCGCTTGTGCCACCGCCTCGCCAGATGATCCTTTGGCCGGGTATAACCATGCCATGTTTGATGCCAATGCTTCGGTGGATACGGCACTCATCGAACCATTCGTCAAAGGATATCGCGATGTAACGCCAAAACCCATTCGCGATGGCGTGCACAATGTACTGGATAATTTACGCGCCCCGACTGACCTGATGAACAATGTTTTGCAGGGAAAACCCGGTGGCGCGGCCCAGACCTTGTTGCGATTTGTGGTCAATTCGACCATTGGGATCGCCGGATTATTTGACCCAGCCACAGGTATGGGCATTCCGCTACGTACCGAAGATTTCGGCCAGACATTGGCCGTGTGGGGTGCGGGCAATGGCACCTATGTCGTCCTGCCATTTTTAGGACCATCCAATGTGCGCGATACTGCCGGATTGGTGGTTGATGTGTTCAGCCATCCATTTGCCGTGGTCCGGTATCGCGGTGAAACGATCGTACAACTGACCCGGTTTACGGTGAATGGAGTGGACGTACGCACCAATGCCATCGGACTGATCGACAATTTAGAAGAAAATTCACTCGATCTATATGCGGCCTATCGCTCCTTGTATGAGCAATCGCGAGCCGATGCCATTCGCGACGGAGAGCTCGATGTCGATGATCTGCCCGACTTTGACGAATTTGATGACGAATAAAGGTTCATGAAACATGAGTATTTTTAGCAAATTGATCCCGCGCACCCTGATGGTCAGCGCTCTGCTGCTGGTCGCACCTAGTGCCTTTGCCGGACCAGCCGAAGAAGACTTTGTGCGTGAGCAAGCCGGTGCCGGGTTGGATATTTTAAGCAATACCGGCTTAAGCGAAACTCAACGCAGCGAACAATTTGGCCAGTTCATTGACCAGATTGTCGATATTCGCAAAGTATCGCGCTTCTCCTTGGGCAAATACGCCCGGAATTTGGATGCCGCTGTTTATGCCGATTTTCAGAGCGCCTTTACTGATTATGCCAAAGGCATTTACCAAGACAGCCTAACCCGCTATGGCGGCGAGACGTTTCTGGTAACCGGGTCGGTCGACCGCAAGCCGGGCGATGCCGTGGTCAGCACCACCATTTCAGGCGGGGCGCTGGATAAACCCTTAAAAGTACGCTGGCGGGTTCGGACCAAAGACGGCGTTTCCAAAGTGATTGATCTGGAAGCCTTCGGCATTTGGCTAGCCGTACAACAACGCAGCGAAATCACCGCTTACATCGCCAATCATGGCGGTAAGGTTGCATCCGCTGCCGATATGTTGCGGGCTAAGACCGCAAAGCCATAACCCGCACTGCGGTAATTGAATTTGATGGTTGCCCCTCACCCCAAGCCTCTCCCGGACGGGAGAAGGAGTACTATTGCCCCGAGCATTCCAGCTGCGCCCCTTCTCCCGTGGGGAGAAGGTCGGGATGAGGGGATCGTAACATAAAAGAACTGGACCCCGGCTCTGGGGCGGGGACCGGGACCGCCGCCTAGAACTTGGCCTTAGCCTCGGCCTCATTCATCATGGATTGCCGCACCATGGGAATGGGCGGACCACCATAGGACAAAAACTCATCGTGAAAGGCTTTCCAAGCGGCCCGTCCGCCGCGGGTTGCTGTCCAGTCTTCGCGCAATTTGCGGATCATCAATTTGCCCATGGTGTAATTCAAGTAGGCCGGATCATAGGTGCCGCGTGCCGCTTGTTGGCGCGCATTACCGACATCTTGATAACATTCATTGCGGAACATCTGATAGCTCTGCTCGACGCTCATGCCTTCCGCATGCAAGCCAATAGCCGACAAATACCGACAGTTTCGCAGCAAGGCATTGGCCAGTTGGCCGATTTTAGCTTCCGGGTTTCCGGCGTGCAATCCAGCCTCAAACATCATTTCTTCGCTATAGTGCGCCCACCCTTCGGCGAAGGCATAGCCGACAAACAATTTGCCAAAGATTGAACCGGCCCGATTGGCATGCAGGAAGTTTAAGAAATGACCGGGCCATACTTCATGGATCGACGTGCCCAACAGGTCCATTTTACCGGGAATATAGGCGGCGCGGGTCGCCTCGTCCCAGCTCGGGTCGGGCGGCGAGATATAATACACCGAAGGCAGGCCGGTTTCATACGGGCCGGGAATGTCGATATAGGCCGAGTTCTGGCGATTATAGGGCGGCGATTCTTCGACCAGCGCCAATTCGGTTCCTGGAATGCTGACCAAATCCTCGGTCACCAAAAATTCGCGCAAAGGCGGCAATTGATCGCGGGCTTCTTGCACCGGGCCATTGGTTGGCTTGTTCGCCGCCATTTTGGCCATGCAATCAACGATCGACGCATCTGGCGCAAAATCAGCACAGGCATTGGCCAATGCCTGCTGGTTGCGCTGCAGATCAGCCAACCCAATGGCTTTTAGTTCTTCCAACGGAATGTCCACCCCTTCGGTGCTGGCCACCATTTGGGAAAAGTTCGTAGCGCCCAGCGCAAAGCCGTCCGCCGTGGCGGGTACTGAGCCTATATGATCAGACAGCTTTTGCATGGCGGTGGCCGCAGCGGCAGCTACTTGGTCAAACTCAGCTTGCAATTGCTCATTGTCTACATCGGCAAATGCCAGTTTGGCATCGCCCGAATAATAGTTGGCAAAGCCACCAAATCCGGCTTGGCCTAATTTCAGGAAGGTTTCCGGCAGTGGCAATTGTAAATTGGCTTCGATCTGCGCGGCGGCCAAGGGTACGTTTTTCGCATAGGTAATAAACGCTTTCATCCGGGTTTCAGCATCGGCATAGGGCCGTGCGATATACACATTCGGATCAAGCGCCCCCAGATAATATCTTGGGTTTTTGTGCATTTGATCGGCCTCGACCAACCAGAACAATTCACCTTGTAAGGTGGCAATTAAATAATTCCGTTCAAACTTGTCGGCTTCGCTCCAGTTTGTGTCGTTCAAGGCTTAGGCGTCTGCAATGGCTTGCTGGCGGCTTTTGATCTGATAATTGAGACCCGGTTTGCTCCAATCGGGCAATTGACTGTCAAATTCGTGTTTGCCTTGATACACCGCAAAGGTCGGGTTCACCTGAAAATACTCGTCCAAAAATGCCGCACGAAAAGTGCTCCACTGGGTCGTGGGCTGAATTTGCTCCGGAGCCGATGCGTTTTCATCAGCAGGCGCGCAACCGCCCAACACGGCGAGCGCAGCAATTGACGTAGCCAATAAAAGATTTTTGATTGTCATGTGAGTTCCCCTGAACCGCAGCCAATGTGGCCCTGTTTTGTTGTTCAAGCAGTAACACAGTACTTCAGCAATTGACAAACCGGTTCTCGACGCTCGCCGATGCTTCGAGGCTCCCTTTGGTCGCACCTCAGCATGAGGTGGGAGGTGTGGGTTGGGTTCGTTTCAAAAACCACCTCATGCTGAGGTGCCGCGAAGCGGCCTCGAAGCATCGGCAAGCGGCATGGACACACCCCACCCCGGTCCCCGGCCTTCGAGCCGGGGTCCAGCTTTGCTGATTGCCATTTGCATCTAGTTGGTCTGGACCCCGGACTAAATCCGGGAACCGCGAAGGCGGCTATCCGAATAAACTACCGCAACAGATCATTGATGGCGGTTTTGGCGCGGGTTTGAGCGTCGACGGTTTTGATGATCACGGCACAGGCCAATGACGGTCCGCCTTTGGGGTCGGGCAACGCGCCCGGCACCACGACAGAGTATGGTGGCACCCGGCCATAGCTGATCTCGCCGGTCGCCCGATCGACAATTTTGGTGCTTTTGGTGATGAACACGCCCATGGCCAGCACTGAGCCTTCGCCGATAAACATGCCTTCGACCACTTCGGAGCGCGCCCCGATAAAGCAATTGTCCTCGATGATCACCGGATTGGCCTGTAGCGGCTCCAGCACGCCGCCGATCCCGGCACCAGCCGAGATATGGCAATTGGCCCCGACTTGCGCGCATGAGCCAACCGAGGCCCAGGTGTCGATCATGGTGCCATTGCCGACATAGGCTCCGACATTGACAAAAGACGGCATCAAAACCACGTCGCGGCCAATAAATGCCCCGCGCCGCACATTGGCCGGCGGCACCATGCGAAACCCTGCATTGGCAAAGTCTGCTTCGGTCCAGCCTTCGGTTTTGCGCGGCATTTTGTCAAAATTATTGCCCAGATCACCGCGCTCAACCAATGCCGACGGGAACAGGCCAAAGCTCAGCAACACGGCTTGTTTCAGCCAGACATTGACCTGCCACTCCCCGCTGGGCAGAGGTTCAGCCACCCGCGCCGAGCCATCGTCAAGCCAACCAAAGGCTGCATCCACCGCTTCTCGAACCACCGCCTCATCAATGGCCTCACCAGCAGATGCCGCTTCGATAATGGATTTAGCCTGTTGTTGGTTCATGACGGCTCTCCGCTCAAATTGACCAGGAATTCGGTTAGGTTATCGGTAGAGAAATGTACGTGTTGTTCTGTAGCGCTAGAGCTGGCCGGACGGGCCGCTTCGGGTTCATGGCTCCAGTCCTTGTTCGAATAAACCAAAACGGTCACAAATCCCATGTCATGGGCTGGCAATAAATTACGCGACAGGTCTTCGAATAATACCGACTGATCGGGCACAAGATCAAAGTGTTTCACCAGATGGTCATAGGCCGGTTGGGACGGTTTGGGTATAAATCCAGTGGCTTCGATGTCGACAATGCCGTCAAAAATATCCTGTAGCCCTAGGGCCGCTAAAACCGAAGTTGCATGACCATTGGAGCCGTTGGTGAATACCATTTTGCGGCCCGGCAGCGCCTCGATGGCCCGGCGCAGATCAGGGCTGTGCGGCAAGACCGAATGGTCAATATCGTGGACAAACTCAAGGAATTCTTCTGGCTCGATCCGGTGATTTTCCATCAAACCGTTCAACGTGGTGCCGTGTTCCAGATAATACTTTTTTTGGAGCTTGCGGGCTTTTTCCGGATGCATTTGCAGATATTCAGACACAAACTTGGTCATGCGTTGGTCGATCTGCGCGAACAGATCGCACTCGGCCGGGTACAAGGTATTGTCCAGATCAAACACCCAATTGCGGCTGGCTTGCAACCGGCGGATCATTGCACCACCAACCCGGAGGTTTTGTTTGCCCCAAAATCTTCTGCTGTAAAAATCACTTTGGTCAATTTCTCCTTGCTCATCTCAACCTTGGCAAACGGGGTTTCCAGATACCCCCTAATGCCACAATCATGACGACCAAATATTGAGAACTTAACCTGTGAAATACAAAAAGTCTCTTTGGCATTCACCAAGCCTGTTTCGCCACCAGGTTGCTCCAGGCCGGCATAAATGTAGTATTTGTCGCGTTTGGAAATGGGCTGATTGATCAATTGCATGCAAGCGCCACTGGCCAAGGACCACCAACCACGACTTTCCCATTGATTGCCCCGCCGGTGGGCGTAGGCCGTCCAGATGCGTTCATCCGCCTGATTACAGACCTCCAACCCGGTGGCGCGAATTGCCTTGGCTCCGGTCTTTTCCAGCATATCCATCAAACTGGCATCGCTGGGGCGCTCGGCCACTCTCATCTGTTTGAGATAACTACGCACCGCAATCTGGGTACGCCGCCCGGCATAGCCATCCACTCTGCTTACATTCAAACCATTATCGCCCAATAGGCGCTGCAACCCGGCCAACCCAGCCCGGGTTCCAAACTCCCCGGTTTCGGTAAAGATCGTGCGCCTGCCATCTGGTGGGTTGCCATCAATCACATGAAAACTGCGCGCTTCCAGACCCAGGTTTTGGCAATTGGCCATGGCCGCCACTGAAAAATGACCAATATCAACGCAAAGCGGGGTTGGGCCACTCCATTGGCGTATCCCGCCGCGATGCGACGGCGATGAATGGGCAAAAACATAATAATCTCCGGGCGGAATGGGCGCGGGCAATACCGTGCGGCACTCACCGGGGCGCAACCGGTTCCAGCCTTCGGAAATCAGTTCGCCATGTTCGGGAAACGCAATGGCGGAATACAAGATATAGCTGGTTTCATTGCAAAGTTCCTGTCCCGCTGCACGGACAGAACCGGCCCCAAACAGGTATAATCCGAAGCTCAGCACAATCAGTAACAATGCCGACAACCGGACCATTACTCGCTGCTCTCCTCAGATTTGCGCGGCTCAACCAAGGCTAGGTCCAACATGGCCAGACGTAAATCAGCAATGCCATCACCCTTGTGCGAGCTAACGCCCAATATCTCTGGGTGAGCTGCCGGTCGTTTGGCAATGGCGGCGCGTGTTTTTTCCAAAACTTTGGATCTCTCGCCTTGTTTCACTTTGTCAAATTTGGTCAGGACCAGTTGATAGACCACGGCGGCCTCATCAAATTCGTCCATAATGGCCAGATCATTGGGCTTGATCCCATGGCGGCCATCAATCAGCAAAAAACACCGGGTTAAGTTGGCCCGACCTTTCAGGTAGGCCCGGGTCAATTTGGTCCAGCGTTCCACCACATCGCGCGAGGTCCGCGCATAGCCGTAGCCCGGCAGATCAACCAGCATCAAGCGGTCGTCCAGATTGAAAAAATTTAGCTCGCGGGTGCGCCCCGGTGTGTTGGAAGCCCGGGCTAGCGCCTTGCGTCCAGTGATTGCATTTAGCAAGGTGGACTTGCCCACATTGGAGCGCCCAGCAAAGGCCACTTCGGGTAGGTCTGGCGGTGGCAGGTGTTTCAGGTCCACCGCGCCCATGACAAAGCGGCACTCACGGGCAAACAACAATCGTGCTGTTTCGCGCTTCTTCTCGTTCAGGGCTTGGCTTTCTTCATCGGTCAGTTTTTGGCTCCACCTTTGCCCAGCCATTTATCCAGCGGGGTTTCCACACCGTTCTTGCGGGTGATGATATATTGCTGGATCAGGGAAAGGAAGTTGTTCCACGACCAGTAGATCACCAACCCGGCCGCAAACGGCGCCATCATAATGGTGAAAATAACCGGCATGAAGGCAAAAATCTTCCGCTGCACTGGGTCCGGAGCCGGTGGATTGAGCATTTGCTGTGCGCCCATGGTCAACCCCATGATCAGCGGCCAGACACCCACTGCCAACACCGAGCCCAAAACCGGAATGCCGGTCGGGTCCCAAGGGATCAAGCCGAACAAATTGCCAATCGCGGTTGGATCAGGTTCTGACAAATCCCGTATCCAGCCAAAAAACGGCGCATGACGCATTTCCAGTGAAATATACAACGTCTTATAGAGCGCAAAAAACACCGGAATTTGCAGCAAGATCGGCAAGCAGCCACCAAACGGGCTAACCTTTTCGCGTTGATACAGCGCCATGGTTTCTTGTTGTATTTTTTGCCCATCATCTTTGTGCAACGCCTTCAGCTCTTCCATTTTGGGCTGCAAGGCTTTCATGCGTGCCATCGACTCATATGATTTGTTAGCCAATGGAAAAAAGAGCGCTTTAATGATGACGGTCAGCGCCATAATGGCCAGGCCGAAATTCCCGACAATGCCATAGAGCCAGTCCAACACTTTGAAATATGGCCGGGTCAGGAACCAGAACAGACCCCAGTCAATCGCCGTATCAAAGCGCGCAATTTCCAAATCATTCTGATAGTCCTGCAAGACGCTGACTTCCTTGGCCCCAGAAAACAGGCGCATTTGCACTTCTGTCTGGCCACCCGGAGCGATCTCGCGCGCCGCACCCATAAAGCTGGCTTCAAATACGTCTTCACCGCGTGAGGAACGGAACATTCTTGTACTGGCTTCCAATGGTTCATCATTGGGGGCAATCACCGCAGTCAGCCAATATTTCGAGGTAAAGCCAATCCAGCCGCCGGTGCCGGTGATCGAGCCGCCGCCTTTACGGATTTTCTTGTAATTGTATTTGATGTTTTCACCCTCTACCGCGCCAATCACCCCTTGGTGAGAGACAAAACTGCCGCGCAGTTTGCGTTTTTCCATAGTAGTGGCGTTTTTGGGCAAAACGGTTGGATCACCATATTTTCGCACTTGACCAAAGGGTCGAATGCTGCGGGTCATTGCCCCTTCGTTCACCACCCGGTCGGTCACGGTAAACATATACAAATCATCTATTTCAATGGTCCGGGTAAACACTAGGCTTTCACTGCTGGTATAGGAAAACTCCAACGGCGCACCGGGGGCCAGAACATTGCCCTTGGTCAGCTGCCAGCTGGTTTCCAGTCCGGGTAAGGTGTTGTTGGCGCCCTCGTCTGCTGCTCGCCAACCAAACATGGCAAATTTACCGCCCTTATCCAGTGCTGGGTCAAGCAATTGAACTTCCGGGCTGTCCGGGTCGAGCTCTTCGCGATATTTTTTCAGAAACAAATCATTGAACCGACCGCCATAGGCAGTGATTGATCCATCCAATGCCGGTGAGTCGATACTTATTTTTGTCGAAGCTTGCAGCGCTTGGCGGCCAACTTGATTGATCAGTTCAGCCACCGGATCGGCCGGCTTGGCCTCTGCCTCAGCCAACACCTGTTCGACCTGTTGTGCGGCGCGGCGTTGTTTGGCGGCAGGTTCTACCACCAAAAACTGATAAATGGTCAGCACCACCAGCGCCAATCCAATGGCCAGAAACAGATTTTTTTGGTCTTCCATGCGTTTGGCTTTCCTATGGCACGTTCCGGCCTTTGGCCTGCGCAGCAGACCGACCTACATTTGGTTAGCGCAGCCTTAGCAATGCTGCTTTCATGTCGTCAAGCAGAACCGACCAACTCACATCCGCCGTAGCTTTGCGCGCGATAAAAACATAATCCCAACCGGGTTGTCCATATGGAACCAGCAGTTCATGTACCGCCGCCCGGAGCCGTCTTTTGCTGCGGTTGCGCGTCACAGCATTGCCGATTTTTTTGGTGGCGGTAAATCCGGCTCGAATACCGGACTGTTCCGGCACAGCCTTACGGGCTTGCACCACAACATTGGGTCGCGCCGCGCGCTGACCCCGCGCCACGTATAAAAACTGTTTTCGTATTGTTAGGCGGTGGGTCGCCATGGCTTGATTAGGCGCTAAGCACCTTGCGGCCACGAGCCCGACGTCTGGCCAAAACCAGACGGCCTGACTTGGTTGCCATCCGCGAGCGAAATCCGTGACGACGTGCGCGCACGACTCTACTTGGTTGAAATGTACGTTTCATGGCACCGGCCTTTGAAATTAGAACTTGTTTCGAGCGGCGGTTTTTATGGGGCCAAGCGGGCCAAGTCAAGCGTTTCGCTTTGAATTTAGCCTGTTTTTCTGCTTATTTTTATCCTTTTGGTTTGCGCCAAAGGCCCGGCCCGGCGTAAACAGGACATCAGATCGCACCGGGGATTATCATCGACCAGTACCAACCATCTGCAACGGCGCAAAAACCGGCACCAAGCAAGCCTGCGTCTCGACGTGGGACATCGTTGGGTCGCCGCCTGCTTTGGTTGACCATTTTATTTGTTATGTTTGCTGAAATTGCCATCTTTTTACCCTCTGCGGCAGCCTTTCGCTCGCAATGGCTACAAGACCGGGTGCAAGCCGCTCGGCTAGTGGTCATTGGTGTCGAAATTGCCGAAGACATGATGGTGTCCGAAGATGTGGCCAAACAAATGCTCGAAACCGCCGGGATCAAGGCGGTACGGATCAATCGGGACGGCATCAGCGAAATTGTTTTACCGGCACCGCTGGAACCCGGCGATAATTCTCTGGTCGATTTACGTAATCCTTCGATTGGCCAAGCTTTGGTCGATACTTGTGATTCGTTACTGCTGCGCCAACCCAAATACTTGCGGGTGATTGATCAACTGCCCGGCAATGAGGGCGGGTTCTTGGAGGTGATGGTTCTGGAGGCTGATCTGGCCCACGAATTATTTGCATTTTCCGTCCGTACATTTTGGATGTCATTGATTATCTCAGTGCTGGCCGGAGCCTTTATTTACGCCGTATTGCTGTATGTGCTAGTTCGACCAATGCGAAATCTGTCCAATGCTATGACCCGATTTCGCCAATCGCCGGAAGACCCGACCCTGATCGCAATCCCTTCGAACCGCCGCGATGAAATCGGGGCAGCAGAAGAGGATTTGGCCTTGCTGCAAACCGAAGTTCAACAGGCCTTGGGCCAAAAAGCCCGGCTCGCCGCTTTGGGTGAAGCTGTGGCCAAAATCAATCACGATATGCGAAACATCCTGACCAGTGCCCAACTGGTATCAGACCGCTTGGCGGACAGCGATGACCCAAGCACCCGCAAAATGGGTGAACGACTGGTCCGCTCCATCGATCGGGGCGTGGCGTTGAGCCGAACCACACTGGAATATGGCCGCTCGCCGGACCCGGAACCGATCCCGCAAACCCTGTCGCTGTTTCTGGCGCTGGAAGACGCATGGCTTGATGCCTGTATGGGGCCGACCTGCAAGGTGAAATGGCAAAATCAGGTCGAGCGGAATGTAGACGTGAAGGTCGACCCAGATCATTTGTACCGGATATTGGTCAATTTGCTACGCAATGCTTCGCAAGCCATGCAAGGCGCAGGCGAACTGATCGCCGAGGTCACCACCACCAACGGGGCAATTGAATTGCAAATCACCGATACCGGACCCGGCATCCCCCAAAAAATCCAAGATGAATTGTTTACCCCATTTTCCGGCTCGTCCCGCAAAGAAGGCTCCGGCCTTGGCCTAGCCATCGCCCGCGAATTGGCCCGAGCCAACCAAGGCGATTTGGTCCTGAAATTAACCAGCAAGAAGGGCACGGTTTTTGGGGTGAAACTGGTGGCGGTTTAGGGGTGGTTTTGAGTGGTCTGAAATTTGAAGCGTAACATTTCGAGCCGAGGGCCGCGTTGTCACGAATTGCCGCTTACCGATCCTTCGAGGCTCCCTACGGTCGCACCTCAGGATGAGGTGGGTGGTGTGGGTCTGGTTCGTTTCAAAAGTTCCTCATCCTGAGGTGCGAGGCAGCGCCGAGCCTCGAAGGATCGGCACGCGGTACAAACCCCTACCCAGAGCATTGTCATTTTGCATTGTCACAAAGCGGACCGCCCGCACAATCAATCGACAGTCCTTGGCACTGCTGGCACAGACATCGACACAAAACTGACAGATAAATCACAGTCATCGACAAACATGCACAATGGGAGCCGGGGGATAACTGACAAATGTCCACAGCCCCCGGCGCGCCCGTACACTGGATTGGAAACCCGGCTTATCGGCTCAGGTTTCGGCTCTTTGAAACCGTCAATTCTGATCCGTTAACCAGCGTCTTCCAAGATCATTTGCGAAGCTTTTTCAGCAATCATCAAGGTTGGCGCATTGGTGTTGCCCGAGGTCAATCGGGGCATGATCGAGGCATCGACCACCCGCAAACCGATCAGCCCATGCACCTTTAAGCGATCATCGACCACGGCCATTTTGTCCTGACCCATTTTGCAAGTGCCAACCGGGTGGTACAGCGTCGAGCCATGACCCCGCAGATAGCTTTCCCAATCAGCGTCGGTTTGCACGTCTGGTCCCGGATGGTCTTCTTCGGCCCGAAAGTCGTCAAACGACTGGCCGGCAAACATTTCACGCATCCACTTCAAGCCATAAACCGTGGAGCGAATATCCTCGTCACTGTCCATATAATTGCAGAAAACCTTGGGTTTTTCGTTTGGATCGGCCGAAGATGCGCGCACCCAACCCCGGCTTTCCGGGCGCATCTGATAGACCGCGCCTAACATGCCGGGATATTTGCGTGGCTTCATGCCTTCGATTTCCAGCGACGCACCCAGGAAATGAAATTGCAAGTCCGGGGTTTCCAGCTCAGGTCTTGATTTGATAAACGCGCCTATATGAGCCGGTGCAATGGCCATCGCGCCTTTCTTGGTGGTGAGATACCGAACCATCTCCCAAATCAAAGGCAGACCCTGCACTCGGTGGTTATAACCGATACGCTGCGACAGGCGGCACGACACGGCGCAGCTTAGATGATCTTGCAGGTTTTCACCAACCCCCGGCAATTCGTGGACGACCTCAACCCCGATGTCTTTCAAGATTTTGGCCGGACCAATACCCGATATTTGCAAAATGTGCGGGCTGTTAAACGCACCGCCCGAAACGATCACTTCGCGGCGGGCTGTGGCCGTTTTGGCTTTTCCACCGTGGGTAAAGTTCAAGCCAGTGCATTTTTTGCCGTCAAAGGTCAATTTCCCGGCTTTGGCCATGGTTAAAATGGTTAAATTGGGTCGGGACTTCACCGGGTCCAAATAACCCCGTGCGGCGCTAAAGCGTTTCCCGTCCTTGATCGAGGTTTGGTAATAGCCCACCCCTTCTTGATCTTCTTCGTTCAGGTCCGCATGGCGCGGCACGCCGCGCGCCACGACACCATCAATGATCCTATCGGACACAAAATCAGTTTCAGTAAAATCGGTCACCGCCATGGGTCCACCGGTGCCACGTAAGGCGCTGGCACCCTGTTCATGGTCTTCCATGGCCTTGTACAATGGCAAGACCTGTTCCCAGCTCCAGCCCTTGTTCCCGGCCTGTGACCACAGATCAAAATCTCGGGGCTGGCAGCGTATCCACAACATGCCATTGATCGAGGACGAACCGCCCAAGGTCATACCGCGCGGTTGAAAAATGCGGCGGTTGTTCAAATTGGGTTCCGGCTCGGTTTCGAACATCCAATTATTCTTCTCATCGGATAACAACTTCATAAACCCGGCCGGCATATGGATCATCGGCGAAGTGTCTTTTGGACCCGCCTCCAACAGCAAAACCTTGGTTTTGGGATCAGCCGATAACCGATTAGCCAATACACACCCGGCTGAACCGGCACCAATAATAATATAGTCAAATTCCATGTCCGAACTGGCCATTAATTTCCCCTTGTATTCTTAGATTTCTGCAACAATTAAATGTGGACCCGGTGTCGCCAAGGCATGAACCAGAGCATCGTCAAACTCACCCGCTGTTGTGGTCAAAACCGATGGCACGCCAAAGCCAGTACCCAACGCCACCCAGTCCATTTTAGGATTGGAAAGGTCCAACATGGCTTGCGCGGCCGGTCCCGGTGTTCCGGCTCCAACCCGATCCAGTTCAAAGTTCAGGATCAAATAAGAATGGTTGGCAAACACCACATTGATGACGTTTTGCTTCTCGCGAGCTTGGGTCCACATGGCCTGACAGGTATAAGCTGCCGCACCATCGCCGCACAGAGCGAACACTTGTTGGTCAGGACAAGCCATCGCCGCGCCGACCGCTTGTGGCATGCCGGAACCAATGGCACCACCGGTCAGGCAGAGCCACTCATGGTCCGGGCCATTCTCGATCCATGGAAACACCGCTAATCCAGAAGTGGTTGCATCGTCGCAAATAACCGAGCCATCTGGCATATGGCGCAACATGGACAAGCCGACAAACCCAGGGTTTAGCGGCTGATCCCGATCCAATTCAGGGGCCGTAGCCCGTTCGACCAGATCCGGCTTGGCCGGGCATTCCATCAGGTCGGCCAATTGGGTCAGACCGGCTGCGCTATCGGTTTTGACACCACCCAACAGAACCACTTCGGCTCCCGGCGGGGTTAGCTCAGAATCAACATTTGGATAGGCAAAGAAAGAAACGGGTGGCTTGGACCCGGCAATCACCAACAGATCACAATCCTTCATGTCCTCAAGTGCGGCTTCGCCAAAATAAGACAGCCGGGTTGCTGAAAACCGGTTGCTGCCACGCGAAATACGACTGGCAAAGGTTTCCATGATCACCCGGCAATCCAGTAATTTGGCGATCCGCCCGGCGGCGTACAAACCGGCTTCCTGACAGGCCAGATCGCCCAGATACAAGATCGGGTTTTTTGCTCCTTTGAGCTTGGCTGCGGTTTCGGCCAACCAATTGTCGGAAATGGCTTCACGGGTAGGAAATTCGGCTTTCGGCAGAATATCCGGTTCCTGATCTGACCACGCACAATCGGCTGGCAAGATCAAGCTGGCCACGCCCGGCTCTGGCCCATAGGCTTGGCACACGGCTTCAATCGCCATAGTCGATACCTGCGAAGGGTCCGGTACCCGGCCGGTCCAGCGCGACACCGGGGCGCAAAAGCCTTCAATGTCCGAAGTCAGCGGTGCATCCAGTTTCAAATGGTCGCGGGCATGATCGCCGACAATATTGACCACGGGGGCATGAGCGCGGCGCGCATTGTGCAAATTGGCCAAGCCATTGGCCAGACCCGGACCCAGATGCAGCAAGGTACAAGCTGGCTTGCCACTCATTCGGGCGTAGGCATCCGAAGCGCCCGTGGCGACACCCTCAAACAAACACAAAACGGCTTGCATCTCCGGATTGCGGTCCAGCGCCGCTACCATATGCATTTCAGAAGTACCCGGATTGGTAAAACAGACCTCGACACCTTGTGCCAACAGGGTTTTGACCAGACTTTCAGCTGCGAACATTCAATTCTCCCAATTTTTGGTAATGCTAGGGTCTTGTGAGCATTTGGTCTAGCTGTAGTATTTGCTGATGAAGACAGATGATTTGATCCGATTATTGGACTTAGCCCCCCTGCCCGGCGAGGGCGGGTATTTCCGGCGAACTCATGAAGGGCCAACCGATCCGAACGGTCGAGCTGCGTATTCGGTGATCTATTATTTGCTGACTCCGGACCAGCCGCGCTCACAACTGCATTGGTTACCGATTGCCGAAACCTATCATTTCTATCTGGGTGATCCGGTAGAGATGCTGATCCTTGAAAAGGGCACATCAGGTCGCACACTGATCCTGGGCCAAGATATTGGCGCAGGGCAACAAGTGCAAATGCAAGTACCAGCCAATTGCTGGCATGGCTCTCATCTGATGGAGGGCGGAGAGTTTGCGCTGCTCGGCACCACCATGACCCCGGGTTACATGGATCAAGATTATCGCCCGGCAGATCGGGCCGGTTTGCAAAGGCAATTTCCGAATCACGCACAACTGATCCAAACCCTGACCGGAGAAATTTGATGAAGCTGATTGGCAAAACTGTATTGGTTACCGGAGCCAGTGGCGGCATTGGTGCGGTAATCGCTACCCAAATGGCCGAGGCCGGAGCAAACTTGTTGCTAGGCTATGGCCGCAACCAGCAAAGCGCTGAACAGGTCCGTAAGCAGATTGTCACAGCAGGCGGCGAGGCCATTTGCATCGGGTTTGATGTGGCGCAGGAAACCGAAGTCGAAGCAGTCTTTGCCCGCATGGCCAACGACGGAACCCTACCCGATATCCTGATCAACAATGCTGGCGCCTTCCCGATGGCTGAACTACTCACCATGGAAGCAAAACAATGGGATGACGTACAGGCCATCAATCTGCGCTCGGCCTTTTTGTGCGCTCGCGAAGCGGTCAAAGCTTGGCGGGCCAACCAGAGCGCAGGGGTTATTGTCAACATCGCCTCGATAGCCGCTAGTCTCGCGCAAGAACAAATCGACCATTATAGCGCAGCCAAAGCCGGGATGTTGGCACTGGCTCGTAATATGGCCCGGGAATTTGGCCCGGACGGCATTCGGGTCAATACCGTGTCGCCGGGTCTGGTCTGGCGCAAAACCTTGGCAGACGACTGGCCGGAAGGCGTGGCCCGCTGGAATAAGGCAGCACCTCTGGGCCGGGTGGTGCAGCCAAATGACATCGCCAAGGCCTGTTTGTTTCTGGCTTCCAATGATGCATCTGCCATCACGGGGATCAATTTGACGGTAGATGCCGGAATTTCGGTTGCCTTGCCGTTTTGAGGCAATCCAGAAGCCAGCACCATTGAGCCAAATTCGGAATCGCGTACACTAGCCTTTCAAAAATACAAAAGGGGTTGTTGTGGAAGCGCTATTTACCGTCGAAAATCTGTTTACGCTGGCCATGCTCGTCTTGTTGCAGGCCGTACTTGGCTTTGACAATCTGCTGTACATTTCCATTGAAAGCAAACGAGCGCCAGCCGATAAACAGGCGCTGGTTCGCCGCCTTGGCATTGGTATTGCCATTGTGTTTCGGATTGTGTTGTTGTTCGTCGTGATGCAAGCGGTTGAGCTGTTTCAAAAACCGTTTTTCTCGGCACATTTCAAAGGCATATTCGAAGCCAGTTTCAATGTGCATTCGACGATTACCTTGGTCGGTGGTGGCTTTATTATTTACACGGCCATGAAAGAAATCATGCACTTGTTGGCGGTGCACGACATTGATGGTCCAGATGCAGGTGGCGGACAAAGCATGTTCCGGGTTCTGTTCTGGATTGTGCTCATGAATCTGGTGTTCTCATTCGATAGTATCTTGTCAGCCATGGCTCTGTCCGATGTGTTTCTGGTTATGGCTATTGCGGTAATCATCAGCGGCATCATGATGATTTTGCTCGCCGACTATGTGGCCGAGTTTTTGAAGCGCAACCGGATGTATGAGGTGATGGGCCTATTCATTCTGTTTGTGGTGGGGATCATGCTGATTACCGAAGGCGGCCATCTGGCCCATGTGAAACTGGCCGGGCATCCGGTTGAAGCCATGAGCAAAGCCACCTTCTACTTCATTCTAGCCGTGATCATTATGACCGACGTGGTACAAAGCAAATTCCGCGCGAACCTGATGAAACAACATGCACACGAAGAAGCAGATATTGCTGATCATGAAAAATAAATTGCTTCGATTTGTACTGGCTTGCGCGATATCGAGATCAAGAGCGTGGTGTTTGAAGGCGAGTGGTTTGGGAATAGTAGATAAAAAAAACAGGAACTTACCCGACTAAAATCATGGTTACCAATCTCAATTATACGATCTTACTTGGGTCAGCATTTTGTTTCTTGCTTGAGAAACCAATATTCCTTCATAAGGGAGGGCATCCTTTTCGAAAAATCATAAGAAGACGTTATTTTTCCAGAGTTAAGTTTTGTTTTTCTATATTTATCTCGGTCCGCCCAAATTCGTTGTGTGGTGGTCAACTTGGGAAAAACAACTTCATCTAAATGGTCATGCAAAGGAAAATTAAGAATGTTTCCTTTTGTTACATGGAAACCATCGCCAATAGTTCGCCAGTAATCGAAGAACAAATCGGAACTTAGAATAAGAAGGGCGCGGTAAAAGTCCCGCTTACTGCTAAAGCATAGTTGGTGAGAATTAGGTACATGACCCTCACGAAACCCTATGTAATTTCTAGCAACCACACTCACATACAATTTGCATTTTCCATTGTTGGATAGAAGGCTACTTAACTGGATGCCACCTAATGACTGAGTTATATATTTTAGAATTAAACTATTTTCAGGGCGGGGAAACTGATCGTTGAATCGGTAGGATGATATTTCGTGATATTGAGGTGATTGAGATAATATTTCTTTACGATCATACTTTGACCAACGAATTAGTGATGTTGACCGTATACGCAGCGTATCAGCCGGTCGCACAGTGAGAATTGAGCATCTTTGGCTGTTAGCCTTGTTTGAGTTTGTATGCTCCGGTTTTCCAGACTTGAAGAGCGTGTCTGGTATGTTATCGAAGTGAGATAGTGAGATATTTCGGTTATGCTCCAGCATGCATTTTCGCAAATCAGAATAATCCCGGCTAAAAGCCACTGATAGAGGAAGGATAAATTGTAAACTGCCAACTCCATTGATATTTTTAAGGGAAGTTTCAACAAAATCGGCGAACAAATTATTCCATCTGGATTTACCTTTCCTATTTGTTACGAACGGCGGGTTTCCGAAGAAGAAGTATGGGCGTTCAATTTTCTTAAAACGAATCTTTTGAAAATCAGAGCGCACTAATTTCAAATTTGGAAAGCTGGTTCCCCATCTCTTTGATAAGATAGCAAATTGCTTTTCCACAAAAGACAGCGCCTGTTCGTTTATATCAATGAGAGTCAAGTCAATATTGGTAATAGCTGATTTATCAACACCAAGCTTTGCAAGCTTTAAAAGCAATGAAAACACAATAGCCCCGGCCCCAACAGACGGTTCAATAAAGGCATGATTTTTAATAAAACTGGTTGCTTTTTGTGATGTGTCGATTTCGCCTAACGAGAAAAATTCGTTCCAGAAAAATGCAGATACGTCAGTCGGTGTGTAATAAGAACCAGTTTGTTTGCGCGCCAGTTCAGACCCACAATTGGATAGGTAGGACAGCTCTTTTTCAGCTTCCTCTGAAAGCTGTAAAACAGCCTCTAAATCAACCTGCCAAGCGCAGGTCGAGCCCTCTTTGGAGATATTCGTCCAATGGTTGGAAGCGCGCCTCTGCTGGTATGCTGTAGCCTCGTCGTGATAACTCCTTAATTTCATCTAGTCCTCTCCCCTGCCCAGTTTGGCATAGATATTCTGCTCGTTCGGTGTTAAAAAATAGTTTTCGATTGGGCGCAGGTAACAGCAACGCATCATCATATAAGCGGTGGTGTTCAATGCACAATGCCAACCCGTTTTGGACGGAGTTGGGGCAGCTTTTTTCTGAATGCGGAATTATGTGGGCTGCCTGCACAATTCCAAGCTGACGATCACAGATGCAACACCTTTTTTCGTAAGCTCCCAATACCGACTTTTTGAAGCGCGGGTCACGTGGATAAGCTTTCCGTTCGTAGGTGAATTTTTCACGCTTATCTCCATCGGTTACTTCAAATTCATAAAGGTCCCCAAAAGTATTTTCAGTATAGGCAGCCTCATTTTGGGTTAGCACCATTTTCACGGCATCTTCGGAGGTTAGGTCGTGAAAACTTTCCAAATTTTCCAAATAAAAGCCGAGAATGTTTGGTGCCAATGCTATTGCACCAGTACGCTTACCAAGTTTTTGTGATTTGAATTCGTATACGGAACTCTGGTTCGTTTCGATTGCAGCAAGTTGCGAAAGGCGGCAATAAAGTGAAACACGTTTTTTTGCCGTCAACGAAAATGCGTATAGAGGTTCCCACCCAACAAACCCACCTCCACCTTCGAACACTCCCATGAAGGCAATTCTATGCCCTGCTTCTTGACGTTCGGCCAATATATCAAATTCATGCCGATCTATTTGAATTCGATATTCATCAGGGTTTTGGCGGTGAGCGTCGTGAATATATGAAATATGAAGAGAGTAAGTCGTTCCATTGAGTGTCAAACTAATTGGGCTTTGCCGGTCAGGGCCTCTGAAGTTCTCAGTATAAGCCCCTAAGGCATCGCGTACAAAGTGATGTAATAAAGAACGGTCTAGCGTCATTTTAGGTGCTCCATTAAATGCTTGACCATTTTTTCTCCTAGCAAACAGGGAACCGCATTGCCAATCTGTTTTTGAATTGAGCGTCGTGTACCAAAAAATTTATAGTTTTCAGGAAACATTTGAATTGCCGCTATTTCAGGAACACGCAGCCTTCTGCTATCCCAATGGAATGGGCCAACCCATGGCCCAGGTTGTGCCGCGATGGTTATCGATGGAAGGTCTGGGTGCAGTTTGTAAAGAAAATTCCAGAACCTCCCCCCCGCTCTGAAAGAACGACCTTCGTAGTTCTTCAAGGATGAAAGCGCCATATAATTTCTACCCGCAGGTACATGCGTAAGTTCGTTATAGTAAGTACCATTGCTGGCATCTTCTTGCGGTTCCGCAAATTTCTTGCCAGAAAATTTCTTAATAAACCGGCTCACTCCAACGTACGGTAACAATGCCTCATCATAGTTTTTTTTCGTGGGGTCAGAGTGTGTTGCTATTGGCAATGGTATCAAAGATTTTCCACCCCGAATACCAAATACAAAAACCCGTTTCCGCTTTTGGGGCACGCCAAAATCGGCGGAGTTTGTTTTGAAAACAGTGCATGCATAGCCAAGCGCCTTGGCTTCATCGATAAATTTTTCAAATGTTTCTAGATTCGTTGGATGCAAAATACTTTCCACGTTTTCAAAAAGAAAACCATTTGGGTTTAACTCCAATATCGCCCGAATATATTGTCCAAGCATATTGCGAGGGTCATTTTGTATCAGTCTATTATCGTTCTTAACCCAGTATCCATTCTTTGAAAAAGGTTGGCAGGGTGGGCCTCCAACCAAAATGGTTTCATCAGCCGAACGCCATTGATCAAATCCAATATCTTGAATGTCGGCTTCAAGAATGTCCCCAGAAAAAAGAGTGTGATTTAGCCGCAATGTTTTCACAGCATCACTATCATGCTCTATACAAGCATTTATATTGACACCCGCTCGGATGGCTCCAATATCTAAGCCACCTGCTCCAGAAAAGATACTTACACATCTCACCATTTTATTCTTCCCGTCTTATCGGGTGATCAAGTGGACACAAGGGTGTTGTATTTGAAATGTGGCCGAAGAAGTTCTTAGTTGTGTCATCGATTTTCTTTCTATCAGCTCAATTTCAAAAACTTGGCGCAAGCATTTTTTCAACCTGGGCAATTGTTTTCCTTGGTTCAGCATAACGGTCGAATTTTACCAATTGAATATTACTTTCTAAGTTGTTCTCGTATTGTTCTTTTGTAACAACCGTTCATTGAGATTACAATAACTGATTTTAATCAGAGAAACAAAAAAAGCGAAATCTGTTTTCAGACCCCGCTTTTCTGTATTCTGTGACGCTGTTTCTAGTACCGATAGGCATCGCCTTTGAACGGACCGGCTTTATCAACCCCGATATACTCGGCTTGTTCATCGGTCAGTATGGTCAGGTCTGCGCTCAATTTGGCTAAATGCAAGCGAGCCACTTTTTCGTCCAAATGCTTCGGCAAGGTGTACACACCCACATCATATTTTTCAGAATGGTTCCACAATTCGATCTGAGCCAAAGTCTGGTTGGCGAAACTAGCCGACATCACAAAACTTGGGTGGCCAGTCGCATTACCCAAATTGACCAAACGACCTTCGGAGAGAAGGATCATCCGGTTGCCAGATGGCAGATCAATCATATCGACTTGCGGTTTGATATTGGTCCATTTGTAATTCTTCATATCAGCAACAGCGATTTCAGTGTCGAAATGCCCGATATTACAAACAATCGCCATGTCTTTTAGGGCGCGCATGTGATCGGCTGTGACAATGTCTTTGTTACCCGTAGTGGTTACAATGATATCCACATTGGACACCACATCGTCCAGACGCCGAACTTCAAAGCCGTCCATTGAAGCTTGCAACGCACAAATTGGATCAATCTCGGTCACGATCACCCGCGCACCGGAACCAGACAGGCTTTGTGCCGAGCCTTTACCCACATCGCCATAACCGCAAACCACGGCCAATTTACCGGCCATCATCACGTCGGTACCACGCCGGATGGCGTCGACCAGACTTTCCCGGCAACCATATTTGTTATCAAATTTGGATTTGGTAACACTATCATTGACGTTAATGGCTGGGATTTTCAGGGTTCCCGCTTTGGCCATTTCATAGAGGCGATGCACGCCGGTGGTGGTTTCTTCGGAAACGCCTTTGATGTCGGCCATCAGTTCTGGGTATTTCTCGTGAATAATCAGAGTCAGGTCACCGCCATCATCCAACAACATATTTGGTTTCCAGCCATCTGGACCAGTGATGGTTTGCTTGATGCACCATTCGTATTCTTCTTCGGTCTCACCTTTCCAGGCAAAAACCGGAACACCAGTGGCAGCAATTGCCGCCGCAGCCTGATCCTGCGTTGAGAAAATATTGCAAGACGACCAACGAACTTCGGCCCCCAATGCAGTCAGGGTTTCAATCAATACGGCAGTTTGAATGGTCATGTGCAGACAGCCAATAATCCGCGCACCAGCCAATGGTTGGCTTTGCGCGTATTCGGCTCGAATAGACATCAAGCCGGGCATTTCAATCTCGGCAATCACGATTTCCTTGCGGCCCCAATCGGCCAGAGAAATATCAGCTACTTTATAATCATTGGCGGCCATAGGACGCTCCCAAGTATTTCGGCATGAGAGAAAAATGGCACCAAAAAGCCGTCATCCGGTGCCCAAGAACGGTTTTCCGGGCCGCCTATAGCAATCCAGAACCGACTTGGCAATCATTACATAAGGATATCTTTATATTTGGTTATTGGCTCGATTGGTTTTCACCAAACCCATCGTCAATCAATTCGATCAACGCGCCCAATGCGTCGCCTGCATCTGGACCTGTTGCTTCAATGGTAACGGCCTTGCCTTTTTCACAAGCCAGCATGAGCAGTTCCATGATCGAATCAGCGTTGACTCGTTCCCCATTGCAACAAACGTACACTTCCGATGTGTATTCAGCCGCCAGCGAAACGAATTTAGCGGCGGCTCTGGCGTGCAAGCCCTTGTCATTCACAATGATCACTTGGCTTTGGCAAACAGAATTGTCGCTATCTGACTTGTTCATTCCCGGCGACCCAATACTTCAGAAGCAATTGCCATATATTTGCGGCCCGCTTCCAACGCGGTCTCGCAGGCTTCGGCCAGACTTAAGGTTTTTCGGGCTTCAGCCAACTTGATCAACATTGGAAGATTGATCCCGGCCAAGACCTCAACCTGTCCGGCCGAGAGTAGTTTCAGTGCCAGATTTGAGGGTGTGCCGCCAAACATGTCAGTCAGCAAAATGACCCCATCGCCGTCGCCAACGTCTTCGACTGCCTCACGAATTTCCCGGCTGCGCTGGTCCAGATCATCGTCAGCTTCAATACAAATGGCCACGATCTGTTTCTGGCCGCCCACCACATGTTCGACCGCCTCAACAAACTCCTTGGCCAAATGACCATGGGTAACAACAACCAGACCAATCATGGTTTTTCTCGTATCATGATGCTGGAGTTAAACTCAAAGTTTCATCGCTGGCTAGCGCTTTCGTCATTGCCGCAGTGGTAATTCGACCACAAAGCGAGCTCCAGTGATCTTGTCGACATTGTCCACAGCATTTTCGGCCCAAATTCGCCCTTTATGAGCCGACACAATCTGCCGGACAATGGCCAGACCCAAACCGGAATGGGTACCAAATTTCTGCCCTTTCGGGCGATCCGTATAAAATCGGTGAAAAACCGTCTCCAGGTTATCCGGTGGGATGCCCGGTCCTTGGTCTTCGATCTCAATGCGGGCGATTGGATTGGATTCGGTACGATTTTCAAGCTCACCACTTGTACCCAACCGAACAGTAATATTACCCTTTTTGGGTGAAAACGTAATCGCGTTATCAATCAGGTTTTGCAAGACCCGCGCTAACGGCTCTTCCACACCATACAAGATTTGCGGCGCATCAGGTGCCAGCTCAAACTGGATCGAAACGGCTTTGGCTGCAGGTGTTCCTTGGTAAATCGAGATGATGTCCCTGATAAACAAGGGTAAATCAATCGGTTCAGCCCGCGCCCGGGCCAGATCAATATCAAGCCGGGACGAGGCAGAAATATCGGTGATCAATCGATCAAGTCGCGAAACGTCAGAATTCAAAATGCTCAAGAGCTTTTGCCGGGCATCTGCATTTTTGGCATTGGGCAGAGTCTCTACCGCACTGCGAATTGAGGTCAGTGGGTTTTTGATCTCGTGGGATACATCTGCCGCAAAACTTTCAATGGCACCCAGACGTTCATACAGCGCACTCGTCATGCTCTGCAATGACTTCGACAAATCGCCGATCTCGTCGCGTCGGGACGACATATCAGGGATATTAACCTGACGACCGCCACTGCGACGTACCCGGTCGGCTGCTTCGGCCAACGAACGAATGGGCCGGGCAATCAAAACGGTCAACATAATCGACGACATCATAGTGACCAAAATGGCTACAATAATAAAGGGGAACAAAGCTCGCCTTTCCGCAGCCACGATTTCGCTGACATCATTGCTCTCAACCGTAACTACCCCCAACACGGCAATTACGTGCTGCACAGGGACCGATACGCTGACCACCCGCTCGCCATTTTCATCAATGCGCTCGCCAGCCACGGTTTCTCCAAGTAATGCAAAGCCAACCTCTTCAGCTCGGGTTCGAATTATCTGCGAATTATTTTGAGAAAACGGGTTAAACCTCGCCACAAACCGGCCACTCGCGGTCAACCAGTCTGATAGTTTTTTGCGAAAACTGGCCTCATCGCGCACCGGGGCCAACGGATTGACCCGAACCTGATCCCGCAAGATATTACTATCGGTAATCATCCCGCCGTATTCATCAAACAATTGCACGCGCGCCGCCGCATCCGAAAGAAACAGCCCATTCATGACCGTTCTGGCCCGCTCCGAGTCCATGCGCGGTATGGGGGAGCCGACGGTGGAGGTTTCTTCGAGCACGCCAGCGATCAGTTCGCCCTGTGCCCGCAAATTGGCAATTCGGGCGTCGATCAGCCCCTCGCGCATTTCATCCAAGACCAGCACGCCGATCACCAGAACAAGCAAACCTGCCAAATTGGCAATCAGAATTTGCCGGGAGAGTCTGGAAACACCCCAAGTCCGCGTCCTTCTAGAATCAGGCGTTGTTGTAGCGGTATCCGACGCCGTAAAGGGTTTCAATCGAGTCAAATTGTTGGTCCACCACCCGGAACTTCTTACGCAAACGCTTGATATGACTATCAATCGTTCGATCATCTACATAGATCTGATCATCATAGGCCGCATCCATCAACTGGTCACGGGATTTCACGTAACCGGGTCGATTGGCCAATGCTTGCAGAATGAGAAACTCGGTGACAGTCAAGCGAACCGGCTGTCCATCCCAAACACAGGAATGTCGATTTGGATCAAGCGTAAGATTGCCCCGGACAATGACTTTTTCATCGCTGTTCTCGCGCTCGCCGCTGGTGCCTTGGGTGCGGCGCAAGACGGCATTGATCCGCCCGGCCAGCAATCGTTGGGAAAAAGGTTTTGTGATATAATCGTCGGCCCCTAAGTGCAGGCCCAGAGCTTCATCAATTTCATCGCCCTTGGAAGTGAGAAAAATGACCGGAACATCCGAAGTTTGCCGCCAACGACGTAACAATTCCATACCATCCATTCGCGGCATTTTAACATCGAATATGGCCAGATCAGGCGGTAAATCCGTTAAAGCAGCTAATGCGGTAACACCATCATGATAACATCGAACCTCAAAGCCTTCGCCTTCCAGAAACATGGAAACTGAGGTCAGAATATTCTCATCATCGTCGACAAGGGCAATATTGGTCATGGTAATCCCCAAACTGGTTTTGCTGTTCCAATGAGTACTGCATGGGCACAAGACGAAAAGTCGGCACAATTGCGACTTTCATAAGGCCTTAAGCCCTTATCGTTAGTTTTACAAAAATTCAACTGCCGGGGACAACCGATGAGCGCAAATATCCATTATGAAGTGTTTGTCAAAAGACACAAAAAGGCCGGTTGGAACCTGACCATGGCCTGTGAAGATCGGACAGAAGCCCTTGAAACAGCCAAAACCGAACGTGACGCGTCTGAGGAAACTTCAGTCCGGGTGACCAAAGAATCATTTGATGAAATCAATAATGTTTTCCATTCGGTTTCTATTTTTTCCAAGGGACCGGAAAATCATCAACGAAAATTACGCGAAAACAACCGGATGGACCCGCCTTGCTCGACTCCTTCTGATCTTTACACCTTACATGCCCGGCGCACTTTGGGGCGAGCATTGGGACCTTGGTTGAAACGAAACGGTATCAGCGTTATCGAATTGCTGCACCGGCCTGATCTGGCAGAAACCCTTGCAGCAGCTGGGTTCGACCGACAACACGCCATTCAAAAAGTAGCCATTGCCCAAGCCGGTGCTCAGGAGTGTTCGGTGCAACATATTGTGTTACGTCTGACCGAGCTGGCCGACAAATCGACCGACCGATTGCGAAAACTTGATAAAAGCAACGCCCTGCCCGGCTTCCAAAAGAAAGGGTACAGCGCAACCTTTGTCGCGACTCGGGCGCATTCCGAACCTGGCTTTGCCCTGCGTCACGCGTTGGCACAAGCCATGATGTCGATGAAAAAATGGGATGAAAAGTTTTCTTTTTTGGCCGGGTGTGTATCTGACGCTTTGGTCGAAGGCGAAGGATTTGAAGTATCCATTGAAATGCTCGATGAGTTTCTTTCGGAAACGGCATCCTTGCCGTACGCCTTGGATGCACTGGTTGATGGTAAAAATCTGGGCGAGCGACTGGATCGCATTACCGATATACTGATCGGTAATGCGCCGCAAGGCGGGACGAATGGTGCTCAAATGCTGGCCATCGCCATTTCATCGAAACGACTTCCGGTGACCCAAAGCGCCTTGAGCGCCCGGGTATTTCGGGAATTATCCGGGCCTAGGCGGCTGTTTCCAGACGATTTTGATCGCGAGGTCGAATTGAACCGAACATTGGCTTCGCGAATGACCCGGGTTGACCAAGCCTTGGCGCCGATTGACCGGCTGGCCGAAGCCTTTGCTTCGCGTTCGGCCCGTTTGTTGGAAAACGAAACGATTCAAACTTTGCTTGGCACGTGCCATAACAACGCATCGGAAGAAATTCGAAAACTGGTCCAGTTCGAAGAAAGTATTGTTGGCGATCACAATAAGGTAAAACTCGCCTCATATTTGCGCGGGGTTATCGGAGCGCATAAAACCAGAACCTGGTTCGCGCATGGGCCGGACAAGCCATTGTCCCGCATCGCCAAAATCGCCCATGCCCAACGCATCGTCAGAAGCAGCAGTTTTGCACCAGCCGATCGTGATGAATTATTTGCTCAATTGGACGCACTTTGCGCTGAAGTCGTGCAAGATACCGACGTGTTGAACCAGTTGGAGCAACAAAAAAAGCCAGCGATCGAGATTGCCTACTCCCTGATGAAACTATGTGATGCCGGTATTCTCACCGTAGGAACCTGCTCGGATGATGTGTGTCGACGTGTGCTGAAACAATTGCGGTCACAGCAAGTCAGAACGGCGTTGCAAGCTGGTGACCAAGCTACAATCAACACAACCCGTATCGTTGGGCGCATGATGGATCAGGCCCGGACTTTAGCAAAATAACTCGAACCGGAAGAGATTTTCCTAGTGTGCTACATCCCAATTTGGCCCGGCACCACTATCGACCACCAGTGGCACGCATAGTTCAAGCGCCGGCGCGCAGGCATTTTGCATAACATTCCCGGCCAGTTCGGCCAGTTGATCCACTTCAGCTTCTTTTACTTCAAACACCAATTCATCATGGACCTGCAACAACATGGTAGCCGACAGACCAGAGCTTTGCAGGGCTTGTGGCATTCGAATCATAGCGCGGCGCATAATGTCGGCCGCTGTGCCTTGAATGGGTGCATTGATCGCTTGGCGTTCCGCAAAATTTCGGTTCATCGGGTTTTTGTCATTGATCTGTTGGCACCAGCATTTTCGCCCAAACAAGGTGCTGACATAGCCGTTTTCACGAGCACTGGCCTTGGTGGCTTCCATATAATCCCGAATGCCCGGGAATTTGGCAAAATAGGCTTTGATATAATCAGCTGCTTCGCTTCGTGAAATATCAAGTTGGATCGCCAACCCGAATGCGGAAATACCGTAGATAATTCCAAAATTAATTGCCTTGGCTTGGCGACGGATACCTGGGTCCATACCCTCAATCGGCACACCGAATATCTCGGAGGCGGTCATGGCATGAATATCCAGTCCATCGGCAAATGCCTGACGCAAGGTTCCCACCTCGGCAATATGGGCCAACACGCGCAATTCGATCTGGCTATAGTCAGCACTGAGCAACAACTTACCCTTCTCCGCCACAAAGGCGGCGCGGATTTTGCGACCCTCTTCGGTGCGAATTGGAATATTCATCAAATTGGGATCACTGGACGCAAGGCGGCCCGTTGTGGTCGAGGCCAACATGAAAGAGGTATGCACCCGCGAGGTTTCGGGGTCTGCCGCCGCACCCAACGCATCTGTATACGTGCTCTTCAGTTTCTGTAATTGCCGCCAGCCCAAAATGGTCTTGGGCAATTCATGGCCGTCATTTGACAATTGTTCCAACACCTTGGCATCGGTTTTCCAGGCCCCAGTTTTGGTTTTTTTACCACCGGAAAGCCCCATTTCATCAAACAGAATTTCACCCAATTGCTTGGGCGAGGCCAGATTAAACGAGCGTTTGGCCAGTGCTTTGGCTTCATCCTCAAACTCGGCCATTTTTTGTGCAAATTTCAACGAAAGCCGCGACAGCTCGGCCCGATCCACCCGTATTCCAGCCAGTTCCATATCTGACAAAACCCGGGGCATGGTCCGCTCCAGCGTTTCATAAACAACGCTCATTTTCTCGGCGGCTAATCTTGGTTTTAATATCTGCCACAAACGAAGAGTGACATCGGCATCTTCGGCCGCATACTTAGTGGCCGGTTCCAGATCAACTTGGGCAAAACTGATTTGTGATTTGCCAACGCCGCAAACCTGTTTGAACGGAATAGGTACATGGCCCAAATACCGTTCTGATAACGCGTCCATACCATGACGGTGTTTGCCGCCATCCAATACGTAAGACAACAACATCGTGTCATCAATTGGCGTTAGATCAATCCCATAGCGGTGAAACACCCCCATATCATATTTCAGATTTTGGCCGATCTTCAGCACATTGGGATCACGTAACAAAGGAGCCAACGCGTCTAGTGCTTCTTTCAGGCCCAGTTGCGCCGGTACGACCGACATCAAATCCCCGGCCCCGGTATGTCCCAATGGAATGTAACAAGCCAACCCCGGTGCATGAGACAGGGAAATACCGACCAGTTTGGAATGGGTGGCCGACAAACGATCCGTTTCGGTATCCACTGCAACCCGTCCGGCTTTATAGGCCTTGTCTATCCAACTGTGCAGCACCTTCATGTCGGTTACACATTCGTATCCCTCATCCGAGATCACCGGTGTAGAGGTGTCTTCAAATTCTGTCGGGTCGGCTGGCAGAGCAAACGCCGCCTGCACCCGGCGTGTCAGGGTTGAAAACTCCATATCTTGCAAGAAAGACAGCAAAACCTCTGATTCTACATCGCAACAACCCAGATCATCCAGAGGATCGGGCATCGGGGTATCTTTGCGTAACGTAACTAGTTCCAAGCTGATCCGGGCCAGATCGGCAAATTCAATCAGGTTTTCACGGCGTTTGTTTTGTTTGATCGTGTGGGCACCAGCCAAAATACTTTCAAGATCACCAAATTCCTCAACCAAAGCTGCTGCGGTTTTTACGCCGATCCCCGGAACGCCCGGTACGTTGTCAGCGCTGTCTCCAGCTAAGGCTTGTACGTCAATGACCCGATCCGGCCCTACGCCAAATTTGTCCCGCACCTGTTCGGCCCGAATACGCAGGTTTTTCATTGGGTCCAACATATCGGTTTTGTCGGTAACCAATTGCATCAGGTCTTTATCCGACGAGATAATGGTTACCGTTGCACCACGCTTTTCTGCCTCAAAGGCGTAAGTGGCAATTAGATCATCCGCCTCAAAACCCGGCTCTTCAATCGCGGGCAGGCCAAAAGCACGGGTGGCATCACGAACCAAGGCAAATTGCGGAACCAAGTCTTCCGGAGCGGGCGGGCGGTGTGCCTTGTATTGGTCATAAATCTCGTTGCGAAATGTCTTGCCTTTTGCATCAAATATAACCGCAAAATGGGTGGCGTGATCTTCGTCTCGCGTGTCCTCCGTCAGCTTCCATAGCATGTTACAAAACCCGGCGACTGCCCCGACCGGGATGCCATCCGACTTTCGGGTCAAAGGCGGCAAGGCATGGTAGGCGCGAAAAATATAAGCCGAACCATCCACCAGAATCAGGTGGCTGTTTTCGTCCATTGGTTTGGTGATGGCCATATTTTAGCTCGGTCCCGTAGTAAAATTCGGTGACTAATCTGCTTTTGCGCTTTGGCGGATGAAATGCCGGGAGCAGTAAAAACACCACGCCTCACCATCTTCATTCAGATCATAATACACTTTGGGATGGCCGGATGTGCCGCCATCGCAGGAAACGCGCGCGGTATCTACAAAGACGTCCAAAGCCTCGCTGCGCGGGTTGTTTTCGGTATTGGCCATTTTTTCAGCTCCGCCTGCTTGTGATTGCACTGCCAAACACATAGTTATGCACCTGTGCCCATTGGTCAATGCGGGCCTTGGGTTGAGGCGGATAAATTGTCAGACAAGATCGAAACACTCCCTGAGTTTGCCTTGCGCGCCTTTGACATGGAAAAAACCTATCCGGCCCAAAAAGGGTTGCCACCGATCCGGGCGCTAAAGGGCGTTAGTCTGGATATTCGGCGCGGCTCGATTTTTGGATTACTCGGTCCGAACGGAGCCGGAAAATCGACCCTGATCAATATCTTTGCCGGACTGGTAAAGAAAACCGGCGGGCGCGGTGAAATATGGGGTGTGGATATTGATCAAAATCCGCGTCAGGCCCGCGCCGCCATCGGCGTGGTGCCACAAGAGATCAATATGGACCCGTTTTTTACGCCGATTGAAAGTCTGGAATATCAGGCCGGGTTTTATGGCGTACCCAAGAAAGAACGCCGGTCCATGGAAATCCTCGAGGCCATGGGACTAGCCGACAAAGCCAACGCCTATGTCCGGTCCCTGTCTGGCGGCATGAAGCGACGATTGTTGATGGCCAAAGCATTGGTCCATTCTCCGCCCGTATTGGTGCTGGATGAACCTACGGCCGGAGTGGACATCGAACTTCGCAAGCAATTGTGGAATTATGTGCGCGAGTTGAACGCGCGCGGCGCGACCATCATTCTAACCACCCATTATCTCGAAGAGGCGCAAGAGCTGTGCGATACCATTGCCATCATCAATCATGGCGAGGTTGTGGCCTGTGAAGCCAAGGAAAAATTGCTGAAGCGTATGGATCATAAAACCCTGACCATTCAACCCAAAGAGAGGTTGGAGCAGATCCCACAAAGCCTGTCCGATTTACAGGCAGAGCTGGACGAGGCCGGTGCCTTGCACATTCGGTATCGGGCCGGGACGCAAAGCGTCGGGCAGTTGATTGAACAGGTTCGGGCCAGCGGTATTTCCATTTCGGATTTACAGACGCAAGAACCAGATCTCGAAGATGTGTTTTTATCCCTGACCTCTGGCAGTCCATCTTAGCACTGCCCCTTGCGCCTTGTACGGAGACAAATAAACCTGTAACTGCCCGTTGCCTGCACAATAAGCTTCGGCTAGGTTCCGGCGAAATCCCAAGGCAATATCGCCTTTAGCACCCGTAGCTCAGCTGGATAGAGCGCTGCCCTCCGAAGGCAGAGGTCGCGCGTTCGAATCGCGCCGGGTGCACCATTTTTCTGGCGCTATCGCGATGCTTACGCTCGCTACTTGAGGACAGGTTTGGTTCGAGATTAGTTCTCTCTACCAGCACCATCATAAATTAGGACGATTTACTGGACCAGCGCCACGTTGGCGTTTACCGGGCCTACGCCGTTTGGTACCGGCACGTCAGTATCGCCGTAGCCGATATTCAGGACCAGATTGGGGCCTTCGTCGATCTGTAGGGATTTTACTACAATAATGGTATAGGCAGAACGATCCGCGATCGGGCTTTTACCTTCCACATGCAGCGCGCCTTTGGGCATATAGATCGTGCCCAACAGGTTTCGGGCGTCATTGCTTTTAATCAATTGCTTGGCTTTTCCTTTGTCTTTTGGGGTCATGGCTCTGGATTCGAAAAATAACATACCAGCCATTTCCCCGTCTTTGGGAGCCTTCAAATCGATATGGGAATCTGCTGCAAAATAAAGCACGGACTTCTTCCCCGTAAAAAAGAACCCAACATAGCTGCCGGTAACTGACCCGCCTTTTTCGACCTTAAACTGACCATCCTTGATAATGTAAATACCGGGTTTTAAAGTAACATCCGCTTTGTCTTTTACGGTCAAGCCACCACAATACACGCCGGGCGAAAGGGTCTGTTTCTTGCCTTTGATCACCGTGTCGTTAAATTTACAGGCACCAACTTTGGGTTCTGGTCGATACCGAAGCGGGTCGGCGATCGGCGGGCAGTCCATCTGCGGTTGCGGCTCAAAATTAAAGGTTTTGCCGGATTTACCGCCAGCCGAACAGGTGAATTCAGTAATCAGTTTAGCCGAACTATCCACCACCAAACCTTGCGAGCTGGTTGAGTTGGAGTAAATCGCGCACCCTTTTGCGGTTAAACGAGATTTCTTCGTCATGTAGAGCGCTTTGGATTTATCTGGCTCCAGCATGACTGCACAAATCCGACCGCCGCCCATCGGGCGGGCAATGGCGCTGGTGGTAAAGGGAGCCAATTCCATCGGAATCAAGCCAGTGAAATTGCGAATTCGTTCTTGTGTTGCAATTACTTTGATCCCACCATTATCAACCAGCACTTCCGTGGCAAATGTACCAACAGGCGCATTGCCGTGGGCATCCATTTGCGTGGCTAAATTGGCGCTTCCAACGATCTGAGCGGTGCTGGAAACTTGGGAAACACTTGCATTGGCCAGATACATCTCGCTGGCGGCCGCAATGGCAGCGGCATCGGTTGCCGCTTGCAAACGATCTGATTGGTTGTTCCAAGTGCTATAGTCAATGCCAAAGCCGATCATCGCCATCAAAACCGGTGCGATTAGTGCAAAGTTAAGGGCGACATTGCCGCCTTTTGCGCCAAGCCAGCGGCGAAGGATATGTCTGCATTTAGCTTTCATCACGCTTGATCTTGGATTTTGGCAGGATGATTTGAGCTCGGGTTCCGCCGGGTTTGGCCTCTGCGAAGGTCAATCGCCCATCGTGCAGCCGTGCAACTTTATCGGCGACCAACAGACCGGTTCCCGAACGCAATGACCAAGAATGGTTTTTTGGATGCAAGATGCTATCAGCTTCGCTTTGCCGAAATCCCAATCCGGAATCGATCACTTCAAAATGAAACTGCCCCGGGTTGCATCTCCCGAAGCACATTCGATTCGAGAACCCTCCGGCGCGGCGGCGATCGCATTGTAGACCAATTTGCCCAGCGCGAATTGTAACAATTCCAAATCACCCTCAACGCTGATTTGTGTGGCAAAGGCATCTGTTTTGCTAACCATCAATTCAATGGGGTTTTTTGGCGGTTTGTTCAAGACTGGCCACCAAATCGGGCCATATTTGGCTGGCATCAAAGCTGGCGGCGCGCAAATTTCTGGCCCGGCATAATATGGCCTGGTCCATCTGGCGCATTTTCAAGGTTTCGCGGGCATCTGCGTCCAAACCATTTAGGTCGTGCAGCGCGTCGGGTAAATTAGTTGGGTCCAGTTTGCCCTTCAGGACATCACGGAAAATTCCCGTGCCCGATCCACTTCACCAAGCCATGTACGGGATTGCTCCAATACGGTTTGAAACAGATGTTCGCCAGTGAGGCATCCTTGCGGGCGCTCGCGCCAATATCGCGGAGGCGATTTTGGGTGTCAGCGTTCCGCAATACACACCGAACCTGACGGCGAAACAAATCCCAATTGACCGGCTTGTCCATAAATGAAGACGCGCCAGCATCATAAGCCCGGTCAATCGACACCACATCCTGACGGCCGGATACCACCATGATGGGTAAATGCTGGCATTTTTCCAGTTTACGCGCTTCGACGATAAAACCGTACCCATCCAGCCGGGGCATGTCCAAATCAACCACAACCAGATTAAAATCTTGTTCTTTTAGGGTGTTGATCCCGTCCCAGCCATCATCAGCCGTGGTTACGTCATACTCATGACCGCCCAACGTGGCGCTGGCAATTTGTAACTGGATCGGATCGTCATCAATCAGCAATACCCGCTGCTTTTCTCCCCAAAGCAAGGCTGGATCCGGCTGATCTTCGGTACTTGCCGAAGATTCCGGTACGTCTAATTGTTCGACCTGTGCAGTCATCGTGACCGCAAGATCAAATACAATCTATCCGAAATCGCTCAATTTTGAATTAAAAACGGAATGCCGAAAACAACAGGAAAATACTAAGTAAAATAAGACTAGATCAAGACAGCAAACACAAAACGGGTCTTCTTTTCCATGTCCATTCGTCAAAACTGGCCATCATTCTGGGCCTGACTGCCATTGCCAAAACGCCCGGCATCCAACTGGTTGCGGTTTACGATGAGGATGGGCGCTTGTTTGCCAATATGGGCTCCGCCGTCGTACTGGATTCGGACCGAAGCCGCACAGACAGCAGCGGCTCGGCATTGAATTGGGTGTTTTCCAGATCAGCCGTAATTGAACGAGAAGTGGTTTATGGCGGGAAAATTTTTGGCGGCAGGATTGGGCATATTGGTTTCGTTCTGGATGCAAGGCAGCATTACCCGGCCAGTTCGTGATCTATCCAAAGCAATGAGAGATATCGAAGCCAACCAGGACTTCACCCGATCTGTGCAGCCCACGTCAAAAGACGAAATCGGCAAGTTGGTTGATGCGTTTAACCAGATGATGGGACATATTCACGAGCGTGATGAACGACTGTCCAAACACCGTGATCGACTGGAACAGGACGTAGCAGAGCGCACGGTCGAACTGTCAGAGGCAGTTGAGGTGGCTGAAAATGCCAATCAGGCCAAGTCTGAGTTTCTGGCTACCATGAGCCATGAAATTCGAACTCCAATGAACGGCATGTTGGTCATGGCTGAATTGTTGTCGGCAGCCCGCTTGTCCGTGCGCCACCAGCGCTATGCCGAAGTGATTGTGAAATCCGGGCAAAGCCTGCTTGGGATCATCAATGATATTCTGGACTTTTCCAAGGTTGAAGCCGGGCATATGGAGATGGAACAGATCGACGTGGCACCGGGTGAGTTATTGTCCAATGTGCTGGATTTATTTTGGGAAAAAGCCTCAGCCAGCGGATTGGATATCGCCTCCTATGTGGATCCTCGCGTGCCAGATACGATCATTGGCGATCCGGTGCGCCTCAATCAGATCCTGTCCAATCTGGTCAACAATGCGCTGAAATTTACCGAGACCGGGCATGTCTCGATTATGGTGACCCCGCGTCAGGATGATGCAAAGCTACGATTTTCTGTGTTTGATACCGGCATTGGCTTGGCGCAAGACAAGCTCGAGAGTATTTTTGACAGCTTTTCACAAGCCGACCAAAGCACCACACGCAAATACGGCGGGACCGGTTTGGGTCGGGCCATTTGCAAGAAACTGGTCGAGGCGATGGACGGTCGTATCGCCATTAACTCGGAATTGGGCGAAGGCTCCGAATTTTACTTTGAAATCCCGTGGGATCAGTGGGCCGAACTCGAAGCTGCACCGCAAGAGCCGACCCAAAAGGTTCTGGTCGCCGCACAGGGAAGCGCCACCGGACCTCTATTGATCCGCTCACTGGTCGATCGTGGGTTCAAGGCCGAGATCATTGAGCAATATGAACCTGAAACCACAGAAATTGCTGCGTTGATCGATGATGCCGTGCTGCAATCCTTGGCCCAGATGCAGGCCCAGACTGGCACGGACCTGAAATCCAAAGTTTTGGGCATGTTTGTGGAGCATGCGCCCAAATCCATGCAGCGCCTACAAAGCGAAATCACCAATGCAAACTTGCAGGCCATCGCCTCGGCGGCCCACGCCATGAAATCCTTAAGTGGCAATATTGGTGCCGTGCGGCTGGCCAAAGCCTGTGGCGATATGGAACTGGCCGCCCACGAAAACCGCTTGCACGACCCAGCCGGAGCATTACGCGAAGTCGCTCACGAAATGTTGGGCACCCTGCAAGAAGTCGAGCGGTTACGGGCCTGATTGTTCGGATGAGTTGGAATGATGTAGGTGAGAGGTAAAACCTTGAACCAAGTCCGCGCTCAAGTAGCGGGCGCCAGCACCGCGTTAGCACCAGAAACCAGCACCGTGTTAGCGCCAGAAAAATGGCGCGCCGAGGAAGATTCGAACTCCCGACCCCCAGATTCGTAGTCTGAGTTAATAGGTTTTACCTTGTGTCCATAAGATGCATAGAATGCTGTTATCATTCACTAATTGTGCCTTCTATTGTCTGGAGATATCCTTGCTTTTCCGTTTAATTGGTTGCACGGTGGTTGCACGAACCGATTTGCAACCAAGGTAAGACCATGAAACCCAAGCTAACAAAACGCACGGTAGACAATGCACCGCCCGACTCTGTGCTTTGGGATAGAGAGCTGCCCGGCTTTGGGTTACGCACCACCAAGGCGGGCACCAAAAGCTATGTCTTGAAATACCGTATTCATAATCACCAACGCTGGTTTACTATTGGGCAACATGGACACCCCAGATCAGGCGGTGGGGTATGGACACCCCAAGCGGCACGGGATGAAGCCATTACCTTGCTTGGGCGGGTGAAGGCAGGAAAAGACCCAGCGCGGGAACTGGAAGAAGATCGCAAGTCTGAAACCGTGGCTGAGTTCAGTGCGCGTTATATTAGGGATCATGCTGAAGCGCATAACAAGCCTCGTTCAATCGAAGAAAGTAAGCGCCAACTACGTCTTCATGTGCTTCCGGCTTTAGGGCATATTAGAATAAAAGACATTCAACGCCCGGAAATAGTACGCTTTCACCTAAGCATGAGAGATGCGCCATATCAGGCTAACCGTTGCCTTGCGTTAGTCTCTCACATGCTGAGTAAGGCTGAACACTGGGGATTGCGTGTTGATGGCAGCACAGTTTGCAGGGGGATACAAAAATTTAAGGAAGCCAAGCGTGAGCGCTTCTTGTCTGCTGTTGAACTAAAACGTCTCGGCGTAGCGCTGACAGCCGCTGAGAACCAAGGCGTCAATGCCCATGGGCTGAGCATCATTCGCTTGCTGGCGCTCACTGGGGCGCGCCGTAATGAGATTGAGGCGCTAAAATGGTCAGAGATCGACTTTGAGCGTAACCTAGTACGTCTTGAAGATTCAAAAACCGGTGCAAAGACCTTTCCCCTGACACCGGCGGCTGCAACCATCCTAGCTAACGTTATGAGAATAGCGGACAGTGCCTATGTCTTCCCGGCCATATCTGGTGGGGGATACTTTCAGGGGATAGGCAAGGTCTGGCGCGCTGTGCGTAAAGAGGCCGGGCTTGAGGATGTTCGATTGCATGACTTGCGCCACACCTTTGCCAGCTTTGGTGTCGCTGGTGGGTTTAACTTACCAGTTCTAGGCGCAATTCTTGGTCACACTCAAACCTCCACCACCCAGCGCTACGCCCATCTTGCCAATGACCCGGTGCAGCATGCCGCAAACACCATTGGCAATACAATTGCGGCGGCGCTTGGCGGTAATGAAGCCGCTAATGTCGTACCATTTGATGAGAAGAGCCGTGGCAGATAATATTTTTAGATGGAAAAACAAATTTAAACAAACGGAATAGTTGTTTAGTCACACCAATCCTCACGCCGCCCTGACCACTTCACCGCCAAGCCCTCATCAATCATCATCTGTCCGTAATCCATGCCATCAACCGTGATGGTGGCCAGTGAACGTTTGTACCTGTCCAGCTTGCCCGTTCGATGGATAACCACATCCGGACCACCTAACAGATCGCGGGCGCGCTTGGTGGCCTGATCAGCCAGCAGCTGTTCAGCGATGCATTCAGCCCGGCCTTTCATCTCTGGTGTATCAATCCCGATCAGGCGTATGCGCTCCTCACCGAGACGCACGGTATCGCCGTCAATGACGAACAGGGCTAGAGATATCAGGGCAGGGCTAGAGATATCGGGGCAGGGCCATTGTTTAGCGACTGATTGTTGTATTCCGATCATTGCAAATTCGTTTGTCTTTTCAGGGTGGTTCTTGGCCCACTTAACAAAATTTTCCATAACGGATGTGGTAGTTGCTTCGTCGGACAGACATCCAAATAGCGGTGTCGTTTTTGATTCTGGGTCTCGCAGCAAATCAATCAGGGTCTCTAACTCAGCGGAGTCATGGAGTCCCTTTATGTATCCAGAACAATATCCGTAACCTGCAGCTTCATCGCCATCGCACATAACTAGCAATTGACCAACTGTGAAGAAGCTCTGTGGTGGCGTTTGGACTTCTTCTGGAGCTTTCGCAATAGCCTGTGTTGCAAGTGACAAGAAAATTATTGCAATAAAAAATTTCATCAGTCTTCCTTCCTATATGAGCCTATAATTACCGCAGTCCTTTGCGAAATACACCATGATTTTTTAGAACATCACGCTCCTCGATCCCCCGCAGGAATGCGGTCTTAAGCCGCTTGATTTCATTGGCTTCCGTAGCGCTCACGTTATCGTCTGATCTATTCTCTTAAGACTCACTCAATCGTAAAGCAACTTCGCGCTAGCACCCAACCTGCCCGCTACTGACCTTACAGAATGCCACTTATCTGTGATCTGTGACACAGCCTCCAAATTTAAACTCTTCCATATATCGAATACGCCCTGCCATATCTGTATCTCTTTGCTTCCACTTTTACCAAGCAAGGCGTCTACAAATCTAGGGGCACATCATATTCCAATTTTCGCAAATTCAGTTACATTGAATTACAAATATTGGGAACTAGAAAAATGATTGATATAAGCCGACCTACTGAAATTATCCGTTACATTACGGTTCAAATATTGACCTCAAAGACGGAAAGTACAACTTTTACCGGCAGCGGAACTGGCTTTTTGTATTGTTTTAAAAAGGAAGGAAAAGAAGCTCCAGTGCTTGTGACAAACAAGCATGTTATCGAGGGCGCTCACATTGTTGGTCTAAAATTCCACGAAACAGAAGACCAAAACAAGACCCCAAAGGCAGGAAGTGGACGACAGATAAATTGTAAAATTTCTGAGCTAACTGTTCTTCGTCACCCTGACCCAAACGTCGATCTAGTTGCCATCTGTCTTACGAATGTCATCGCGCATATAATGGGAAAAGAGGGTTGGAGACCCTTCATACTGTGCCTTTCAGACCAAGAAGTGCCGGCACAAGATGCCATAGAAAATTTTAGTGGGATAGAAGACATATCCATGGTCGGCTATCCAATCGGTATAGCCGATGAGCACAACAATTTTCCTGTTATTCGAAGAGGAATAACTGCAACGCCGTATCGCTTTGATTATCAAGGAAAACGGGAATTCCTCATTGATATTGCGGTTTATCCCGGGTCGTCGGGTTCCCCGGTATTTATTCTAAACGAAGGCGCATTTGCTACACCAAATGGTTTGTCGGTGGGCACGCGTTTTTTGTTAGTAGGAATCTTGTACAGTGGCTACATTCAAACAGTGGAGGGCGAAATAGTGACCGAACCAATTCCGACGGATATAAAGTCCGTTGCAAAGATGAAGCTAATGGCAAATCTTGGAAAGTGCATTAAAGTATCAGTAATTTCTGACTTGGAGGGACTAATTCCAGGGTGGAATAAATAGCCTTCTTTGGTATCGATGAGCCGACAAACCTTTCAGTTCACTGGCAATGATTTTGCTCTCTTTGAAGTGGTCCTGTTGCCACTACCCTGCCCATCCGTTTTCTGAGCAATTCTGTGGGTTTGGTAATGTCAGGTTTGATACTTTTACCGATTTTGTACGTTCTTTCGCGTTGATCTGTTTCCCAAGTTTCTGCCCTCAGGTATAAAGCGTGCGGTGTCCAATATGCGCAAGACTAAACACCTCATTCTTTGTTTGCATCCAATATCGCCATGATTTCCTCCAAAACCTTGGGCCTGTCTTTAGAACCCTGACCCGATTTTCGCACAAGTTCTGCCTGATCATGCAAAGAGAGTGTTCCATAGCTGGTTAGTGTGGTCATTGCGCCCTCATGACCCAGATTTTGGCTCCAGGCCTTGAATTGGGCAACAGATAGCCCCCGTAAATATGCCTCAGAAACAATCATGTTTCGAAAAAGATGTGGGGTGAAGGGCGATAAATCAACCGCCAAAAAAGCTGTCTTGAATATTTTCCTTATTGAGTTAGCATTTGACCAGTGCTCTTTTGAAAGCCCTCCTGCAATAAAACAGTCGTTTTCGTCTAAAGTTCTAATTGTACTTGGAAATAAAGGGTCGTGGTCAGCAAACAGTACCTCTTCTCGAAGATAACTTACCCAGTCCAACACAATTTGCTCCAAGCTATCATCCAGAGGGAACAAAAATGTTGTGATAAGCTTTCTATTTTTTGTAGCCACCTCTTTGGGGTCTTGTCGAACGCGCCTCATGGAAACATCAAAGTGTTTCAACTTCAGTGATATTGTGGCCCCATCGCGAATGCCTGTTATCGCAGTAAAGGCAATAAGCGCTCGATTCCGCAATTCAAGACCTGTGCTCGTCGGCATATTATTAACGACTTTGACAATCATTTTCAAAGTTGGAAATTTCTTTTCGGCAGGAGTACTGGCCGCACGCACGTCTCTGTCTGAAAGATTAAAATACTCCACATCCGTTAGTCGTATTTTCCGTTTGTACCCAGATTGTAAAGCCAGCCATTTGAAAAAAGACTGCACATATCTGAGTATTGATAAAATGCTCGCTAGCGCTAGCTCAGTCTCACCCATTTTATCTTTGAACTGGATCGCTTGTTTTTGATCAAAGCTCTTAAAAGAAACATATTTCATAGCCTCCTCAAACTTACGAATGGCCCTTTCTATGTGCCCGATTGTGGCCTCAGACCTACCATTCGCCTGTTTCAAAAACTCAAAATATTGATGCTTGATACGCTCATTTTCTGCGTTTATTTTTGCCATGACACCGTTCCTCTTCATACGCTATTGTTGGATAAATTAGCCACTTCTGTCGTGGGTGAAATACTCTGTTTAGACCCGGCTTGACCTTAAATTTCTCGCCCATGACTCCCAACCCGGCAAGAGGTGCTCTTAGCGTTGGGAAAACTGTACCCATTTAGGTGCAATTCCTGCACCTCTAATTCACCGAAGTTAAAGCGGATTTCCTCTAGTTTTGCTCTGCTTGCCGTGCGGTTCATATTTGTTGCGCACACTGAACACTTTGCACAAATGCGAATGATTTTGTCGTTACGAGCAATCAGGCTTACAGACCCAGGCTTGGGGATTGCAGGTTTTTGACAACCGAAGCAAAATATCTCGCTAGGCTTGCAGGGTTGTTTTCTTTTGGCCCATTTATCAGCAAGCCATTTCTTAAATACGGCACCCTGAATAAGCGTGAGGCCACGGCCCTCTAAGACCGGCAACCCCCGCCTAATCCAATTATATATAGTCCCCGTTGTTACATCTATCGCTTTTGCAGCCTCTGGGATTGTGTATGTTCTGTTGGTTTGGATTTTTCTGAAATCCGGCTTGCGCTTGATTACTTTACTCATGACATACCTCCCGATTGATCATCGGAATATTCTGAGGTTGATTGAAACCTGTTCGCCGTTATCCATGCCTCCAAGTCTGAAGGGCGATAAACCACCCGTCGCCCCAGCTTTGAATAAGCAGGTCCATTGCCGTAAAGGCGCATTTTAGCAAGTGTGCTTTGTGAAAGCCCCAAGCGACGCGCCGTTTGTGCGGCACCAAAGACCATTTGAATTTCTGAGTGCATGTTACTATCCCATAATTACGCCTGTATTTCGGCTGGAGATAGTAAATATAGAGATATTTTTGTTTAATTACAAATGCTTACCGGACAGAAACCAAATTCAATAAGACAGAAACTATCGCCTCAAGGGGTTTCTGTCTTTTTCATTAGCTCATCATAATATGGTTTTAGCTTTTCACCTATTGCCGAGCGGCTTATTTTATTTCCAGTTTTTTTAATAAACCATTCTGCCAATTCGGCTATTGCCGCTTCCTTTTTCTGAGGCATGTCCCCATCACGAAACCTGCGGGCTACTTCCACATGAAACACCTCCCAAGGCTTTGGGGGGCGTCCACCAAGAATGCTTTTTGAAAATGTGCGATGAACAACAGAGTTGGCAACTGCATAACTTCCGCCCAATGATTGAATATCCTTGTTCTTTATGAGCATTTTGGGTGGGTAGAGCTTAAGCATTTCCTTCACATCAACATGAATCCAAATGAATGACATGTCTCTCTTCTTAAGCACGCTGTAATCCCAATCAATTTCGCGAGACACCCAATTTTTTGCCGGGACTTCATCGATCAATTCTCGTTCATTCTTGCCTTGCTCTTCGGCAATATCATACAGCTTATTATAGTCATGGTCTTGTATTTCAGTACCGTAAGCTTTCAGTTTTCCTTTTCTTAAATCCAATGCAATTTCACTTTGAAACTCGTCAACATAGTCCTCAAAAATTGGTAGCCATTTTTCCGCTTCTTGTGCAAGGGTGCCGTCTTTTAAGGAAAAGTCATCCAGCTCTTGAATGAACCCTTCTTGCTTGACTTGTAATCTGTGAATTTTTCCAGCACTGGCAGGAAATTCTTCCATTAAAGCTGTTCTGCTCCCTGCTGCTGCAATGTTTAATCTTGGATCATTAGGTAGGTTTGCGTATTTGCATTCTTCCTCTGACAACTCTTTGCCGCTTGGTATTGGAATTTTGTCAGCATAGAAATTCTCCGTAACGAATCGATAGTCATTGCCATCAGAGTCCCAGCCCATTTCAGGAAACCGTCCAAAGGCACGCCAATATAGCACTTCAGATAAAAAACATTTTTTAGGGGGATAAACCCGGCTCAAGATTGTGAGTTGTTTCATGAGGATCACTTTCATGGGCAGGACATAAAATAAACTGTCCTAACTATCAGGTGAGATAACACGCAAAAGCAACGAAAAACTGAGCTCGGTTTTCTTCAAATATTGAACCGCCAAAAATTTTGCGCGCGGGTCTTTCAAAACTACTCTTGATCTAACCGTGAGAAAGGAGCCCCTAAAGGTGTGTGTTGAAGTGGGAGGTATAGAGCAGGAGGTAGCGCAAATGCAGAAGCCGGGGGTGATTTGTATAAAGGGGTACTTTTTTGCCAGTAATTCGGTTGTGCCATTAACCATATTAATGCAGCACCCGGCCTGAACTCATGCTTTCACGTTTGCATGTTGACTAACCAGCCAAACACAACGCAGTGGTTGCACAATGGTAGCATTGCTAAAAATAAGATTTGAATGAATAACGCTAAGTCATTGAAAGTAATGGCGCGCCGAGGAAGATTCGAACTCCCGACCCCCAGATTCGTAGTCTGGTGCTCTATCCAGCTGAGCTATCGGCGCGTAGCTAAGACCAAAGTCTTGAAGCGGCGCGGAACCTAGCGCCCAATGCCGCCCTTCGCAACCCGGTTGGTGCAAAGAATTCAGCTATTTTTCGTCATGTCTGATTTTTGCGCCAATCGGACAAGCACAAGTGCGGCTCCATGGTTGTCGCGGCCATTACGCCCCGGCCAATCGCCCGACTCAAACAATCGGCAGCCAGCGCCCCAACGCGAGCCAATGTAAAGGCATCTACCGCCTGCGCGGCGTGGGTTCCAGAGGCCAAAGCAAAGGTCACATCGCCATCAAACGGTGCTGCGATCGGGCGAATGGCCCGAGCCATGCCGGCACTGGCCATTTTGGCCATGCGCTTGGCCTGAGCCGGGGTTAGCGGCAGATCGGTGGCGACTACAGCCAAAGTTGTGTTTTGCCGCGCTGCCGGATTAACCTTGGCCGCACCCCAGTCTTCCAGATCAAAGGTGATTGGCTCTTGCGCTTCATCAGAGCGACGAAATTCATCATCCTGCCCGAAGGGTTCGGCCCATAACCGGCTGGTACCCGGCATCAAAACCGAGCCGAAGCAATTGACTGCAACCAAGGCTGCAACTTGAAACCCGTCTTGGGTGCGTACACTGGCGGAACCTAAGCCGCCCTTGATCGCACCGGCCAGTGCGCCGGTTCCCGCCCCGATATTTCCCAGTGCAAACTGATCGCTCACGTTGGACAGAGCCTGTCGCCCCAAATCCCAATAAGGCGGTGTTTCGCCCCAATTTTTGTCGCCGCCATTGGCCAGATCATACAAAACAGCGGACGGAACAATTGGCGACTTTGGCACACCCGGCAAATTGACCAATCCAAAGCCAGCTCCGGCGGCACCCAAGACCGAGATCACGCCATCTGCCGCAGCCAGTCCATATACCGAGCCCCCGGTAAGTACGATGGCATCCACCGTTTCAACCAGATTTTCCGGAGCCAAGGCATCAGTTTCGCGCGTGCCGGGTCCGCCTCCGGCCACATCGACCGCACAGACCATCGGGGTTTCACAGCGAATCACCGTGACCCCGGTGCGGGTCTGTTCGCACGATGCATTGCCTACGGTAATTCCAGCAATGTCGGTTAGCAGGTTTTTGGATTGTTTCTGGCTCATTTGTGCAGCTTATCTGCTCATTGCATTGGCACAAGTCCACGGGTCACCTATAAACCCCAGAACGGGAGGCCTCTATGGTTCGAATTCAAACGGCTGCATTTTTGTTCCTTGTTCTGGCAATGCCTGGATTGGCTGGTTGTGCGCCTGCCGGACCGGTCACCGAGACCCAAGTCGAGCCGCCCCGCCCGGCCATGGTCGCAGCAGCTAATCCGCATGCGGTAGAGGCTGGACTGGCAATTTTGCGGGCGGGCGGCAGCGCAATAGATGCCGCCGTGGCAGTGCAAGCCGTATTGGGTCTGGTCGAGCCGCAAAGCTCCGGCTTGGGCGGTGGTGCCTTCCTGATCCATTACGACGCAGCCAGTGGTTCGGTCCGTGCATTTGATGGCCGCGAAATGGCACCTTCCGGAGCCAGCGCCCGAATGTTTTTAGGCGAAGATGGCCAACCTTTAGGCTATCTGGATGCAGTCAATTCAGGCCGTGCCGTGGGCGTACCGGGCGCCATGGCCATGTTGGGTCTGGCGCAAGCCACTTATGGCAAACTGGGCTGGGGCGAACTGTTTGGCTCCAGTATCCAATTGGCCGAAGATGGCTTTGCCGTTTCACCTCGATTGGCCGGCTTGCTGCAAGCCTATGCCAAACGTGCCGCGCTCGACCAACACCAAGCGGCCCGCGACTATTTCTTTTTGCCGGACGGATCGACATTGCCACAGGGCTTTATGCGGACCAATCCGGCCTATGCCAACACGTTACGTAAGCTGGCGCAAAATCCGCGTGCCTTGCTCGAAGGCGAACTGGCCGAGCAAATCGTCGCGGCGGTCGCCAAAGGCCCGCGCCCCGGTAGCCTGTCCTTGGCTGACATGAAAGCCTACCAACCGCGCCAACGCGACGCTGTATGCCGCCCATATCGGGCCGTGCAGGTGTGCAGCGCACCGCCACCCTCGTCAGGCGGACAGGCAATCAACGCAACCTTAGGAATTTTGTCGCATTTCGAGTTTTCTGACCAAGGGGCCAGCGACCCAGCCAACTGGCATTTGCTGATCGAAGCCTTGCGTCTGGCCTATGCCGACCGCGACCGATACATGGCTGATGACAGCGTGGTTGCTGTTCCGTTGGAAGGATTGCTCAATGCGAACTATCTGGCCGAACGGGCCAAATTGATTTCGCCAGACACCACCATCGTCACCGCCCAACCGGGCAATCCGGGCGGCGTGGCCTTTGGGCGCGATACCACCGTCGAGCCAAAAGGCACTTCGCATTTCTCGATCATTGACCAATGGGGCAATGCAATATCGATGACCACGACGGTCGAATCCGTTTTCGGCAATAAGCGTTTTGTCGGTGGGTTTTTGCTCAATAACCAATTGACTGATTTTGCCCGCAATCCGGTTGATGGACTGGGCAGGCCACTGGCCAACGCACCCGGTCCGAACAAGCGGCCCCGGTCCTCCATGTCGCCCACCATTGTGCTGGGCGCCGATGGCACCCCGGTCTTGCTGGCCGGTTCGCCGGGCGGTAGCTCGATCATCTCGTACACCGCCAAGGTATTGGTCGGCGTGCTGGATTGGGGGCTAAGCCCGCAAGCGGCGATTGATCTGCCCAATGTGGTGGCCCGAGGCGACATCACCCGCATTGGCGCGATGAATTTGGATCCGCAACTGATCCCGGCGCTGCGCGTCATGGGCCACAACATTCAAGGCACACGCGGCGAAAACTCCGGTCTGCACCTGATTCAGATTTTACCGGATCATACCTTGTTGGGCGGTGCCGATCCCCGCCGCGAAGGGCAAGCCTTGCAGCCGTAATTTTTGAAAAACTGGGAAATTTTGATGATTTAGAATAAAAGATTCCAGAAATTGGCGGTTTATCCACGGGATCAATTCAGCCCATGGGTCGATCAACGTCCCGGATAGGTAAACGTCGAACCAAGGCGAGAATTGGCACAAAAGCTACCTTTATTTGGGTTTTGCGAAAGATTTACGTTGTCAAAGAGCCGAAAATGCGGGCCTGAACAGCCGTATTCAATCCCAGTATAGATCGGCTCGATGATCGGTGCATATGGGCCAGTTGTCCCCGAGGCACAAGCGTCAACGAGTGTCGATGTCTGTGATTTATGTGTGATTTTATTATCAATGAGTGTGCCGGTAGTGGCGGCTTATTGTGATTATACTGTGTGGGGGATGCCCGGCATGACAATACAAAATGACAATCAGGCAGACGTCTGCTTGCCGATCCTTCGAGGCTCCCGATGGTCGCACCTCAGAGCCTGCCCCGGACTTGATCCGGGGATGAGGAACTTTTTGTAACGAACCAAACGCCCAAACCACCCACCTTATGGAAGAGGGATTGCGAAACAATCGTCTCGAAGCATCGGAACCAACGGATGTTCCCAAGTAAGCTGGACCCTCCGGTCAAGCCGGAGGGAAACAAGAGGGGGACTTGGGGGAATGCAGAAAGCAGACCGGCAAACGGAATCTCAAGCAGGCTCGCCACCACCTTCCCAATCGACTCCCTCCGGCTTGACCGGAGGGTCCATACCGACTTGATGCAAACGATGCTAGGGAAGAACTGGACCCCGGCTCGGAGGTCAGGGACAGAGATGGACTGTTTCTACCGTTTACCGATGCTTCGAGGGCGCTCACGCGCCACCTCAGGATGAGGAACTTTTTTGAAACAAACCAAACTCACACCACCCACCTCATGCTGAGGTGCGACCATCGGGAGCCTCGAAGCATCGGACAGCGCCGCAAAATCCCCTACTCCAAACCCTCACGTTGCATTTCCAGATTGAGCCATTGCTCTTCGCAGCTCTCCAACGTTTTGGTTTTATTGGTCAGTTTGTCACTAAATTTCTGAAAGGCTGCTGGATCACGGGTGTACAGGTCCGGATCGGCCAACTTTTCTTGTAAAACAGCAATGTCAGTTTCCAACGTGGCGATTTGGTCGGGCAGGGTTTTCAAGGCGTGTTTGTCCTTGAAAGTCATTTGTCCGGATTTGGTCGCTTTGGGTTTGGACGTCTTGGCGGCTGGCTTGTCAGATTGCGGCTGGCCGGACGATTTTCCTCGTTTTGGAATATCTGAATAGCCGCCGGGATGCGCCTGCCAATGGCCATCGCCTTCAAAGGCAATGGTTGAGGTCACCACTCGATCTAGAAAATCCCGGTCGTGTGAGACCAACAAAACAGTGCCCGGATAATCGGCCAACATGGCTTGCAACAAATCCAAGGTTTCCAGATCGAGATCATTGGTCGGTTCGTCCAGCACCAGAAAATTGCTGGGCAGGGCAAAGGCACGAGCCAGCATGATCCGGGCTTTTTCGCCGCCGGACAATACCTCGATTTTGGTACGGGCCTGATGCGGCGAAAACAGGAAATCTTTCATATAGGCGTGGACGTGTTTGACCTTGCCATTGATCTCGACCCGATCCGAGCCGGAATTGACCAAGGCCTCGGCCAAGGTCCACTCGGGCTTTAACGCCACGCGCCGTTGATCGAGCGAGGCGATTTGTAAATTGGTGCCCAATTTTACCGTGCCGCTATCCGGCTCCAACGTCCCGGTCAGCAGTCCGAGCAGGGTTGATTTTCCAGCGCCATTGGGACCAACCACGCCAATGCGGTCCTTGGCCAATATCCGCATGGAAAAATCCCGAACCAGATGCAAATCCCCATAGGATTTGGACAGGTTCTTGGCCTCAACCACTTGTTTGCCTGACTTGCCAGCGGCTGATGCTTCTAGCTTGATCTGCCCTTGTGGGCCTTGATAGTCGCGCTTTTGGGCGCGCAAAGCATGCAAATCGGACAAGCGTCTTTGATTGCGTTTGCGACGCGCAGCCACCCCATAGCGCAGCCAGTGTTCTTCGCGCACAATTTTACGGGCCAGCTTGTGCTGGTCCAGTTCTTCCTCGGCCAACACCGTATCGCGCCAATCTTCGAACCCGGCAAAGCCTTGATGAAACTCACGGGTCTGACCCCGATCCACCCAGATACACGAGGTGGACAAACGGCTGGCAAAAGCCCGGTCATGGCTGATGGTAATCAACGCGCCTTTGCGCGCCGCCAAGGTATTTTCCAGCCATTCGATCACTGGCAGGTCAAGGTGATTGGTTGGCTCATCGAGCAATAACAGGTCCGGATCGGACGCAATGGCCCGCACCAAAGCAGCCCGGCGAATTTCCCCACCGGACAGCACTGCCGGGTCGGACGCCGGGTCGAGTTTTAATTCCCACAACAGCGCATCAACTTTCCAGTCCTCGTCACCCGGTGTCAGTTCGGCTGCTGCGAATTGTCCGATGGTTGCGAACCCGCTGGGGTCTGGGTCTTGATCGAGATAGCGCACGGTGACCGACGGATCGACAAAGCGGGTGCCTTCATCCGGCTCTACCTGCCCGGCCAGAATTTTGAGCAACGTAGATTTACCCGAGCCATTACGCCCGACCAAGGCAATGCGCGCTCCTTTACGAACCATCAGATCGGCTCCGGCCAGCAAGGGTTGCTGGCCAAAGGTCAGATGGATGTTTTGCAAACTGGCCAACAAGGCTGCCATCAAAATCTCTATTTCTGTTTTGCCGAGTCAAACCGTGCAGTGGCCGATTGCCAAGGGCGATGCGGCTACATACAAGTGGCGGACAGAATTTAGAAGAACTTTTTGACAAGGAAGACGCGCACCATGATGCAAAGTTTTAACCCACCCAACCGCACCTTGATGGGACCGGGACCGTCCGATGTGCCGCAACGTGTGTTGCAAGCCATGGCCCGCCCGACCATTGGCCATCTGGATCCGGCCTTTGGCGGCATGATGGAACAGCTAAAAACCATGTTGCGCGACGGGTTTATCACCGAGAATAAATTGACCTTCCCAGTGTCGGCACCGGGTTCGGCCGGGATGGAAACCTGCTTTGCTAATCTGGTCGAGCCGGGCGACGAGGTGATTGTCTGCATCAATGGCGTATTTGGTGGCCGGATGAAAGAAAACGTCGAGCGGATGGGCGGCACAGCCATTGTGGTTGAAAATACTTGGGGCACGCCGGTTGACCCGGCCTTGGTTGAAGCTGCCTTTGCCAGCCATCCCAAGGCCAATTTGCTGGCTTTTGTGCACGCCGAAACTTCGACCGGGGTGCGCTCTGATGCCAAGACCTTGTGCGAGATTGCCCACAATCATGATGCGCTGGCATTGGTCGATGCGGTAACCTCGCTGGGCGGTATTGAATTACGGGTCGATGCGTGGGGCATTGATGCGATTTATTCCGGTTCGCAAAAATGTCTGTCCTGCCCGCCCGGCCTATCGCCGGTCAGTTTTTCTGATGCGGCAGCAACCCGAATTGCCGCGCGCAAAACCAAAGTGCGCTCGTGGTTTTTGGACCTGTCACTGGTCATGGCCTATTGGCAGGGCGATGGGGCCAGAACCTATCACCATACGGCACCAGTAAACGCGATGTATGGCCTGCACGAAAGCCTGCTTATGCTACATGAAGAAGGGCTGGAAACCGCCTGGGCGCGCCATGCGGATATGCATCAGCTTTTGAAGAGCGGACTGGAAGAACTGGGCTTGCGCTTCTGGGTCGAAGAACCCTATCGCTTGCCGCAGTTAAATGCCGTGGCTTTTCCCGATAGCGTAAAAGACGAGGCCAGTATCCGGCGCGAACTGCTCGAACTTCACAATTTGGAAATCGGAGCAGGATTGGGCGCATTGGCTGGCAAAGTGTGGCGCATCGGCCTGATGGGGGCTAGCGCCTGCCCGGACAATGTAGATCTGTGTTTAGCTGCCTTGCGCGATGTGATGGCCCGCCATCAGGCGATATAACCGAACAGGCGTAACCGTGAGACCCCACCATCCGGGATGATGTTGAGCCTCACATGCGAAATGGGTTGGTCCATGGACAGCTCGAATTCGTGTTCGTGGTCAGCCGATAATTTTTGCGGCTCCAGAATCGTTGTCCAACTTTCGGCTTGCTCCAAGATTTGCTGATCGGTGAGGCCCGTGCAGGAAGCGCCTTGCAGGAAAAACCGGTCCGGGTAATTGCCCTTAAAATGGCGAGTATCGAGCAGCACCCGGTGTATCATGCCCGGATGAGCCAGCGCCAGAACCGCCCAATCATGGCCCGGTTCGCGGCGGCGGCGGGTTTCCCAGCCATCGCCCATATTGACCCCGCGCCCCGGCGCAATCATGTTTTCCGGCTGGCCGAAATGGGCATCGTTACAGCCCAAAGGCCGCCCGCCCATCACCAAAGCAGCCAGATCCAGCTCTTTTGATGGATCAAACTGGCTCCAATCCCGGTCAATCTCGCCAAACACCCGCAAGCGGGCCACGCCGCCATCCGGATAAATATGCAGACGAATATGGGTAAATGGGCCGGGTTGGGTCACATCAAACCGTGCGGTGCTATCGCCTTGCAATTCGGTTTTAGCCAATACTTCCTGCCAGTTCGCAGTATCCCCCGGAATTTCATCATTGCAAACACAGGCTTCGACCGAGGCAAAAGGCGGAAAATTTCCGGTGAAATGACTGGTATCGATTTCGATGGCCGCAACCCGGCCAAGGCTACCCAATTTTATGGTGCAATAATCATGGCCCGGCACCCGCTTGCGGCGGCTTTCCCAGCCATCCATCCATTTGCCATTATCGTCGTATTTGCCCGGAATAAATACCGGTGGTTCCGGCGAGATCAGCCGCGCTTTGTCAGCAAAGAAATCATCGGTGGCATCAACCACTGTGGCCCCGAGCCGGATCTGGGCCAAATTGATGTAACTCGTACTCATGCCAGTATTTCCTCTATACGATACCCGGCAATGCGATCAATTTGCCGCAAGGCCTCGGCTCGTTCTTGATGTTTGTCGTGGGTAAGTCGCCGGCGAAATTCCGCCAGAATTGACCTCACATTATGGCCCTTGACCGCGATAATAAACGGAAAAGAGAATTGCTGCGTATAGGCGTTGTTCAACTTAGTAAAGTCAGCCAGCTCAGTGCGGGTGCATTGATCCAGCCCGGCCCCCGATTGCTCAGTGCGACTTTCCTGGGTCAGCTCATCAGCCAAGGCGGCTTTGCCAGCCAGATCGGGGTGGGCGCGGATCAAGGCCAGTTTGCGCCCATCGTCGGCCCGGCGCATGGCCCGTGATAAAGCCGCCGCCAAGCCTTTGGCACTATCAAAGTTGTCCCGGTCCTCTTGCACCCATGCAGTTTCGGCCACCCAAGGCGAATGCTCATACACTCCCCCGAACACCTGAACGAAGTCGGACTGGTTTAGTTTGGATGGCTTCATTGCGCCGCCTCGTGCGGGAAATTTTTGCGCCAGTGACGGGCGATTTCGATGCGCTGACAGACCCAGACATCCTTTTTGGCCAGCATGTGGCGGATAAAATGCTCTAGGCCAGCCAACCGAGCTGGTCGACCAATGATCCGGCCATGTAAACCTATAGACAACATTTTGGGTGCGGTTTGACCCTCCTCATAGAGAACATCAAACGCATCTCGCAAATAGGCAAAAAACTGCTCGCCTGTATTGAAGCCTTGGGCCGAGGCAAAGCGCATATCATTGGTGTCCAATGTGTAGGGCACAATCAAATGCGGATCTGGCTCTTGGCGCGACCAAAACGGCAGATCGTCGGAATAATCATCTGCGTCATACAAAAAGCCGCCTTCAGCCGCGACCAATCGCCTTGTATTGGGTGACGTGCGCCCGGTGTACCAACCGAGCGGACGGCTGCCGGTCAATTCCTTGTGCAGGGTGATGGCCTCCGCCATGTGCTGGGCTTCCATCTGTTCGGACACGTTTTGGTAATTGATCCAGCGAAGTCCGTGCGAGCACAATTCATGCCCGGCTTCCAGAAATTTTTCGGTGACCAATGGATTGGCAGCTAAGGCTTTGGCTACGCCAAAAATGGTTAGCGGTAGATCGTATTTCTGGAACAGGTTGAGCACCCGCCACACCCCGGCCCGGCTGCCATATTCATAGAGCGATTCCATGCTCATATGGCGTGCGCCCGGCACTTCGACCGCCCCAATGATCTCGGACAGGAAGGTTTCGGCCCCGGCATCGCCGTTCAGCACACAGTTTTCGGCCCCCTCCTCATAGTTCAGCACAAACTGCACGGCGATCCGGGCTGATCCCGGCCAATTTGGATGAGGTGGGTTTGGGCCGTATCCAAGCAGATCACGCCCCGCCTGTTGGCTCTGGTTCAAATGTTTGCTCACCGGGTTGTCCTGCTGCTATGGTTTGGCTACGCAGTATAAAGACCAAATCACAAGAGACGAGAGACAAAATGGCCGGTTTGACCACACATGTTCTGGATACGGCCAATGGCTGTCCGGCCGAGGGGATGCAGGTTCGCCTGTTTGTAGCTGGCGATCCGGAACCGTTGTTTAGCGGCGCGACCAATGCCGATGGCCGCTGTGATGCCCCCCTGCTAACGCCAGAGCAGGTGAAAGTCGGTCAATATGTGCTGGAATTTGGCGTAGGCGATTATTTTCGAGCCAAAGGCCACAAACTACCCGACCCGGCTTTTTTGGAAAGGGTCAGCATTTCGTTTGGGCTGGCCGATGTGGACAGCCATTATCACGTGCCTCTATTGGTGTCGCCATTTGCCTATTCGACCTATCGCGGTAGTTGATCGGCCTATGACCCATTCCCAACAAATTTGCTTCGTCCTGAACGGCCAAATGGCGCGGGTTGATCCAACCGACACTCACCAAACCCTGTTGCAGTTTTTGCGAGCTCATCCCGATCTGACCGGAACCAAAGAAGGCTGTGCCGAGGGTGATTGCGGGGCTTGTACCATCGTTATCGGTCAATTGGATGGCGCAGAAGTGCAATACCGGGCCTTAAACGCTTGCATTTTATTGCTGGCCCAAGTCGACGGGCGCGAAGTAATCACGGTGGAAGGCTTGCAAGACAAATCCGGGCAGCTGCATCCAGTGCAACAGGCTTTGGTCGATTTTCATGGCTCCCAATGCGGGTTCTGCACGCCCGGCTTTGTGATGTCGCTTTATGCCCATTATCGCAATCAATTGCCCGCTGACCGGCAGAGTTTGAAAAATACACTGGCCGGAAACCTGTGCCGTTGCACCGGCTATGGCCCCATACTGGCAGCAGGACAAGCCATGTACGGCTATGAAGCACCAGAACAAATTGATACTGTTTCATTATTACGCGAAATACAGAAACAAAAACCCTTACAATTGGATGCGCCGGGCATTGACCCCACGCAAACCGAACAATTGTTTGCACCGACCAGTGAAGATGAATTGCAAGATCTGATGCACGCCCACCCGGATGCCGTATTGTGGGCCGGGGGCACCGACACCGGATTGTGGGTGACCAAGCGCCTGAGCCGTCTGCCTTGCGTGATCCTGCTGCACAAGATCGAAAGCCTGAACTTTATGCGCGAAACCCCGGACGGGTACCACATCGGCGCCATGACCCGCTATAGCCAGTTAACCCAGCAGATCACCGAGAAATGGCCAGACTTTGGCGAGGTTATCCGCCGTACCGGCTCGACCCAAATTCGCAATGCCGGTACATTGGGCGGCAATATCGCCAATGGCTCACCGATCGGCGATATGCCTCCGATCCTGATTAGTTTGGGGGCGACTTTGGTCCTGCGGAAAAAGGGCAGTGATCGCGAGATTCCAATCGAGGACTTTTTCATCGAATACAGCAAACAAGATTTGCGCGCCGGGGAATATGTGCAAGCCATCAAAATCCCGAACAGTGCGGCGCAAAGCCAGTTTACTAGCTGGAAAATCTCCAAACGGTTCGATCAGGATATTTCCGCCGTGTTGGGGGCGTTTTGCCTAACCCGCGACAGGGACAAAATCACCGATGTCCGTATCGCCTTTGGCGGCATGGCAGCCATCCCAAAACGAGCCAGTGCTTGCGAAAAAGCCTTGCTGCATACCAATGGCGACGCGACGGCTTTGGCCAAAGCAACCAAAGCCTTGGCCGAAGATTTTACCCCAATGGCCGATATGCGGGCCTCTGATCAGTACCGGATGCAGGTCGCGCAATCCTTGTTGCACAAAGCGCTGATCTCTGATTCTCCAGTTTATCTAGGCAAGAGTGGGGGCGCAGCATGACCAAACCCACACGATCGGTCGGACAACCTGCGGCCCATGACAGCGCCATGGCGCAAGTCACCGGACAGGCAAGATATGTCGATGATTTGCCGGAATTGCCCGGCACCTTGCATTTGGCGTTTGGCCGCTCTGAGCGGGCTCATGCCAAGATCGCTAAGATGGACCTCGCAAACGTTGCGGCCTTCCCCGGCGTGGAAGCGGTCTATACGGCCCAAGACATCATCGGCAAAAACGATGTCAGCCCAATCGGGGGTGACGACCCATTGCTGGCCGATGGCGAAGTGATTTTTCACGGCCAAGCACTGTTTCTGGTCGCGGCTGTTTCCAAAAACATTGCGCGCCGCGCCGCACGATTGGCCAACATTTCCTATCAGGATTTACCAGCGATTTTGAGCATTGAAGCCGCACGGGCCGCTGGTTCCCGGCTGGAAGATGCACAAATCATACGCCAAGGGGATGCGGCCAACGCATTGGCCAGCGCACCCCATACGATAGAGGGTAAACTGGCCACCGGCGCGCAGGATCATTTTTATCTGGAGGGGCAAATCGCCTATGCCATCCCCGGCGAAGCTGGCGAAATGCGGGTTTTTTCCTCGACCCAACACCCGTCCGAAGTGCAAGGCGGCATTGCCCACGTATTGGATTGCCCGGCTCACAAGATCAGCGTTGAAATTCGCCGGATGGGCGGCGGATTTGGCGGCAAGGAAACCCAAGCTCTGTTAATCGCCGCTGCCACCGCTTTGGTGGCCAGTCAGAGCGGCCGCCCAGCCAAATTGTGCATGGATCGCGATGATGACATGGCGATGACCGGCAAACGCCACGGGTTTGAAATGGCCTATCGGGCCGGGTTTGATGATGCGGGTGTGTTGCATGGGATCGAGATAGATCTGGCTTCCGATTGTGGTTGCTCGATGGATTTATCGGCTGCGATCAATGACCGCGCCATGTTTCACGCCGACAATGCCTATGCCTTACATGATGTCATAATTCGCTCGGAACGGTTTCGCACAAACAAGGTTTCGGCCACCGCGTTTCGCGGGTTTGGCGGCCCGCAAGGCATGATCCTGATTGAGCGGGTGATGGATCATATTGCCAATGAGCTGGGACTAGACCCGTTACTGGTGCGCCAACGCAATTTTTACCGCAAAGCACAAGATACTGCACCCTATGGCCAGAAAATTGGCCCATTGGAGATCGAACCAATTGTGGCAGAGCTGGCCAAGAGCAGCGACTATCAAGCCCGCCGAACCGAAATCGAGCATTGGAACCAAGCCCACCAAACCAGCAAGAGAGGCATATGTCTCACGCCGGTCAAATTCGGCATATCCTTCACCACCACATTTCTTAATCAAGCCGGGGCGCTGGTTCATGTCTATCGCGATGGCAGCGTGATCTTGAACCATGGCGGCACTGAAATGGGCCAAGGCCTGTTTGTCAAAGTGGCGCAAGTGGTGGCCGATGTGTTCGGCTTGCCCTTGGCAGATATTCAAGTGAGCGCCACGGCGACCGACAAGGTACCCAACACCTCGGCCACCGCTGCCTCGTCCGGCTCGGACCTGAACGGCATGGCGGCGCAATTGGCGGCAAAAACCATTCGGGCGCGCTTGATCAACTTTGCCAAAAAAGAGTATAAATGCGCTGCTGACCAGATACATTTTAGTGGCGGAAAAGTACAAGTTCCCGGTGCGGAACTGGGTTTTGCTGAGCTGGTCGAGCTGGCCTATCAAGCGCAAATCTCGCTGTCCTCTACCGGGTTTTATGCCACGCCGGATATTTCTTACGACCGGACAAATCATCAGGGCACGCCGTTTTTCTATTATGCGGAAGGCGCCGCCGTTTCCGAGGTCGAGATCGACACGTTGACCGGCGAGGCCCGGGTGCGCCGGGTCGATATTCTGCACTCGGTTGGCAAATCCTTGAACCCGGCGATTGATCTGGGCCAAATCGAAGGTGGATTTATACAAGGCATGGGTTGGCTGACCAATGAGGAAGTGTGCTTTGATGCGGTCGGCCGCCTGACCACCCATGCGCCTTCTACCTATAAAATCCCGACCAGCTCCGACCGACCGGATCATTTTAATATCAAACTTTATGCCTCGAAAGGCTCAGAGGCTGAAACCGTGCATCGCTCCAAAGCGGTTGGCGAGCCGCCGTTTATGCTGGCCATCTCGGTACATGGTGCTTTGCGCGCGGCCATTGCGGCGACGGGATCACAAGACAGGTTTGTCGAGCTGAACGCACCGGCCACCCCCGAAACCATTTTGCGCGCCATTACATCCAAATGAACTGGCCCGACAAAGCACTAGAAGTCTTGGGCCGGGAGTCAAAACTTGTGCTGGTCACCTTGTGTCAGGTCGAAGGGTCAGCCCCGCGCGGGGCTGGTACCAAAATGCTGATTTGGGCTGGCGGCCAGTTTGGCACCATTGGCGGCGGGGAACTGGAATACCGGTTGACCAAAGCTGCCCACAAAATGTTATCAGCACCAGCCGAACAACCAGTATTGGCCGACTATCCGCTTGGCCCGGTATTGGGCCAGTGCTGCGGCGGGTTTGTGCGGGCCTTGTTAGAGCCGCTGGACCCAAGCGCCACCGATTGGCTGGTTGAATGGGCCAACGGCGAAACCGCATGGGCAACGGATGTTCTAACCGGTGAAAAATCATCCCGGCCCGCCGATGGATCATCTGGCGCAATCACCGTGTTGGATCAGGAGCAAGCCGTCCATTCCAACTTGATGCCCCTTGAACAATGCCGGTTTGTTGTGGAACAACCACCCGCGCCCTTGCCCCCGGTATGGGTGTTTGGCGCCGGGCATATTGGCATCGCCTTGCATGCAATCTTAAGTCGGCTCGACGTGGATTTGCGTTGGATCGACGACCGCAAGGCACTGGCCGGGCAGGCTGAGTATTGCCCCGACCCGGTACAATTGGCCCGCACCGCACCAGATGATGCCTTGATAATCATCCTTACCTATAATCACGATCTGGATTATGATCTGTGCCGGGCCGTATTATCTCGGGACAATGTGCGGCTTTGCGCCTTGATCGGCTCCAAAACCAAACGAGCCAGATTTGTGACCAGATTAAAGCGCGATGGCTTGGCGCAAAAACAGATTGCCCGGTTAACCTGTCCGGCAGGATTGCCCGGTATTGGTGGGAAGCACCCGGATGAAATTTCCGTGGCGATTGCCGCACAAATTTTGCAAACCATAAAGGACTAGCCGATGGAAATTGATCTTCTACCCTGGGCCTCGCTGGCCGTGCGTTGGCTGCACCTGATTGCCGGGATCGCCTGGATCGGCTCCAGTTTCTATTTTGTCTGGCTAGATAATTCCCTGCGACCTGAACCTGGGGAGCCCGATGAAGGCGTGGCTGGCGGTTTGTGGGCGGTGCATGGCGGTGGGTTTTATCACAAAAAGAAATATCTAATTGCACCCAAAAACCTGCCCTCTGAGCTGCACTGGTTCAAATGGGAAGCCTATGTCACGTGGCTCAGCGGCATAGGTTTGTTGATCCTGATCTATTACTGGCAGGCTGATCTCTACTTGATTGATCCGTCCCGCATGAAAATGAGCCAACTGGCGGCGACCGGATTGGGCCTCGGATTTTTAAGCATTGGTTGGTTGTTTTATGACGGCATTTGTCGCCTGTCGGCCAAAAGCGGCAATATGGTTTCTGGCCTTCTATGGTTCGGGTTTCTGGTGGGCAGCACCTATGCCTTAACTAGGGTTTTTAGCGATCGTGGAGCGTTCTTGCATGTAGGTGCGATGATCGGCACCGCCATGGTTGCCAATGTGTTTGTGGTGATTATCCCCAATCAGAAAAAGGTCGTGGCCTCGATGTTAGCTGGTGAAACACCGGCTGCATATTTGGGCCAAATGGCCAAGCAACGCTCGGTCCATAACAATTACATGACCCTGCCGGTTCTGTTAATCATGATCAGCACCCATTACCCGAACCTGACCGGACACCCGCTAAACTGGCTATTGCTCAGTCTGCTTTGTCTCAGTGCGGTGATCATTCGGCATTTCTTTAATCTGCGCCACAAGGACAAAGTGGTCTATCCGATGCTGATCGGTGGCATGGCAATTTTTGTGGCTACCATGGTTTTGGCCGCCGCAACTGATGGTCGCTCCAGCCGGGCGGCGGGTAGCCCTGAAATTGCCTTCTCTGAGGTACGGCAGCTTATAGATACCCATTGCATTGCCTGCCATAGCGCCACACCGACTCATGAAGCATTTTTTGAGCCGCCAATGGGCGTTATGCTGGATGAGCGCAGCGAAATAGAGCGCTTTGCACTGGGAATTTATGATCAAGTGGTGGTTGGGAAAATGATGCCTTTGGGCAATGAAACCGAAATGACCGAAGCCGAACGGCAAATTCTAGCCAACTGGATTGATCAATTGTCTGGCGCAGCCGATGACTGACCCTCTCACCGTTCAGCCATTGACCCGCACTGCCTTTGCCCCGTTTGGGCAAGTAATCGAAACGGACGGGCACACCGCACAATCGATCAATCAGGGTCACTCAATGCGGTTTGGTGAATTGGCTGATCTGGATATAACCCGAGAAAATGGCGCGCCAACCTTGAGCATATTTCGCAGTAAACCGCTGCCATGGCCGCTGGTGCTACATCAGATGGAACGGCACAGGCTGGGCAGTCAGGCATTTATTCCGCTAAGTGGACGTAACTGGTTATTAATGGTCGCCCCACCCGGAGACTTTGTACGCGACCAAATTCGGGCATTTTTGGCCACTGGCCAACAAGGCGTAAACTTTACCGCCGGAACTTGGCATCATTTCTCGCTGGCACTGAATGCCGTGTCTGATTTTCTGGTGATCGACCGAAGCGAAACCGGTGTGGACTGCGAAGAAGTGACGCTGGAACCACCGATAACGATAGAGGCGTTGTTATGAACCGGACGGCCCATCGCGGACGCATCGCGCATTTGTTGGGCGATCCCGGCAGCACTGGCCAATCCAAAGCGCTGGCCCATTTTGAGGATGGGTGTCTGCTGGTTGAAGCTGGCAAAATTGTGGGCTGTGACCATTGGGACAAGCTGAGCCCCGATTCTGGACAATGGCAATTGATCGAACACGGATCTTCGCTGATCCTACCCGGCTTTGTCGATACCCATATCCATTTCGCCCAAACCGACATCATCGCCAGCTTTGGCCAGCACCTGCTCGAATGGCTGAATGATTATGCGTTTCCGGTTGAGCAAAGAATTGGCCGAGACCGACAATACGCCACCGATACCGCCCAGTTTTTTGTCGATGAATTAATTCGCAATGGCACTACATCGGCCTTGGTATTTGGTACGGTACACAAACACTCAATCGACGCTTTGTTTGATGCCGCCTTGGTCAAAAATATGCGGCTGATTGGCGGCAAAGTTCTGATGGATCGCGGCGCACCGGATGATTTGTGCGAAACCATCAGCCAAGGCAGAACTGATACCTTGGCGCTGATCGACGAGTGGCAAAACAAAGGCCGCTTGGGCTATGCCATCACGCCGCGCTTTGCCCCGACCAGCACGTGGGACCAATTGACCGATGCGGGCCACATGCTGCGCGAGCACCCGGATGTGCTGATGCACACCCACTTGTCGGAGAACAAAAAAGAAATTGAACTAGTTGGCGAGCTATTCCCTGATTGCGATGATTATCTGGGCGTTTATGAAAAAGCTGGCTTGTTGTGCGATCGAGCCGTGTTTGCCCACTGTGTTCATCTGTCGGACAGTGAGCAATCGCGCATTGCCGCAGCGGGAGCCAGCATCGCGTTCTGCCCGACTTCAAACCTATTTTTAGGTTCCGGCCTGTTTAATTTGCGAGCGGCTCGCGCCGCCAATATCAATGTTGGATTGGGCACGGATGTGGGGGCTGGCTCCAGCTTTTCGATGCTGAGCACCCAGGCCGAAGCCTATAAAGTCGGGCAATTGCGCGGCCACGCCCTGCACCCGCTCGAGGCGCTGTACCTAGCCACCTTGGGCGGGGCCAAAGCGCTGCACATCGAGGCAAAAGTTGGGAATTTCGAAACAGGTAAAGAGGCAGACTTTGTGGTGATTAATCCAATGGCCAGCCCACTTTTGGCCCGGCGGACCGCTCAAAGTCCAGACATCATGGATTTGTTGTTTGCGCTTGGCATGTTGGGCGGACAGATGGTGATACAAGAAACTTGGTTAGCCGGACATCGCAGCTACGTCGCCTGACCTTGGTTTTTTAACCGCAATCCACACCATTCCTTTACCGGTTGCATGGTACGCCAGTGCCATGAAAACAATTCGAACCTTTATGTATGTGGTACTGGCTGGATTAACCCTGATTGCCAGCCCAGCTTTGGCCAGTGGCGACGGCCCTCCTGCAAAAACCAGCTCGGGTGATAGCGCCCGGCCAAATTTTGTGGAATTTCCGCAAATGGCAGCCAGTGTGCTGCAAGGCTATCGAGTTCGTGGCATGATGGTTTTGGGTTTTGGGTTAGAAATTGAGGACAGCAAATTACGCAAAAAAGCGCGTAGCCTGCTACCGCGATTACAAGATACCTATACCCGCGAGTTCAACCGCTATGCTGGCAATGCCTACAATGCTGGGGAAGTTCCCGATGCACAGTATCTATCGACGCGGATGCAGACCGCAACCGACCGGATGCTGGGCAAGGGCAAAGCGGTGTTTCTGATTTCAAATCTGATGGTGCGCGCCCAATAGGACGCACACCGATCTGACCAATCCCACGACTATTGCGCGCTCATTCCACCATCAATTTTCAATTCGATCCCGGTCACAAACTTGCTCTCGTCAGAGGCCAGATAGACGGCAGCATAGGCCACGTCTTCCGGCTCGCCAATTCGGCGCATCGGAATGCCGCGCGACAATACCTTGTCACGTTCTTCTTCACTTTTCAGCCCAAAAGCTACGGCCACCCCGTCCAGAATCGGCGTGCGGATAAACACCGGATGGATCGAGTTGGAGCGAATTTCATAGCCGGATGAAGCGCAGTGCAAGGCCACCGATTTGGACAATAACCAAACAGCCGCTTTGGCCGCATTATAGCCCGGCATCAGGCCAGACGCGTACAGCCCGGCAATAGATGACATGTTGACGATTGCGCCGGGTTGATTTTCCTTCAGGTATTTCATGGCGTGTTTGCAGCCTAGAAAAACCGAGTCCGCATCCACGCTCATCACCCGCTTCCATTCCTCAAAGCTTTCATCCTCAATGCTGCCCATGGTGCCGATCCCGGCATTGTTGACCAAAACACTGATCCCGCCCATCGCTTCATTGGCCTTAGCCAGAACGTCGATCCATTCTTGTTCCTTGGCTACATTGTGCTCGAATGCACTGGCCGCTCCTTGGCGCGTGGCATTCAGGTCAGCCGCAACTTTTTGTGCGCCTTCCAGATTGATATCGGTCAGGGCAACTTGCGCGCCTTCTGCAACAAACATCTTGGCAATGGCCAAACCCAGACCACTGGCCCCGCCGGTAATCACTGCTTTCTTGCCCAATAGTCTTTCACTCATGGTTCATTTCCTTTGCTATTTTGTCCATAAATTCAGCCAATTCGAGGTCCAGTTTGGTTACCCCATCGGCATCGTGTGTGCTAAGTAATACTTCAACCTTATTGTAAACATTGAACCATTCCGGATGGTGATCCATCTGTTCGGCTCGCAAGGATACCCGGGTCATAAATCCAAATGCTTGATTGAAATCTTTGAATAAAAAGGTTTTTTCGATCGCATCACGCCCCTGGGCCACGGTCCAGCCATCGAGTTGTTTTACGGCTGCTGCGGCACCTACTTTACTGTCCATAACCCTGCACTTCCCTTATTCTTTCGCCGTCAGCTATTCCTTAACACCCTTTTGTAACAATGCGAACGCTAACCCGACGATGGAGTACACTCATGACACGTTTTTTGGTTTCAGAAGAAAACCCGGCTGGACATAAACTCGAAGATCTATTGTGCGATCTGCGAGCTGATATCGTGGCTCGCTGCGCCAAGATCACCAGCGACAAACGGCCAGAGGCAATGTCGGTATTGGCCAATAATATAGAAATACTGGAACACCTGACCCAAGCCATTCATCTGGCCACTGAGTCGACCAAAATTCTCGATATGTCGTTTGGCCCGTCGCAAGCCGCCAAAGGCGGCCCGGTCCGGATCGGCACCAAATAAACGCCCCTCGCCGGTCATTGCACGTCCACCCTCCAACTTGATCGGTGGGCTAGGCAATCCAGCCGGCGCACCCTCATGAAAATTGCAACATTTACTGGATCACCCGGACAAGCCGTGTGATGACAAGAAAGTACAGTTAATCGCTGTACGCACTAGTCTTCGTTCAAAACCACATCTGGCCAATTGGCATTGGCTTGCTCGATAAAGCCGGGAATGTCTTTTACCCAGCGCTTTTGAATGCGCCCATTATAATTCAGATATAACTTGCCATCGACAATGTTCCAGCGTTTCGGGTCGCCGCTGGCCGTGTACCCGGCCGCCGCTGCCCATGAGCAATACCCGCCATATTGCGGCGCATATTTACCGGGATCGGCTAGAAATAATTGTGCGTTTTCTTGAGAAGAAAACCGCCAGATGGCACCCATATAATTTGTGATAATTTCCGCACTGCCCTTGGTCGGCTCGCCATTGGTAAAATAGGCCACCGGATCATACCCGCCGACCGCCAGATCAGAAAACCGGGAGGTGTAAACCGGATCAGCATTGGCCAAAGCAACTGACCCCATGGCGCTAATAATTAGGCTAAATAAAATAGCTCGAAATAGTTTCAAAGCTCTCATCAGGATTTGTCTTTCAGAACACCCAGCAGACCGCAACCAATAGACAGCAATTGCTTGCGGCGCACCACAACCATGGTCAAGCTGCTCAACCAGATCACCATCGCCGCCACGAATAAACCACCGCCATCATGGTTGGGATCAATACCCAAGGGCGTGAACAAGTGAAAACTCACCGCGCCGCTCATAATGGCCAGCGCCAAGACAAAACCTATGCTTTGCAGCCGCCGCAAGGCTGGCAAAATTCCAACAATCAACAAGCTGGCCGCGACCAATTCGGCCGAGCCAATTACATATTGTGAAAATAGTCCGCTCTGGGCAAACAAACCCGGCGCACCCAATGAAGAACTCCACGCATCCAGTGTCCCAAAGATCACCTGAGTTTCGGGGGCATTGGTAAATTTGTACCGTAAAGAATCCACAAAAATCATTGCACAAAACCCAGCGACCAGATGCGGTATGTATTTTCTGGTCTTTTTCAAATTTTCATGCATTTGCGTCTCTGCTGTACCGCTCAAAAGGATGGTGTCACATAATTCATATTACTCTAGCGTTTCCAGTCACGACTTATCAAGCGTCTGTGAGGACAACCCACGACCCCATCGCTTTACGTTTGCACAGCCCGGCGGATATGGGCACACTACGTTTGGCCGCGATGCTTGAAAGGCAATCCCATGCATTCACAAAATTACGATGTGATCATCATCGGGGCTGGCGCGGCTGGTATGATGTGTGGGGCCAGAGCCGGGCAACAGGGCCGCTCCGTATTGATTTTGGACAAGGCCAAATCGGCCGGTGAGAAAATCAGAATCTCCGGCGGCGGACGATGTAATTTCACCAATTTGCATTGCGGCCCTGAGAACTTTCTGTCGCAAAACCCGCATTTTTGCAAATCGGCGTTGGCCGGATATTCTCCACAAGATTTTATTGATCTGGTCGAGACGCACAACATCGCTTGGCATGAAAAAACTCTGGGTCAGTTGTTTTGCGATGAGCGCGCCGGGCAGATTATCGACATGCTATTGGCTGAATGTACTGACGCGCAAAATGAAATCCAGTTGCAGAAGGAAATTTTGGACGTGCAGCACCAAAATCAGCAGTTTCTAGTAAAGACCACAAACCGGGAATATAGCTGTCGCTCGCTAGTCATGGCCTGCGGTGGGCCAAGCATTCCTAAAATGGGGGCCAGTCAGTTTGGGTATCAGATTGCCCGACAATTTGGCCTGAAGATCGTACAGCCTCGCCCGGCTCTGGTTCCCTTGTGCTTTGAAACTGATCTGCAAGAACAATTTTCTGACCTGTCGGGTCTCTCTTTGGATGTTGAAGTCAGCCATGGCAAAACCCGGTTCCGGGAAGCCATGTTGTTTACTCATCGCGGACTTTCCGGACCGGCAATTTTACAAATCTCTTCCTATTGGCAACCGGGCCAGACCATTCAGGTCGACATGAAACCGGACCGCGATGTGCTGGGCGCATTACAAGCCGCCCGACGAGCCAGCCCGAAGCAAAGCCCGGCCGGGTTTTTGGCTGGGCTTCTACCTAGCCGGTTGGCCAAAACCTTAGCCAGCGGAGTTCCGGCTGTCCGGTTGGCCGACATGAGCGATACCGCGTTGCAAGAGCTAACCTGCGCGGTAAAGGCTTGGCGCGTGCAACCGGCAAGTAGTGAAGGCTTCAAAAAGGCCGAAGTTACCCTTGGCGGGGTCAGCACGAATGAGCTGTCCTCGACCACGATGCAAGCCAAATCGGTGCCGGGCTTATACTTCATTGGCGAAGTGGTTGATGTCACCGGACATTTGGGCGGTCATAATTTTCAATGGGCATGGGCCAGCGCCATTGCTTGCGGCAATGCGCTCTCTCACTCGTGACGCGGATAGAGTCAGGAACCCATCAGCGAGACGATTTTGGAAGCCATATCGGTACAGCTTAGCTCGCCGCCCAGATCGCGAGTTCTGGCCCCGTCTTCCAGGCTGGTGAAAATCGCCTGTTCAATCGACTTGGCCGCCGCGTCCTGTTTCAAGGCATAGCGCAGCAACATGGCCGCACTGGCAATGGCACCTACTGGATTGGCCACATTCTGCCCGGCAATATCCGGGGCCGAGCCGTGGATTGGCTCAAACAGACCATTTTTCCCAGCACCCAGTGAGGCTGAACCCAACAAACCAATCGAGCCGGTCAACACCGAACACTCGTCGCTCAAAATATCGCCAAACAGGTTTTCGGTCAGAACTACATCATAAGAACCCGGCGAAGTGATCAGCTTCATCGCGGCTGAATCGACCAATTCATGACGTAATTCTACATCGGAAAATTCATTGCCATGGACCTCAATGACCGTTTCGCGCCATAGGCGGCTGGTTTCCAGCACATTGGCCTTGTCGATCGAGGTGACATGGTTTCGGCGCAAACGGGCCGCATTAAATGCCACACGGGCCACGCGGGTTACTTCCGTCTTTGAATAAACGCAAAGATCGCTGGCCGTATCGCCTTCACGTTTTTTCTCACCAAAATACAGGCCACCGGTCAATTCGCGGACGATCAAGATGTCTACGCCTTTGATCCGTTCGGGCCGCAAGGGCGAAAAATCAGCCAAGGCCGGGTGCAATTCAACCGGGCGCAAATTGGCAAACAACCCCAGTTCTTTACGCAAACCAAGCAAGCCCGCTTCGGGCCGTGGGCCGCCGCCATCCCATTTCGGACCGCCTACCGCGCCTAAAAACACCGCATCAGCCGCTTGGCATCCGGCCAGCGTTTCTGGTGGTAGTGGATCATTGTATTGATCAATCGCTGCGCCGCCGAACTCATATTCTTCAAATTCGAGGGTTAAATTGAAACGCCGCGCTGCTGCCGACAATACGGAAACAGCGGCTTTGGTCACCTCTGGTCCTACCCCGTCACCGGGAAGCACCGCAATTCTATAACTCATGTCTGTCTTGCCTCAAATTTTTCAATGTCCGCCTCACAACTTTGTAAAAAGCCAAGCGGGTCAATGCCGTCCAGCAAACACTGGCGACCAAACGGGTCCACATCAAAACTTTGCCGCCAATGATCGGCTCGGATAATTTCGCGGCGCTCCAGATCAATGGTTAGTTCCACACCGGGGGATGCCAATAATTCAGCATGTATTTTTGGCTCAACTTCAATCGGCAACAAGCCATTTTTCAATGCGTTGTTTTTGAAAATATCGGCAATCTTGGTGCTGATGATCGCCCGAAACCCGAAATCAACCAAAGCCCAAGGCGCATGTTCACGCGACGAACCGCAACCAAAATTATCGCCGCCGACTAGAATTTGGTAGATCGCCGGGTCTTTGCCAGCAAACGGATCAGAGTTCACCGGCAGACCTGCCTCGTTATAACGCCAATCATAAAAAGCCAGTTTGCCAAGACCTTCGCGTACGGTCGTGGTCAAAAACCGGGCCGGAATGATCTGGTCGGTATCAATGTTTTCGGCTTCCAGCACCATGGTTTTGGAAGTGAAGCGGCTAATTTTATCAAGCGACATGGGGGGTCTCCCTAAAGGGCCGTGGGTCGGCAACTTCGCCCCACACGGCACAGGCCGCAGCGGTGGCCGGTGAAGCCAAAACGGTACGGGCGCCTTTGCCTTGACGGCCTTTGAAATTGCGGTTGGAGGTCGAGACCACCAGCTCGCCCGGCTGGGCCATATCGCCATTCATGGCAATACACATGGAACAGCCCGGCAGCCGCCATTCGGCGCCAGCAGCGATAAAGATATCATGCAAGCCTTCGCTTTCAGCATTGCGTCTGACTTGTTCGGAACCGGGCACGATCAACATACGCACGCGTTTGTGAATTTTGCGACCCTTCAAGACATGGGCTACTTCCCACAGGTCTGACAAACGCCCATTGGTGCAACTACCAATAAAGACCACATCGACCTTTTCACCCAACACGGGGCGACCGGCGGTAAATTGCATATAGTCCAAGCCTTCGGCTTCGACATTGCCCGCCGGGTTGGGGGTGATCGAGTCCACTGCCATTGCCTGATCCGGTGACGGACCATAGGTAATCATCGGAGCAATGTGTTGCCCGCGCAGGGAAATTTCCTTGTCGAACACCGCTTTGTCGTCCGTACACAAGGTTTTCCAATCGGCAATTGCCTCTTCCCATGCTTGACCTTCTGGGGCATGGGTCCGCCCCTGCAGCCAGTTGAACGTCACTTCGTCCGGGGCAATCATCCCGGCTCGGGCGCCAGCTTCGATACTCATATTACAAAGGGTCATCCGCCCTTCCATACCCAACGCCCGCACCGCCTCACCGGCATATTCAATGACATACCCAGTACCGCCAGACGCGCTCAATGCCGCGATAACCGCCAAGGCCATATCTTTGGCCGTGATCCCGTCGGTCAGCCGACCATCAATGGTCACCCGCATGGATTTTGGCTTGGCCTGCAACAAACATTGCGTGGCAAAAACGTGGGCAACTTCGGTGGTGCCAATCCCAAATGCCAAGGCACCAAATGCGCCATGGGTCGCGGTATGGCTATCACCACAAACAATGGTCATCCCCGGCAGGGTCAGGCCTAACTCTGGGGCCATCACATGAATGACACCCCGGTGTGGGCTGTCCCAACCATGTAGCTCAATATCAAAATCCGAGCAGTTTTGTTGCAGTGTGCTGACCTGTGCGCTGGTTTCCTCGCTGGCATACACCGGCTTACCACCCTCAAATGGAATGGTCGGAATGGAATGGTCCATGGTGGCAAAGGTACGCTCAGGGCATCTGAGTTTCAGACCCTTATCGCGCAACATGGAAAAGGCTTGCGGGGAGGTAACCTCGTGAACCAGATGGCGGTCAATATAGAGAACCCCTGGTTGCTCCGGCGTTTGTGCCCGAACCAAATGGCGTTCCCATACTTTGTCAAACAGCGACTTTGACGACATTGTCTTTCTCCTGTCTGGTGGTTTGGCTGATCGGCTCCAGCCAATTTTCAACATCGGCAGTTTTGCCGGTAAACAAGCCAAAGAACCGGTCTTGCAAGGCTTTGGTAATCGGGCCGCAACCATTGGCTTTGGTTGCCCGGCCATCTACCGAGCGGATCGGGGTGATCTCTGCCGCAGTGCCGGTAAAGAACAACTCATCGGCCACATAGAGGATTTCGCGCGGCAAGGCTTCTTCGCGAGTTTTGATACCCATTTGCGCCGCCAGTTTAATCACACTATCGCGGGTAATGCCGCTCAAAATGGAAGCCGATGCCGGTGGAGTCAGCAACATGCCATCGCGAACGATAAACAGGTTTTCACCTGCACCTTCTGACAAGCGACCGTCCACATCCAAAGCGATCCCTTCGGCATAGCCATTGCGCTTGGCTTCGCGTGAGATCAGAAATCCCGACAGGTAATTCCCAGCGGCCTTAGCCGCCATCGGAATGGTGCCAGGCGCGGGCCTGCGCCACGAAGACACACAAACGTCTACGCCATTGGCCCGACCCTCTTCGCCCAGATACGCACCCCATGGAAAGGCCGCAATGGCCACATTGACCGGCGCAGCAGGTCCGGGTGCAACGCCGATTTCGCCATAGCCGTAAAACGCGATGGGTCGCAAATAAGCACTGGACAAATCATTGGCCTGAACCGTCTCATGGCAAGCTTCGACCAATTCTTGATGCGAATATGGAATTTCCATCGCATAAATCTGCGCCGAGGCAAACAACCGCGCCACATGATCTGCAAGACGAAACCCACAAGGACCGTTCGGTGTGTCATAGACCCGAATACCCTCAAACATCGAAGTGCCATAATGCAGGCCATGGCTTAAAACATGGGTCGTGGCCTCAGCCCAAGGAACCAATTCCCCATCCCGCCAGATCAATTTTGCTTCTGAAATACTCATACCATTCTCCCCCTCACGCCGTCAGGCCGCGTCTTTGGATTTAGCTGCAGCCAATTGTGGCTTTTCACGACCAAAGGCATCCAGATTTAAGGCCGCAATGGCCCGATTGATCGCATCAACATAGGCCTCGACCCCGGCCGGGATAACATCTCTGGTTCGCGAGCGACCGACATACCGTTCGCCATCAATCTTCAAGACAATATCAGCAATGCAATCGGTGCGGCCGGTGGCCCCCACATGATTAATTTCCAATTCCTCGACCGTTGCGACCAGACCAGTAATGTGCTGCACCGCATTAAAGGCCGCGTGAATTGGCCCCTCACCGGTGGCAATATCGGTGACCGTGCCCCGAGACGGGTGTTCCAGTTCAACCCGGGCAAAGGGTTCCGCATTGCCACCATAGGCGGCACGCATTTCAACCCGCGTCAAACGCCAGACTTCGCTAATTGTGCCGGTGACACCAGAGATCAGTTCAATCAATTGCGCGTCAGCAATTTCACCAAACTCATCGGCCATCGCCTTAAATGAAGTAAAGACTGCGCCCATGCGACTTTCTTCAATCTCAAAGCCCAATTCCTTGGCGCGGGCCGCCAAGGCGTGCTTGCCGCTGTGCTTGCCCAAAATCAGAGAATTGCCAGTTAAGCCAATATCTTCGGGACGCATAATCTCATAGGTCCGTCGGTCATTCAAAACACCGTGCTGGTGGATACCGGCTTCGTGGGCAAACGCATTGCGCCCGACAATGGCCTTGTTCCGGGGCACTGGATTGCCGGTGATCTTGGCCAGCATCCGACTGGCTGCAATGATCTTGGTGGTGTCGACGTCAATTGAGACATCAAACGCATCGCGCCGGGTGGTCAGTACCATCATGGCTTCTTCCAGCGCGCAATTACCTGCTCGCTCGCCAATGCCATTAATCGCCCCTTCGATCTGGCTGGCTCCGGCCCGTACCGCCGCCAGTGAATTGGCCACCGCCATGCCCAGATCATTGTGGCAATGCGTGCTGAAAATTGCATTTTCCGCTCCACCGACATTTTTGATCAGAAACCGGAACAGGTCATAAATTTCGTCCGGTGTGGCATAACCGACCGTATCGGGCACGTTCAAAACCGTTGCCCCGGCCCGCGCCGCACATTCCAGTGCCTCGACCAGAAAGTCCCGTTCGGTTCGAATGGCATCTTCGGCCGAAAATTCAACCTCGTCACACAAGGTGGTGGCCAGTTTGACCGAACGCTCGGTCGCGGCCAACACTTGGGCCTTGGTCATGTTCAGTTTGGCTTTGCGATGGATCGGGCTGGTGCCCAAAAAGATATGGATGCGGCTGCGTTTAGCCGGTTTCAAAGCTTCACTGGCTTTGTGCAAATCGCCGTCGCCAGCCCGTGACAGGCTGCAAATGGTTGGGCCACTGATCTCGGTGGCAATTCGCTTGACGGCCTCGGCATCGCCGACAGAGGCAGCGGCAAAGCCCGCCTCGATCACATCGACGCCCAGGTCACACAAGGCACCGGCCATAATCAGTTTTTCTTCGGCTGACATTGAAAAACCCGGTGCCTGTTCGCCGTCTCGCAAAGTGGTGTCAAAAAAAGCAATTTTCCGACTTGCGCTTTCATTTGATGGGTTGTTTGCCATTTTATCCTCCATTTTTCTGTTGTTGAATTTCAAGTTCACCCAATACCCGACGCACGCCGATCAAACGGCGAATTTGTCGTTGTAAAATACTGATGTCGCGATTGTCGTCGCGCGGACGCACACCTAAATCCAGATTTACATCTCCCCCCGCGCTGGACGGTAAATGTAAGCTGGCCACGTCATAGCCACGGCGTTCAATCAACCCGATCAGGCGCAGTAAAGCGCCTTCACTTGGCTCAAATTCAATATGCAGGGTTTGCACGGTCATCTAGCGCTCCATCATTTCAGCATTGGACTTACCGGGCGGCACCAGCGGCCAAACGTTTTCACGCGAATCAATACAAACATGGGCCAGCACCGGTCCGGGCGTGGCCAGCAACCGTTCAATGGCCGGGCCGGTCTGTTCGCGGCGCGAAACCGTAAACGCCTCAATGCCAAAGCTGCGGGCCACTTCGGCAAAATCCGGGTTGTCATACAGATCAACCTCGCTGAAATTTCCGTCGTAGAACAGCTCTTGCCATTGGCGCACCAGACCCAAAGTTGAGTTGTCGAACAGAACAATTTTCAAGGCCACTCCATAGCGGCGCATGGTGGCCAGTTCCTGAATGTTCATCATGATGGAACCATCACCGGTCACCGTCACCACGCAATCTTCTGGGTGAGCCAGTTTGGCCCCTATCCCGGCTGGAATACCATAGCCCATCGCACCCAGACCGCCGCTGGTCAGATGGGCCTCGGGCCGTGAAAAGCGGCAATGTTGCGCCACCCACATCTGGTGTTGGCCCACATCACAAGCCGCGACAAATTTGTCTCCGGCGGCACGGGAAAGCTGATCCAGAAAGGCCGGTGCAAAAATACCCGAACCCGGCGCGTCATAGCTAAACTTGTGCTGTTTGCGAAGCTGGCTGGCTTTGGACCGCCAAGCGGCAATATCAAGTGCGCCCACCGCCAAGCTTTCAATGGCTTTTTTTAGGTTACCGGGAACTGCGGCATCCGCATGTCGGATTTTACCAATTTCAGCCGGATCACAATCCAGATGGATGATTTTGGCATCGGGTGCAAAACTATCCACCTTGCCAGTGGCCCGGTCATCAAACCGCGCACCGCAAACCAGCAGCAAATCGGCTTCTTGCACCAATAAATTGGCTGGTTTGGAGCCGTGCATGCCCAACATGCCATAAAAATTTTCATCGTCGGTCGGCAAAGTCCCCAGACCGGTCAAGGTGGAAACCGCCGGGATTTTAGCTTTGGCATTGAACCGGCGCAGGGCATTTACCGCACCAGCTTTATTCACTCCGGCTCCGATATAAAGCACCGGACGACGAGCGCATTCCAGCATGGTTTCCGCCCGAGCAATGGCAATCGGATCAGGATTTTTTATTTTTTGCGGCGTGACATTTACTGGGTTCGGAGCAGCAACCCGGGTCTGGGCAATGTCTTTTGGCAAATCAATTAAAACCGGCCCCGGACGACCTGATGTGGCGATGGCAAAGGCTTTGGCAATGATGTTGGGGATATCCGCTGCGTCCCGCACTAAAAAGCTGTGTTTGACCACCGGCAGGCTCATGCCGAAAATATCAATTTCTTGAAAGGCATCAGTGCCCATCACCGAGGTTGGAACCTGTCCGGTGATTGCCACCATCGGGATGGAATCCATATACGCATTGGCGATCCCGGTCAGTAAATTGGTTGCGCCCGGCCCAGAAGTGGCAATGCAAACCCCGGCTTTGCCGGTGGCGCGGGCATAACTATCCGCTGCAAAAGCAGCGGCCTGTTCGTGGCGCACTAAAATGTGCTTCAGGCCGGAACCCGGCAGAGCGTCATACAAAGGCATGATCGTGCCGCCGGGATAGCCAAACACCATTTCCACGCCCTGATCCCGTAGCGACGAGACGACCAGCTCGGCACCAGTTGGTGCTTGTGCTGTTCTTGGTGTGTCTTCGGCCTGTGCAGGACTTGGGATCGCGTTCATGGGACTTTCTCTTTATTTGGCTTTTTTATTTGGTTTTTGGTGTGGAAAATTATTTGGTAGAATTTGCGCCGGGCTGTAGCCACGGCATGTTGCCGCGAAGTTTGGCCCCGACCGTTTCAATCGGGTGCTCCAGATCTTTCTTCAACATGGCTTTGTAGCGCGGCTGGCCAGCTTCATTTTCCGCAATCCAGTCGCGGGCGAAATTGCCGTTCTGAATATTTTCCAGAACTTCGCGCATTCGTTGTTTGGTTTCGGCATTGATGATTTTAGGACCGGAGACCAGATCGCCATAGATCGCCGTTTCAGAAATAAATTCATGCATTTTGGCCAGACCGCCCTCGTAAAGTAGATCAACGATCAGTTTCAGCTCGTGCATACACTCAAAATAGGCAACTTCCGGGTTGTATCCGGCTTCGACTAGGGTTTCGAACCCGGCCAAGACCAGCTCGGTAGTTCCGCCGCACAAGACGGCTTGTTCGCCAAACAGATCGGTTTCAGTTTCTTCGGCAAAACTGGTCTCAATAGACCCAGCTTCGGCCCCGCCAATGCCTTGGGCATAGGCTTGAGCGCGGGCGCTGGCTTTGCCGGTTGCGTCTTGATGTACTGCGTACAAACAAGGCACGCCGCGACCCCGTTCATATTCCCGGCGCACCAGATCACCCGGACCTTTGGGGGCAACCAAAATAACGTCGATCTCTTTGGGCGGAACAACCCGGCCATAATGGATGGTAAAACCATGGGCAAACAACAGGGCAGCATCGGCCGACAAATTGGGCGCAATACTATCGCGGAAAATTTCCTCATGGCTGAGGTCTGGGGTCAGCATGGCGATCAAGCTGGCTTGCTTGGTGGCATCTGCCGGGCTGGCCGTGGTCAAGCCGTCAGCAGTGGCCCGTTTGTGGCCGGTGCCGCCTGTCCGAACGCCAACCACGACATCAAAGCCGCTATCACGTAAATTTAAGGCATGGGCCCGACCCTGACTGCCATATCCGATAATGGCAATTTTGGCCTCGCGGCTGGATTGTACGCTCATTGAAACTTCTCCGTTGAATGAATGGTGGTTACGGCCCCTTTTGAGGCCGAGGAAACGAGGTGTGCATATTTGTCAAACACGCCGCCATAAGGCTTGCGTTTTGGTTGTTGCCAATTGGCCCGGCGGGCCTCTAGATCTGCGTCGGTGTCGATACGGCGCGCTTTGCTGTCAATGCGAATGAGATCACCGTTTTTAACCAAAGCTAACGGGCCGCCTGCTGCGGCTTCTGGTGAGGTGTGGCCGATTACGAAACCTTTGCTGGCACCGGAAAAACGACCGTCAGTGATAAAGGCCACATCGTCGATAATACCTTGTCCGACCAGGGCCGCCGTGACCGCCAGCATCTCACGCATGCCGGGACCACCCTTTGGGCCTTCATTGCGGATGATGACCACATCCCCCGCTTTGATGCCGCTCTGTTGCACGACAGCAAAGCAATCTTCTTCGCTCTCGAACACCCGGGCCGGACCTTCAAATACCGCATCGGCTTCGCCCGATACTTTCAGCACCGCGCCGTCAGGGGCTAGGTCGCCGTACAAAATACGATAGCCGCCACTTTGTTTGATCGGGTTGGCAACGTCGCGCACCACTTGCTGATCCGGTGTTTCGTTTGTTTTATCCAGCTCAGCAAACAAGGAATTGCCGCTTACCGTCGGGGTGTCCGACAACAATCCGGCCGCACGTAATTTGGAGGCAAACAATCGCGTCCCACCAGCCAGAAACAAATCATTGGCTAAGAACCGCCCGCTGGGTTTCAGATCAGCAATGACCGGCGCGCGCTGCGCCACCTCATGAAAGGCTTCCAGATCAAATTCAACGCCGGCTTCGTGGGCAATGGCCAACAGGTGCAAAATGGCATTGGTCGATCCGCCAGAGGCTGATGCCGCAAGGGCCGCATTTTCGATTGACTGGCGCGAAACAAATTGACGGGCGCAAACGTCATCGCGCACCAGCTCGACAATCCGCTGCCCGCACGCAGCAGCAGCGGCATTTTTGTCCGGATGGATCGCCGGGATGTCATTAGCCCCCATCGGGGACAGGCCCAACATGCTCATCGCCATGGCCATGGTATTGGCCGTGAACTGGCCACCACATGCCCCGGCACCGGGACAGGCAGCCCGTTCAATTTCGCCCAATTCCTGCTCAGTCATATTCCCGGCAGCCTCGGCACCAACCGCTTCGAACACATCTTGGATCGACAAAGCCTCCCCATTGCGCTCACCGGGCATGATCGAGCCGCCATACAAGATCAGACCTGGAATATCCATGCGAGCCAAAGCCATCGCGGCGGCGGGAATGGTTTTGTCACAGCCGACCAGAACGATCACCCCGTCCAGCGAATGACCGCGCACCGCCAGCTCAATCGAATCGGCAATGACTTCGCGCGAGATCAGCGAGGCGCGCATGCCTTCTGCACCCATGGTGATCCCGTCCGAGATCACGATGGTGTTGAAATCCACCGCCCGGGCACCGGCTTGCTCTATGCCGCTCCGAACCGGCTCAGCCAGTTTGTCCAGATGCATGTTGCACGGCGTAACCGTGGTCCACGTATTGACCAGACCAATGATCGGCGCGTCGAAATCTTTTGTTTCAAAACCAGTAGCCCGCAACATGGCGCGGGCTGGCGCATGGGCCGGGCCTTTGACAATTGCGTCACTGCGTTTTGATTTTGGGTTCGACATGAAAGTTATTTCCTTGAAATTGACTTAAAAAAAACCCCGCGTCCTTTTGGAAGCGGGGGCTGGGCAGGTGCATGTTGTTTGCAGCTAAACCGGGCTCCCCGTCCTCAATAGGACGACCACGATAATCAGGTTAATGACGAGTAGGGGCAGTGCCGATAGCAAGCCGTTCTGCACACTGTTCAGTGTACGGACCTTGGCGCTGATTTTATTCGTAGCTTCTTGCACGAACTGGCCTTCCCTTGTGCCGGGTGGATCATTGGTAAAGAGGGTTTCCAAACAGAAACCAAACACTTACAACCACGCCCGACGATGAATTTCTATCGTTTAATACCGAGCATAATCAGTTGTGCAAGGACTTTCTGTAAAAAGGCGAAACTTTTCGCATGAATTATTTTACCTCAAAACACACACCCTTGGAAAAATCATCCAATTTGGCGGTAAAATTGCTTGAAAGTAGGCATATTCGCCGTCATATCTCGCTTCGCGTCAAAAACGTATTTTTCTAAGGAAAACGAAAATGCAAACACCATTACGATTGGGCATTGCCGGTTTGGGCACAGTAGGTACCGGACTGCTGGATGTTCTGAAACAAAACAGCGCGCTGTTAAGCGGGCAATCAGGACGCGATATTGTCGTCGCCGGGGTTTGTGCGCGAACGAAAAATACCGACCGGGGCGGTCATGACCTGTCCGGATATCGCTGGTTTAATGATGCCAGCCAGTTGGCGGCATGGGACGGAATTGACGTATTTGTCGAGCTGATCGGCGGCGATAGCGGCCCGGCACTGGACTCGGTTGAAGCGGCTTTACGAAATGGAAAACACGTGGTCACCGCCAACAAGGCAATGATCGCCCATCACGGCACCCGGCTGGCCAAACTGGCCGAAGCCAATGGTGTTTCGCTTCAATTTGAAGCGGCCATTGCCGGCGGTATTCCGATCGTCAAAGTGGTGCGTGAAAGCCTAGCTGGCAACAATATCACCCGGGTGTATGGCATCATGAATGGTACCTGCAATTATATCTTAACCGAGATGGACAAAGAGCGACGGGATTTTGCCGATGTTTTGGCCACAGCCCAAGAGCTGGGATATGCTGAAACTGACCCGTCGTTTGACGTAGGCGGGATTGATGCGGCGCACAAAATTGCCTGCCTTACCTCATTGGCCTTTGGCGTCGAGACCAGCTTTGAAAGCATTTTCATTGAGGGCATTGAGGACATTACTCTGTCGGATATTCAAAATGCGGCTGAGCTTGGCTACAAGATCAAACTGATGGCGGTTGCGGTGCAAACCGATGAAGGCATTGAGCAAAGAGTACACCCGACCTTGGTGCCCAAAGGCTCGCCAATTGCCGAAGTGGACGGGGTATTTAATGCGGTTGGTTTGTCCGGAGATTTTGTCCACGATATTTTACTGCACGGCAAAGGCGCCGGGGGTCACCCGACCGCCTCCAGCGTGATCAGCGATATTGTTGATATCGCCCGGGGCAGTAAAATGCCGGTGTATGGCCTGCCCGCTACCCAGCTAAAACCCTACACTCGCGCCCCGATGCGCGCCCACGAAGGCGGGTATTACGTGGCCATGGATTTGTATGACAAACCGGGCACCGTGGCGTTTATTGCCCAGACATTCAGCGACGAAAATATCTCGATTGAGAGTATTTTGCAGCGCTCCCCGGCAACCAATACAACCGAAGAAACCAGTGATGGCATCAAACCATTTATCATGATCTCTCACGATACGATGGAAAGCCGGATGCGAGCCGCACTGACCAAAATCAGTGAAACCGATCATTGTGCGGGTCAACCGAAAATGATCCGGATTGAGCGGTTCTAGCGCGGGCCAACCAGCTCACTTTGCGGCGGCGCTGACGATTCTTGTACCTTCGCATCGGGGCGGGTCGAGTTGGTAGGTGGCCAGCCGACCGGATGGACCTTTCAAGGTAACCCGACCGCCGCTGCAAAAACCGGTTTCGGAAATTTCGATCACGTCGCCCAAATGTTGCCAGCCATCCGGCAGATCAAAGCGTCGGATTTGCACGTTAAAACGTTGGCCGGACGATGAATTGGGTTCGATTTCGCGTATCTGGTAGGCAATGCCGCCCAACATGGCCTCCACCCGCATAATCTTGATCCCGGCAATGGCCGCGTCCGCCGTGCGGGAAAACCGGGTGGATTCAACCGAAGTGACCAACCGCGCTCCAATCAACGAAACCATCATGCCCATGATGGCCAGCACCACCAGCATTTCGAGCAAGGACAAACCGGAGCGCCGATCATTCATGCGCTGATGCCTTCTGACCTATGACGAAATATCAGCATCATTGCCGGTGCCACCGGGGGCATTGTCTGCACCTAATGAGAGTACATGCGGGGATAGTTCGCGGCCCCGGGCATCCAGCTTGGGCACT
>NVXG01000015.1 GCA_002733805.1 Robiginitomaculum sp. | reverse complement strand
TTGCAGCGAAAGGCGATGGACAAGATGGCGGCCTAACGTCAAAGATTTAACCCCAAGGACTCCACGTAAAGCTGGAGGGAACTTGGGGCACAGGTCACAACTCATGCGGTTGGAGAACTTACGCGATGATATTTTGACGGATATGTTGGCTGAGATCGCCCGAGTTGAGAAACTCGCATCCGCATATTGGAATGGGAAATTCAAGTCGAATTCAAATGAGATCTGGATTGTAGAGCAAGACATCAAAGCTGGCCTGCATGGATTAGTAAAAAACCCTGTAGACTTATTCGCAAATGATCAGGCCGCTAGAGCAATCTGTGAAGGAGGAATTCGTGCACTACGGAGCCTCGTAACGGGAGGCGATTTTGGTGATGGTCAAAAAGTTAACGAGCCGCAAACCTCTCTTGAAATTAAAACTAAAGTTAGTGATCTTAGGCGCAACCTGAGAAACCAACGCCACAGCCTTAAGCGGCGTTTTCTATGAGCAAGGAGCTTAGTCGTGGAAAACGCGACCGCAGGCTGAGATGGTGATTTCTGAATACATTAACGGCTTTTACAATCCGTGCCGACGCCACGCAGTAGTAGACTGGAAAAGCCATGTCACCTTCGAAAATAAGGTAGCTTAAACCGTAAGCGCTGCTTAGCCCCCACCTATTCGGCGTAGTTCCACGGTAGCAGCTGCTCAATGTGCTTTTGTTTATGGCCGTTGACGATGGCCGTGAGGACGCCGGTCAGGTAACTGTGCGGTTCGACCTTGTTGATTTTGCATGTTTCGATGAGGGACGCGAGCATGGCCCAGTTTGCGCTCCAGCATCGTGACCGGCGAAGAGCGCGTTTTTACGTTGCAGAGCGATGGGGCGGATCGTGCGTTCGACCGTTGCCGACAGGTGAATGGAATATTCACCGTAAGGGGCATTGCTGTCCATTTCGATGCGGCCGTCGGTCAGGAACAAGATCAGGCCACCCCAGTATTTGGCGATGTATTTGAGCGCTGCGCCAGTTGGAGATTTGGCCGACACCTGCGTTCGGGCGTGATCTAGCCAGATTTTGAAGGTCGCTACCTTTGGTGCAGATTTTTGCAGTCGCGTAGCCAAACGTTCTTCAGCAGACCGGCCACGGACTTGCGCCTCTATCCGGTAAAGGGCAGCAATCTGCTTGAGGCCCTCCTCGGCGATAGGGGCCACATTGTGATGGGTCAGCTCATAGAGTTTGCGTCGGGCATGCGCCCAGCAATACGCCAGTTGGATCGGCGCATTGTCCCTTAAATCAAGCACGCGGTTGTATCCGGCATAGCCGTCAACTTGCAGGATGCCCTCAAAGCCCTGCAAAATATCAACTGCATGTTTGCCCGCGCGCGCTGGCGCATAGGTAAAGGCAACGCCGGGTGGCTCTGCTCCGTTCCACCCGCGATCATCACGGGCGAGGGCCCAAAAGTAGCCCTTCTTTACCTTACCGCGCCCCGGATCGAGGACCGGCGCGGGCGTCTCATCTGTTGCCCGGCAGGCGATTGCACAGCAATCTGCTGAGAGGGCATAAACAGCTTCGTGGATCGTCTGAGATGCGGCGAGTAATGCGTCATGAACGGGCCTCAGTTCGTGTGCCGCCTTACCGACCCAGAAAGCCAAAGTGGAGCGGTCGATATAAACGCCTTGACGTGCATAGATTTGCGACAGGCGATACAGCGGCAAATGATCAGCATATTTCGACACGATGACGCTGGCGATGGTCGCCTCCGTGGGCATGCCGCCTTCAATCAGGCGTGGTTTGGCCTGTGCTTGCACAATGCCTGCTTCCCAGGCCCGACAGGCATATTTGGGACGGCATGTGACCCCTCTCATGCATGTAAACATGCACTGCCGGGCAGTGGATAACGCGGAACTGCGCGGGCACGATATCCAGACGTTCGCTGATATCTTCACCAATGATGTGGCGCTCAGCACCGCAGCCACAGGTCGTGCTGTCGGGTGCAATAACCTGTTCAACACGCGGCAGATGTTTTGGCAGCACACCGCGCCCTTTGGGTGACTTTATCGCGCCCGCTGTCTTCGGCGGATCGATCGCCTCATCCTCGGCATGGACGACAGCCATGCACTGCCGACAGGCGATGCATGCATCGCCGAGAGGGCCGTCTCAATGTCTTCCAACGCAAGATGATATTGATCCGGATCGCCTTTCTCGGACTTCGCCCCGTAGAGCGCCCGCTTGAAGTCTGCCAGCAACTTCTCAAGCCGGATGATGCGGTCTTCTTTGCGCTCAATGACAGCATCACGATCAGCAAGGGCCTGGTCTTGACTGCTGATCTGCGCCTCTGCCGCAACCAGCATTGCCTTGAGCGCATCGATATCGTCAGGAAGATCAGAGGGAAAAGACATGGGTTTTTACTACCAAAATCTCGCCCTATTCGCCCGCCAAAAACACCATCCGAGTCATTCTGCCGCAGCCGGTGGAAGGGTTTCCAGTGCTGTCACCCGTCGCCAGTCGAGGCCTGCGAACAACGCTTCAAATTGCGCCGGGTCCAGCCGCAAAACGCCGTCCCTGATAGCAGGCCATTTAAACGCATTCTGCTCAAGCCGTTTGTAAGCCATCACCAGACCAGTGCCGTCCCACCCACTGCCCGGCAGTGCATGTTTACATGCATGAGAGGAGGATCATCTTGAGCCGATCCGCGCGTTTGGCACGGAAGACGTAAACCGCGCCATCGAACGGCTTTTTCTTTAGATGGCTTTGCACCAGCGCCGCAAGACCGTCATGCCCTTTGCGGAAATCCACAGGTTTAGTTGCCACGAATATCTGCACGCCGTGCGACGGATGGATCACAACGCAGCCGCAATCTCAGCGATGCGGGCCGCAGGGGTATCAGCAGCCAAACGGATCGTCACTCCGCCTTTGAGCAACTCAACACTGGCCAAATTGATAGGTGGTGTTGGTACCGCCGCAAGCGGCTTTGCGCCTTCAATCTGCACGGGCACAAAATCCATGCCATCCAAATTGGGCAAAACAAGCTTACCCGTCCGCGCCATACGCCGCCAATCTGAGACGGTGCTGGCTATCAAATCATATCGYTTGGCCACCCCATTCACGGTCGCGCCCTCACTCAGCGTTTCCGCAACAATCCGGGCCTTCAGYTCAAGAGGCCAGCGTCGCTTGCCATYYGAACTGCGCGGTATTCTTGTGAGAAACTCGCTCAAAGCTCCCATAGAGAAACTCCCTTCAAATCTATGAAGGGACGGAAACGCATATCAACGCATATCAAAGAGCGATAAGGAATGTGGGGTCGAACCAACGGTTGCGATAATACCAGCACTTGGGGCGGCACAAAAATAGGGCAAGTCCAGTTCCCATTGAGCCTTTGCGGGAAGACTATGACCGCATATCTTAGTCTGCTAAATTATTTTGTGAACGAACGGTAGCGTTCGCCCACAAAACAGACATCGGTGCAGGTCGCAGCGAAAGTCCGTTTTCTGCCCTTGAGGTCAATGCAGTGTGTCTGCTCTGGGGCTGGGAACTGCCGTTAGACGTGCTCTGCAATGGTGAAGGATTTTCGATGCGGGCCAGGATGCAAGGTTTCAGCACGGACTGAGTGTGGCCCGCGTTGGAAATCCTCCCAAGGTGGAAGCCGCGTGGGCTTGGCGGTGCCTATGGGGAAAGCATGAAGAGGGTTTTTCCGGTTGATGTTATCTGCGTGGATGGCCAATGGCGTGTTGGCGAGGTGAGAACAGGTTGTAGTGTGATTTTCCGACACTGATCGGTGTGTTTTACCGTCGGTTGGGACCATTCAAGCGCGTTCGTTTCGGCAGAGCGCAAATCGGGCCCTGCCTGGAACGAGGTGCGTTTCAGGAACCAGTTTTGGTGGAGTGACGGGCGTTCCATCATGCTGCCTGCCTTCTTGGCGGCGCGCGTGTCATAGGCAGTTGCCCGCGTCGGAACATCTCAACAATGCGCATCGGCCCGCCGCATTCCGGGCAAGGTTCTCGAAGTGTGAGCGGAATGACCTCGGCGGTTGGCGGGTCATCCTGTTTGGCCGTTTCTGCCCCGAGCAATGAGCGGATCCTGGCTATGTTTGTCTTGCGGCGCGCGCTGGCGAGCAGACCATAGTGGCGGATGCGGTGGAAACCGTCTGGCAACACATGGATCAGGAAGCGGCGAATGAACTCGTCGGTGGTCAGCCGCATGACAGATCGGCGGTCACCTGTTTTGATCCGATAATCCTTCCAGCGGAAGGCGACTGTCTCGGCATCGGCGCTGATCAGGCGGCTGTTCGAGATCGCCACACGGTGGGTATAGCGGCTGAGATAGGCCAAAACCGCCTCTGGCCCGCCGAAGGGTGGTTTGGCGTAGACGACCCATTCGGTTTTGCGCAACGGTGTAAGGTAGGCGGCGAAGGCATCAGGCTCTGCGAGCCCGGTCAGATCACCGAAGAAGGCCAGGTTGCCCGAACGATGCAGGGCCATCAACCCTTCCATGAAGAGACGCCGGAACAGACGGGACAAAACCCTTACGGGCAGAAAGAACCCCGGCCTGCAGGCGACCCAACGCGAGCCATCCGGTGATAAACCACCTCCCGGGACGATCATGTGAACATGCGGGTGGTGGGTCAGTGCGGAGCCCCATGTGTGCAACACGCTGGTCAATCCGACGCTTGCACCGAGACGCTTGGGATCGGCTGCGATGGTGTTGACCGTTTCGGCTGACGCCCTGAACAGAAGCCCGTAGACGGCCTTCTTGTTCCAGTATGCGATGCGGGCAATCTCCGCTGGCAGGGTGAAGACGACGTGGAAATACTCGACGGGCAGCAGATCCTCAGCCCGCGCCGCCATCCAGTCGCGTGCTGCTGGTCCCTGACACTTTGGGCAGTGCCGGTTCTTGCAGGAATTGTAGGCGATATGCCGGTGATCGCATTTGGTGCAGGCCGCCACATGCCCGCCGAGTGCCTCGGTTCGGCAGGCTTCTATCGCCGACATAACCTTGAACTGGCTCAGGCTGACATGCCCGGTATTGGCCCGCCGCCACGCAGGGCCATGGTCTCGGAATATATCAGCAATCTCCAGCTTTGGCCGGGGCACCGGCCCTTGGCGTTACTCCAGCCCTCGCCTCAGCGTCTGATCCTGCAGACCAGCGAGCATCTCATAGGGGCTGACCGTGTCTTTGATCGTTTTGGTGGCCACATGGGTATATTGCGCCGTGGTCGTTAATTTGGCATGGCCCAACAGAACTTGGATGACCCTGATATCGGTGTTTGCTTCCAGCAGGTGCGTGGCAAAGCTGTGACGTAGCGTATGCAACGTGGCGGGTTTGGAAATGCCCGTCATGTTCTTGGCTGACGTGAATGCGCGGTTCAGTTGCCGTGACGAGATCGGGTTGATCTTGGGGTTCCCGGGAAAGAGCCACCCCTCAGGCCGCGCCTCCAGCCAATAATCCCGCAGCAGGTTCAGCAGCCCTGGCGACAGCATGACTTTGCGATCCTTGCCGCCTTTGCCGTGATCGACGTGGATGAGCATGCGGTCGCTATCGATATCGCTGATCTTCAGATTACAGACCTCGGATGCCCGCAACCCAGCACCATACGAGATGCTAAGCGCCGCACGATACTTGAGACCTGGACCCGGGGTCGCCATCAAAAGATCCGAGACCTCTTCAACGCTGAACACAACCGGCAGCTTGCGTGGCTGGGTCCGGAATTGCATGAACCGCTTCATCTCCTCGCGCCCGCAGGTCATGCCGAAAAAGAAACGCAGCGCCACAATGCGGGTGTTGAACGTCGAGGCCGTTACGCCCGTATCTGTCATGTGCAACTGGTATGCTCGAAGTTCCTCGGGTGTTGCCGTATCCGGTGATCGCTTCAGGAACTTCGCAAAATCCTTGATCGCCCGGATGTGGGACTTCTGGGCTTTGTCACCCATCCCGCGGATGCGCATGTCTTCCATCATCCGCTCACGCAACGGGGTCATTTTATCCTCTGTCATGGGAACCTCCTGTCCTTCGATTGAGAAAGTCCCAATCGTCGGACAGGTTCGTCGATTCACAAAATCACACTGCTCGGATCAGCGCGCACCGCCACCCACAAGCGCCATTGCCGCGGAAGCGGCTTCGTCCATGGGCCTGTTCACTACTGCTGCCTGGCGACATTTCCCAAATCATCATAACGAATAACGATAAGTCAAATACCGTGACCTAAAAGGAAGTTTTGTGACGGAAAATGACGATTACCGTGAAATCTCACAAGGGAAACCTCTGGTGCGCTGGGGAGGATTCGAACCCCCGACCCCCTGATTCGTAGTCAGGTACTCTATCCAACTGAGCTACCAGCGCCTGAGAGTTAGGGGGATTTAGCCCTCGTTACGCCTTAATGCAAGAGACAAATCTCCGCTTTTTTCCGTGATAGGCTTATTGCCCACCCTGCCTGCGGTTTCATGCCTTTTTCATCAGCGCCAAAGTGGCGTCGACCTTTGCCAAATCAACCTGCCAGCCGGAGCGTGCTTGGGCCTGTGCGGCCATGTCCGCATCGCCTGTCGTCGCACTATCCGCGCTATCGGCAAAAACATCGATCCAGCCGCGGCCACCGCCGAGCCGCAGCACGGCCATTTGCGCCGCATTCGGGTAAGAAGCTTGCGACAGTTCCAACATTTTCACCCTCGGCTTACAAAAGATAAGATTGGCCAGCCCTGCCCCATGCGGGCCAACTATCAGCCGCGCGCAGGCAAAGGTCTCGGCCTGTTGGCGCAGATGCATCGCGCCGGGGTTTATGATCTCAAAGCCCTTTTGCGCAAGATGCGCACAAAGATCGGCCTCGTTTTCTAGCGGACGGTTGCTCGAATCCGCCCGGCTAATATAGATCTTGCGATCGCGTCGCGCCGTGTCGGCGATGTTGAGCGCCCGCAAGTAACGCCGCCGCAAACGCAAGCGCTGCTCGGTGGGCGCGAACAGCCCGCGCCCTGACAAATGCTCAGAAAAAATCACTGTTTTGAGAAAGACCCGTTGCTTTGGCATCACCTCATGCAGCAGCAAATGGTCTAGCCCGGCCAGCGCCAGCGCTCTGCGCCGAAACGGGGCCATCGGCCGCACCAACAGCCCGAGCTTACGCCCCGGAAACGCCTGTTTTGCCACCTGAATCGCGTGCAAAATCGCTGGCAGGCTTTGCATGGTCCAGTGCCAATAATTATTTGAGCTGGCATTCGCCGCCATGATCCAAACCCGGTCCTCTGGCAGCCGCAGACCGGGGCGCCCAAGGCTGCTGGCAAGACGCGCAGAGTGGTCGCCATGCAGTGGCGCAGTCTCTTCGATAAGCCCGTTTTTATACAGCATATGACCATTGCCAAGCAGGGCCACATTCTCGCAAATATGCGCGCGGATCGGCAGCCAGTTGGCGGCGAGCTGATATTCGTAAGCTGCAAATGCCGGTTGGTTTGAGGCGCAGTCGCTGGCCCCTCTGTTCAGCACAAAATCAGCAGACACGACCGGGCATGCGGCGGTCGTAAAGCTGGCAATGTCAGCAATAGAGCGCAAATGCGGCTGGCTGTCTTGTGGCAAGGCAGAATCATCTGCGCTGAGCATCCTTGGCCCGCGAGCGGCCGTCATTATTCAGCTGCTTGGGCGATGTTTAGCTCGGCTTTCGGCAGGCAAATCACAAATTCAGTGCCGGTCTTGTCGCTGCGCTTTAGCTCCAGCCGCCCGCCATGGCCGCGTATCAGCTCAGCCGAGATCACCAGCCCCAGCCCAGAGCCCCCTTTGCGCGCGCCGGCATTAAACGGCTGAAACAGGTCTTCACGGGCGCGTTTGGGCAGGCCCGGCCCGGTATCGATCACGCTGACCCACCAGGCAATGTCGTCTTCACAGGCACTTATGGTGATCTCGCCGGGTTTATCACCGGCAATAATCGCCTGTCGGGCGTTGCGCACAAGGTTCGAAATCACCCTAAACAGCTGCTCACCATCGGCGCGCAAGATCATGCCAGCGGGGATATCTTCGGCGAAAGACAGCGCAAAGTCGCCCGCCGCCAGCCGTTCACTGTCGAGCACATCAGCGACGATCCCAGCCAGCAGCACCCGCGTCAGGGCGGGCGGCGGCTCTTCGGCCCGGCCAAAGGCCAGCGTTGTCTCGCACAGGTTTACTGCCCGGCCGATAGAGCCAAGCAGCTTGGGCAACATTCGCTGCACCAGCGGGTCTTGTGATGTTTCAATCCTGTCAGCAAACAGCTGTGTCGTGGTCAAAATATTGCGCAGATCATGGCTGATCTTGGCCACGGCGCCGCCCAGCTGGGCCAGCCGTTCTTTTTGCCGCAGCGCGCCTGTCAGCTCGGTTTGCATCGATAGCAGCGCTTCTTCGGCGGCGCGCAGCTCGGTCACACTGGCCGAAGGCACAATGATCGTGCGCGCATCTTCAGGGGCGGCGGCATAGCTTTTGATATGGCTGACCACGCCTTCCATTGGCCGCACCAGCAAGATCCGCACCGCAATAAACAACATCACCGCCGTGATCACCGATATCACCGCCGAAAGCAGCAAGATACGCAGGCCGTAGTCGAGCATGGCGCTGCGCAAGGGCGCTGTGGCCATGGTCACCTCAATAAGCAAGCCGCCATCAGCGACCGGATGGCCGATCACCCGGATCACCTGATCCTCAGGCTCGCGCAGTTGAGCAAAGGCTTCGCCGATCAGCTGCATCGCTGTCGGGTCGCGCATGTCATATGTCGCCACAATAGGCGATGGGATCGGCGATGACAGCGCCAGTTGCCGCACCTCGTCGCGGCGCAAAACCACATTGAACACGTCAGCATTGGTCAGCAATTCGCGCTCAAGATCATAGTCGAGCATGTCATCAGCCAACAGCGCCAGCGAGGCCAGCTGCGCCCGCTCTAACCGCTCCATAAGATAGTCAGCGCGAAAGCGCGCAACCGATGGCACGAAGATCATGATCTCGGCCAACATAACAAACACAGTTGTCAAAATCAGGAAACGGCCAGAGAGTGAATTGATCAGTTTCATAGCTGCCCTGTCTTGGTGTTTAGGTCAGGGCAAATAGCGCTGCACCAGACCTACAACTCGCTTCACGGTTCCGCTTTCAAACAGCTTGGGGGTGAAATAGGCCCCTGCCGCCCGTTTACTGACCTCGCTTAGCGTCGGATATGGCAAGACGGTATTGGCAATCGCGGTCATCTTCAACCGGTTGGCTATGGCCATGGCCCAAAGGCCAATAAGTTCGCCCGCCTGCGGCCCGGTAATAGAGGCGCCAACAGGGCGGCCGCGCACGACCATAACCTTGATCATGCCAGTGGTGCTGCCCATGGCAATGGCCCGGTCATTCTCGTCAAACTGCCAGCGCAACACCTGCACATTGCCACCAAATTCTTTGCGCGCCTCGGCCTCGGTCAGGCCAACATGGGCCAGCTCAGGGTCGGTATAGGTAACATGCGGAATATGAGTGTCGCGCGCCTTGGCCGGCAGGCCAAACAGCATGGGCCGGATGATAACCCCGGCATGATAGCCCGCAACATGGGTAAATTGCAGCCCGCCAGCTGCATCACCCGCCGCATAAACCCGTTTATTGGTGACTGAGCGCAGCCCGGCCGAAACCTTGATCCCGCGCCGGTCATACTCCACGCCGCCCTTCTCAAGATCGAGGCCATCAAGCTGCACCTTGCGGCCCACGGCCATCAGCAGATGCGAGCCTGCAATGTCGCCCTTAGCCGTATGCACGATAAGCCCAGTATCGGTCTTGCTAACCCGCTCAGCTGCGGTTTCTTCCAGTATCTCAATGCCCTCGCCGCGCATTTTATCAAGCACGATCTGCGCCAGTTCGGGGTCATCGCGGCCAAAGGCGGTCGCCGCTTCAACAACAGTGACCCGCACCCCCAGCCGGTGATGCGCCTGCGCCATCTCCAGCCCAATAGGCCCGCCGCCAATGATGATCAAATGTTCAGGTGCGGCGCGCAGATCAAAGATATTCTCATTGGTCAGCACCTCTACCTCGTCCAGCCCCGGTATCGGCGGCACAAACGGGCTGGAACCGGTGGCAATGACAAAGCGGCGCGCGGTCACAACGGTAGCGCCCGCCTGCACCTGCGTTGGCGAGATAAACCGCGCATAATCTTGCAGCACTATGCAGCCCAGCGCCTCAAAGCGCTCCACACTGTCATTAGGTTCAATCGTGGCAATGGTCTTGCGCACATGGTCTTTCACGGCGGCAAAGTCGATCTTCGGCGCGACGGCAGCAATGCCAAGCGGCCCGCCCTGCCCCATCATATAGGCCTGTTTGGCCGCAGCGATCATCGCCTTTGACGGCACGCAGCCCGTGTTAAGACAGTCGCCGCCCATCTTGCCGCCCTCAATGAGCACAACCTTTGCCCCCATCTGCACAGCGCCAGAAGCCAAAGACAGGCCGCCAGAGCCGCCACCAATCACACAAATATCTGTTTTGATCTCGTTCATGGCTTAGGATACCTTCTTGCTGCGCAGGGCTTTGATAACAAGAGGCAGCGCCGCCAGCGCCACCAGCCCCAAAATTGGTAACAATATCTCTGGCGCAAAGATGATCGACAGGTCAGGCGTCTCGCCACGGGCGAACACTTCGCCCAGACCCGCGCCGACCGACGTGTAAACCAAAGCGCCCGGCATAATGCCAAAGAACGTCGAAATCGCGAACCGGTTCAGCGGCACCCCGACCATGGCAGGTACAAGATTGCCGACAAAGAACGGCACGGCAGGCACCAGCCGCATCAAAAACAGCATCGACCATTGGTTCTCGTCGATCCCGTCCTTGATGGTTTTTATAGCGCCTTCAGAGCCTTCCATCTTGGCCGCCAGCCGCTCTCCCAAGCCCCAGCGGGCGGCGCTAAAGATCACAATCGCGCCAGCCGTCGCCCCGATGACATTGAACAAAACCCCCGGAAAGGTTGAGAACAAAAAACCGCCCGTAAGTGTGACCATGGTTGACCCCGGCAGCGACAGTCCGGCCACAGCAATATAGACCCCGATAAACGCGGCTACAGTCAGCACATAATGCGAATCGCGAAAAGCCTGCAGCGCCTCGCGGTTGGTGCGCAGGGTTTCAAACGTCAGCACATCGCGCAAAAAGAACACGCCAAACAGCGCCACAGCGGCCACAGCGATAAGAGGCAGACGTTTTAACAATGGGTTGGGGGCAGAATTGGCCAAGTCAGACATATCCAGGTTACTTTCATTTGTCGTTGTTCTACCCTTACTTTGGCCCTGCCGCGCGATGATATCAGCCTGTTCACGCGGCATTGATAGCTCCGTTAGCACCAAGACCCGGTTTTTAAGGGCTTTGGCCACTTGGACGGGTCAACTGTTACAATGCCGCGGCGCAATCGCCGGTTTTGTTGCATTCATTCACCGGCCCGGCGTTGACAGCCCCAAGCCCGCCCTCTACACGACAACTTCGAATAACGAGGGTCCCCGAATCTTTCGGACCTCATCTATCGGATTACCTGCTAGATGATCCTTTTGGATACGGCGCGGGCCTTACATGACGGAGAGACGCGATGAAACGCACATTTCAGCCTTCCAACCGGGTTCGCAAAGCGCGCCACGGTTTCCGCTCGCGGATGGCAACTAAAGCGGGTCGCAAGATCCTAAACTCGCGCCGCGCTCAGGGCCGCAAATCTCTCTCTGCTTAAGCGGCAGAATGTTGGGTTGCTCTGCCTAAGTGGCAGGCTGTTAGGATGGGCGCGCCGGTGAACATAGTTTCCGAGCAAGCCACCCCAACACTTGAGATTCTCAAAAATCGTAGTGATTTTCTACGTGCATCGCGCGCCCATTGGGTGCGCTTTCCTGCGTTTAGCCTCCAAGGGCGCAAACGCAGCCCCGACGAGCCGCGCACGGGTATTGGTGTTGGCTTTACCTGTTCGCGCAAAGTTGGCAATGCTGTGGCCCGCAACCGGGCCAAACGCCGCCTGCGCGAAGTCGCCCGGCTGACATTGCCACAGACCGGCCGCAGCGGCTGGGATTATGTGCTTATCGGCCGCGCCGGCGCCACAGCCACCGCTGATTTCAAACAAATGCAGCTTGATCTGGCCAAGGGGCTGGCAAAACTCCACGCCAAGACTAAATAGAAACCTATGAGCCCGCTTGCCTCCATCGTTGCCCTGCCCGTGCGCGCCTATCGGCTGTTGCTTTCGCCATGGGTCGGCCATGGCTGCCGTTATCAGCCAACCTGCTCGGCCTATGCGCTTGAAGCCTTGGCCAAACATGGTGCGTTCAAGGGCAGCTGGCTTGCCGCCCGGCGCATTGGGCGCTGCCATCCATGGGGCGGTCACGGAATCGACGACGTGCCCGACTAGGGCACTCCATTGGGTAGTTTGGCCCTTAGGCAGATTGGCATTAGGTCGGCACATCTTTAGGTAGGCTGGCAATCGCACCAAAACGGCTTTAGGCACAGCTACCAGCCAAGGACCAGCCCCATGCCAGATGACATCCACCCGCTGTTCTACGGCGCCCCCAAAACCACCCAATTCAAGAAACTGCGCAAACGCATCATCGCCGGTGTGCGCGAGGCGGTTGACCTATACGGCATGGCCAAAAAGGGCGACCGTTGGCTGGTTTGTCTCTCAGGTGGCAAAGACAGCTACACCCTGCTGGCAGCACTGACAGAGCTGCAATGGCGCGGCCTGCTGCCGGTAGAGATTTTGGCCTGCAATCTCGACCAAGGCCAGCCCGGTTTTCCAGCCACCGTTTTGCCAGAATTTCTCAGCAAAATGACTGTGCCGCACCGGATTGAGTATCAAGACACGTATTCAATCGTCATGGACAAGACCCCCAAGGGCCGCACGCTCTGCACAATGTGCTCGCGGCTACGGCGCGGTAACCTTTACCGCCTTGCCCGTGAAGAGGGCTGCTCAACCGTGGTGCTCGGACATCACCGCGATGACATCTTAGAGACATTTTTTATGAATCTCTTCCATGGCGGCCGTCTGGCGACCATGCCGCCCAAGCTGCTCAACGAAGAGGGCGATCTCTTTTTGTGCCGCCCCTTGGCCCATATCGCCGAGGCTGACTGCGCAAAATTTGCCAAAGCCATGAATTATCCGATCATTCCGTGTGATCTTTGCGGCAGCCAAGACGGGCTGCAACGCCAACAGGTCAAGGCTATTATTGATGGCTGGGAGGCCAACAGTCCCGGCCGGCGCCAAATCATGTTCCGCGCCCTGATGAATGCCCGGCCTTCGCATCTACTCGACCCCGATTTGTTTGATTTTGCCGGCCTCATGCAGACCACCGGCAAGAATGAACAAATTGACAATTCTCGGATCGTCGAAAATTAGATCAAAAATTTGCGCCGCCGTTAACGTGGCGCTTATCCTGTCTGCTTAAGTCTCGCTCTCAAGTTGCGCCACCAAGGCGGTAGTTGGGAATGTCCATGAATGATAAGATCTCTGTCGCTATGCGTTCAGTTTCCGGCAAGATTTTCGGCTATCAACGCAGTCTCTGGCGGCTGGCAGTATTAGGCGCACTGCCATTCTTACTTGCGGCGGCGGCGTTTTTTGAGGCCCATCAAATACTGGTCATACTGGCGTTTTTGTTCCCGTTTGTCTTTGTTCTGGTTGCCATAACCGGGCAAGATTCAAAGCTTGTCGGCGCAGACCCGCTAACCGGCCTGCCCAACCGCACCCATGTGCTGGTCGAGCTAGAGCGCTGCTTGCGTATTTCAAACCGGCTGGGCCATGAGGCTGGCGCGATGCTAATCGAGGTCGACCGGTTTAAGCTGCTCGAAGAATGCCATGACCGCGCCGGTATCGAAGAAATATTGCTCAATTGTACCAACAGGCTCAAAGAGGCCGTGCGCGGCAATGATGTGCTGGCCCGGCTTGATGGCCCGACCTTCGCCATTGTCCTTGCCCCTGCCCGCACGCTCGACCTTGAAGCCGCCATTCAAATGGCGGGGCGCATTCAGCGCGCTTTGTCGGAGCCAGTGCAAATAGGCATGGCCAATGTGTACCTGACCGCCTCTATCGGCTTTGCCCTTGTGCACCGCATAGAGAATCCAACCGGCGACACCCTGCTTCAAGCGGCCAATTCTGCGCTTATCGAGGCGCAGCGCAGCGGCCCCGGCGCGATCCGTTCCTATTCACTGGCCATGCAGACCCGTATCGCCGCCCGCAACGGGCTGGCATTTGAGGTCACCGGCGCGCTTGAACGCGGCGAGATTTATGCGTTTTACCAGCCGCAAATCTCCACCCGCACCGGTGAAATCAGTGGTTTCGAGACCCTCGCCCGGTGGCATCACCCAGAGCGCGGCATGATCCCCCCTGTTGAGTTTTTGCCCGCCCTTGAGCAGTCAGGCCAGATGAACCGGCTCAGCGAAATCATGGTCACCCAAGCCCTCGAGGCGCTGGTCGCTTGGGATGAGGCCGGGCATCACATTCCGCGCATTGGCGTCAATTTCTCCAGCCGCGAGCTGTCAGACCCGCGTTTGGTAGACCGTATCGGCTGGGAGCTTGACCGTTTCGACATCGCCCCAGAGCGGCTGGTGGTTGAAGTGCTAGAAACCGTGGTTGCCGGAAAATCCGACGATATGGTGATCCGCAATCTGTCGGGTCTCGCCCGTCTGGGCTGTTGCCTTGATCTTGATGATTTTGGCACAGGTCATGCCTCGATCACCTCCATCCGGCGTTTCTCTATTGAACGGATCAAGATCGACCGTAGCTTCGTCACCCATATTGATCTCGACCCAGAGCAACAAAAAATGGTCGGCGCGATCCTGACCATGGCCGAGCGGCTTGGCCTGACAACACTGGCCGAAGGTGTCGAGACCCCCGAAGAACAGGAAATGCTGGGCCAGATCGGCTGCGACCATATTCAGGGCTTTGGCATTGCCCGGCCCATGCCAATGTCCGAAACCATCCCGTGGATTCGCAAATATGAGAGCCGCGATTCTACGCCAATAAACCTAAGCCAGCGGGCCAGTCAGGGTTAACGGCGCTTGAATATGGCCCAAAAACCGCTCTTGGCCCAGCCCAGAGCCGTCAGCGCGGGTCATAAGCCCGAAACCGCTTGACCTTTGCCCCGCCCACCTGTTGAACCTGCCTGATCTTATCCCTTGGTAACAGGCAGTTTTGATGGACGATCAGAACAAGAATCTCATCCTTGCAACAGCGCTTAGCTTTTTGGTTATTCTGGTGTGGTTTGTACTCTTTCCCCCAGAAGATCCGGGCCTAACCGCCGCGACTGCCGACGAAATCGGCGCTCCGGTAGCGGCCCCCGCGGCAGATGGCACGACAACACCGCAAGTCGCAAACGCAGCCGCCGCCACCGAGACGGCAACCGTTGAGCCCGCCGCCCAAGCGCCGCGCATAGACATCAACAGCCCAAGCCTGACAGGGTCGCTGTCGCTGCTTGGTGGCCGGATCGATGATCTGTCGCTGGTTGATTACACCGAAACGCTTGAGGAAGGCTCCGACCTTGTGCGGCTCTTGTCGCCCGTTGGCGAAGAGCTGGCCTATTATGCGCTTTATGGCTGGGCTCCTGCCGCTGGCGTTGCCGCCGACCAAGTCCCCGGTCCAAACACGGTTTGGAATGTCGAGAGCGGCATTGAGCTGACACCTGATAGCCCCGTCACACTGGTGTGGGACAATGGCGCAGGCCTGATCTTTCGCCGCCATATTACGGTTGATGATAAGTTCCTGTTTGGGATTGAGCAAAGCGTTGAAAACCGCACCAACGCTGCGGTGCAGCTGGCCCCATACGGCTTTGTTGCCCGGCACGGTCGGCCTGATACCCGCGCACTTTGGGTTCGCCATGAGGGCGTTGTTGGCATGACCGACAACATCCTTGAGCAGATCACCTACAAAAAGGTCACAGACCTTGAGCCGTCGCCAACCGGCGGGCTGGCCGAAAGCTTTAGCGCCGAATCGAGCGGTTGGATCGGCTTTACCGATACTTATTGGATGACAACGCTGATCCCAGAAACCGGCAACCGGTTCACCTCGACAGCGCGCTATAGCGAAGCCACCAATATCTATCAGGTCGAGACCGTCTACGCGACCGTAACGGTAGAGCCCGGCACCACCCAGATCGCCAATTCTCAGCTGTTTGCCGGTGCCAAAGAATGGGACACGATTCGCAATTATGAAAATGAGGGCGGCATTGAAGGCTTCCTCGATTCTATTGATTGGGGCTGGTTCTTCTTCCTGACCAAGCCGATCTTCTGGCTGCTGCACACGCTTAACGGCATGATCGGCAATATGGGCTGGTCGATTATTGCGCTGACAGTCGTGCTCAAAGCGCTGCTGTTCCCGCTGGCCTATAAGTCTTCGGTCTCTATGGCCCGGATGAAAGAGCTTCAGCCTGAAATGGAAGCGCTAAAAGCCAAAACAGGTGATGATAAAGCCGCCATGCAGCAAGGCATGATGAAGCTTTATAAGGAAAATAAGGTCAATCCAGCCTCTGGCTGTGTGCCGATCCTTATTCAGATCCCAATCTTCTTCTCGCTCTATAAAGTGATCTTGGTCACAATCGAGCTGTATCAAGCGCCGTGGATCGGCTGGATCCATGACCTTGCAGCCCCTGACCCATCCTCGATCTTGAACCTGTTCGGCCTGTTGCCCTTCGCCGCCCCCGATCCCGGCTCAATGTTTGCCATCGTATCGCTCGGCATTTTGCCGATCTTCCTCGGCATATCCATGTGGGTGCAGCAAAAGCTGAACCCGGCCCCCTCCGACCCCACACAAAAGATGATCTTTGCGTGGATGCCATGGGTCTTTATGTTCATGCTCGGCTCGTTCGCATCGGGGCTGGTGCTCTACTGGATCACCAACAACACGATCACATTTACCCAGCAATATATCATCATGCGCAGCCACGGGCATAAGCCCGATGTGTTTGGCAATGTCATGGAAAGCTTCCGCCGAAAGAAAAAGCCAGAAGCGGCCAATAGCAGCAAGCCGCCAAAGGGCAAGTAAATGAAACTTGCAGCGCTTTGGCGGCACCCAATTAAAAGTTGCGGTCGCGAAGCGCTGCAAGCCGCCGCCCTGCGCGCCGGTGAAGCGCTGCCATGGGACAGGCACTGGGCGGTGCTGCATGATGTGTCAAAACATGATGCCAGCATGCCCGGCTGGGCCAAATGCCAGAACTTTATGCGCGGCGCGTCCACGCCCGGCCTTGCCGGTATCTGGGCCACGCTAGACGAGACCCGTGCCCAGCTCACCCTGCGCCATGTTGACCTTGGCACGCATGTGTTCGCCCCCAATGACCCGGCCCAAGCGGCAGCGTTCTTCGACTGGATAGCCCCACTTTGTCCAGCGGGCCGCGCCCAGCCCAAAGCCATCGCCACCGCCCCCGGCCGCGGCATGACCGATAGCAGCGTCGCCGGTATCTCACTCATGAATATGGCCTCGCACCGCGCCGTTGAGCGCCAGATCGGCCATGCCCTGTCGCCCGCCCGCTGGCGCGGCAACCTTTGGCTTGAGGGCGCTCAGGCCTGGGCCGAGCATGATTGGATCGGCCGCGAGATCAAAATCGGCGGCGCTGTGCTACAAATCCGCAAGCGGATTGAACGCTGCATGCAAACCCATGCAAACCCAGATACCGGCAAGCGCGACGCCGATATTCTTGGCGCGCTGGACCATTTTGGCCACCGTGATTTCGGCATGCAGGCAATCGTCTTGCAGTCTGGTACAATCACACTCGAAGACGAGGCAATATTGCTATGACCACTCTGCCCTTCCCCATCACCCAAGAACCCGAAGCCGATGAAAAAGAGGCAGGCCGCCTGCTCTTTGCCGGGCCAATTGACTTTCTCAAAGGCGTCGTCGCTATGGACGGCTTGCCCGATGCTGACCGCCCCGAAGTTTGCTTCGCTGGCCGCTCCAATGTTGGCAAATCATCGCTGATCAACGCGGTCACCGGGCGCAAAGCCCTGGCGCGGGCCTCCAACACGCCAGGCCGGACCCAAGAGATCAACTTTTTCACGCTGGCTGACAGCCACTACGTGGTCGATCTGCCCGGCTATGGCTATGCCAATGCGCCGGTTGCTGTGGTCGCCAAATGGCAAGCCTTGCTCAAAGCCTACCTGTCGGGCCGCGCCTCTTTGCGCCGCACATTCGTGTTGATAGATGCCCGCCACGGCGCAAAATCGGTCGATGAAGAGATCATGACCCTGTTGGACAAATCGGCCGTGACCTTCCAATGTGTCATGACCAAAACTGACAAGCTGAAAAAGGGCGATCTCGACAGGGCGCTGACCAATGTGCGCGCGGCCCTAGCCCGCCATCCGGCCGCCTTCCCCGAGATCATCCTGACATCAGCCGAGACCGGCGAAGGCATTGCCACCCTGCGCTCGATTATCGCCCAGATCGGCTAGAGCATGGCCAAAGGACAAGACATGGACAAGAACTGGCTCGCCACTGCCCGCACGCTCTCCGAAGCCCTGCCCTATATGCAGCGCTATTCTGGCGCCGTGGTGGTGATCAAGTTTGGCGGCAACGCCATGGGCGATGACGCGGCCATGGCCAGCTTTGCCCGTGATGTCGTGCTCATGCGCCAAGTCGGCATGCACCCGATCGTGGTCCATGGCGGCGGCCCGATGATCAACAAAATGCTCGACCGGCTGGGGATCAAATCCGAGTTTGTCCGCGGCAAACGGGTAACCGACGCGGCCACAATTGAAGTGGTTGAAATGGTGCTCAGCGGCCGGGTCAACAAGCGCATTGTGCAGGCGATCAACAACCAAGGCGGGCGCGCCGTTGGCCTGTCTGGCAAGGATGATAACCTTGTGACATGTGTGGCCGATGACCCGGAGCTGGGCTTTGTCGGCAAGCCAGTGGCCCTCAATGTGCAAGTGCTGCGCGACCTGTTCGAGGCCGGCATAGTGCCTGTTGTCGCCCCGGTCGCCGCTGGCACCGGCGACGGCGAGACATTCAACGTCAACGGCGACACCATTGCCGGGGCCATCGCCGGGGCGCTGCAAGCAGACCGGCTGTTATTGCTCACCGATGTATCGGGGGTCAAAGACGCCTCCGGCACCGTCGTCACCCAGCTATCACCGCAAGAAGTGCGCGCCATGATCACCAGCGGCGAGATCGCTGGCGGCATGATCCCCAAGACCGAAACAGCACTTGCGGCGATAGACCAAGGCGTGCGCGCCGTGGTGATCATGGATGGCACCTTGCCCAATGCCGCGCTGCTGGAGCTGTTCACCGATAGCGGCGCGGGCACGCTCATCCGCCATGACGATAGCTGATTGGGAGCAAATCGACGCGGCGCTAACCGGCAGCGCGCTGATGATATCAGGCGTGGCCCCCCTGCGCCCGGAAGACAATTTACCGCCACATCTGCGCTCAGTCATCCTGCTCTCGCCCGATGAGCCGGGCTTTTGGCCACAATACAGCGCCAGCGCAGAGGCCAATGACGGCGCGCCAGACCCGATAGACCGCTGGTCAACACGGGTCATTACCGCGCTCGCCAATGAGCTAAACGCCCAAGCCATTTTCCCGTTTGGCGGCCCGCCTTGGGCACCGTTTCAACGCTGGGCGCAGGCCTCTGGCCGGGCATGGGTCTCGCCAGTGGGCATGTTAGTGCATGATGTTTCGGGCCTGTTCATCTCGTTTCGCGGCGCATTGGCCCTGCCGCAAGCCGCGCCAAACCTGCGCCCCGGCCGCTCGCCGTGCAAACGCTGCGCCGCCCAGCCCTGCAAAACTGCTTGCCCGACCGAAGCGTTAACAAACATGGGCTATGACCTTGCCTCATGTCATGCTTATCTAGACACAGTACCCGGCGTTGATTGTCTGAGCCAAGGTTGCGCAGTGCGCCGCGCCTGCCCCGTCGGCCAAGCAAACCGTCTTACCGCGCATTCAGCGCATCATATGAAAGCGTTTCACGCCCCATGAGCCTGACCCTGATCCTGACCCGCCATGCCAAGTCTGACTGGAACAATGCGCTGGCTGACCAAGACCGCCCGCTCAATGGGCGCGGACGGGCCAATGCGCCGCTTATTGGCGCGTGGCTGGCCGGGCATGGCCATGTGCCCGATCTGGTTATGTGTTCAAATGCCAGCCGAACCACCGAGACGCTGGCGCTGATTAGCCCGGCCTTTGCCGATGCCGCCCCGATACTTTGCCATCTGCCGTCGCTATATCATGCCTCAGCGACGCGCATTCTTGGCCTGATTCAGCGCTCTGAGGCGGCGGTGCTTATGGTCGTTGGTCATAATCCCGGCATAGGCGAGTTGGCCCACCAGCTGGCCACCGCGCCGCCAAGCAACCCCGGCTTTAGCCGCTACCCGACAGCCGCCACCACCGTGCTGCGCTTTGACGCCGCCATATGGGCCGATGTTAAGCCCGGCGCGGGTGAGGTTATTGGTTTCATCACCCCGCGCGAACTGAGCTAGCGCAAAAGGCCCGAACAGATTGCAGGCTGTCAAAGAACTCTTCTGGCTCGTTTTCTTCAGCAATCTGACATTGGTCCATAAAGATAACCCAGTGCGCAACTTGGCGGGTAAAGCCCATCTCGTGGGTGACGCAGAGCATTGCCATACCCTCTTCGGCCAGCTCAATCATAGTGTTGAGCACCTCTTTGATCATCTCAGGGGCAAGCGCCGATGTCGGCTCGTCAAACAACGTAATCCGCGGCGTTATGCAAAGCGACCGCGCAATTGCCACACGCTGCTACTCTTAAAACCGGCTTATGCAGCGTGTGGGCGTTGACTTGCCCGAGCCCAACGGCCCGGCAATAACCATGCGCTCGCCCTCATAAACCATCGGGTTAATAGCCATGACCACGTGGAACGCACCAAACCACTTGTTCATTCCAGTGACCTGAATGGCGATATTATCGGAAAGCCCAATGGCCGCAGTATTTATTGCAGTATTTGACATTAAATTTCCCTTGGCCACGGCCATGCTGGAACTCTTCTCTAAGCAGATTGAATAGCGGGACATGCTGAAGCAGATGGTGAAGAACAGCGTCACCATAAAGATCACACGCAACATCAGGTCAAAATTCGTGCCGGGTGGCAGGACATAATTGAGCCGCGATGGGGCGGTAAACAGCCCAAAAATCGGCGTCACGCCGCGGATTCCCTCGATGAATATGATCGAGATTTTGTTGATGATGAGCAGGTCAGATTGCCGACCAAGGGCCACCAAGATCCACAGCGGCACGGTGCGAAAGCCCTCAGCATAAACTCTCATTCGTTTTGAGACAGCCCAGTTCTTGGACAGGCGCAAAACACCGGCAGTGACGCCAATGATTGTCGCTGACACACAGCCCAAGGCCGAAACAAGCAAAGTGTTGAAAATACCTAATTAAGCAGCCCGTCCGTGGCTGTTGCTATTGCCGTATTCCACCAACATTTGGCTAAATTCAAATCCCGCGCAAAGCCTAAGAAATCCTAAATCGATTTCTTTACCCGGTAGGATGCGCGGTTATGGAGAATGTTGTTCACCAGCCAAAACATTGCCGCTAACAAAAATACCGATGCGACGGCCAGAATGGTCTGGTGATCGATGCCATGTATCATAGATCAGCCGGAACCCTTGGCCCGACTGATCGGTCATTGCGACATCTGATCTTCTCGGCAAGAGCTGGTCTGGGGTCATGCCGGTTTGCCCGGCTGCACCCAAAACGTTCCCCGGCTCCGCCCAAAACGTTCATTGTGCCAATTGATGTGCTTTATGTGAACAAGGCGCGGCCTTTTCGCGCCGCGCCTTGTTCAAAAATGTTTAACGGAAGGGAGGCGAATACAGCAGCCCGCCTGCGGTCCATTGTGCGTTCAAGCCACGCGCCAAACCGATTGGAGTGTTCTCACCAATGTTGGTCTCAAACAGCTCACCGTAGTTGCCAACGGAAGAGATGATGTTCTGCGCCCAGTCAGCTTCAAGGTCCAAGATTGCGCCAAGCTCACCTTCGGTGCCCAAGAGACGGTTGATCTCTGGGTTGTTGGTGCCAGTCGACAGCTCAACAACATTAGCCGATGTCACGCCCAGCTCTTCAGCGGCGATCATGACGTTAAGCGTCCAGCGCACAATGTCGCTCCAGTCGTTGTCGCCATGGCGAACAACCGGACCGAGCGGCTCTTTAGAGATAGTCTCTGGCAAAACAACGTGGTCTTCCGGCGCTTCAAATGTCGCGCGTGTTGCGGCCAGACTGGAAATGTCGGTTGTGTAGACATCACATTCTCCCGCGAGATATTTCCGCTGGCCTTCAGCGTTGGACTCAACAAGTACAGGCTGGTAGTCGATATTATTGGAGCGGAAAAAATCCGCCAGATTCAATTCTGTTGTTGTGCCTGTCTGGATGCAAATGGCTGCATCATTCAAATCTTTGGCCGAAGATACGCCCAGCTCACGCGGCACCATAAAGCCCTGACCATCGTAATAAGCCACGCCAACAAACTCAAACTTCAGATCAACGTCGCGGCTGAAAGTCCATGTTGTCTCACCTGAAAGGATGTCGATCTCGCCCGAAGCAAGCACTGTGAAACGCGACTGAACCGTGGTCTGAATAAAGTTGACCGCCATTGAATCGCCCAAAACCGCAGCAGCAACTGCGCGGCAAATACCGACATCGAAGCCTTCCCAAACGCCATTCGCGCTACGAGCTGCAAAACCAACTAAGCCCTGAGACACGCCGCAATTCAGTGCGCCACGCGCTTGAACATCTTCAAGCGTACCAGCGCTAACAGCGCCAGCGGCCAAGCCAAAAATGGCCAATGCACCGAGAATTACGGACTTTTTCATATTTACCTCTTCCTGTGTTCCCATCCCCGAGTAGGGGCATAGGTGATAGTTACCCATCCTACCCGAAGATGGGTTATTTCGTCCGAAGGCACGCTCGCCTTCGATATTCGTGCAAAGGCATGTTAGCCCTCGGTGCCATAGAGTGGGCGGATTCCCGCATAGAGGTCAAGGGTCGGTTGGACCGAAACGGCCCTACCAACCGAGCGTTTGACCCGATTTTCTGCGGTTTCGGCCAGCGGCTTAACCAAGGTCAGCCTTTTCTGCGGCTGCAAAGAAGATTGCCGCATGTGCGAAGGCTGCGGATTTTACCTGCCGCAGCGCGGTGGCGTCTTCGTCGAAGCCCCACTTTTCTTCCTGCCAAAGCTCGTCAACAATTACCGCCTGCCAAGCC
>NVXG01000004.1 GCA_002733805.1 Robiginitomaculum sp. | reverse complement strand
GGCCCTCTTCTTGGCCGCCGCCAACCAATTGCGCCGATACGGCCAGCCCGCAAGCAATTAGTAGTGCGCCTACGCCATTCGGACCGCCGGCTTTATGGGAGACCAACGACATGCTATCGGCACCACTGGCAGCAAAATCGACGGGCACCTTGCCAAAGGCCTGCGCCGCATCCACATGCAAAAACCCACCTGCCTGATGCACCCGCTCGGCAATTTCTGGCAAGGATTGCAACAAGCCAGTCTCGTTATTAGCTAGCATAATACATAGTAAAAAGGGGTTGTTCTGTGCGGACATACTCTTGTCCAACGCGGCCAAATTAACTTCGCCATTGTCCATTACTGAGACCATCACGGCTAAAACTCCGCTTTGTTCGGCTGGCGCGGCAATGCTGGGATGTTCGGTTGCACAATACAGCACCGATTTACATCCCCAAGCGGCAATTGCGTTGGATATAGCCAGATTGTTACACTCCGTACCACCACTGGTAAAAATAATATCCGTCGGCCGACAGGAAACCAGTTTGGCCAAACTGCTCCGCGCATTTTCCATCGCGGCTTTGGCAGCGCGCCCCGGCCCATGGACCGATGACGGATTTCCCACTGCATCAAAGGCGCGCAACATGGCGTCCCGCGCTACAGGGCGCAGCGGTGCTGTCGCATTATAATCAAAATAGATACTCATGAAGATGCCAGCTCTAAACTTTGCAAACGAGCGCCGCCCGCTGTGCCAATTACCCGACGCTGCAACACATCATCCAGCGTAATCGAGTTCAGGAACAAATAAATATGTTGCCCCAACTCATTCCATAAATCATGGGCTAGGCATTTGCCGGTTTTGCCTTTGCAATTCAACTTCGTATCATTTTTACATGCCGTGGTTTCGATGTTTTCATCGACTGCCAAAATGATATCGGCAATTGAAGTTTGCGAGGCGGGACGCGCCAGCGAATATCCACCGCCCGGCCCCCGTACACCCTTGACCACGCCATGACGGCGCAGTTTGGCAAATAATTGTTCGAGATATGACAGTGAAATTTCCTGTCTTTCGGCAATTTCCGCCAATGTAATAGGTCGATCGGATTTAATGGATGCCAGATCAGCTAACGCGATCACCGCATATCTACCTTTTGCACTAAGTTTCATAACTTTGTTCACATCCTATCTCGCCAGCACCGGGTTCATTGTGCTAGAAACCGCCAACTTCGGAAGACTGAGTGAATCAGTGCTTCCAAAACCCAGATTGAAAACAACTATACCTGATCATTTTAGTCAAGAATTATTAAGCAAGAAAAACAGCAAAAATACAGTTTGTAACGCTTGCCATATGTAATTACCCACTAAATAGGTCAGAAATTATAACGCAAAGGCGCACTGTATGCCCGAAGTCATTATTGCTGGACCTGATGGACGATTGGAGGGGCATTACACCCCGGCCACCGAACCAAATGCACCGATTGCCTTGATTTTACACGCCCACCCAAAGGGCGGCGGCCATATGAACGCCAAACCCATTGTCGCGATGTATGAACTATACAAACGCCGTGGGTATGCGGTTTGCCGCTTTAATTTGCGTGGTGTCGGGGCTTCTCAGGGCGAATATGATCAGGGCTTGGGCGAATTGCAAGATGCGGCAATTGTGCTGGACTGGCTGCAAGCCATGAACCCAAACGCTCCGTTCTGCTGGGTGGCAGGACACTCTTTTGGCGCATGGTTGGCGATGCAATTGCTGATGCGGCGCCCGGAAATCCATGGTTTCATTTGCATGGCACCACCGATGAACATGTATGATTTTGGCTTTTTGGCTCCCTGCCCGGCTTCTGGCTTGCTGGTTTATGGCTCGGCCGATCGTATTTGTCCGCCTGATGAGATTGAGCGCATTGCCGAACGTATCCGCATTCAAAAAGGTACATTGCTGACCCACACCATTATCCAAGGTGCCGGGCACTTGTTTGATGAGCACATCGAAAAATTACAGGCCGAGGTCGATACCTATATGAACTATCGTGAAAACGGTACGATTGACCCGCATATGCAAGAATACATCAAGAATAATCGTAAGGTTCGCAGATAGTTCCGCCAACTGTTGGCCGTGAAACGCCAGTGGTGCCCGGCCAGCTATTCGGTAGTTCTGCTAATCGCCGAATAGCCAAAAACGCGAACGCTTCTGCTTCGATCAAATCGCCATTCCAACCTTTGGCTTCGCACGGCAAAATAGCGCAGGGCACCAGCGCCTGTAATCGTTCCATCAACACCGGATTGTAACGACCACCCCCGCCGACCATGACTTCCTCTGGTCGTTCAGGTAATGCCAAAATCCCACGAGCAATGGCTTGCGCGGTAATTTCGCTCAACGTGGCGGCTCCATCTTCCAGAGCAAGCCCAAGCACCGGTGAATGATCAAACGCCCAACGGTCAATCGAGGCGGCTCGTCCGGGCTTGGGTATCTTGTTCAAGACCTCGGCAACAATCGTCTGATCCACCTGCCCTTGCGCGGCAAACGCGCCATCGCGGTCCATTGTACCCTTCCCCTTGCTTTGCACCCACGCATCAATCGGACCATTACCCGGACCACAATCAAACGCTACCATCTGTGCAATGGATGCTTGTGCCGGAATAAAGGTCAAATTACTGACCCCGCCAATGTTCAAAAAGACCATTGCGGATTGTCCGCTCAGTCGGGCCAGCGCGAAATGCCACGCCGGGGCCAAGGGTGCGCCATGGCCACCAATTGCCATATCGGCGCTTCGAAAATCATGGATGATCTTACAGCTGGTCAATTTGGCCAGTTGGTTCGCATCGCCGATCTGGCAGGTTTGGCCATTTATCCCGACCAAGGGCGGCGCATGCAATACGGTCTGTCCATGAAACCCGATCACTTCCAAGTGGTCGGAGCTTAAACCGGTTTGTTTCAAGGCTTGGGCAATGGCCTCAGCTCCGATTTCGGCCAATAAGGCTGCTGCCGGGGTAAAACTATCCGGCGCTGGTCCGATGAATTTCCATTGCAAAGCATCAGACACAACGCGCTCCAGCACTTGGCGCTGCGCCGTGGAATAGGCCAGACTCATTCCGCCCAATTGACGGATCACGCGCACGCCATCGGTTTCGATGATCGCCGCATCCATCCCGTCCAACGATGTCCCACTCATCAAACCTGCACCAAGCATGCTTTTTCCCTTTTCGAAGCCGCAAACAAAATGGTAGAGCAGCAGTTCAATTTTTCAAACTGGTTTATCCTCATGAACAACCCAAAATCCGAATTGATCCAAGTACTAACCCAGCGCGGCTATCTGTACCAGTCGACTGACTTGGACGAATTGGACACCGCCGCCAATGGGCAAAAGCCATTGGTCGGCTATATCGGGTTTGATTGCACAGCGTCCAGTTTGCATGTGGGCAGCTTGGTGCAGATCATGCTGTTACGGCGGCTACAACAGGCCGGACACAAGCCCATTGTGTTGATGGGCGGCGGCACCACCAAAATTGGCGATCCATCTGACAAGGACAAATCGAGACCGTTGTTGGATGATGCCCGAATTTCGGCCAATATGGCCTCGATCAAAACCGTGTTTGAAAAACTGCTAACCTTTGGCGATGGGCCGACTGACGCCATTATGGTCAATAATGGCGATTGGTTGGACAAGCTGGAACTCATTCCGTTTTTGCGTACGGTCGGGCGGCATTTTACCATCAATAAAATGATCAAGATGGAAAGCGTCAAACGACGCATTTCTGACGAGAACGAGATGACGTTTCTCGAGTTCAACTATCTGTTGCTGCAATCCTATGATTTTCTGGAACTCAACGAGCGTTATGGCTGCAACTTGCAACTGGGCGGTCGCGATCAATGGGGTAATATGGTCAATGGCAAAGACCTGATCCGCCGAGTAAACGGCAATCATGCCTATGTTTTTACCTCGCCGCTGATCACCACGGCCTCTGGCACCAAAATGGGCAAAACAGCCGAAGGCGCGGTCTGGCTGAATGCCGATATGCGTAGCCCATACGAATACTGGCAGTTTTGGCGCAATACTGAAGACGCCGACGTCGGTAAATTCATGCGATTGTTTACGGATATCCCGCTAGATGAAATTGCCGGGCTGGAAGCGCTGGAGGGCAGTGAAATCAACACGGCCAAAATCGTTCTGGCCAATGCCTGCACCACGATGCTGCACGGTCAGGAATCCGCTGCTAAGGCCGAAGAAACAGCTCGCCAGACCTTTGCCGAAGGCGGGACTGGTGATGACTTACCAACTATTGATGTAACCGAAGAAACCTTGCAAAGCGGCCTGTCGGTTGTGCAAGCCTTTGTGCTGGCCGGGCTGGTCGCCTCCAATGGCGAAGCCAAACGTCACATCAAGGCGGGTGCCTTAAAAATTAATGATGCAGCGATCAGTGATTTACAGGCCCAAATCCAAGCCGGTCAATTCGATGCCCAGGGTCAGATTAAACTCAGCGTCGGTAAGAAAAAACACGCCATTGTGCGCCTCGCCTGATTATCAGAACATTTCCGCTTTGTTATGAGTCAAGTACATCCCGTCATTGCGGGCTCGACCCGCAATCCATTCACCAATGGTTACTGCATCGCTTACAAGGATGGATACCGGGTCAAGCCCGGCATGACGAATGCAATGGAGCAAAGCAAATCGGAAATTCTCTAGGTTAGGGCTTTGTGGGTTCTGGCTCTGGTGTTGGATCTGCTGCTTTGATGTCTGGCAAGCGGCCGCCGAACATTTGACGCAATACCCCCGGCGCAAAGGCAGATAACGGATTCACCGAGACCTGCATTTCGTCAAACGAGCCGCCAACGGAATAGGTCAGGCCAAACACCCCCTCGCCTTCACGTGGTACCAGTATATTACCCAAGACCGGCAGCGCACCCAAAATTGAATTCAAAGTATAGGCCGGAGCCAAGGTGCCACGGATCTGCAAATCCCGATCAATCATGTTGATGTCGCCATCCAGCGTCACGCCCATGGCCGGGCCGGTCGCCCGTGCGCCGCGAATTTGCATCAATCCTTCTTTGTTTTGAATGGGAACTTCCATTTCAGTAAACGACATTCCCGATCCGCTCAGAGTATCAGACAAGCCGCGCAACGAACCCAAGGATAAAATCTGGGCAACAACCGGCGTGTTGTTCAATGCAAAATTTTCCAAATTCAAAATGAATTCACTTGCGGTTTTTGGATCATCAGCCAAAAACCCACGCAAGCTCAATATGCCGCCCGACAGTCCTTGCACCCCGAACAAGGCTTGCACCACAGCGCCGCCATCGGGACTGCTGGCTTGTACAGCCAAGCGGTCAGATTGGTCTCGCGTCAAGGTAAATTGATGATCCCCTTGGTCAGAATTGCCAACAAATTGCATGGAATTGATTTGTTCTGTGCTTTGGTCCAGTTGCAGACGGGCGGTAGAGAACAATAGTCGTTCACCGGCAATGGTTCTCTGCATCCGGATGTCTGCTTTTAGCGGGACCGAAAAACTGGTATTGCCCCGATTGACAAATCCGCGCACCAAGCCGGAAATATCGGCTTCTGCCACATCGGCATCCAGCACAAAACCGCCGGTATCATCCCGGTTGACCTTGGCCGTAAAATCAAATGCCCCTTCCATTTTTGCGCGGGTCAATTCGATCAATTGCAGGCCCGTTTGGGTTGAAAAGAGTATCCGTCCTTGAATATCCAGACCGTCAGCAATCAGTTCCAACTGATCGAGATTAAACTCATCGTCAGCGCCTTGTGTCACCCGGAAGCTCAACCAGCCGGGCGCACCTTCAGGCTTCTCCCATCCCGGACCGGGTAGATTGACCAAGGCGTCGGTCAGATCAGCTTTCACCAAGCCATTTTGCACGGCCAGACCATTGCCGATCATCTCTACATGCAGCCCAATTTTCCCGGAAAAGAAATCACGAGTTGGCAGTCCCATTTCGTCAAACAAAACCGCGTCGATCTGGGTATCAATCGCAAAGTTCGTTCGGGGCTCGTCAACTGCCTTGAAATTTTCCTGCCAGAGATAACTGGATTGCCTGCCACCAATCAGGCCATCGCCCTCAAGGCTCATTCCGTTTTCATCTGCTTTGAACGCGACATTCAATCCGGAAAGGTCCTGCCCAAAGGCAAATCCGGCAACATCCACGTCCGTATAGGTTCCGGTCGCTAAAAACCCCATATCCCGAAACGGCACCCGGGTTCGCATCGGGCGGCGTAGTTCAAATTTTACCGTCCCGGTTCCGGTAACATTGACCGGATCAATGCGGTATTGGCTCGGATATCCAAATGGTTCGTGATCGAGCAAAGTCAGAATATCGGACAAATCCCCACGCGCCGTGGCCCCATAAACCGCAACGGCCCCCTTGGGATGTAAAAACGGGATGTTCACAAACCCATCGGATAACTCATTGCTCAGCAAGGTTGCGGAACTGACCTGCACATCAAACCGGTTACCAAGCAAAATTGCGGTCCCAACTGCCGATTTGAGCGGCGGCATGGTGCCAAAATATGTGGTTTCAACTTGCTCAAACGAAAAGGACAATTTGAGCATGTCATTGGTCAACCCACCGGCATCCAGTAATCTTTCATCGGTTTTCAGGCTCAATTCAAAATCATGCAATATGGCTTGGCTCATATTGTTTTTGGCCCAGCTACGCACCCCTTCGGCCAAATTAACCGGCCAGAATGCCAAAACCTGAGCTAGGTTTGTCGTCCCGCCACTGCGTCCATTCAACGTGATCTTTGGAAACCAGGACACCGTATCGGCAATGGGTACCCATTTGATTTCGCCATCCCCGGACAAAAACAAGTCACCGGCTGTCATCGCCCAATTGGCCAGCAACATTTGTCGGGTTCCGGGCAATACCTGACCGGCGATCTCCAATCGGTCCAGCTCTAACTGACCTTGTAAAAAACCGGACATATCAAGCGAGACAGGCTCCAGTTTCAAATCAAATTCAATGCTTTCGCCGACCACCAGCCGGGCCGGGTCCATACCCGAAATTGTACCGGTCAAGTCCAGTTCGCTACCACCACCGGTAAATCTTGCAGTATCAATTTGCAAAATTCCATCTGCCGCATCAAACGAGGCTTGTAACATCGCGCCGTCAATTGCCATTTGCCGGTTGGGCAATACGAATTGTCCGGAACCTGTGGTCAGGTCGATATCCAGCACGGTCAACAAGCCGTCTTCGCCAGTGGCTATAGAAATCGCAGCTGAAACAGGTGCCTCGATCCGGTTTAACATAGCCAAAGGTCCGGTGGCTGGCACCAATTGAGCCGGGTTTACATTGGCAAAACTGGCTGTGGCGCTTAAGTTGGAAAAGTTTTCCCGGGCGCTTCCTTCGAACTGCATCTGACTTTGTTGGCCATTGCTCTCAATGACTCCCTCGGCAGAGAACGATACCCGATCGCCCACGCGCTGGAAGGACAGTCGGGCATTAGGGGCGCGCCACGAAATGCCAGAGCGCTGGTCTTCCAGATTAAGAATTCCGTCTCGAATGGACAGAACCTGCAATTGGGTGACGGCCCGACGGATCACCGAACCTTCAATGCCCGGCTTTTGTTGCCAGACAGACCGATTAGCCAGCACCTGCGCGACGCTGCCAATGCCCACGCCAATATCGCCGGTCGAGCGGCGCACGACAGACACTTCGCCGCCCACAGCAACCAGACGGGAAAATACCAATTTACGCCGCAACAAAGACAGACCGTCCAGTCCAGCTTCAAATCGTGGGACTCGCAAAATTATCTGACCTTGCCCATCTGAAATGCGGACACCTTTTGCCACAATAACGATGGCTTTTTCGGCCTCGGACCAACCGGCTTCCAATTGGTCTATAGTTGCTTCTGCACCGCCAAAAACCTGCACCAGTGCGCTTTGCGCGTCTGATTTGAAGACTTCCAGATTGAACGGTCCCTTGGACAGCTGCCAAGCAATTGCGCCAAAAACCACCAGAAATATGGCCATCAACAACGCAACAAATTCCAAAAAGTGTAAAATGGATACCCGCAAAGCCCGGTGCGGTAACGAGCCGGTTTGCGCGGGCCTTACCGGTTTTTCATTGGTTTTTTTCTCGAATTCATCCATGCAGGAAAACTCGGCGTATTTGCCAATTGGGCAAGATGTGCAACAACCTGTTCAAATTTCGAAAAGGAAGTTCTTCATGCCCAAACCATTGCAGATTACTGACTCTGCCCCGAATTTCACCTTGCCCGGCGATGGCGGTCAAGAGATATGCCTTGATCAATTCAAAGGTCAAAACCTAGTCCTTTATTTTTACCCGAAGGACGATACATCAGGATGCACCAGTCAGGCGATCAGTTTTACTGAAAACCTTGAGGAATTTGCAAAAGCCAACACCGTCATTGTGGGCGTTTCCAAAGATAGCGTCAAAAAACATGACAAATTCAAGGCAAAGCATGGGTTAAAAATCCAACTGGCTTCTGATGAAGAATTGGCAATGATCCAGTCATACAATGTCTGGGTTGAAAAAAGTATGTACGGCCGAAAATACATGGGCATTGAACGGGCCACCTATTTGATCGACACAGAAGGTCATATCGCCAAAATCTGGCGCAAGGTAAAGCTCAAAGGGCATGTGGAAGCCGTATTGGAAGCGGCTCAGGACTTGTCTGCATAGCATGGACCGGCTGCGCAACTATCCTGTTCGATCTTGCAGGAACCGGATCCGCAAACAAAAGCCCGGCTAGCGCTGGCCTTTTCTGACCAGCCAATGCAGCCGAATTGTGTATCAGCATCCAGAATTGCCCAGCACATTCCGAAAATTCCAGCACGATCAACCCATATCCAAATCGTTGCCCCCGGCCATGCACCCAAACGAAAATGGGGGTCTGAAACCGGACGCCTTGCCTTGTTGCACGCCGTTGCCCACATCGAGGTCAATGCCATGGATTTGGCATTTGACATGATCGCCCGGTTTGCCTTTTGCACCCCCATCGCGCCAGACTGGAGCCTAGAGTTTTGTCAGGACTGGCTGCGGGTCGGACAAGAAGAGGCGCAGCACTTTTTACTGTTATCCGGCATTATGCAGGAGCGCGGCATGGAGTATGGCGATCTAGCCGTGCATGGCGGCATGTGGGATGCGGCGACCGCCACCAATGACCGGGTTGATGCGCGGCTAGCAATCGCCCCCATGGTTCTGGAAGCCAGAGGACTTGATGTTACACCGCCGATGATCGCCCGATTAAAAACCGCCAAGGATCAAATAGCCGCCGAAGCCCTGCAAACCATCTATGACGAAGAAATTGGGCACGTGGCGATTGGCGTAAAATGGTTCGAACGGGTTTGTGCCGTTTTGGGTTTGGAGCCCGAAGCACATTTTCGCCAATTGGTTGCACAGCGGTTCACCAGCACTTTGCGCCCGCCGTTTAATACCGAAGCCAGAGATCAGGCTGGCATGGCCAAATCCTACTACTCCGAAAGCTGAATATCTCTGACTTGTTGAGATGAAACAGTATTTTCATCTGCTTTTTCAGGTTATTTTTGACAAAAAGAAGGTCGGCAATTCGGCGATAACTTGTTGCGACCTCTCAACTTTCCCCTGACAGGCATAAATTTGGTCGAAAATGAGCGAAAATGGTACGGATATAGATTAACTTTTGATTCAGCTATTGCCTTCAATTGCCCGATCCGGTTTTATGCCGCCTCCTTAGGGGAAATACATTCGGGGTGAGAATGAGCAATCGGGTCCTTACAGGGTTCCGCAGATGGGTTCAGCGCGTTTTTCCAGAGCGCCAGATCTATCATCGAAGCGAAGGAAAAGTGAGTTATATCTCACTGACGCCACGCACACAGATGGTGGCGGTCAGCGTTGTATCTGTGCTTGCGATGTGGGTCGTCTATTCCTCGATCAGTTTTTTTGTCAGCGGACAATTCCTGACCACCCAAAGCCAGCGCGCTCTGGAGAGCCGCGCCAAGGTGCAACGGCTGTTATCTGAAGCCCGGGCCAGAGAAGCCTCCACTCGTTCTTTACTTGAAAACCGCACAGCAGATTTCTCATCAGCCGCTGATGAATTCGAACAACGTTTGAATACTTTGAAATTACTGCTCAACCATGTGAGCGAACCGACCTTGGTTACTGATTTTCGCCAACCGGTAAAATCCGGCAACCTAGTTATGGCAGCATCAGCCCAAGATCCGGAGCCCAGACAATCCAGACCTCTGGACATCGCAATTGTAGACAATCGTAATCCACCCTTAGCCAGGTTGGCCATGCTGGAAAATGAACAAAGCCTGATCTTACGCCAAGCCGAAGAAACCACTGGTGAGCGGATCGAGAATTTGCGCGCGGTTTTGCAATTTACCGGCTTGAATGCCAACACCTTTTTAGCCACCAACAACAAGAATGTCGGTGGCCCGTTTGTGGCCATGAGCGAGGCAGAAGTTTTTGGTGAAGTGCTTCATCTCGACAATGCGTTTTCAAAACGGATCATGCGGGTTTCCGTTCGTTTGTCCGAAGCCGAACAATTGGAACGGATACTCGAAGCCGCGCCATTGGGTACACCGGTTATGGCCGAACATCGCCGTACCAGTAAATTTGGGGGGCGAATTGACCCAATCACCGGAAAACCAGCCCGTCATTCCGGGCAGGATTTTGGTGCCTTTCGTCTGGCTCCCATCGGTGCAACAGCGGCTGGAAAGGTTACCTATGCCGGTTGGAAAGCCGGGTATGGCAGATTTGTCGAGATCAACCACGGACAAGGATTTCGCACCCGTTACGGACATATGGCCAAGGTAACTGTTAAGCGTGGGCAGATGGTGCAAGAAGGTGACAAATTAGGCTTGATGGGTTCCAGCGGACGCTCTACAGGTGTGCACTTACATTATGAAGTATGGCATAATGGAAAAGTTTATGACCCTGAAAAATTCTTGAAAGCAGGCCTTTATGTTCAACAAAAGGGATAAAAGCACCAGCTCAGCTGCCCCCACCGCTGTCAAACCGGCCAAACCGATTGGAAAGTCCATGTCACAACATTCTGCACCCTCAATTTTAAGTGGCGATCTGGCCGTCAATGGCTCTATCATCGCTGAAGGTGAAATTCAGCTCGATGGTACAGTCGAAGGCGATATCCGGGCCGGATCGATTACCATTGGCGAAAAGGCTGTGATCAAAGGCGAAGTTGTGGCCGATACGATTATCGTTCGCGGTAAAGTATTGGGTAAATTGCGCGGTCGCCAAATTCAGTTGGCAGCAACTGCGCGGGTCGAAGGCGACATCACCCACTCCACATTGTCCATGGAAAACGGTGCGTTTTTTGAAGGCCAATGCCGTCATGCCAGCGACCCTACCAGTGCCGCCAAAAAGGCCGTGCCCAAAGCTGCCGCCTCACCGGCTGCCCCACCCGTAACCAATGTCGGCACAATTGCCCCACCGGTCATGGGCACCAAGAAGTAATTAATCGATGTTGACCGCCCAGATAGGCGCATTGTTCACCGCCGCCCTTGGCGTGGGCGGCATGCTGTTTCCTGCCAAAGTCATCCGGTTAATCAATCTCGACTTTCGCCCCGATCGCGTCGAAGCCAAAACAGAAGTCCGGGCCACGTTGGGCGGTTTGTTTTTATGTGCCGGCTTGTTCTCATTTCTGGTCAATTCACCAGAAGCCTATGGTACTTTAGGCGCTGCTTGGATCGGCGCCGGATTGATCCGCACCCTGTTCATGGGTCCAGATCATTCCGTAACGCGGATCAACATCGTCTCAATTTTGATTGAGTTTTTGGTTGGCTTTTTGCTAATTATGCCTTGGGTTTCCCAAGCTCTCTAAAACTCCACATCCAAAGACACGCGAACATTTCGACCGGGCAATGGCACAACATCCTTCAAAAAGGAGGTGTGTTGACGTGCTGTCGCATCAAAAATATTGGAAACCGAGGCTCGAAACTGGATTGCGTCATTGGATCGAAACGGCCGAACCGCCACAAAAGCGTTGGCCATGACATAGCCTGCTGTCCGGGTCTCATTGCGGGCCAGGGCATTTTGGGTCGCAGCCATAAACAATTCTGTACGCAAGGACCATATCCCATTATCGGCTTCCACCCCCAGCAGTCCGTGCATGGGCGGAATGCGGGGCAATGGTTCATCCACCCCATCGGTCAGATTTGCATTCACAAGATCCAACTGTCCGGTCAGCAGCATATCCCAGCCCTTCCACTGGCCTAAGCCTTTGCTGATCTGCACCTCCACCCCCTGAAACCGCGCATTGGCACCTCGAAACTGAAACACAGCAAGTCCGTCTCGAACCGCGCCGGTTTCTTCGCCAAACACATAGTTTTGGTACCGAGTGTAGAACAGGTTGAGGTCCATCGAAAAATCACCATTTTTATAGCGAGCCACCAATTCTGCTCCAGTGGCAATTTCTTGCTGCAAATCAATGTCACCCAACTCAAATTGGGCCGTTGCCAAGTGGGGACCATTGGAAAACAGCTCATTGCTGTTTGGCGATCGCACAGTTCGGAACACGGTACCGCCAAGTTTCAGTCGGGAGTTGATATGATGATCCAACCCGCTGGATAGACTAAGCCCCTCAAAAGAACGTTCAGCCCCGCTAAGCAGGCTCGTATGTCGGGTGGTTTCATACCGCAGCGCCCCTTCCATATGCCATCCGCCGGCATTGAATTGTTGGAAGGTAAAAAACCCGGTTTGACGGGTTCGGGTGGGGGGTACAAATGCCTCCTCCCCTATGGCCGAAAAATCACGACTTTGAAGTTGCAAGCCATAGGCAGCTTGATATTTTCCGATTTTTGCTTGCACAAACTCGACCCGGGTTTCCCAACCCTGATTTCGAAATATGGTTCCAACCGCGCCAGTTTCTTCAATTTCCGCGTGTTTATAGTCAGCAATCCCACCAAAAAAATCAACTCTATCCAGAAACCCACCATCAAATTGGTAGGAACCGTTCGCGTCGTAACGAAACTGTTTCAATTCAATGGTTGGCAATTCATCGCCGCCCGGTATCCCGTACTTACTATCCAAACTTTTCACGGCAATGCCGACATACCCCTGTGCCCCAATCAAACTAAACCCGGCGGCTAGAGAAAGACTTTCCGCAGCCGAGTTTACGACGACCCCTGCAGGATGGTTCCCAGGCAATGCACGCAAAGCTGCGACCTCTGTGAACCCCGGAACAGAATAGTCATTGCTGGTTCGTTTGGCAGCTTCGACATGAAATACAGGGATGAGTTGTGCATTTGATCGGGGCGCAAAGTTAAATCCGCCAGCAATTTCGCGGGACGAATCTACGGTTGCGGCCCCGACCCGAATGACCCCGGTGATCGGCTGGACTGGCACAGCATCGGGAATGCGGCCATCAATCACATTGACCACGCCCCCCGCGCCGGAACTGCCAAACCGAAGCAAGCCTGACCCGCGCACAATCTCAACCCGCTCGGCCATAGCTGGTTCAATCGCAACGCCATGGTCCGGGCTGGCCGATGATGCATCGATAGAACCGATCCCATTGTCCAGCACACGAATGCGGTCCCCACCCTGCCCCCGAATGATCGGACGGCTCGCACCGGGACCAAAAAAAGTTGAGGAGATGCCGGGCTCAAACTTCAGCAACTCGCCAACCGAGCCAGCCATTCGTAGCTTTAGCTCCTCTTTTCCAACAATCGAAGTTCCGACCAGCGACTCATCGGCGACCTGGCCCAATGGAGACGTTGTCACAATGATTTCGTCATCGGTGTTGATCGCTTGTGTTGAACTGGATTGTGAAAAACCCGGTGCAGCGGGGAGCAATACAAACAATGCTCCGGCGACCGGTACAAAAGATAGTTTTGTCATGATGATTCTCAAACAACAGTGCACCTCCTAACCGGAGACGCAGATCAAAAAAATACGAGATTTATGAGTGTTGGATGGAAACCGGCGGGGCGCGAATGTGTTGCGTATTCGAGATTGCAAAAGAAATTCCATTTTGGAAAATTTTTGGCTCAACACTGTGTGCAAGGATCAGGTCCGGACCAAAAAATAAAGCCGCACCAAGTACTTTTTGTGCATCTGACGCATGGATGCAAATTGAACACTCAACATCCTTATGCTGATGATCTCTTGCATCACTTGTTGCGGCATGTGCCACGGCAAAGACTTGCACCGACAAAAACAGGCAAGCCAGCAAGGTATTTCGGAAAAACTTCATACGTCAGCACAACAATTGTGTTCAGAAGACAAAGGATATTGAACATTCGGCCGACAAGCAAATGATCTTTTCGTAACAATTAAGACGACTTGAATAAGACGACTTGAGCAAGGTTACTCAGAACCGACTTGCGCCGCCAATGATGCAGCCATAAACGCGTCCAGATCGCCATCCAGCACGGCTTGGGTGTTGGATGTTTCCACATTGGTTCGCAAGTCTTTGACCATCTGGTAGGGTTGCAAGACGTATGATCTGATCTGGTGACCCCAACCAATATCAGACTTGGCATCTTCGGCCTGTTGGGCTTCAGCCTCTCTTTCCTGCATGGCTTTTTCATACAATCTGGCCCGCAGCATGTCCCAAGCTGTTGCCCGGTTTTTGTGCTGCGATCGATCATTTTGGCATTGCACCACAATGCCGGTTGGTTTGTGGGTCAAACGCACGGCTGAGTCTGTTTTATTGATGTGCTGCCCACCAGCGCCACTGGCCCGGTAGGTATCGGTTCGCACGTCTTTTTCTTCGATTTCCACTTCGATATTGTCATCCAAAACCGGATAGACCCACACGGAAGAAAAACTGGTATGGCGGCGGGCCGACGAGTCAAACGGTGAAATTCGCACCAGACGATGCACACCGGATTCGGTTTTTGCCCAACCAAAGGCATTGTCACCCTTGATCTGAATGGTGGCGCTTTTGATCCCGGCCTCTTCGCCGTTTTGTTGTTCAATCAACTCGACTTTGAACCCGCGTGAATTGGCCCAGCGGGTGTACATACGCAGCAACATGGATGCCCAGTCTTGGCTTTCCGTGCCACCGGCTCCGGCGTGTATCTCAATAAACGTATCATTGCCATCCGCTTCCCCAGAAAGCAGGGCTTCCAGCTCGGCAGCTCTGGCGCGCTTGGCCATTTCCGTAAAGTTGGCCTCCACCTCATCCGCCAATTCGGCATCGTCGTCCATCTCGGCCATTTCAGCTAATTCAATGGCATCGGCAAGGTCATCAGACAATCCGCTGACATCCTGCATAGCCTTGTCCAGCCTATTGCGCTCACGCATCAACCGACGAGCCGAAGTGGAATCATTCCAGAAATCCGGTGCTTCGGCTAATGCGTCCAGTTCATCCCGTCTTTTTTCAGCGGTATCCCAGTCAAAGGCGCCTCCTCAGCAGTTCAATAGACTGCTTGATTTCGGTGGCCATGGATTCGAGTTCTGCACGCATGAAACGTCCCTTTGGAATTGCAGTTTTCGTATGACACAGGTGCGTTTTTCCTGCAATCAATAAACGCCATCCAGCAGTTCTTCATCATCAAGAGGTGCATCTTCCAAATCGTCAGGTGATGGCTCCGCCCCTGGCTCTATAGGTTGGCCATCGACACCAACTTTGCCTTCTACATTGGCGATTTGCACACCATTTTCTGTTCCAGCACCAGGAGTTTGAGTAGGCAACCCACCGCCGAAACTGATGCCAGCCCCGGCAATGCTCAGGCGCACTCCTTGATTGGAAGTTGAAGGCTCAGTTCCGGGACGAAACGCTTCCATAATGGCACCAGGCTGATCGGGCCGGGCAATCTCGCCAGTTTTGGCATCGACCCAAACCAGAGAGACCCCATCGGGAATACGAAACGGCGCATTGGGAACATTTTCCAGAGCTTTTTCCATAAACCGTTTGAAGACCGGCAAAGCCACCCGGCTGCCCGCCTCGCCTTTACCCATGGTCGAGGGGGTATCAAACCCCACATAAACACCGACCACCAAATCGGGAGAGAACCCAAGAAACCAGCCGTCTTTCATGTCATTGGTGGTGCCGGTTTTACCGCCCAATGTCTTGCCCAGTGAGCGCAACCGAATGCCGGTACCGCGTTGTACGGCACCTTCAAGGATCGACACCATTTGATAGGCGGTGGTCGAGTCTATGACTTGTGGACGGGCATCGGGTAATTTGGGTTCCACCAGTCGGCCAGATGTCGGAGCGACCTCAACCCGGCATCCCGGACAATCACGCGTATCATGTTTCAATATGGTTTTGCCATTTCGGTCCTGCACCCGGTCTAAAATGGTCGGGGTTACCAGACGACCACCATTTACCAACGCCGCATAGGCTCCCATCAACCGCCATAACGTGGTTTCGCCAGCGCCCAATGACATGGCCAATACGGGTAGCAATTCATCATAAATCCCCATCCGTATGCCAATGTCGACAATCGGTGCCATGCCCATTTCTTGGGCGAGACGGACGGTCATTACATTTCGGGACTTCTCAACTCCCAACCGCAGGGTGGAGAGGCCGTAAAAGGCGCCAGATTCATAATTTTGCGGCTTGTAAAACCGAGTATCCGCGCCACCATCTGCGATAAACGGAGCATCCAAAATCAGGCTGACCGGTGTATAATCCAACTCCAACGCAGAAGCATAGACAAAGGGTTTGAAGGATGAGCCCACTTGTCGGCGCGCTTGGATGGCCCGGTTAAATTCGCTTCGTTTATGGCTATATCCACCAACCATGGCCAATACCCGCCCTGTGTGCGGGTCCATCGCCATGATCGCCCCGTTGACTTCTGGAATTTGACGCAGCCCATACAGGCTTTTGTCATCCTCCGACTCCAACCGTTTGACCATGACAACATCACCCAACGAAAAAACCTGGTGCATGTTTTTTATGGTGGGTCCCAACAAAGCCTGTGGCAATTGTTTGCGGGCCCATTTCACCTCAGAAAGTTCAATTTCGCCGATCTGATTGTTTTGCATCAAAATGCGGGTCGTCTTGGCCGAAATGGTGGTCACCACTGCCAGAACCCAATCAGCATCAGTGCCGCGTGGCTTGACCAATTCGTCCAGTGGGTCCCCATCAACCGCCACTAAATCAATCTTTTGCAAGGGGCCGCGCCAACCATGCCGGCGATCGTATTCTTCTAGGCTATCTCGCAATGCAGTGCGGGCTGTCTGCTGCATAGTGGTGTCCAGCGTGGTACGAATGGACAGGCCGCCATCATACAATTGATCTTCGCCATACAAGGAAAAGACCTCGCGGCGGATGGCTTCGACAAAATAGGCCGCAGCCTCAAACTTGTCGCCGGTTAACCGCTCAATCGAGACTAGGTCATCCTCCTGCGCCGCTATGGAAACTTCTTCCGTAATATATCCATTGGCCGCCATTCGTTGCAGCACATAATTGCGCCGCGCTATTGCGCGCGCTTTTTTTCGGATCGGGTGGTAATTGGCCGGACCTTTGGGCAATGCAGCTAAAAAGGCCATTTCAGAAACTGCCAGATCATCCAGTGATTTGCCAAAGTAATTCAAGGATGCAGCCGCCACCCCATAGGCCCGATTGCCCAGATAAATCTCGTTCAAATACAATTCCAAAATCTGGTCTTTGTTGAATACCTTTTCGATCCGGGTCGCGATAATCATTTTGCGGATTTTTTTGGTATAGCTTTGTTCGGTATCGACCAAGAAGTTTTCGGCTACCTGTTGGGTCAGGGTCGAAGCCCCTTCCATCCTTCTGCCCAGTATTTTGTTGATCACGTTATTGCGTGTGGCTCGCAAAACACCCTTCCAATCGACGCCGTGGTGTTCGTAATAGGTTTTGTCCTCGGCAGAAACAAAAGCATTGATCACCGATTTTGGAATGGCCGCGATGGGCACAAATATCCGGTGTTGGCGCGCGTATTCGGCAATCACCTTGCCATCGCCAGCATGCACCCGGCTCATGACCGGCGGTTCATACACGGCCAAGGCTTCTAAATCAGGCAGATCACTCGACAGCCGGATCAGGAAAATCCCGATGGCCAATACACCGACCACAGCCATAGCCAACCCGGCAAGGAATAATCGACCCGCCCATTTCAGGTATGTTCGCACGCCAAACGATCTCCAGTTTCCAGCCCTTAAAATCAGGCCCAACGGTAATTCAAAGAGGAATCACCAGACATATCAGGCAAGATTATGACAGCTATAACAGTATTTCGCGACCAAATTTCATAAAAACCGATCAGTTCGAAGCCTGCAATCGTTCAGTTTGATGAAAATACGCATCAACCGCATCGCCAATGGAATTGGTCAGGCGATTAATATAACGCTTTGAATTCAAATTTGCTTCGTCGCGCTTGTTGGACAAAAACCCCATTTCGACCAACACAGCCGGCACATCAGGCGCCAACAGCACAAACAAATTGCCATCGCGATGTGAGTTGCCGACCAAAGGTCCAACCCGGGCCAATTTTGGTAACAAAATTTCAGCAAAAACCGCAGACTGATTCTTGGTCTGGCGTTGTGACAGATCAATCAAAATATCATTTACCTCGGGGCGCGAAGCCTCCAGATCCACATCAATCAACCAATTGCTTCCCTTTAGAATTTCCCGCCGGGATCGCCCGCTGGCCCGCTCGGCCAAGGTATAGACAGAAGCGCCTCGGGCTTTGGAATTGGCCGCTGAATCAGCGTGCAGCGAAATAAACAGGTCAGCTTCGACCCGTCGGGCCACACCGACCCGGTCTTCCAACTCGATAAAGCGGTCCGTGGCGCGGGTCAGACGTACCTGATATTTGCCGCTTTTGGTCAACCGTTTCTTCAGCGCCAGCGCCGCCCTCAGATTTACGTTTTTCTCATAGGTTTTTTTGTGCTTTCCGATGGCGCCGGGGTCTTTACCACCATGACCGGCATCAATCACTACAATCCGTTTTGTATTGGTGTTGCCGGGTTTCAAGGACGGAGCCAGTACATGCGGCACATCTATGTCCACAACTGGCGGCGCCACGGTTTCAGCCGGTAAACTTACCGTTGAGGGGGCAAATGGCTGATCAAATCCGGTTCCGGCAATAAACGAGATGAGGTCAGTTTTTTGCAAATCAAACACCAGCCGGTGGGCCAGAGTATCCTCGGTCGGGGCTAGGAAAAATTCCCGGACGATTTTAACCGGCTCGGCCAATTCAAAAACCAGCCGCGAAGTGATCGGCGAATTTTTGGCAAACCGGTATTTGGTGATAACCCCATCACCGCTTCCTTCGCCTTGATCTACCGCACCGGTCTTATCCAAATCCCATTGCAAGGTTGGAAAATCCAGTACCAGTCGGTTGCCCTGACTGGCCAAGGTGAACCATTGGTATTCTTGGCGTGTATTAAACTCGATGACAATCCGGGTTTGATCCGCATTTCCGGAGAACCGAATAGCCCCAACTTGCCCGGCATCGGCGTATGCCACGCCACCCGCACAGACGATGATGCTGACCACCAACCCCAAGGCCATCTTGAAAAAATTGCAAAACCAATTTGCCACGATTATCAAACCTGAACTATGCCCGCCCCGCATATGGACCGAACTTGCTAAAAATTCTGACCGAAGTCTAGTCGAAGCATGTTGACGATTGGTTGATTGCGCTGACATTGATAATTGGGCCTTTTCAATTGCCTGTTGTTAGTGCATGTTCTCGCCGCATCGGAACCCTGATTTGCCAAAATCAAGGACGAGCAGAACTTCTGCCCCTTATATTTACTAATTGGCATATGAGAAAAATTCCGATCACCCGGCCTTATATCTGCCTACATTGAATGCAGATTGATTTGGTCACCGAATTTATCGGTCACTTTTGTGGCCACCTATTGGAATAATCCTATAAATGTTTTTGTCACTCGCAATTCAAAATGAACAATCAGGGGACGCGCACCATTGCGCGCCGGATTGGGCGAACGCGACATATGGCAAAACCCAGAAAATTGACCTTTTGATCAACCGCATAGCGGTTTTTGCAAGAGGCAAAGAGAGAAAATATGACCAGAAGAATGTTAATCGACGCCGCCCACCCGGAACAAACCCGGGTCGCCATTGTTGACGGCAACCGCGTTGAAGAATTTGACTTTGAATCCCAAAACAAAAAACAATTAAGAGGCAATATCTACCTCGCCAAAGTGACGCGGGTAGAGCCGTCTTTACAGGCTGCTTTTGTTGATTATGGCGGCAATCGCCATGGGTTTTTAGCCTTTAACGAAATCCACCCGGACTATTACCAAATCCCGGTAGAGGATCGAATCAAACTGATCGAAGCCGAAGCGGCCGAAGCCGAATCGGAAGAAGTTGACGAAGACGAAGCCAATGATGAGGCTGAAGAAAAGTCCGAAGGCGACGAGAATGTTGCTCAGGATGCCAGCGCGGCAGAAGAAGCCGAGATCGCTCAAGAAGCGGTAAAGCGCCGTGAAAAACGCCGCCGGAATAACTACCGACGTTATAAAATCCAGGAAGTGATCAAACACGGCCAGATCATGTTGATCCAAGTGGTAAAAGAAGAACGCGGCACCAAAGGCGCGGCTTTAACCACCTATATGTCACTAGCCGGACGGTATTGTGTGCTAATGCCCAACACCGCAAAAGGCGGCGGTATTTCTCGGAAAATAACCAATGCTGCTGATCGCAAGCGGTTGAAGAAAATTACCAGCGAACTCGATATTGCCAAAGGCATGGGCATGATCATTCGAACCGCAGGTGCCAAACGAAACAAAACTGAGATTAAACGGGATTACGATTATCTATCTCGTTTATGGGGCACCATTCGTGAAACCACCTTGAAATCCTCTGCCCCCTCTTTGGTGCATGAAGAAGGCGGGTTGGTTCGGCGCGCAGTTCGGGATTTGTACGACAAAGATATAGAATCAATCATAGTTGAAGGCGACAACGCCTTTGAGGATGCCAAAGAATTCATGAAAATGTTGATGCCGTCCCATGAGGAACGGGTCATTCACTATCAGGAAAAATACCCAATCTTCTTGCGCTATCAGGTCGAAGATCAGCTAGAAACCATCCACTCCCCTGAGGTCCAGTTAAAATCAGGTGGCTATCTAGTCATTCACCAAACCGAAGCCTTGGTCGCTATTGATGTAAACTCCGGTCGGGCTACTCGCGAGCGCAATATCGAAGCCACAGCGGTCAAAACCAATCTGGAAGCAGCCGAAGAATCCTGCCGCCAAATGCGTCTGCGCGATCTGGCCGGTTTGATCGTGATCGATTTCATCGACATGGAGGAAAATAAAAACAACCGGGCCGTGGAAAAACGAATGAAAGATTCTCTAAAACGGGATCGGGCGCGGGTCCAGGCGGGTCGCATTTCCATGTTTGGCCTGTTCGAGATGTCGCGGCAACGACGTCGCGCCTCGGTGATTGAAGGCACAACACAGACCTGCCCGACTTGTAACGGTTTGGGCGTAGTGCGCTCCACTGAGTCCAGTGCGCTACAAGCGTTGCAAGGCTTGGAATCCGAAGGCATGCGCAAACGGGCCAAGCTGGTTAAATTGACCGCACCGTCCAGTGTTGCCCTGTACATTTTGAATGAGAAACGCAGTCAACTTGCTGAAATTGAAATCAATTCCCACATGCGGGTGATTGTTGAAACCGACACCAGCATGCATCCGCCCATGCACGAAATAGAAGTGCTGGAGCAGCAAACATCCGATGGAAAATCCAAGGACACAAAATCATTAGAAGGTTCTGCAAAAGAAGGTTCAGGACGCAAACGTCGCCGCAACCGCAAACCAAGAAGTGAAGCCCCGAAAAATGAGGCTACTGAATCCAGCGCAAATGAAAATACAGCCGTAAAAACTACTGAAACAACGGAAGAGGAAGCCTCTGCCAAAAATGAGGATACTCCAAAACGCCGCCGCCGGGGTCGCCGTGGCGGACGCTCCAGAAACAAGCCTGATGCCGCAGCGCAAACCGAAACAGAAACCGTAGAGGTCGCGGATCAAACCGTTGCTGCACAAACAGAACCAGCAAAAGATCAGCCAGACGAAGACAACAAGCAGTCGCCTAAACGCAGGGTGCGCCGCAGTCGCAAATCTGCTGCCAAAGCCGATGCCCCAGCTACTTCGGAAACCACAGCGGAAGCTGCACCGGCTCCGCAAAAGGCAGAGGAAGAACAAACGGACAATACGTCCCGTCCAAAACGAGTTCGGCGCTCCAGACGATCCAAGCCGCAAAGTGTTGAGTCCAAAACAGACGCGGCGGAAGCCCAGCAAAAACCCGAGGCAGCTGTTGCAGAAACAAAAACCAAAGCGGCTGCGTCCGAACAGGACAAGCCGAAGCGCCGCGTAAGAAAGCGGCCAGGCACCAAGACGGAAGCCAAAGCAGCAGATAAAGCAACCAAACCGGCCCGTGCACCGCGCAAGACGCCTGAGCCAAAACCAGATACTGAAACTCAGCAAGAAACAGTGGCGGCTCCGAAAAAAACCAAGCGCTCAGTACGCAAACGCCCAAGTGTCGCAAGCAAAACCAGCGCTGAACCAGCAGCTAAGGCTGCCGTAAAAGCAAAGGCCACGGCGGAGACAAAAGAAGCGAAAGCGCCTGCGGCCAAGCCAGCGGCAAAACGCACGACACGGCCCCGCAAGAAACCATCGGCTGCAGCCAAAACCACGGCGACCAAGCCAGCAGCGAAACGTGCGTCCACACAAAAAACAAAGCCAGAGGCAAAATCTGAGCCGGAACAAGAAAAGCCCACAACCAAAAAAGGTAAACGGAGTTGGCGCAGCCGGATTTTTGGTGATGGGGACAGCGAATAGACGAATTGCCTGTTAAGGCATATTGTGGATAGAACGTTGGCAGAGCTGGTGCAAATTGACCCGGTTCTGCCAGCCTCTATTGCCTCTAAGCCCGAGACATTCTACATAAAGTTGGCGGTGGGGATCGTGAAGGAGAATTGGCCCATGCGCCTTTTTGGCATAAGCATCGCTTTGTTGCTCAGTTTGGCTTTTGGATTGCCTGCTTTGGCCCAAGGTTCGATCCGGGATGCAGAAATCGAAGGATTGATGCGCGAGTACGCCGATCCGATATTCAAAGCGGCCAATCTCAACCCGGCCAGTGTCAACCTTTATATCTTGAACGACCGGACGATGAACGCGTTTGTAACACGTGGGCAAAATGTATTTTTGCATACCGGCATTATCCTGCAAGCCGATACCCCCAATGAGTTAAAAGGCGTGATAGCCCATGAAACCGGACATATTTCCGGCGGCCATCTGGCCCGGCAATCCGATGCAATATCAAAAGCTGCCCGCCCAATGATCCTGACCATGGGGCTGGGAATTCTGGCCGTCATGGCCGGAGAACCGCAAGCCGGAGTAGCGCTGTTGTCCAGCGCCCAGCAATTTGGCACCCTCACCTACTTTGCTCACAGCCGCATTCAGGAAGCCTCCGCCGATCAGGCCGCAGCCATATTTTTAGAAGACACCGGGCAATCCGGAACCGGCCTGCTCAAATTCTATGAGCGGTTCCGGTTTCAAGAAGTGATGAGCGGTGCCAAGCGCTACCCGTATTTTCGAACCCACCCGCTTTCTTCGGCGCGGATTGATTCTCTGGCCAATAAGATCAACGCCTCAGAATTTGTCGATGTCAAAGACAGCGAAGAGGATTTATTTCGGTTTGCCATGGTCAAAGCCAAAATTACCGGTTTTTTGGAATCCCCGCAAAGCGTGTTTAACCAATACCCGGAAACTGACCAGAGCCTACCTGCCAAATATGCCCGGGCCATTGCACATTACCAATCAGCTTCGACCAAAATTGCCTTGGAAAAAATAGAAGAGCTGATCGAAATCCAACCTGAAAATCCATATTTTAACGAACTTTATGGACAGGTATTGTTTGAGTCAGGTAAAGCCAAGCAAGCCATCAAATACCACCAAAGAGCCGTTGATCTAGCTCCCGGCTCTGCCTTATTGCGACTAAATTTGGCCCAAGCTTTGATTGCGACAAAATCGGTGGAAGATCGCAAAAAAGCTTTTGAGCTTCTGTCTTTTGTCATCCAGCAAGAACCACAAAATTCTTTTGCCTGGTATGAATTATCGATTTTGCATGAACGAATGGGAAATATCGGCCTGGCCAAATTGGCCACGGCTGAACAGGCCTATGCCATGCAAGATTTTTTCAGGGCACAAAGTTTTGCCAGCCGGGCCAAACTGGATTTAACCCCCAATACGCCGCAATGGCGCCGGGCCAATGATATATTGCTAGTCATTGCCGCCGACCCGCAAATCAGACGTTATATGGAAGCGGCCAGAAAACACTGACAAGATATTTCCGCCGCCAGTTCACAAAATGTTTTGGTCTTATGAATTGTTTTAGCAAGGTATTCTGACCTAACTTGTACAAGCACAATCCGCATTGGTGATTCTTTTGAAGAGCAGAGACAATTTAATGAACCAGATTTCCCTCCCAACAATTCTTGTTTCCGCCTTGGTTGCAGCGATTGTCTCGGTTGGTGCCAGCTTGCTGGTCCTTAAATCAGCACCGGCCGAAAAAGACCAGGAAGCAGCCAACGCCTATGTCAAACAGGCATTGCTCAATGACCCGTTTATGCTCGATGACGTTTTTGCCGCCTTGCAAAATGGCCGTGAACAGCAGCAGGCTGAACAAACGCAAGCGGCACTCATCGAATCTCAACCCGATCTCTATAGGGACGCCCGTGATGCGGTATTGGGCAATGATGCAGCCAAGTTCACCATTGTTGAATTTTTCGATTACAATTGTGGGTATTGTAAAATCGCAGCCGAATGGACCAAGACCCAGCTCGAACAACACCCAGAACACATCAAAATTATCTTCAAGGATTTTCCAGTCCTCGAAGGCCGGGCCAAAGGTTCGCGCGAATCCAGCCTTGCAGCGATGGCCGTCTGGAAGCAAGGGCCAGAAGTATTTCATAACTTTCATTTTGCAATGATGGACGCCAAGGGCGGTTTTGACAGCCAGCGTATTAATGAAATTGCCACCAATTCCGGGGTCGACATCAAAAAAATGCGTGATGATATGAGTTCTGGAAAAACTGATTTTGAAGCACACTTAAATGATACCATGCGTTTAGCCTCGGTGCTTTCCATTGATGGCACACCGGCCTTTATTGCCGACGGAACACTGGTCCATGGAGCCAACATTGACCTCCTGCAACAATTGCTCAATGCCTCTTTGGTCGACTCATGAGGCAGTTCACCCCCCTGCTGCGCCTTCCCGCCGCACTGCTTGCGGCCCTGCTCATTGCCGCATGCAATCCGGCCTCGGCCCCCACGGCAGCACCTTCAAGCTGGCAGTTGGATATCACAGCCTCACAGGTGCAGATATTTGCAATCAAGGCAGAACAGATCGGCGAAAGTTTTTCGCTTGCACTGGGTAATGGAACGGTTGACCAAGATGGAAACATCGAACTATCCATTGATCTAGCCAGTATCGACACCGGCATTCCCATCCGCAATGAGCGCATGCGAAAATTCCTGCTCAAAACAGAAGACTGGCCAATGGCCACGGTCAGCGCCAACATTGATTTACAGCAGTTTGAAGGCCTGATGATCGGCCAAATGCTCAGTGCCAATGCGCCGGTAGAATTGGCTTTGCATGGACTTAAGGTCAGCTATGAGGTCAATTTTCTGATCACACGGCTCTCAACCAAGCGTGTCATGGTACAAAGCGCCACCCCGATTTCGGTTGTAGCAGATGATCTGAACTTTGGTGCAGGATTGGCTAAATTGCAAGAATTGGCCGGTTTACCGTCCATTACGCCCGTATCTGCCATTGGATTTTTACTGATATTTGAGGGCGAGAGTGAGCCTTAAATCAAACCCGCCAACGGGCTAGACGGATCGGCAAAGCGTTTTTTGGGCATCCGGCCGGCCAAATACGCCTCTCGCCCCGCAATAACAGCGTGTTTCATGGCACGGGCCATACGGACCGGATCCTTTGCCTCGGCAATCGCCGTGTTGGTAATCACCGCATCACAGCCTAATTCCATCGCCTCGGCGGCTTCTGATGCGGTCCCCACACCGGCATCAACAATCACCGGCACTTTGGTTTGTTCGACAATCAGCCGGATATTGACTTTATTCTGGATGCCCAGACCAGAGCCAATCGGCGCGCCCAATGGCATGATGGCCACACAACCCAAATCTTCCAATTTACGGGCGAACACCGGATCATCCGAACAATAGACCATCACATCAAAGCCATCATCGATCAGCATTTTTGCGGCGCGCATGGTCTCGATCATATCCGGGTACAGGTGCTTTGGATCGGAGAGCACCTCCAGCTTGACCAGCGACCAGCCACCGGCTTCGCGGGCCAGACGTAAAGTCCGCACCGCGTCCTCGCCGGTAAAACAACCCGCAGTGTTAGGCAGGAATACGGTTTTCTTCGGGTCAATAAAATCGACCAACATCGGTTCATTTGGGTTGGACAGATTTACCCGGCGCATGGCCACCGTGACAATTTCAGCACCAGATGCCGCCAACGCATCGGCATTTTGCTGGTAATCTTTGTATTTCCCAGTTCCAATAATCAGCCGCGATGAGAATTCCCGGCCGGCAATGGTCAAGTTCTGATCTTGCATTTCAATCTCCGTGGCCTTATCCGCCACCAATGAATCGGACGATTTCCAGCCTGTCCCCGCTTTGCAACACAGTTTGTGCAAAAAGGGAATGCGGTACAATCTCCAGATTGCACTCAACCGCTACTTTGTCTGGATTTAGCTGCAATCCGATCAACATATCGGCAATCGAAGGCGCTCCGTCCAATTGTCGGTCCTCTCCGTTTATCGAAATTTCAATGGTCATTCGTGCGTCCGTTTCCGCTACTGTGCAGACAATTGCACCAACATACAGTCGGGTAAAGCCTGATTGCTGCCCCAATGGAAAATTACCGAATCCATTGAAATGGAGCGGGTTCAATTGCTGGTGATGTACCCAGCATTTGATCGACTAGCAGCTGGGCGGAACCTGCCGCCATGGTCCACCCCAAATGCCCATGTCCGCAATTGAGCCACAGTCCGGGCTGCAAAGCTGCTCCAATAAATGCAACACCATCGGCGCTCATTGGCCGCAAACCAGCCCAGGATTGCGCCGTACCCCAATCCAGTTGCTCATTTAATTGCGGATACATCCGGGTGAAAACTTTGCGTAGATTAACCAAACGACGACTGCGTAAAGATAGATCATTTCCAGCGAATTCTGCTGTGCCCACAACCCGTAAAATTTTACCAATCGGACTGACCGCCACATGCATGGCATCGTCCAAAATTGGTATTTTGGGTTGATCTTCACCCAGCGCCCCCGCCTCCACACTGATCGAATACCCCTTGGCTGGCTGGATCGGCAATTGCAGACCAATTCTTGCGGCTAGCTTCACAGAAGCGATTCCAGCGGCCAACACGACCGGACCACGGATCATTGCGCCATCGGTCTCAACGCCGATCACTTGGCCGCCTTCCTGCACCAGCCGGTTGACCTTGGTATTCAAGCGGATTTCGCCGCCACTCTTTTGGGCGAGGCGCGCCAGTTGCCAGGTAAACAAATGAGCATCGCCAACACCGTCATTTTTTGCATATAATCCACCGGCAATAGAGATATTCGAATGGGCCAATTGCGGCTCGATTTGAATTGCCTGTGCCGGGCTAACCACTTCAAAATCTAAACCCATTAGTGCCAAGGTTCTGGCCATTTGCAATGGCCAATCCATCGCCTTTTGATCGGAAAAAATTCGCAATGTACCTTTATCTGATTGATGATATTGCAAGCCATGGTCCAATGTGATCTGCCGGGTGCGGGCCGCTGAATAAGTCGACAGCAAATAATTGGCTTGTGCCGCACGTTGAAATTTCTGCGGGGCGGCATTGCGAACAAATTGCAAACCCCAACCCAGCAACCCGGGAATAGCCCCCAGCCGCAATTTTACGGCTGCATCTGGATCAAACAGCGAAGCTACAAGATGGCCCAATATTCCCGGGCCATTCCACGGTTCTGAATGCGATGGAGCCAACATCCCCCCATTGGCAAAACTGGTTTCTCCAGCTAGCTCGCTCCCCGCTTCTAACAAGAGAGCAGGAACGCCGCGCCGACTGAGTTCGAAAAGAGTTGTCACTCCGATCAAGCCACCGCCGATAATGAGTACCTGCTGCGATATGCCGGTGCGGCCAAGAATGGAATTGGACATGCCTAACAGATCAATCCAGTACTTTTCCGGGGTTCAGGATGTTTTTGGGATCAAGCGCCTGTTTCAACGTTTTCATTAAATTGACTTCTGCCGGGCTGCGTGAACTGGACAACCAGGCCTTTTTCTCCAGACCAATTCCATGTTCCGCCGAAACTGAGCCGCCAAACGGCACAAGCGGATCATACACCACGTGTTCCGCGTCCCCGTGATCCAGTTCATTTTCGACCCCGGTACCAATGGCCAGATGTATATTGCTATCGCCCAAATGACCAAACACCGCCAATTTGGCTCTGTCGCCCCATTTTTCGTGCATTTTTTGTTCAACTTGTTCGATATAACTTTCCATATCCGCAATAGGCAGTGAAACGTCAAAAGCAGCAATCGGCAGCATGGTGACCACCAAGGTCATGATGTCATCCCGAATGGCCCAAAGCGCGTCACGCTGTTCGCCAGAATTGGCCAATACCGCATCCTCGATCAGCTCTTGTTCCAGCGCCGTTTCCAGTGTTTGCATAAAGCGGCCCAAATCGGCTTCCTGATCGCCACCCGCCGCCTCGATCAGGATGTAATATGCAAAATGATCTGGCATTGGTGCTTTGTGGGCTGGATTTCCGTTCAAAATCAGTTGGTAATAATTTTGCCACATCACTTCAAACGCGTTCAGGGTTCCCCCAAGTGCGCTGCCAAACAGACGTAGTAATTTTGGGATATTCTCGAAATTATTCAGGGCAACCAGCACTGTGTTGTCACTGGATAACGCTGGACGAAGCCGTAAAACTGCGCGCGTAACAATGCCAAGCGTGCCCTCCGAACCAATAAAGAGTTGCTTTAGATCGTACCCTGCATTGTTTTTCAGCATCCGGTTCATTGACGAGATAATCGTACCATCCGCCAATACAGCCTCCAGACCCAATACCTGTTCGCGCATCATGCCATAGCGGATCACCTGATTGCCGCCCGCATTGGTCGAGATCAAACCGCCAATATTGGCCGAACCGCGCGCCCCTAGATCAAGCGGGAAACACAACCCGGCTTGCTCGGCTCGTTCTTGCACACTTTGCAACGCCACACCGGCTTGCACAATCATGGTGGCCCCGGTCTCGTCAAGCGTCTCGATCTCGCGCATGCGTTCCAATGAGATCACCACTTCACTGCCAGTGGTTTGCGTCCCGAGCACCAAGCCGGTCAGACCGCCCATCGGCACAACCGGTTGATCGGCCCGATAACAGGCAGCCATGACCTGGGATAATTCTTCCGTAGAAGCTGGCCGGATAATGGCTTGGGCGGAAATGGAGCCTAGCCCCATCCAGTTTTCAGCCCGGCCAGTGACTTCATCGCCAACCAGCAGGCCGGTATCACCGACAATTTCACGAATTTCGGAAATCAACCCGACCATGGCCCCAAACCCTTTGCTTTAATATTTTCACATTGCTGCCACGAAATCGGCACGTCGGCAATCCAAGGTCCAAAGTAATGATAGACTGCACATTGCAGAAATCGAATCATTCGGGAGAAAGACATGCGTTTGGGAACAAAACAACAAAAGGGTTTTCTGATTTCATTTCTTTGGGTGCTGAGCGCAGTAGCGGCTTCGGCCCAAACCCGCATTGATGTCTTTTCGCCAACCGGCGAAGCCAAACAGGTCAAACAGGTCAAAGTCCGTTTTTCCAATCCCATGTCACAATTGGGCGATCCCCGGCAGGACAGTCCCTTTGAAGCGCGCTGTTCGGTCCCCGGCACCGGGCGCTGGGTGGATACCCGAAATTGGGTATATGAATTCAAAACCCAATTGCCATCGGGCAATAAATGTACCTTTTCGCCAATCTCTGGCCTGCGTGACGTGGCGGGCAATCGGGTAACCGGAAAATCTTCCTATTCATTTAATACCGGTGGTCCGGCTATTAAATGGAGCCAACCCTATGATGGCAACTCGCGCATTGCCGAAGATCAATATTTTCAATTGCAATTGGATGGCGAAGTTGATCCGGCCAGTGTCCAGCAACTCGCTTGGTGCAATGTTGAAGGTCTGGCTGAAAAAATTCCGCTGCAAGTCCTGCCGGTTCCCGAAGGCAAGGACCAGCGCAAATTTCTGATTTGGACAAAATGCGCCAATACATTGCCGCCAGCCACCAAAGTTCGCTTGGTTTGGGAAAAAGGCATTGCTTCACCCAGCGGCGTAAAAACCAGCACACGACAAACCTTCAACTTCAAAATCCGTCCGCAGTTTCGGGCTAGGTTTACTTGTAGCCGGACATCGGTCAAGGAACCTTGCTCACCGCTGTCTGATTTATCTGTGCAATTTTCTGCGCCAATAGCATTGGGTGAAGCCCGAAAAATCACCCTGCAACAGGGTGCGCAAACCATCGCAGTACCAGACATTGATGCAGACCGGGAACGCGGCAGCGTACAAAATGTCCGCTTCAAAGGACCATTTGCCGAAGACACTTCTTTTCAGATTATCTTACCGACTGACGTACGCGATGATGCTGATCGTCCACTAAAAAACCAATCTGCATTTCCGCTTGATTTTGCCACTGGCAAATACCCGCCTTTGATCAAGTTTTCAGGCAACTTTGGTATTTTGGAGCAAAAAACCGGCGGTGTGTTGCCGGTCTCCATACGCGGTGTTGAATCGCCGGTGCCTGGCACCAGTATTTCCATTGCCCGCCAAGGTCAGTTCATTCAGTCCAAAGAACCGTTTGAAATTCTAAATTGGATGAAACGGATTGAGCGGGTAAAATGGGGCAAGATTCAACAAGCAGATGGCAAATGGACCCAGATCAAGAACGATCCCCACCCTTCCTTGTTTCGACCCGATGAGGATCAGCAATCGTTCAAAATGCCTGATGCATTGGGCGATAAGGCGCTGGAAGTGATCGGGATACCGCTGACCGACCCCGGTTTTTACGTGGTTGAACTAAAAAGTCAGATTTTGGGAGATGCGTTGATCGGCAAACAACGGACGTATCATGTGGCGACCAGCGCACTGGTAACCAATATGGCCGTACATTTTTTGTGGGGGGCTGATCGCTCGGCCATTTGGGTGACTCAGCTCAATTCAGGCCAACCCGTTGCCAACGCAAAAATTGCCATTGGCAATGAGTGTTCCAAGCAAATCTTGTGGCAGGGTGAGACCGACAAAGATGGACTGGTTCATGTGCAAAATGAACTGCCATCTGCCGCAAGCTGGGCCTCATGCTATGGCGAAGATCATCCGCCGTTGATTGTCACCGCACAAAAAGGCGACGATTTTAGCTTCACGCGGACCGAATGGAATAAAGGCTTGCAGCCTTGGGAATTCGGAATTGATACCGGATATGAAGGCAGCCGTCTCTTGGCTCATTCCGTGCTGGATCGATCCTTGTTCCGGGCCGGCGAAACCGTGTCCATGAAACACTTTTTGCGCCGAACCAATAGCAATGGACTGGAACTGCTCAGTCCATCCCCGCAAGACACAAAATTGCAATTCATCCATATGGGATCGGGACAGGACTTCTCGTTCCCCATCGAATTTGATGCTTCTGGCCGAGCGCAGAGCCAATGGAAAATCCCCAAAGATGCCCGTCTCGGCAGTTATGAAGTTTCGATTTTGGGTAAAAACGATCTGAACGTGACCTCGGGCCGCTTTCGGATTGAGGAATTCAAAGTGCCCACCATGCAGGCGTTTTTGACCGGACCCGATCAGCCCATGGTCAGCCCCTCTCAAATCGAAATCAAAGCCATGGTGCGCTACCTAGCTGGCGGCGGCGCTTCGGGTCAACCAGTGCGGCTGATCAGCGACTTGGGCACTGATTGGCAAGGGTTTGAAAATTGGTCCGAATTTTCTTTTGGCTATCAAAGTATCACTGAAGGCATTTTCAAACGCGGCGAGCAGATCGGCGACAAGGAACCAACCTATGCCGATGACCAAAAAGCCATTTTGAATGCCAATGGTTCAACCAACATCATAATTACCGATTTACCGCAGATCAAACGCCGGCATTCTTTGTCGGCTGAACTGGAATACAAGGATGCAAACGGCGAAATCCTGACCCGCTCCACCCGCTTTCGGCTATGGCCTGCCGCTGTGGCGCTGGGCATTAAAACCGAGGGTTGGGCGGCCAGTGATTCTGACCTTAAATTTCAGGTCTTGGCCATTGATGTGGATGAAAAACCCATTATTGGCCAAACGATTGCGGTCGAATTGTATCGCCAAAAAAACCTGTCTTGGCGCAAGCGAATGATCGGTGGTTATTACGCCTATGAAAACGAGCGTCACGTCACCAAACTGGATGCAAACTGCGCTGGCAAAACTGATAAAAATGGTCGATTGCGCTGTAAATTGAAACCCGGCATTTCCGGCGAAGTGATCTTGCGTGCCACGGCCCTCGATAAAGACGGCAACCAAACCATTACTACCAGCTCAATCTGGCTGGTCGGCGAAGACGATTGGTGGTTTGACCAGCAACAGGGTGACCGCATGGATTTGCTGGTCGAAAATGTTGAAATGGAAGATGGCGATACGGCCCGCATCCAAGTTCGCAGTCCATTTCGTTCAGCTACGGCGCTGGTCTCCATAGAACGCGAAGGGGTCATTGATACCTTTGTCACCAAAATTTCCGGGCGCAATCCGGTAATCAATGTGCCGATCAAAGGCACTTATGCGCCCAACATTTATGTATCAGTGCTGGCGGTGCGCGGTCGGGTTGGTAAAATTCGAACTTGGATGGCCGACATGGCTAGGGAATACGATATTCCATGGTTTTCCCGCGATGGAGGGCGCCCGACCGGCTTGATCGATTTAAGTAAGCCGGCGTTTCGCCTCGGCCTGACCAATATCAAAGTTGGCCACAAGGCATTTCGCTTGAATGTGGACGTATCCACCGATCAGGACAGCTATCAAATTCGCGGCATTGCCAAAGTAACGGTCAAAGTCAAAGCGGCAGACGGCAATGCTCTACCCGACAACAGCCAGATCACCTTGGCCGTTGTTGATGCCGGATTGTTGCAAATGGCTCCGAATACCAGCTCGAACGTGCTGGCTGCCCTGATGAAAACGCGAGGCTTGCAGGTGTTTACTTCAACCGCGCAAATGCAAGTCATTGGCAAGCGTCATTTTGGACGCAAAGCGGTCGCACCCGGCGGCGGCGGCGAAGCGGATGCGATGATGATGGAAGCCAAATCTATGGCCGTACAACCGGGTGGCTCAAAGCCTCGTGAAAGTTTTGACACGCTGTTGATCTGGAAAGGCACTGTGAAGTTGGATGCCAATGGGGAAGCGGTCATTGACGTGCCGATCAATGACTCGCTCACCGCATTTGAAGTGGTGGCCGTAGCCAATGGCGGCGTCGAAAAATTTGGATTTGGCAAATCCCGCTTTACCGTAACTCAGGACTTGCAACTAATTTCGGCTTTGCCGCCTTTGATTCGTGAGAACGATTTGTTTTCTGCCGCCTTTACAGTTCGCAACACCACCAACACGGCCCAAAACGTCATTGTGGAGGCCCAGAACAGTATTGGGCGCACCTTAGAACCCATTACGCTCACACTGGCGGCTGGCGAAGCCAGTGAAGCCCGTTGGCAAGTTCTGATCCCGTTTGATCAAACCAAAGTTGATTGGCAAATTAGCGTGACCGTAGCTGGAAACGATCAACCTTCTGACAGCTTAAAAGTCTCGCAAACCATTATCCCGGCCCTGCCGGTAACGGTCATGCAATCAACCATTGCGCGGCTTAACCAGCCTCAATCATGGCCGGTTTCACGGCCAGTTGATGCCCTGCCCGGGCGCGGTGGTCTGGATATACGTTTACAATCCAGGTTGGCTGATGGGTTTGCCGGGGTCGATGCTTATATGCAGGCCTATCCCTATAGCTGTTATGAGCAACGCACATCCGTGGCGATTGCCTTGAACGACAGCGATCGTTGGCAAGCTCTGATGGCGGCTACCCCGGCCTTCATCGACTCCGATGGTTTGCTCAAATACTTCGTTTCAGATCGGTTACAAGGAAGCGATACTCTGACCGCCTACGCCTTAAAAATCGCCGAAGAGGCTGGCTGGCAATTTGACCCTGCGGTCAAACAGCAGTTGCTGGGCGGACTTACTGCCTTTGTTGAAGGACGTTTAACCCGCCGCTCGGCTTTGCAAACTTCTGATCTGACCTATCGCAAGCTATCGGCCATCAATGCCTTGGCTCGTTATGGCCAAGCCGATCCGCAAAGTCTGACCAGCCTTGAATTCTCGGCGCAATTATTGCCGACTTCGGCCTTGCTCGACTGGATCGGTATTTTGCAGCACGTGAACAGTATTGTTGATCGCGACAACAAATTGCGCAAGGCCCAAGGCCAATTGCGGGTGCGACTCGACCTAACCGGAACGCGTATCAATTTCTCAACCGAAAACAGTGACCGGCTGTATTGGTTGATGGAAACCATTGATGCCAATGCGGCCCGCACTTTGCTCTCGACCTACCAGCAATCCGACTGGCAAGACGATGCGCCGCGGTTGTCATTGGGCTTGTTAGGGCGACAAAAATGGGGTCGCTGGCAAACCACGACAGCCAATGCTTGGGGCATGCTTGCCATGCGAAAATTCTCAGATCGTTTCGAAAAAGAAACCGTCACCGGACGCACGCGCATCCAGTATGACAGCCAAACCCGCAGCACTATCTGGAAAGGCGATCAAAATCCGGCTCCGACAGAATTTGACTGGAATGATGGTGCGGGAACGCTGGATATCACCCACCAAGGCAATGGTACGCCATGGGTTTTTGTAACGGCCAAAGCAGCCGTTCCCCTAAAACAACCTCTGTCGGCTGGATACCGGATCACCCGAACCATTGAAGCCGTTGAGCAAGCCCAAGCGAATAGCTGGCACGTAGGAGATGTCATGAAAATTCGTCTGGAAGTTCATGCTAATTCCGACATGACATGGGTGGTCATTGACGATCCTGTACCGGCTGGTGCGACCATATTGGGCGGAGGACTGCAAACCAGTTCCAATCGTCTGTCGCAAAATCGCTCCAGCGGTTCAGCCTGGCCGATCTTTACCGAACAGAAATTCGAAGCGTGGCGCAGCTATTACCGCTTTGTGCCGGCTGGTGATTTTTCGGTGGAATACACCGTTCGCCTGAATACGCCGGGTCGCTACAACCTGCCACCATCGCGGGTTGAGGCGATGTACGCCCCGGAAATGTTCGGCGCTACACCGATCGCCGAACTGGTGATTGAGCCATGATCAAACTGGCCGCAGCAGCGGCTGGTGCCTGTCTGGTTCTCATTACGGTTGGTTTTCATCTGTGGAGCCGCCCGCAAGCCAGTATTCCCAACTATTCGTCTGTGCGCGATAGCTGGAAGCCGTCCTATAGCTCATTGGTTGATCGCAATGGAGAATCCTTGGGTGAAATACGCACCAATTTTTCGGTGCGGCGCATGCAATGGGTATCTTATCCGCAATTATCCCCGGCCCTAATCGACGTCATGGTCACGGCTGAGGACAAGCGGTTTTGGCAACATGGCGGCGTTGACTGGTTGGCTCTGGCCCAAGCGGCCCGCACCAATGGCAAGGCCCGTCATAAACGCGGTGCTTCTACCATTACCATGCAATTGGCCGCCAACTTAACCCGCAACGGACGCTCGGCCTCACGACGCGGCATCCGGCAAAAATTCCAGCAAATCCGCTTGGCCCATCAAATGGAACGCAATTGGTCTAAACAACAGATTTTGGAAACTTGGCTCAACCGAATTGATTTTCGCGGTGAAGTTCAGGGTATTGGTGCAGCCAGCTTTTTGTTTGCGGGCAAAATGGCAGGTGGAATTACCCGAATTGAGGCATTGGGATTGGCTGCAATGGTCCCTGCCCCCAACGCACCGCTCACCGTGCTTGCCCGGCGGGCTTGCAAAACCGCAGAACGGCTGCAACCCATGCAGGATTGCGCGCCGATCACCGCGTTTTTACAAAAAACCAGTCAGCGCAACGCAAATCTTTCCGAGCATAATCTGGCCTTCCATGTCAAACGCCGCTTGTCCGGATCAACCGGATCGGTGATCAAAACCAATCTGGACGCAAACTTGCAACGCGCCGCCGAGAAAATACTGGCCAATCATTTGCGCCGGTTAAAGCATCGCAATGTGCGAGATGGCGCGGTGCTGGTGGTGGACAATCAAAGCGGGAACATTCTGGCCTGGGTCGGTAGTAACCCGGCTTCCTCAAAAGCCCGCCATGTGGATGGAGTAACTGCCAAACGCCAAGCCGGTTCTTCGCTCAAACCATTTTTATATGAATTGGCCATCGAAAATCGGATTTTGAACGCCAGTTCAATTCTCGATGACAGCCAGCTTGAGCTGGAATCAGTACAAGGGATTTATGCGCCGCAAAATTATGATCACCGGTTTGTCGGGCCGGTATCGGTGCGCCACGCACTTGGTAATTCCATGAACATTCCAGCGGTCAAAACCCTGCGACTGGTCGGGATCGAGGCCTTTCTGGAGCGTTTGCAACAACTGGGATATTCTGATTTGGATCAATCTGCCGAATATTACGGATTTGCCCTCGCACTGGGTTCGGTTGAGGTCAGTTTGTTGGAACAGGTCCGGGCCTACCACGCACTGGCAAATGGTGGAAAACTGGGGCCGCTTTTGCTGACCCCAGACGACAAAAAGCTTGTGCCGGTACCGGTAATGTCACCGGCCAGCAGCTTTATCACAGCCGATATGATGGCTGATCCGACGGCGCGCCAATATACTTTTGGTCGCAATTCACGGCTCGACACCCCATTTGGTGCTTCGGTCAAAACCGGAACCAGCAAGGCAATGCGCGACAATTGGTGTATCGGCTTTACTTCGCGTTATACCGTCGGAGTCTGGGTCGGGAATTTTGAAGGTGATTCCATGACCAATGTTTCGGGCACTTCAGGTGCCGCCCCGATCTGGCGAGAAATGATTGATCTGGTGCAAGCCGGGCAACCGCCATTGCCCACCCTCACGCCAGACGGAATAGAGAAAATGCACGTGAGTTTTGTGCCGGCCATTGAACCGGCTCGCCCGGAATTATTCTTAACCGGGATGGGGCGTTCCATTGTGCAAGTGGTGACCAATGACGATTTACAACCTTATGTCAGCCAACCAGCAGATGGCACAATCATCGCGCTGGACCCGGATATTCCACCGCAAAATCAAATGATGCGAATTGCCATTGCCGGAAAAACAACGGGATTGAATTTAACCTTGGACAATCAATCCATCAATCCAAATCAATTATGGTTGCCCATTCCCGGATCGCATCTTCTAACCATCCGTGACTCGGATCAAAACCTAATCGATCAGGTAAGATTCAGCGTGCGATAACCCGGCTCATCCCCATGGGCCAGATTTGGGGCCAGATTTGGGCCGAGATAGTTCAGCTTTGATTTTGCCGCCCATCATCACCAATGCTGCAATGCGTTTTTCCATTGGCGGGTGAGTTGCGAACAATCCACCAAACCCACCAGAGGCCGCATTTTCAATACACATTTGCCGAACGTCCGGCGGTGCAGACAGATCGGAATGCCCGGATATTTTTTGTAGGGCGCTAATCATCGCATTGGGATTTCGGGTCAATTCAACCGAACCGGCATCAGCTAGAAATTCGCGCTTGCGAGAAATGGAAAACCGCACCAACACCGCCAAAAACCATGTCACGCCAACAATCAAAAACGCGATCAATACGAGCGCACCAGAATTGCCGCCACCGGCCCGTCGATAGGCGTTGGTGCGCGGCAGATTCACTCGAAACATCCCACGAAACATAATTTCACCAGCGAACGAAAAAATACCAACAAAGATAATGGCGATAACCAGTAATCGCACATCTCGATTGCGAATGTGGGTTAGTTCATGGGCAATTACTGCTTCCAGCTCTGCCTTGTTCAGGGTTTCAATCAAGCCGGAAGTCAAGGTTACCGACATCGACTTTTCGCGAATACCACTGGCATAGGCATTTCGCACCGGAGTGTTGATGATACGCAGTTCGGGCATGCTCATCCCCCGCGCAATGCACAGATTTTCCAGTAGATTATAAAGTTCTGGATTGTCCGTACGGCTTACCTTTTTGGCCCCGGTTGATAGGTCTATCATGGCTTGATGAGCAAAAAATGCGATACCGAACCAAATGCCCGCCCCAATGAGCGCCAAAGGCAAGATGGATGGCAAAGCTATGCCCGCCGCAATGAGCGAACTTTGCACGTCCGCACGATCATTGGTCATGGCCTGAAACAACACGGTCAAGCCGAACAACAAGCCAGTCAACAATAGGGGAAACCCGGCCAATAATAAGCCAGAGCGTAAGTTATTGTTCCAGATTTGGGTTTGCAGGCCATAGGCCGCCATGACCCGACTCCGACTTAAAAGCTGATATTGGGTGTGGAATTGGCCGCCGCCTGTTCGGAAGCCGCGATTTCAAAGAAATCTCGTTTTTCAAACCCGAATTGACCTGCAAACAATACGGCTGGAAACTGTTCCTGCCCGGTATTGTATTCGGCCACTGAATTATTGAAAAAGCGCCGGGCTGCCGCAATTTTGTTTTCAATGTCAGACAGTTCTGATTGTAACTGCAGGAAGTTGGTATTGGCTTTGAGATCAGGATAGGCCTCAGCCAAAGCAAACAGGCTTTTCAACGCGCCGCTTAGCATGTTTTCCGCTGCTGCCTGATCGCTGACATTGCCCGCCCCGATCGCCGTATTTCTGGCATCGATCACCGCTTGCAAGGTATCTTTTTCATGCTTGGCATAGCCCTTAACCGTCTCCACCAAATTGGGGATCAAGTCGTAGCGCTGTTTTAACTGCACATCGATATCTGACCAGGATTGCCCGCAGGTTTGGCGCATGGCCACCAGCCGGTTGTAAATGGCCACCAGATAAAATCCGATACCCGCAACGATACCCAGAAAAATCAACATTTTGCACTCCAATTGGTCAGTTTCTTGTTCATGCTAGCAATACATGCCAACAATTTCATCTTCAAATCAACTATTCACCACCAAAAGGCCCGCCAAATCGGGTCGAGCCGGGAAAGCCGCGCTGGGCAATTCGTCCGGATCCAGCCCTCTTGCCGAGCCATAATTTCCAATCCTGATATTCGGTACGCCGTCCGCTTGCTGTGGTCCAGAACAGGCCTTCGCTTTGTTCAAATGTAATGGCATCGCTTAACCCGCCATCCTTGTAGGCTTGCAGGCGTATCCCCTTGCCCCGGTTCATTTCATTGATCTGATCCAATGGGTAAATCAATACTTTGCGATTTTCGCCAATCACCGCCAGATGATCGCCAGACGCCGCAACACAAACTCGCGCCTCAACATCTCCCAATACATTCAACACCTGTTTGCCACCCCTTTTTAACGAGACAACTTCACGCTCCGGCACAATAAAGCCATAGCCTGCGCTGGATGCGACCAGCAATTTGCGGGCCGGATCGGTCACAAACATTGAAATCGGTACGTGATTTTCATCCAGATCAATGATCAACCTGATCGGTTCACCTTGGCCGCGTCCACCGGGTAATTTATCACAGCCCAATGTATAAAATTTACCGTTGCTGGCGAAAAGCATCAACTTGTCAGTGGTATCAGCCGACACCGCAAACGCCGCTCGGTCACCGTCCTTAAATTTGACCCCGGCAATATCAACGTTTTTGCCCTTTAGCGCCCGTATCCAGCCTTTTTCCGACAGCACAACCGTGATGGGTTCTTTGACAACCAGCGATTTCAGAACCTGTTCGATCGTGGTGGTCGGCGCACTGGCAAAGCTGGTTCGGCGATGGTCGCCATCACAGGCTTTGGCCAAAACTTTTTTGACTTCGCGCAGGTCTGTGGTGATTTTGGCCCATTGTGCCGTTTCGGACGCCAACAGGCTCTGCAATTCACCTTGCTCAATGCGTAAACGCGCATCCTCGCCGCGAATTTCCATCTCTTCGAGTTTTCGCAAAGAGCGCAAGCGCATGTTCAAAATGGCTTCGGCTTGGGCATCGGCCAAAGAGAAGGTCTGCATCAAACTTGATTTGGGATCATCATCCTCGCGGATAATGCGGATCACCTCATCCAAATTCAAAAAGGCAACCAGATACCCGGCCAACACATCGAGCCGTGAGGATATTTTCCCGAGCCGCCAGTTCGCGCCCCGTTGCAACACTTCGCGCTTGTGCGCTAACCAGCCCAGCAAGGCTTCACGCAATGACCGAACCGCAGGCTTGCGCTGGGCATCCAGTACATTCAGGTTTAGCGGAATACGAACTTCCAAATCGGACAATCGAAACAATGATTCCATAAACAAATCAGGATTAACTGCTTTGGTTTTTGGTTCCAGCACCACCCGGACATCTTCAGCCGACTCATCGCTGACATCACCCAGCAAAGGCAGTTTCTTGGTTTCAATCAGCAGCGCCAGTTTTTCAATCAGCTTTGATTTTTGTACCGAGTACGGAATTTCGGTAATGATAATTCGCCATTGGCCATGTTTCAGGTCTTCTTTTTCCCAACGGGACCGCAAGCGAAATCCCCCGCGCCCTGTGGCATAGCTTTCGGCAATTTTATCAGGCGCCTCGACCAAAATGCCGCCGGTTGGAAAATCCGGTCCCGGAATATATTTCATCAAGGTGGCAATCGAAGCATTTGGATGCTTGATTAAATGCAAACAAGCATCAAGCAATTCGTTGGCATTATGGGGCGGAACGGATGTGGCCATCCCCACCGCAATGCCGCTGGTGCCATTGGCCAGTAAATTGGGGTATCCGGCGGGTAGCACAACTGGCTCGTCATCATCGCCGGAAAATGTCTGACGGAAATCTACGGTATCTTCCTCGATCCCGGCCAAGAGCAGATCGGCCGCTTTGGTCAATCTTGCTTCGGTGTACCGCATAGCGGCCGGGCCATCGCCATCGATATTGCCAAAATTGCCTTGGCCATCGACCAGTGGATACCGCTGGGCAAACAATTGGGATAACCGAACCAGGGCATCGTAGACCGCTTGGTCCCCATGCGGGTGAAACCGACCGATAACATCGCCCACGACCCGCGCGCATTTCTTGAAACCGGAACCGGGTCGCAGTTTCAACTCCAGCATGGCGTACAAAATTCGCCGGTGCACCGGCTTCAAACCATCACGCAAATCAGGCAAAGCGCGCTGGGTGATGGTCGAAAGGGAATAGGCCAGATATCGCGAGCTTAAGGCGTCATCAATCGATTCTTCGACGACACTCGGAGCTTTAATTGTGGTATCGGACATAAAATAGACCTGCGCTGGACGTTCGAAGGAGCGAATCGCTGGCTAGTCTACAAACTTTATGTTTGGAAAGCAGAAAGCATTTTCTGGAAATTCCTGTTGATGGGCCTACACAAGGCTCACATCAGAACCGACTAGAGTTCCAGAACGTCGTCAGGCTCGGCATCTGCTGCGCGCGGCGTAGGGGTAACCGACGCGGCTGGAAATTCAAGCACTTTTGGGACCGGAACTGGTTTGATCAGTTTGGACTTTTTGAGGTTGGCCACGTAGGTTAGACGTCCCTCGCGGCGCAACATTTGCCGCTGGTCGGTCAACACGAAAATCAGCTTTTTCATCAAATCAGCTGGCACAACCGGGCTGGCCAGAACCTGAGTGATACCAGCTTTTAATGCATTAGAAGTGATTTGTCGGTTCAGATTTTGCGCCACCGCAATGATCGGAGTGCGCGCAACTTCATCATTTCTATGATTTCGAATCTGGTCCAAAACCTGCCTGACCATTGCCCCATCTGTACCCCAATTACACAAAACCACGGCTGGTGGTTTGGACAGGATGGAAACCACGGCAATTTCCGGATCATCAAACGGCCGGACCAGATAACAACCGAAATCCCGAATAAGCGCGCCTAGATTACCACGCGAGACCGTATTCGGATCAATCAACATGACATCCATGCGCCGTATGCGTGATCCATATTCCATTCAACACTCTCATTTTTATTGGTTGGTCGGAGGCTAGTGCCAAGCAGTTAAGATTCAGTTGGTTTCATGCCTTGATTTGTTTGCTTTTTTTTTCGAGGTTCACTTTCGTGAAAAATTCAGTTCAAAAAATTAACCGGCGTGGTTACAGTCTGGACCGGACGCGACAGACTGAGTCGGCGAGTGTCTAGAGGAGAACCTCATGCGGATTGAACGAATTTTTACGGAACAAGGTGCGGATCCTTACGAAAAGACCGGATTTCAAACCGTTTCCAGTGCGATTTCCAATCCCGATGGCGAAACCATTCATGACGCGGGCAACGTGGAGGCTCCCAATGGTTGGAGCCAAGTGGCTATCGATGTTCTGGCCCAAAAATATTTTCGCAAAGCTGGCGTACCGAAACATACCAAAGGGCTTCCGGAAAAAGGTATTCCCAAATGGCTGCGTCGCCGCATTCCGGACACAAAAAAACTAGATACTCTTGACGAAGACCAGCGATATTCTGGTGAAAACAGTGCCAAGCAGGTTTTTGACCGCATGGCAGGCGCTTGGACCTATTGGGGTTGGAAATCCGGCGTGTTCGAAGCCGAAGAAGACGCGGCCAGCTTTTACGATGAAATTCGCCATATGCTGGCCGTACAAATAGCTGCGCCCAATTCACCGCAATGGTTCAATACTGGTCTGCACTGGGCCTATGGCACGACCGGCCCGGCCCAAGGCCATTATTATGTTGATCACGAAACCGGCGAAGCCCACCTGTCAAAATCTGCATTTGAACGCCCGCAACCCCACGCCTGTTTCATCCAGTCGTTAACCGACGATCTGGTCAGTGAAGGCGGGATCATGGACCTGTGGTCCCGTGAAACCCGGTTGTTCAAATACGGGTCCGGAACCGGCACCAATTTTTCAGCCTTGCGGGCCAATGGTGAAGGCCTGTCCGGCGGAGGCTATAGCTCTGGCCTGATGAGTTTTTTACGGGTCGGCGATCGAGCAGCCGGGGCTGTAAAGTCCGGCGGCACCACCAGACGCGCTGCCAAAATGGTTATTGTTGACGCTGATCACCCGGATATTGAGAGCTTTATCGATTGGAAAGTCCACGAAGAAGCCAAAGTTGCAGCTTTGGTAACTGGTTCCAAAGTCTTGAAAAAACATCTGCAATTGATCATGAAAGCCTGCGTCCAATGCAAGGGCGAGGACGATGATTGCTTTTCCGCGGCCAAAAATCCGGCTCTGCGCCGTGAAATCCGTGCGGCACGGCGCAATTCAGTTCCAGAAGGTGCCATTGAACGGGTAATCCGGCTGGCCAAAAATGATATCAAAACCGTCGAGATGGCCGAATTTGATGCCGACTGGGACTCGGAAGCCTATTCCACAGTTTCTGGACAAAACTCCAATAACACGGTGCGGGTAACCGATGAATTCATGCGGGCCGTTCAAACTGGTGATGATTGGAACTTACTGGGTCGCCGGGATGGCGCGGTACAAAAAACCATCAAGGCCAATGATCTATGGGACAAAATCTCGCTGGCCGCATGGTCTTGCGCCGATCCAGGCTTGCAATTTCATGACACGATCAATAGCTGGAATACCTGTGCAGTATCAGGTGAGATAACTGCATCAAACCCTTGTTCTGAATATATGTTTCTTGATGATACGGCATGCAATCTGGCCTCGCTCAATCTCAAGAAATTCAGCACGGACCCCGCCAATTTTAACGTGGCAGAGTTCCGCCATGCTTGTCGGTTGTGGACCATTGTTCTGGAAATTTCCGTGACCATGGCGCAATTCCCGGCTCGCAATATTGCCTTGCGTTCCTATGGGTTTCGCACCTTGGGGTTGGGCTTTGCCAATATCGGCGGCTTGTTGATGAGCTCCGGCTTGGCTTACGATTCAAGAGAAGGTCGTGCCGCAGCCGGTGCGATCAGCGCGTTGTTGAGCGCCGAAGCTTACCGTACCTCGGCTGAACTGGCTCAGGATTTGGGCGCATTTGCCGAATACCGCAAAAACAAAAAGCCCATGCTACGGGTCATTGGCAATCATGCGCTGGCCGCCACAGGCGATGCTCATTCTTCGCATTATGGTGGCCTAGACATTGCTCCTATGCCCTTGGACCATGCACATTGTCCGTTTGAAGGACTGAGCCAGCAAGCAAATGCCGTCTGGCAGGAAGCATTAAAACTCGGCAAGAAACATGGGTTTCGTAACGCACAGGTTTCTGTTGTTGCGCCAACCGGAACCATCGGTCTGGTCATGGATTGCGACACCACAGGCATTGAGCCGGATTTTGCACTGGTCAAATACAAAAAGCTGGCCGGTGGTGGTTATTTGAAGATTATCAATCGCTCAGTACCAGACGCTTTGGCGGCTTTAGGGTATCCCGATGATCAGGCGCAGGAAATTTCATTGTTTGCAATCGGCCATGGCTCGATCAAACAGGCGCCTGCGATCAATCATCAGGTATTGAAAGACAAAGGCCTGACCCAGTTTGAACTGGACAAGATCGAAACGGCCTTGGCCGATGCCTATGACATCCGCTTTGCCTTCACCCGATGGACTTTGGGCGATGGGTTTTGTTTGGATGGGCTGGGACTAAGCCAAGAACAACTGGATGACCCAACCTTGGATATCCTAAGCGCCATTGGCTTTACCAAAACAGAAATTGAACAGGCTAACGTCTATTGTTGTGGCGCGATGACCTTGGAAGGCGCACCACACATCGCCGATGAGCATTTGAATGTGTTTGATTGTGCCAGCCTATGCGGACGCACGGGTACCCGGTATCTATCGGCAGATGCCCATTTGAGCATGATGGCAGCCGTGCAACCGTTTGTTTCCGGCGCAATTTCCAAAACCATCAATCTGCCCAATGATGCCAATATTGCTGATTGTGATGCGGCCTATCAGGCAGCGTGGAAATATGGACTGAAAGCCGTAGCCCTGTACCGGGACGGCTCCAAACTCTCGCAACCTCTCAACAACGCCCTGCTCGATGATGCTGATCTAGATGCTCTTGAGGATGCAAGTGAGGCATCCGTCCCTGAGAAATCAAGGATCATCGCGGAACGAGTGGTTGAGAAAATTATTGAACGGGTGGTTGAGCGTCCTTCCGAACGGCACAGACTGCCCCACCGGCGCAAGGGCTACATCCAAAAAGCCAATGTTGGTGGCCATAAAGTCTACCTGCATACCGGTGAGTTTGATGATGGAAGTCTGGGCGAGATATTCCTAGACATGCACAAGGAAGGCGCGGCATTTCGCAGCCTGATGAATAATTTTGCCATTGCGATTTCAATCGGCCTGCAATATGGCGTGCCTTTGGACGAGTTTGTCGATGCCTATGTATTTACCCGGTTCGAACCGGCCGGCATTGTTACCGGCAATGACAGCATCAAAAATGCCACCTCGATCCTGGATTATTTATTCCGAGAATTGGCAGTATCGTATCTGGGCCGTGATGATTTGGCCCATATCAGTCCGGCTGATTTGAATGACTCATTTGGCAAGGGCGTTGATGCAGACAAAAAGGGAAGCGAAACCCGCGCCAGCGAGTTTATGTCCAAGGGATTTGCGCGCGGGCAAGTGCCAGAAAATGTCGTAATGCTCCTACCTACCGGATCGGAAGGCAAAGCCGGGGCTACTGAGGTTGAAACGGAAATCGTTTCCAGCAGCGAAGTCACAAATTCGATTTTGGACGCGGTTGGCCCAGCCACCACGGCCCAAAACGGACTACCGCCCGACTCCAGTGCGCGTGAGCAATCCCGAGCGAGGGGATATACCGGCGATGCTTGCGCCGAGTGCGGACATTTTACGTTGGTTCGTAACGGCACTTGCCTGAAATGTGATGTTTGTGGCGGGACAACTGGCTGTTCATGATTTGAAAACCGATCTGTGATCTGTTGCTCGGGATTTAGTATCCTATTCAAGACAGGTACCCGCCATGAAAGCGTTCCCATTCGGTTTACTCATCGCCGCCTTGTGTTTTGGCGCACCGGCAATGGCACAAAATGCCCAGCAGATCGAAAGTACTGCTGGCGGTGCCTCGTGTGCTGGATGCAACCTGTTTCAAGCCGATTTTTCGTTCAAGGACATGCCCAGACGTAATTTTTCCGGAACGCGCTTGCGTCAATCAAATTTAAGCCTCTCCACCATGAATGGTAGCAATTTCTCTGGTGCAGACTTGTCGATCAGTAATTTGTTTGGCGGACGCTTTTCTGGCTCCAGCTTCAGAAATGCCAATTTGCAGGATGCAGTGATGGTAGGTGGGTATTTTGGTGGTGCAGACTTTACCGGCGCCAACTTGTCTGGCGCCCTGATTTCTGGCGCAAACCTACAAACAGCGCGCATTACCCAAGCGCAATTGGCCAATGTTTGTGGTGATGAATTCACCCTACTACCGGCTGGTCTGACAGTGGCCCGTTGTCGCTAACTCACAAGGCAAATCAGCAAGACCAATACCCTGCTTGCATACGAAGAAAGCCCCGGCTGTTTCCAGCCGGGGCTTTCCTTATTTATGGTGTATCAAACCTAGAAGCTTTTGCGAACTGTAAAGCCAAAGGTACGTGATTGGTTGGTTCTGAATGAGCGACGTGCGCGTCCACCCCGTTCCCGGTCATACGACAATAAGGCATTCTCATCTGTCAGATTGTTGACATAAAATGAGATGTCAAAATCTTCAAATATCATGCCAGTTCGAAAATTGATGACCTGATAAGATGGCAGGATCAAATTCAGACTGGTTGTTGTACCAGCTGGTGCGCCCCCAAATGGCAAACCATGTGCAATTACATCAATGCCGCCATTTACCTGATCGCCTGGCTGGGTAATCCGGTCCCCGACATGCTGCCCGGTAACCGATACAAACCCTTCGGAAGAAGTGCCACCAAAGTTCAGTGGGAAGCTATACGTTGCCGACCCGGAGATTTGGAATTTGGGTACAGATGCCAAACGATTGCCATCCTGAATACCACCCAGAATGTTGCCATTGGCATCAATCACCGTGCTGTCAAACTCGGCTTCGATCAAACTGGCCGCAATGGTAAGGTCCAGACCTTCCACCGGAGAGGCACTGGCTTCAAATTCAACACCTAACGAATGGGCATCCGGGACGTTAAACGAAATCCGTGAAGAACAGGAACCCGCATCAAGCGTAATCTGCAAATTTGACATGTCGGTATAAAATGCAGCGGCGCTAAATCGAACACCACCGGGTGTTTTACCTTTCATGCCAACTTCATAATTCCACAAAGTCTCGTCATCATAGTCTTGAAATCCACCAAAAATGGTCAAGTCACCGGCAGTGCAAAGCGCAGCGTTCAGTGGGTCATTCACCCCACCCAAACGAAAGCCTTTGGAAGCTTGTGCATTTAAGGTCAGATCATCACTCACATCAAAGCTAAGCAATGCCCGAGGGCTAAATCCACTTGATGACGTTGAATCAACCACACCGGAATCGCCATTGGCAAACAGGCCGCCGGTGGTGATTGTGCGGGTTTCATCATAATCATAATACCGACCGCCTAATGTTACTTGCAGGCGTTCTGTAAAGTCATATGAAGCTTCACCAAAAATAGCGATTTGCTCGAGGCTATAAGGAAGATCCGAATTAAACGGGCTATCCAGATTGGCAAAGCCGTTGGCAACTGCCGCAGAAGTGCCCGCGCCCAGAGTTGCGTCGGTTACCACAGCATAACCTGGCGTTGGGAGCCGTTGAGCGTAGATACGATCCGTATCAGAGTAAAACCCACCAACGATCCATTGCAAAGGACCCTCGCCATTGGAAGCCAAGCGAAGTTCTTGCGTAAATTGCTCAACTTTTGTTGTGTCCAAAAGATTGGAAGGCAGCAAAACACCAGCATCTGGATATCCAAGATCAACAGATACACTGCCCGTTAGGGCGCTGGCATCACGGCTAACCAGAATATCACGATCCGTATAACTTGTTACCGAAGTTAGCTCGACGGCACCAAGATCATAGGTCATGACATTGTCTAGAATGAGCAATTGATCGCTAAATGATTCATCCCGCAACAAGAATTGCTGACGATCTTCAAAAGTTACCGCAGGTCTGGTTGTGGTAAACGGATTTGCATAAAGATTGAATACTTCTTGGCGGTTATACCCGTCCGCATCAATTTCCTGATAAATGACCCGAGGTGTAATTGAAAACGCTTCATTTGGCTGAAACGTAATGGAGGCCCGACCACCAACGCGGCTACCGCTATTTACATTTTCGTCAATGGTGCCGCCTTCACGAAGCGCATCAATAAATCCACCATATTCTGTGGCATAACCAACGACCCGCAAAGCGGCCTTGTCACCCATAGGGATATTTACAGCGCCTTTGATGTGGCCACCTGTGCCGCCACCATCAATAACATTGACATTGGCTTCAGCAGAGCCAGAAAACTCGCCGATTGTCGGTTTGTTGGTAATATACCGAATGGTACCACCAACCGAACCAGAACCGAACAATGTTCCCTGAGGTCCACGTAAGGTCTCCACCCGGTTTAGATCAAATAGATCCAGATCAGGCGTGAACAGTGACAATGAGATGACTGATTCATCCAAATACACGCCCACTTGCTCTTTAACACCAGGTTGATCTCGAACAATCTGCCCAGCTGAAACACCGCGAATGGCGACTTGGCTTTGTCCAGGTCCAAGATTTTGAATAATCAGACCGGCAACGTTTCTGGATAGTTCTTCCAGATTGGTCGCACCTGAACGTTGAATATCAGCTTGGGTTTGTGCGTTAATTGAAAACGGCACATCTTGAATTGTTGACTCGCGCTTGGTGCCGGTAACGATGATCTCATCATCGGCAATCTGGGCCACTGCTGGTGAACTCAGCATCAATGCAGAAACACCCATCATTAAATATTTTTTGGTCATCGAATTTCCCTCGATTTGAATTATCAACCTATCGGCCGCTTAAAATAGCGATTCCAATGAAATTCTACACAATGTGTGGTTTTGGCAAGTTGCCGTGTTACCAGAACTTCTAAATTAGGGTGGAATCCCCTGTAAAAGAGCCGGATAAGAAATGAACGTGTTATTAAAGTCACAAATATCACCCTTTCTAGCATGAAATTGCGTGGCCGTAACATTAGTTACCGTGTTTCTTTTGAACGAACATTATTTCAAAAATACAACCGCTTTGTATTACTTGTTGTCAGCCAGATCAGACCGAAGAGTATTTTCATGGTGCCGCAGCCCTCCCCAGAGATGGGCATCTGCGGCATTGGGATACTGAGACCGGGCAATTTCAAACGATGCACTGGACAATTCGATATTTTTGGCCACATCTTGCCGCAATGGTGAACCAGCAATCTGGCGCCAGTTGATTAAACTGGCGGGGAGGTTGCCATATGAGTGCTCGAATTACCGGAAAGTTGCTCACCCAACGCAAATTTGCTCCGATGTTGGTGGCACAGGCACTGGGCGCGTTTAACGACAATATCATCAAGTTTTCACTGATGATCCTGACTGGTTATGGCTTGTTGAAGTTTGGCACAATACCGGATCGCTATATGGTGCCTTTAGCCGCCAACACCTTTGTCATTCCAATCTTTTTATTCTCCGCTATTTCCGGGCATTTGGCAGACAAATACGACCGGGCGCGGATCATGAAAATTGCCAAATTTGGCGAGATTTTCCTGATGCTGATCACCGCAACTGGATTTATGTTGCACAGCGCACCGATCTTGTTTCTCAGCCTGTTTTTGATGGGCACCCAGTCGGCGATTTTTGCGCCGGCCCGCCTCGCCTCCATGCCTTATTTCCTGAATGATGATGAACTGGTGCCCGGCAACGCCTTGGTTAGTGGTAATATTTTTCTGTTCACATTGGCGGGTTCATTGTTTGGCACTTTGATGATTACCTCGGATACTGGACCGATCGTCACCAGTGGTGTCTTGATGTTCTGCGCGATAGCCGGTTGGTTTGCCATTCGGTTCTTGCCGCCTTCCCCGCCCGCTGACGAAAACCTGAAAATCAGTTGGAACTTTTTGGCTGCCACGTTTCATCTCTTGAAATTCGTGGCCGAGGAGCCGCGTATCTTGCGTCCGATCATTGGCATTGCCTGGTTTTATGCAATGGGCGGCGCTTTTTTAGCAGTTCTGCCGATTTATGTAAAAGACGTGTTGCTGCTGGATAATTCAGTGGTGGCGGTATTCATTGCCATATTCAGCGTCGGAGCTGCTTTGGGCTCCATCATGTGCGGCATTTTATCGACTAGGCAAAATGCAGTCATGTTTTCGGTGGTCGGGCTGTGCGCGCTGGTGGTCTTTACCGCTGATGTCTACTTTTTGAGCAATCATTTACCGGGTTTTTCCTACACCACAGCCGGGCCGTTTTTGGCCGATAGCCAGAACTGGCACTTGATGGCCGCCATGTTTGGGTCATCAGTTGCGTCGGGCATGTTCGTGGTGCCCTTACAAGCCATGGCCCAACGCCGGGCCCATATCGAAGTGCGCGCCAGAACCATGGCTGGGAGCGCGCTGATGAATGCTTTGGCGGCAATCATCGGGCAATTTGCATTGGTCTATACCGGGCTGGCTGGATTGTCCGTGCAATCTGCTTTTGCCGGAATGGCCATTTTGAGCGGGGTGGGTGCGATTTATATGGTACGGGGCCGGATTAAGGGGACATTTTGACCGTGCCTGAATTTCCTGCGCGACAAAATTCAATCAATACCCTACACCCACGCACATGAAGATTCTCACCAAAACATCCGAACTGGCTGAAGCCTGTAAAATTGCCCGCAAAGCTGACTTTGTCACCGTAGACACTGAATTCATGCGCGAGCGTACTTTTTGGTCGCAATTATGCCTGATCCAGATGGCAACGCACGAGGTCGAAGCGATCATTGATCCGCTGGCCGATGGGCTGGACATGGCTCCTTTTCTGGAATTGCTGCGCGATAAATCTGTCATCAAAGTATTTCACGCTGCCCGGCAGGATATGGAAATTTTCTATTCCATGTTGGGCGAAGTGCCCTACCCGATCTTTGACACCCAGGTCGCGGCCATGGCGGCCGGGTATGGAGACAGCATTGGCTATGACAAGTTGGTCCGCGCCACCTTGAACATCGAAGTGGACAAGGGTTCGCGCTTTACTGACTGGTCGCGCCGTCCGTTATCAGAAAAACAACTGACCTATGCCATAGGCGATGTTACCCATCTGCGCGATCTGTACCCGATCCTGGTGCACCGCCTAGAGCAGCAAAACCGCTTGCACTGGCTCGATGAAGAAATGGCCCTTTTGGCCAATCCAGAAATATATACCTTTGATCCAGCGCTAGCATGGAAGCGGATGAAAGTTCGTAAATACTCGGCCAAATGGTTGGCGGTCATGCGCTTGGTTGCCGAATGGCGCGAAACCGAAGCGCAACGGGTGGATCGCCCTCGTGGACGTATCTTGAAAGATGATGCCATCTATGAGATTGCCCAACAAACCCCGACCAGCCCCGAAGCACTGGGTCGTCTGCGGGCGGTTCCCAATGGCTTTGAACGCTCTCGCTCGGCCGAAGGCCTGTTGAAAGCCGTTAAAACTGCTTTGAGCGATCCTGAAAAACACGCGCCAGAGATCAAGCAACCACAGCGCAATCTACCGGGTTTGGGACCCGTGGTTGAAATGTTGAAAGTATTGCTGCGCATCCGGGCCGAAGAAATCGGCATTGCGCCACGTCTGATTGCCAATGCCGCCGACATTGAACGCCTCGCAGCTTCCGATGAGGCAGATATCGCTGCTTTAAAAGGCTGGCGTCGTCAGGAATTTGGCGAAGATGCTTTGGCCATGAAAGCCGGGGAACTTGGCTTACGCCTGCAAAATGGCCAGATCGTTCTGGAAGGCTGATCCAAAAAATCAATCTGGTTTCTAGCCGGTCAATTGGGACTGCAAACTCATGGCATCGGCCAGATCCTGCAAGCGGCGGCCCGGTGTGGTGGTCAGCAACGCGCTTTGCTCATCGTGGGCATCCAGCGTCAGGACATCATCCTTGATGGATAGTCTGGTCTGTTCCAACAAGATTTTGGTCCGCCCCGAAACAGCAGAGGCACAACGCAAGCCAAGTCCGATCGTTGTGGCCCAGGACCGTATATCCTCGTCAACCAGTCGCATGAGCAACGAAATACGCGGCGGCACGACCGGGCCAGCGCACCGGTGAAACACCACCAGCGCCAATGCAGTACGCTCGGCATGGGTCAAGCCAGCAAACGGTGCAAACAAAACCAGATCAAAAGCAATTTCCGCCCGATGATCTGGGTGCATACGGGCTCCGATATCGGCCAACTGGCAAACTGCGGTTTGCAGTAATTTAGTGCGCGTTTTTCCGAATACTGGTTTGATATGGTCAAATACTGGCGCTAACCATTCTTCCACCGCCCGGCCAAATTCAGGTGATGACCAATTCTGGTGCGCCAAGGCTTCAACCGAAGCCAAGACAGGATGCCGGCTCGCCTGTTCTGGCGGCAAATCATCGTAGAGTAGACCTTCACGCAACCCGAACGAAGAAATAACCACTTCGCGCACTTTGGTTAGTTTCAGCAATCGGCCCAACAGCAAAGCAGCATAGGGTAACGTGGCGGCTCTGCGTGCTGAAATGCCCAGTACTTTAGTCAATGAATCCGGGCTTTGGCGCTCAACCAGTTTGGTCAGGACTTTAGCTTCACGGTAACTCAGGCGATAATTGTGCAAAATGTGCAGGGGATAGCCCTTTAGTTCAATATGGACCAAGGCCAAAGATCGCCAAGCACCGCCGACGGCGTATAAAGTTTTGGGTGGATTTTCCTGATCAAATTCAAATGAATTTTCGAGAATTCTGGTCGCTTCTTTTTTGATTGTTTTCAGATCAAACCGACGATCGATGCCCATGGCCAACGGACCCAATTTGTGGGTAATTCCAACCCCCGGCTTTCCATCAGCCAGACGCACCAACTCCAACGAAGAACCACCCAAATCAGCCATCAGGCCATTGGCGGTTGGCTCGCCAGCAATGACCCCCAACGCCGACAGCCGTGCTTCTTCGGCACCAGACAGCATTTTGACTTGCAAGCCGGTCTCCGCCTCGATCTTCGCAAGAAAATCTGTACCATCTTCCGCATCTCGCACCGCTGCGGTCGCCACTGCATACACGCTGGAAATACCACGGGCTTTGATGATTTTCATAAACCGGACCATGGCGGTTCTGGTTGCACTCACCCCCTTGGGGTTGAGCAATCTAGTGTCCATCACACCGCGCCCTAAACTGGCGGAAACCTTTTCATTGAAAATCGGTTGGAAAAAAGTGGCATTGGTCCGAAAGATCACCAAACGAACCGAGTTGGAACCAACGTCAATCACCGCTTTGTCAATCAATTGCGGCGCCGAATTACGGGTCATCATACTGATGCAACACGGCTCGCCGCCTCGTCTTCCATCAAACACAGTAATTCTGGTTTTTTAGCCAATTCTGCGAGAACCAAACGGGCCAAAGCAGTATTCACCGGGCGGCTGGTCTCTAGGGAGCGGGAGTTTAGCGCATCAACAAGCTGTAACGCCCCTTGTGAGGATCGCTCCATTCTGGGGATCAGGTACTGGATTAATTTATCATTCAATTTGATCATCCGGTCCTTGCATAATTTTTGCAAAATACAGCTTAAAACATCGTCATCTGGTTCATCAATTCTCACCATTTCTGCGGCACGTAAACGTGAGCCCAAATCACCCAATTGCACGTCCCAACCTTGCGGGCCGCACCGCGCCACCAACAGCACTTTTGCCTGCCCAGATGCGGCACGGTTTAACAGGTGGAACAGCCCTTCCTCATCCAGTTCATGATCCGTATTTTCCACCACAATATTGCCTTGTAGGCGTTGCGGAATACACGAAGCGCTGATGATCTGGCCTTGCACGGTTTTGGACCACAGCCCAACCAAATGGGATTTACCACTACCGGAGGGGCCAACCAGAATTAAAACACCAGAAGGCCATGATCGCCACCGATTTAACGCGCTTCTAGCCGAGGCATTACTACGCCCATCACAGAATTGCACATGCCCGATCGACCCATTTGTCGGTGAAAAGTCAAACCAGAGCTGAGCTGCCATTTGACGTCTCTATCGCAATCTGGCTACAGGACCAATGTCCGAATCGCCAAACAGAACGCCACCTTCGGCCAATTGCGTAGCCAATTGCTGTTCGGTCCCGACATAGGTCAGGGTCATCAATGCACCATCGGCGCTCAACGCATCCAACCGTGCTTCGCGAACCAATGGCGATTTTGCCAAAACGTCACGAATACGTCGCCATTGGCTTAAGGACGTATACGAAGCGGTTAAACGAACCTGGGTAATGGTATCATTACGCACCACGGCCCGTTGCTTCCATTCTCGTTCCAGCGAAGCTACCAAATCGGCTCGCGCCCTGACATATGCCTTTTTTAAGGCGCGCAGGCCGGTCCCCATATCATTGCCATCTCCGTAAAAGCGCTGATGGCGCACACTGGCGCGCCCTTCATCATTCCAGCTGACGATACCAACTCGCACCTCCACCCGACCCGGTCCATTATTGGTGGCAATCGCCACCACGATTTTTGTCACATCATAGCGTTTGGCCAAAGTTGCCAACGCCTCATGTTCAAACCGAATGGCTTGGTTTGCGGTAAGCGCCTGCTGATCGCCCAAGTCTGTTAAAGGTAAATTCAACGGGGTCAGGTCGTGTTCCGGACGACTGTTTTGCCAAGTCTGCCGCCACAAATTATTACGCCACAAAACTGCGCCTTCCGCGCCGTTCCATACTGGCAGGATCAAGGCATTGGCAGTTTGCGCTTCGACAAAGGGCAGATTTTGTGCGCGCAAGAAATCACGAACCCGGGTCTGGTCAAACGTCACTTGTAATCGGCCCAAATACCTGCGGTTACTGCGTTTTTCATCTTGAATTTGAATGCCAGCCACCAATTGTGAGGCCAAAGCAGCATCGATTTGCGACCAGTTTGCTTCATACCGATCCGATTGTAAGGTCAAACGCTCAACCAGCCGATTGGCAGCCTCTTCGGTGCCGGCTGAAATTGCTGCGCGGCGGGCTTCGGTTACACTGGCTCCATAGGCATCAATCGGTACATCAACCACGGTAAAAACATCGGCTCTGGCTAGGGTCCCAGCAAACAGAACCATACAGATGGCCGTGAACATGCGTAACAATTGCATAATTGATCGGTTCCTTTTTCTGACACCGGACAGCCAGTATATCGCAGGTGAGGACAAGTTGAACCGCTAATTCGCATTTTGCACAAGCTAAACCTTGTCATTGCCCGGTGTATGGGTTCTACCCTTGGCGCTTAAGAATTCCCGCCGAACAAGGTGATTCTCATGGATCACACCAAACATAAAAATTCGCTAGATTACGCAAAAGCTGGCGTAAATATCGACGCTGGCAATGCGTTAGTGGCCAAAGTCAAACCTTTGGCCGCTTCGACTTCGCGGGCCGGGGCTGACACCGCATTGGCTGGATTTGGCGGCGCGTTTGACCTGAAAGCCGCCGGGTTTTGCGATCCCATTTTGATCTCAGGTACCGATGGAGTCGGCACCAAGTTAAAACTGGCCAATGAATGCAACCTTCACTCCACAGTCGGGATTGATCTGGTTGCCATGTGTGTCAACGACATTTTGGCGCAAGGCGCGGAGCCGCTATTTTTCTTGGATTATTTTGCAACCTCAAAACTCGATCCCGATCAGGCCGCCGAAGTAGTAGCCGGCATTGCCGAAGGTTGCCGTCAGGCCGGTTGCGCCTTGATTGGCGGCGAAACCGCTGAAATGCCCGGCATGTACACCAATGGTGAATATGATATGGCCGGGTTTGTGGTTGGCGCGGCCGAACGAGGCGATCTTCTTCCCTGTCATGACCAAATGCAAGCAGGCGATGCCTTGATTGGGCTGGCCTCCAGCGGGCCACACTCCAACGGCTATTCCTTGATCCGCAAAATCGTCGAAATCTCCGAACTAAGCTGGAATGACCCTGCACCATTTGACCCGGAACAGACCTTGGGTCAGGCCTTGCTCGAGCCAACCCGCATTTATGTAAAACCCCTGCTTCCACTGATAAAAAGCGGCGTGGTTAAAGGATTGGCCCACATTACCGGCGGTGGATTGATCGAAAACCCACCCCGAATGTTACCCGATCACTTACAAGCAGACATCAACCCAGCCAAATGGGTCCGGCCCGCCGTGTTTAACTGGTTGGAGCAGACCGGCGGTATTGAAGCGCATGAAATGATGCGAACGTTCAACTGCGGCATTGGGATGATCCTGTGCGTATCCATGGATAATTTGAGTGAAGTATTGCTCGAGTTGGAATTGGCCGGAGAAAGCGCCTCTTTCATTGGCACATTACAGGCCAAGGGATGAAAACCAGACTGGCCGTCCTAATTTCCGGAACCGGTTCCAACATGCAAAGCATTGCATCCGCCTGTGAGCAAGCTGATTTTCCAGCTGAAATTGCCTTGGTCCTTTCCAACAAAAGCAAAGCGCCCGGTTTGGCGTTTGCCAATCAAAAAGGCATCCGCACCGCCATCGTACCGCATGGAAAATTTGAGGATCGCCAAACTTTTGAGCAGGCAATCCATCAGGAACTATGCACGGCCAAGGTTGAACTGATCTGTTTGGCCGGATTTATGCGTATTTTATCCACCTTTCTGGTTTCCCGCTGGGATGGCAAAATGCTCAACGTCCACCCGTCCCTGTTACCTTCACTTCGCGGCCTGAATACGCACCAGCGCGCGCTGGATGCAGGCTTACGGGTTCATGGGTGTACGGTGCATCAAGTCTCAACTGAGCTGGATGATGGCCCGATATTGGGTCAAGCAGCAATTTCGGTCCAATCCTCTGACACGGCAGAAACTTTACAAAAAAGGGTCTTACGAGTTGAACACCAGCTATATCCAGCAGTGATCGCCAGAGCCTGTTTCCATTTGCAAGGCATTTCCGCACCGCAAGACAAACCGGATCAACCCATAAATACCATCTTTTCCCTGCAATAGATGGATTTGGTGGGCAATCATCGCCGGTTTTCTTTGGCCATTGAACCAGTGTAATCACGTCACACTTTGTGCAAAAACCCCATAGATTTGGCGACATCTATTGATTGAGAGCTAAGATAGGTCCATTGCCTTGTGGTCAAGGTCGTGACTGATTCCGATCTGGCACCTAATTTCCTCCTCGTTACTCGGGACATAATTTATGAAAAATCTTCACAAAGACCACAATCGCCTGCTGCACACTGGTGTCAGCATTCTTGCATTAACGTTAGCGGGTGGCTTGGCGCTTCCTGCATTTGCCCAATCAACAGGCGGCACGTTGGACGTCATTACCGTCACCGCCCAGAAACGGGCTGAAAACATTCAAGATGTACCGATTTCAATCGGCACTATGGATGGTGACAGTCTGGAAAACATTCTGGCCGGCGGCGACGATATTCTGGCGTTATCCAGCCGGATTACCAGCTTGAACATTGAAAGTTCAAATGGTCGGGTCGCACCTCGCTTTTATATTCGCGGGCTTGGCAATACCGACTTTGATCTGGCGGCATCGCAACCAGTTTCTGTCATCATGGATGACGTGGTCATGGAAAACGTGGCTTTGAAAAGCTTCCCGCTTTTTGATGTGGAACAAGTCGAAGTGCTGCGCGGACCGCAAGGCACTTTGTTTGGACGTAACACCACGGCGGGTATCGTAAAATTTGATACCGTACGCCCAAGCCAAGAATTCAGCGCCGACGGCTCCCTGTCATGGGGTCGTTACAATACCATCCGCGCTACAGGCGCAGTTGGTGGCGCACTGGTTGAAGACAAACTTTCATTTCGTGCTTCTGTCCTGTTTGCCCAGCGCGATGATTGGGTCAATAACGGCTTTACCGGTGAAACTGATGTCATTGGCGGATACGAAGATCTGGCCGGTCGCATCCAATTATTGTTTACGCCGAATGACCGGTTCACTGCATTGCTGAGCGCACAAGCACGCAACATTGATGGCAATTCGGCAACTTTGTTCCGCGCCAACATTTTTGATACGGGCAGCAACAATTTAAATGGCAATTTTGTTCGTGACACTGTGTTTTTTGACGGCGGCAACAATCAGGCACAAAGCTATAACAACAAAGGCTATACCGCGAAATTCGAATATGAAGGGGATGGCGCGACCTTTACCTCGATCACTTCCCTGCAAACGGTTGATGGTGCCAGTATCGGCGATATTGATGGCGGCTTTGGCGCAGTATTCCTGCCAGGTGGCGGCGGGCCGGGCTTCATTCCGTTCCCGTCAGTCACCGAAGGTTCCATCAAGGACCATAACCAGTTCACCCAGGAATTCCGCATTGCCAGCAATGGCGACGGTCCAGCCAAATGGCAAATGGGTGCGTTTTACTTCAACATGGACTTGGCACTGGGAACCAACCCGTTCTTTGTTCCTGAAACGATTTTGAAGCAATCAAACGATAGCTGGGCGATCTTTGGACAAGGTAGCTATGATCTATCCGATCGTTTCGTGGTTACCGCTGGTATTCGATACACCAAAGATAACAAACGTCTGTCACCCATCGCCACCAACTTCCCAATCCCTGACACCACCATTTCAGGCGACAAAGTCAGTTGGGACATTAGCGGTACGTACACGGCCACAGACAATGTGAACCTCTATGCCCGTGCGGCGCGCGGCTTCCGCGCTCCGTCCATTCAAGGGCGTGACATTGCCTTCTTTGGCCAAGCGTCTACCGCAAAATCAGAAACCATCGACTCGTTTGAAATTGGTTTCAAATCTGAATTGGCTGAAAACACGCTTCGTTTGAACGGCGATGTCTATTATTACCGGGTCAAGGATATGCAGTTTACTGCGATCGGTGGCGCTGGCAATTTCAACCAATTGGTCAATGCTGACAAAGGCGTAGGCTACGGTTTTGAAGTTGATTTGGAATGGCAAGCCACTTCGAACTTCGTCATGACCGCTGGTTTTGCCCTGAACAAAACCGAAATTCAGGACAGCAATCTGGTTGTTCCAGTTTGTGGATCGGGATTGTGTACTGCGCTTGATCCGCTGAACGCATTGGGTCGTGCCTTCGTTGATGGCAACCCATTCCCGCAAGCACCTGAAATCACCGCCAATTTCACAGCGCGTTATTCGGTACCCATGGGCCAAGATGGCGAGGTGTACGCCTTTACCGATTGGTCTATCCAGGGAAATACAAACTTCTTCTTGTATGAGTCTGCGGAATTCCAGACTTCTGGTAATTTTGAAGGCGGCGCGCGTATCGGTTATGCCAAAAATGACGGTTCTTGGGATATTTCGGCCTATGTCCGAAACTTGACCAACGAGATCAATGTCATTGGCGGGATTGATTTTAATAATCTGACCGGCTTCACCAAAGACCCACGAATGTTTGGTGTTACCTTGAGCGTTCATCGCTAAACGACACATTTCAGTTTGAAAAAGCCCGGTGGGAAACTACCGGGCTTTTTTATGTCAGTGCGCGCATTCCTTTTGATTTTTCCTGTTTGATATAATCACGATACAGTTTTTGGCGGGTGTGGGGCGCGCGAGATTGCAGCTCTTCAAACGTCTTGATCCGGTCCAGCCGAAACACCCGGATGTCTTCGCGCAACTCACACCATGCGATCAGCATTCGCACCAGCCCGAAATAGCCGATACCCATGGGCCAGATGGTTCGTTCACTGATGGCGCCTTTGCCATCTTCATAGCCGATATGGACCTTGAACCCGTTTCGGATGGTTCTGCGTAAGGAACCAAGGGTAATCGGGCCAAGCCCCACCATTTCTGGCAAACCTGTGATTAAATTGATCTGGCCCATTTGTTGTTTTCGTTCCGGCGACAGGACCGCTTCAATTTTGGCCAACGCATCCCCGGCTGCCAGCAACATTTGCGGATCGTCTTGCGAGAATGCCCCAACCAGTTTCGCGCCCAGCACCAATGCTTCCACCTCTTCAATGGTCAACATCAACGGCGGTAGGTCATAACTTTTGTCCAGCACATAACCGACGCTGGCCTCGCCCGTGATCGGCACACCAGAGGCCATTAACGCGACCATATCGCGATAGATGGTGCGGACGGATACTTCCAAATCATCAGCCAATTGCCCGGCGGTAACAATGCCGCCTCTGCGGCGAAAAATCTGGATGATTTGTAAAAGGCGGTCCGCGCGACGCATAATTTCTCTATCCTGACACAATGCTGTCAGTAAGCATGATATAGTTTCGCCAGAACGTCAAAATGAAAGCAGCAAATGGCAACGCACAAGAAAACTTGGACGGAAAAATTGCACTCTGGCAAAGACCCAGTGGTTAAACCGGCACCGATTGATATTGCCGGCATGAAAGCCGGACAAATCATGTTGGTCCCCAATGCCCGATTGGTCGATCAGTTTGTGCGGAAAATCCCGGAAGGAAAAAGCATGAGCATTCCGAAATTTCGTGCCAATATGGCCCAAGCCCATAATGCTGAAGTTTCCTGCCCGATCACCACCGGGATTTTGATGCGGATTGTAGCAGAGGCTGCCTTTGAAGCCTATGAAGCCGGGGCTGATCTGGCTGACCTTACCCCGGTATGGCGGGTGTTGGATGAAAATGTGCCGACCCTAAAAAAGCTATCTTTTGACCCTGAATTTCTACTAAATTTACGCAAACAAGAAGGCCTGTAATTGCAGGACCAACAAGGAAACCCCCAATGATCAAACTATTTCAACCACCACCCGGACTAAATGCCGCCAACCCGTCACCATTTTGCATCAAGCTGGAAGTCTTGCTGAAAATGGCTGAGCTGCCCTATGAGATCGTCATAGAAGCCGACCCGCGCAACGGGCCGACCGGCAAAATCCCGTTCATTGAAACCGATGGTGTCATGATGGGCGATTCCGGCCTAATCCAAGATTATCTGGAAGAAGAAAAAGGCGCAGGTTTTCACGCTGGCCTGTCGGAGACTGACCTTGCCGTCTCGCTTTCCTTTACCAGATTGATTGAGGAACATCTGTATTGGGCCGTGGTTTATTCGCGCTGGATGGAAGATGAGAACTGGGCTGTGTTGAAAGACATGTTTTTCTCTAAACTGCCAATTCCGTTGAAATGGTTCATTCCCAATGTTGCCCGTAAGCAGCTTTTACAAGGCATGAAGGGCCACGGAATTGGGCGTCACCCACGCGAAACTATCTATACGATGGCAGCAGACGATCTGGACGCGCTCGCGGCGTTCCTAGGCGATAAGAAATACGCCTTTGGTGATGAACCCACCGCGCTGGATGCGACGCTGTATGGGGTGCTAAGCTCAATCATTGACGCAGATTTTGATACAGCGATCAAACGCAGCGCCCTGAGCCATGACAATCTGATTGCTTATACGGCTGGCATGCGAAAGCGGTATTTTCCAAACCTATAGCACCAACAAAAACGGGGCCAAACTGGCCCCGTTTTATACATTATGTCAGTTTTGATTAGCCAACAATTTCGTCGTCTGAGAAGAAAAACGGAATTTCTTCAGCAGCAGTTTCCGGCGCATCGGAACCATGCACGGAATTGGCTTCAATGCTTTCAGCAAATTCTTTGCGAATGGTGCCATCATCAGCTTCTTCGGGGTTGGTTGCGCCCATGACCTTGCGGTAGGTGGCAATAGCGTCTTCGCCTTCCAAGGCTTGCACCACAACGGGTCCGGACAACATGAATGCGACCAGATCACCGAAAAACGGACGCTCGGCGTGTACCGAATAGAAAGCTTCAGCCTGTTCACGGCTCAAGCGAATACGCTTTTGTGCAATGATGCGAAGACCAGCCGCTTCGATTTTGGCATTGATCGCACCAGTTAGGTTACGTGCCGTTGCGTCTGGTTTGATGATTGAAAAAGTACGTTGAATGGCCATAAATTGGCTCCTGTATCAGATCGGGGAAGAAAACTCGTTGGCGGGCCTATACCAGTGCTTTATCAAGCCATCAACCCGTGTTAGCCACTGCCCATGTTACACGTAAACAACATCACCATTCGGATGGAAGGCCGCATTCTGATCGAGAATGCCAGCTTTGCCCTGCCCCCCAAAACCCGCATGGGCGTGGTTGGCCGAAATGGCACCGGAAAATCAACCTTGTTTCGCGCCATCACCGGCGAATTACAACCCGACGAAGGCGAGGTTCGCATCCGCAAAGGCGCGCGAATGGGTGCCGTTGCTCAAGAAGCACCGGGCGGCTCACAATCCATCCTCGATTTTGTGCTGGAAGCCGATACCGAACGCCGCGCCTTGTTGTCCAGCGCGGAAACTGAAACTGACCCGCACCGCATCGCCGAAATTCAATTGCGCTTGGCAGACATTGAGGCACATAGCGCCGAATCCCGAGCCAGCACCATTCTGGCTGGCTTGCGCTTCACCACCGAAGCCCAGCGCCAGCCTTGCGGCAGTTTTTCCGGTGGGTGGCGGATGCGCGCAGCTTTGGCCGCTATTCTGTTCGCCACGCCCGACTTACTCCTGTTGGATGAGCCAACCAATTACCTCGATCTGGAAGGGGCGATCTGGCTGGAAAACCATTTACGCAAATATCCCGGCGCAGCATTGATCGTCAGCCACGACCGCGACTTGTTGAACCAGTCCGTGCATCGCATCGCCCATTTGGCCAATCGTAAAATTCGCACCTTTGAAGGCGGTTATGATGATTTTCAGCGATTACTGGCTGAAAAACAACGACTTGATATGGCGATGATGGCCAAACAGGAAGACCAGCGCCGCCGAATGCAAACCTTTGTCGATCGGTTTCGCTATTCGGCTGCCAAAGCCAAACAGGCCCAGTCCCGCCTCAAAATGATGGAAAAGATGCAACCGGTTGCCACGTTGGTCCAAAATCCGGTGGCTCCGTTTGACCTGCCAGACCCCAAGAAAGCCATGGCCCCGCCGATTATCCGGTTTGAGGATGTGCAGGTCGGGTACGAGCCGGGAAAACCCATTTTGAGCAACATCAATCTGAGCATTCAAAATGATGATCGCATCGGATTGCTCGGCCAAAACGGCGAAGGAAAATCAACCTTTGCCAAACTGCTTTCCGGAAAATTGGGCACCATGGCCGGCCAGAAGTACCAACACAAAAAGTTGGAAATTGCCTATTTTGCCCAACACCAATTGGACGTGTTGGATCATAATTTGACCCCGCTCGATCATATTTTTGAGCTGATGCCCGATGCCAGCGAGGCCCAGCGTAGAGCCAGACTTGGACGGTTCGGCCTGGGGGTCAATCAGGCCGAAACCAAAATCTGCGACCTTTCCGGCGGTGAAAAAGCCCGATTGCTGCTCAACCTGATTTCGTTTCGGGGGCCACATTTGCTGATCTTGGATGAGCCAACCAACCATTTGGACATGGATAGCCGCTTGGCGCTGGCTGACGCGCTGGATGCCTATTCCGGGGCGATCCTGTTGATTAGCCACGACCGCAGCCTGATCGAGCGTTGTATTGAGCGCCTGTGGCTGGTCAAAGATGGTGCGGTGCAACCCTATGACGGCGATATGGACGAATACAAGCAATTGATCCTGAAGAAAGATCGCAAGCGCAAACCAAAAGCCAAACCGATCAACAAAGCGGTCCAACGGCAATCTCTAGCCCAGGCCCGCGAGGATTTAGCTCCGATCCGGCGCAATATCAAGCGGCTGGAAGGCGAGATTACCCGTCTACAAAAAGGGGTAGCCAGCCTCGATTCTGCTTTGGCTTCATCGGAATTGTATGACCGAGATCCACAACAGGCACTGGAGTTCAACCGCAAGCGCAACCGGGCGCTGGAACGGATCACCATGCTCGAAGAACAGACCTTAAGTGAAATGGAAAAACTCGAAAAATTGTCCTGATTTTTGGATTTTGGAGCTGTTAAAATAGGTTGCGGGTTAATTTGGGCGCTTATGCGCGGCAAGACTTCTCATGACGCACCCAAATGGGCTTTCACACATCAATCGAACCACACCCATAATTGTATGAATCTGCATAAAATCTGTTGTTTCTTAACGGTTTCAAAGAGCCTTGGCCGAACTCGTAGGCTAGCCAATACCCTATTGTCCCCCGGCCCGCTCCCATGGGCGGGACTTGATGTTATCCCCACTCGCCAAGTGTCAACAAGCGTCATTTATCTGTGCGAGGTGTGTCAATGAGTGTCCGGGCACTGCGTATTTAGTGTCAGTGGACGAGTGTCACGCTGCACCGTCCGCACACTTGCAGATTTGCATGGCTTGAGCAGATGTTTGTCAGGACTACCGATCCTTCGAGGCTCGGCTTTGCCTCACACCTCAGAGCCTGCCAACCCGGTCCCCGGCCTTCGAGCCGGGGTCCAGTTTTGTGCCATCACGATGCAACCCCCATTCTCTGGACCCCGGACTAAATCCGGGGACCGGAAGTAAATCGCAAAGTACCGTCGCTAGCCGATGCTTCGAGGCTCCTTACAGTCGCACCTCAGCATGAGGTGCTTTTTGTTGCGAGAACCAGATGATTCAGAATCGACGTGCACCACCAACCTCATCCTGAGGTGCGAGGCAAAGCCGAGCCTCGAAGGATCGGCAGTCCCAACGTAATTCTCCCGCGCCCTATTCCAACCCTTTAGCCAGCACATCAAATGCCATCAGATCACGCGCCAAGGCTTCGAACTCGCGCAAGGGGATCATGTTGGGTCCATCCGATGGGGCATTATCTGGGTCGGGGTGGGTTTCTAAAAACACCGCCGCGACGCCAACCGCCACGGCAGCGCGGGCCAGAACCGGTACGAATTCGCGCTGACCGCCCGACGAAGTGCCCTGCCCGCCCGGTTGTTGCACCGAATGGGTTGCATCAAACACCACGGGCGCGCCAAAGCTGGCCAGCACCGGCAAAGCTCGCATATCGGACACCAAAGTGTTATAGCCAAAGCTGACCCCACGCTCGGTAACCAGTACATTTGCGTTGCCAGCCCCGGTCAGTTTGGCCACGACATTTTTCATGTCCCATGGCGCCAGAAACTGGCCTTTTTTGACATTGACCACTTTGCCGGTTTTGGCGGCAGCAAGTAGCAAATCGGTCTGGCGGCACAAAAAGGCTGGTATCTGCAACACATCAATCGCTTCGGCGGCCATCTCACATTGTTCGGCGCTGTGAATATCGGTCAAAACCGGCAGGCCCAAGGTTTCGCGAATTTCGGCAAACACCGGCAATGCAGCCTTTAGACCCAACCCGCGCTGTGCGCTGGCCGAGGTCCGATTGGCTTTATCAAAGCTGGTCTTGAACACCAACCCAATGCCCAATCGGTTGGCAATATCGCGCAACTCGGTAGCGCATTCCAGCGCATGCGCCCGGCTTTCCATCTGACACGGACCGGCGATCAAACTTAGCGGAAGAGCATTGCCCATCTGGACAATTGAGGTGCCGTCTCCACCAATTTTAACTACGGAATTGGGTGTTTTCATTTCACGCATCGTGAGTTGGCCTTGTGCAATTCATGACACGACCATAATCTTTTTTGAGGTGAAGCAAAGCGCCGATTTTGGGTTCCCGATAATGATTGAAGCCAAGCGTGACGCACGATAAACTGATGACCGGGACAAAAGGAAAATCATATTATGTCAGATGACCGCGCCGCCCAGTTACAATCCTTGTCGATTGATCGCAGCGAACCCGAAGCATCGAATTCCCCGCTCAAAGTCATCGTAGCCATGGTATTGGCGGCGCTGGTTTCTGTGCTGATTACCTGGTGGTGGATGAACGGACAGATCAAACAGGTTAGAAGTGATGCCGCAACGGCCATTGCTGCCGCACAGGAAAATATTCCTGTCTCCGGCAGCTCAGCACCTGCCACGGCACCGCGCGCCTCTGGATTGGTGGCATCAGGTTATGTAACTGCGCGCCGCCAAGCCACCGTTTCGGCCGAGATTACCGGCACCATTCGCGAAATTCTGTTTGATGAAGGATCGAAGGTCGAAGCCGGACAAGTGCTGGCTCGGTTGGATGATAAGCGCGCCATAATCAGTTTGCGCCAAGCCAAGGCGCAAACCGAAAGCGCCCGGCGCAATGTGCAGTCATTGCAAGCGCGCATTGTTGAAGCCGATATTGTACTGGGTCGAGCCCAAACTCTGGCCGACAAGGCAATTGGCCCCAAGGCAGCAGTAACGGCAGCGGCGGCGGCCCTAAAAACTCTGCAAGCACAACTGGCCGGGGCTAGGGCTGATCTGGCCGCCAGCAAAGCCAATGTGGCCAGTCAGGTTGATCTGGTCGAGCGCCATGTGGTGCGCGCGCCCTATGCTGGTGTGGTCATTGCCAAAAACGCACAAGTTGGCGAGATACTCTCGCCCTCTTCGGCTGGCGGCGGATTTACTCGCACCGGCATTGCCACCATCGTCGACATGCAATCGCTTGAGATTGAGGTCGACGTCAACGAAGGCCAGATTGGCCGGGTATCGCCTGGGCAAAAAGTCGAAGCCGTGCTGGATGCCTACCAGAATTGGAAAATCCCGGCGCAAGTGGTGGCGATCATTCCAACTGCCAATCGGGCCAGAGCCACCATTAAAGTGCGGGTTTCCTTTGATGAGATTGATGCGCGGGTACTGCCCGACATGGCGGTCAAGGTGACGTTTATTGAATAGAATTGCGATTTATACGGTTAAAACCTACCTTCTGCCTCCAAAAGGGACAACATTATGAGCAAGACCGAACCGCTTTACGTGCTGCGTGGCCTGTCGAAACAATACAGCCGGGGCAAAGAAACTATCCCGATTTTTGATGGCCTCGATATGGAAATTGCCAATGGTGAGTTCATGGCCATCATGGGACCGTCTGGCTCTGGCAAGACCACCTTGCTCAATCAATTGGGCGGCATTGATGCGCCAACCACCGGCGAAGTCATTTTTGATGGCAGAAGGATCGACAATTTGGGCCAAGGGGCGCTGGCCAAATGGCGCTCGGAAAATGTCGGGTTTATTTTCCAGTTTTATAACTTGATGCCCACGCTGACTGCCGCCCAAAATGTTGAATTGCCACTATTGCTCTCTCCGGTAAAAGGCGCGGAGCGCAAAAAACGGGTCGCAACAGCATTGGATATTGTCGGCATCGGCGATCGGGCCAAGCACTATCCTCGTCAATTGTCTGGCGGCCAACAGCAACGGGTTGCCATTGCTCGGGCCATTGTGGCCGATCCGAAAGTATTGCTGTGTGATGAGCCAACCGGCGATCTGGATCGGACCAGCGCCGATGAGGTGCTCGAAATGTTACAATTGCTCAACACCAAAATGGGCAAAACCATTATCATGGTGACCCACGATCCGGCCGCCGCCAAGTATGCCAAAACCGAATTGTTTTTGGACAAGGGCAAGTTCATCAAAAAGGGCAGCAAGAAATGAACGATTTCACGCTGGTCCTCAAAAATCTGTTCCGCAAGAAATTGCGGGCCATCCTGCTGTTATTTTCGATATTAAGCGCCTTTTTGATTTTTGGTGCGCTGGGTTCATTCTACAAAGTATTTACCGCCGGTGTTGAAGTGGCGGCGGCTGATCGGCTGATTACCGTCAACAAGATCAATTTCACGGTGTCCTTGCCCTTGGCTTACGTCAATCGGGTCCGCAGTATCGAAGGCGTTCGCAATGCGTCTCATGCCTCATGGTTTGGCGGATATTACCAAGATCCGCGTAAGCAGGTGCAAACCTTTGCCATCGAGGCTGATACCTATTTGGCCGCCTATTCGGAACTGGTGATGCCGGATGAACAACGCAAGGCGTTTATGGAAACCCGGGATTGTTTACTGACTGGCATTGATCTGGTCGATCAATATGGCTGGAAGCTGGGCGATTCCGTGCCGATCAACAGCAATATCTGGCAAAAAAAGGATGGTAGTTCAGTTTGGGAATTTACCATTTGCGCCATCTTTGATGGAGATAAAGAAACGGTACCCGCCAATTACCTGATGTTCCATTATGATTATTTCAATGAAAATTTGGCCTTTGCCCGCGATAAGGCTGGCTGGATTATTCTCAATTCTGAGGATCCAGCCATGAATGATGATATTTCGAAACAGATTGATACGTTGTTTGCCAATTCACAGGCCGAAACCAAAACCTCGACAGAATCGGCCTTTAACAAGGCTTTCTTGCAACAAATGGGCAATATTGGATTAATCCTCTCTTCGGTCATCGGCGCGGCATTTGCCACCATTTTGATGATCGTCGGCACCACCATGGTGATGGCGGTGTCCGAACGCACCAAGGAAATTGCCGTCATGAAAACCTTGGGTTTTCGCACTGGGCGTATTTTTCGACTGGTATTGAGCGAGTCGCTACTTCTGGCCTTGCTCGGCGGATTGATCGGGCTGGGCATTGCCTGGGCACTGGTTGATCTGGCCATCGGCCCGGCATTATCCGGATTTTTACCCGGCATGCGCCTGACCGCCGATATTGCCCTGCTGGCCATTGTCTTGATGCTGGCATTGGGGTTAATCACCGGGATATTACCTGCATTGAAAGCCATGAACGTCGCCATTGTCGACGCGTTGGGCAAGAATTAGGAGAGCATCATGTTCAAGCAAATTGCCGCACTGACCAAGTTGAATCTGCGCTCCATCCCCCAACGCTGGGGCATGTCGCTGGCCACTGTGTTTTCGGTGGCATTGGTGGTTTTGGTGCTAATGGCCTTTTTGGCCATGGCCAACGGGTTTAAGGCCACATTATCCGGCTCTGGCTCAACGGATGTTGCCGTCATGCTTCGCAAAGGCGCACAAGCCGAGCTGAACTCTGGCATATCACTGGCTCAATTGCGTCTGATCCGCGAAGCCCCCGGCATTGCCCGCAATGCCGATGGCAATACCATTGTTTCAGGCGAGCTGTATGTGATTGTCGATGGGCTGAAACGCACCACCCTGACCGACGTTAACCTGCCCTTGCGCGGGGTTGAGCCGGACGCACTGGTTTTGCGACAGGGCTTGAAAATTGTTGAAGGCCATATGTTTGGTTCCGGCAGTAACGAGCTGATTGTTGGTCAAGCAATTTTGCGCGAGTTTGCCGGGTTTGATCTGGGCAGCGAGGTCCGCCTGGGCACCGCCACTTGGAAAGTGGTCGGGGTGTTTTCCACCGGCGGCACGGTATTCGAATCCGAGATATGGGCCGATGCCGGATCGATCCAGAGCCTCTATCAGCGGGGCAGCGGCTATCAGTCGGTGCGGGCAAAACTGGATGGTGCTGATGGCCTGAAAGCCTTGCAGGACTGGGCAGAGAATGAGCCGACCCTTAATCTGGACATCATCACCGAGAAAGAATTTTTCTCCGGGCAAGCCAGCGGAATCACCAATATCATCCTCTATATGGGCTGGCCGCTGGCTATCGTTATGGCGTTTGGCGCACTGGCTGGCGCGTGGAACACCATGTACGCCTCGGTCGAGGCTCGAACCCGCGAAATCGCCACCTTGCGGGCCATTGGCTTTGCCGGATTTGCGGCATTTGTCAGCACATTGGTCGAGGCCTTATTGTTGGCTTTTGTCGGCGGACTGGTTGGCTCCGTATTAGCTTGGTTGATCTTTAACGGTATTAGCGCATCGACGCTGGGCGGAAATTTCACCCAAGTGGTGTTTGCGTTCGAAGTAACTGGCGAGGCCGTGCAAAGCGGCATTGTCATGGCGCTGATTATCGGTTTGCTAGGCGGAATTATCCCGTCCATTCGCGCCGCCAGAGTGCCGCTCTTATCGGTTCACGGCGGATAGCTAAACCCGTGTCCTTTCTGGCCGATATTTTGCGTGAGATATGCGCTGAAAATGATTTGGGGTTTTATGTGGAACCCCGGTTTGGCTATGTCGGGTATATCGAGTTTGCATCGGGTCAGCGCAGTTTCTTTACCGGCTCCAGCTTACAAATCAACCATGAAGCCGCCAGTAAAATTGCGTTGGATAAAGATTATACCGCACATTTTTTGCGCCAGTCGGGATTGAAGGCGGCGGACGGTATTTTGATATGCTCGCCCGAATTTTGCACGGAAACCAGCCAAAAACACCCGGCAATGGCTGATAGTTTGAACGGTATGGAAGCAGCCGCCCAGTATGCAATTGAGCAAGATTTTCCCTTGTTTGTAAAACCCAATGCGGGAGCCAGCGGCCGGAACATCTACCGGGTTCGCTCGCAAGATCAATTATCCACCGCCCTTACCCAAGTATTTCAATCCCACACCAAAGCATTGGTCCAACCCGCAATCACCGGTCGTGATTATCGGGTTTTGGTGCTGGATGGCAAAATTGTCTTGGCCTATCAACGGATCGCGCTTTGCGTTTGCGGCAATGGGATGGATACACTGACATCCCTGATCGAAGCCAAAACCGAAGAATTGCTGGCGGCAGGTCGTGGCCATTGCTTGATTACCGCGCACGATAACATTGCCAGTCATCTGCAATCGCAAGACCGAACCCTTGATGACATCATCGCAGTCGGAGAAATTGTGTCTTTGCTCCCCAACGCAAATCTGTCCACCGGCGGCGAGATCGTCCCGGTGCTGGATGAACTAAGCGATAGTTTCAAGGCGATCTGTATCCAAGCGGCGAACACAATCGGCTTAACCTTTGCCGGCGTGGATGTTCTGTGCGCTGACCATCGCAACACCTCGGCAGATTGCACCATATTGGAGTTGAATTCCGCACCGGGGATGCGGAATTACGCCTCGCTGGGTGCCACACAAAAAGACAAAGTGATCGAGATTTACCGCAGCATGGTCGACCTGCTAGAAACCGGGCAATCTACGTTGTAAGTTTCACGTCCATGCACACGTATATCAATTTTGGCCTGTTAAACTCAAAAACTTGACCTTCATGAGCTAAGGATCGTACCATTCATGTATGATGAAAAAACTTATGATCCCCGCTCTTCTGATCATCATTGTCTTGCTTAGCTTTTATGCTTTTAATCAGCAGGACAAACAAACGCCAGCCACGGTCGAAGAAGCCAACAAATCTTATTCAATTGCAGAATTCCTAAGTGAACCCGTTTGTTATTTCGAAGCATTCAAAAGCGATGCTTCCACAGGGGATGGCATCCTTGAGAATGTTACATTTATCGAACTCACCTATGTGGATACAGATAATATTACGGGGCTTTACTATTACCTTCCGGCCGAAAAAGACAAAAAGATCGGAACCATATCTTCTTACTCTGTAGAGACAGTATACCCTGATCGGGAGTCCTATCTCATCAAAGCCTTCTATGAATATGACGCAGAAGGAGATCACCATATCGAAGAGCAATTCTTTATGCTCATCAACGATGAAATCCGCATCGCCTCTGGTGAAATGAAGCTAGATACGGATGGAACAACCTATGTCTACGTCGAACCCGAATCAATCAAATGGACGGACGCCTATCGACGCACTGACTGTAAAACCGCACGAAGTCATGATTCGCTAATGGGCGATTTATAAAGCGGGACCTCTCAGTTTCACCTTAAGATAACCCGACAATCTGTCCGTCCTCATCCAGACCAATATCCAACGCTGCCGGATGCCGGGGCAGACCGGGCATCCGCATGATATTGCCGCAAATCGCCACGACGAACCCGGCCCCGGCACACAGGGTAGCCTCGCGCACTTCGACCGTATGGCCGCTGGGGGCACCCAGTTTTTTAGGGTCTGTCGAGAAGCTGTTCTGGGTTTTGGCAATGCACACCGGCAAATGCCCAAATCCCATTTTCTCGATCTCACGCAAAGAACGCGCCGCTTCGGCTGACAGGGCAATGTCTTTGGCGCCATAAATGGTCGTGGCGACCACTTCAATTTTTTTGGCCAGCGGCATTTGATCGTCATAAATCAATTTGACTTCTGTCTTGTTGCTGTCCAATCGGGCTTTGAGGGCTTCAGCCAACTCAATGGCTCCCGCGCCGCCTTCGGCCCAGTGTTTCGATACAGCCATTTGCGCGCCTTCATCGGCGCAAACTTCGCGGACAATGGCAATTTCAGCCTCGGTATCGTGTACAAAATGGTTCAGTGCCACAATTGGGTCTAGACCAAAGGCTCGCATATTATGGATATGCTTGCGTAAATTGACACACCCGGCCTGCACCGCTTCGACGTTTTCGGCTTGCAATTCTCCTTTAGCGATCCCGCCCTGCATTTTCATGGCGCGAATAGTGCAAACTAGCACCACCGCATCAGGACGAATACCCGATTGGCGGCATTTGATATTCAAAAATTTTTCCGCACCCAAATCGGCCCCGAACCCGGCCTCAGTCACCACGACATCGGCCAATTTCAGAGCGGTTTTGGTGGCAATCACACTATTGCAACCGTGGGCGATATTGGCGAATGGGCCGCCATGGATAAAGGCCGGATTGTGCTCGATGGATTGCACCAAATTGGGCTGCAAGGCATCTTTCAGCAAAACGGTTACCGCACCATCGGCCTGTAGTTCCCGAACGGTGACCGGCTTTTTCTTGTAAGTTTTGCCAATAATAATGTCGCCGACCCGCTTTTGCAGGTCTTTCAGGTCAGTCGCCAGACAGAAAATCGCCATCAATTCGGATGCGACCGTAATATCAAACCCACCTTCGCGCGGCACGCCTTGGGTCGGGCCACCCAGCCCAATGGTGATATTGCGCAACGCCCGGTCATTCATATCAACCACCCGCCGCCAAGTAATGCGGCGCGGATCAATGTCCAGCTCATTGCCCCATTGCAGATGATTGTCGATCATCGCCGAGATTAGGCTGTGGGCTGAGGTAATGGCGTGAAAATCGCCGTTAAAATGCAAATTGATGTCTTCCATCGGCAAGACTTGCGCCCGGCCACCACCTGCTGCCCCGCCTTTCATGCCAAAGCACGGGCCCAAAGATGGCTCGCGCAGACAGACAATCGAATTCACTCCAATTGCGTTTAGCCCATCATTCAACCCAACGCTGGTCGTGGTTTTGCCTTCCCCGGCCGGGGTTGGGGTCACCGCCGTGACCAGCACCAGTTTGCCATCGCGCTTGGCTTGCAGACCCTTGATATAGTCCAGGGTGAGCTTGGCCTTGAAATGGCCATACGGCACCAGTGCCTCGGCGGGAATGCCCAGCTTATCATTGGCCAAGGGCAGTATGGATTTCATGGTGGCGGCACGGGCAATTTCAATATCAGGCGCGCCAGGCGGCGGTAAATCATTCTGAGCCATGGAGGTTTTGCGGGTGAAGCCGCCCTTTTATTTGCTTGATGGTGGAATTTTAGCATTCCGCTTTATTGCAAAGCAGTATGGGCCGAGTGGAAAGAAAAATCACGCGCCAATTCAAACTTTTGTTTACAGCTCAAAGAGTTGCCCGGCGGAACCATTTTGTTCCTCCCTCAATGAACCCAAAAATAGGTCATGGATTGACGAACCAACCCGTGGTAAATAATTTTAGATGAATAGTTGGTTGAGAGATAACGATGCTTGCGACCCGTCCTGAAAAACAGAACCGCGTACGGCAAATATGCAAAGAACATAATGCTAAGCCCTCTGCCCTGATTGAAATCCTGCATCAGGTTCAGGATGAAACCGGGTTTTTGCCCAAGGATGCATTGGTTGATATTGCTGATGCCTTGAACATTTCACGGGCTGATATTTATGGCGTTGTGACGTTTTATCATGATTTTCGGCAGGCACCTCTGGCCGGAATTGATCTGAAAATCTGCCGGGCCGAAGCCTGTCAGGCCGTAGGGTCCCAAAACCTGGCCGAACATGCAAAGGCCAACAACCACCCTTTCACAGACGCCTATTGTCTGGGTAATTGCGCGTTGGGTCCGGCCGTAATGATCGACAAAAAACTATATGGACGAGTGGACGCGGATCGGCTGGATCAACTGTTGAAGCAAAAGGGCGAATGATGGATCAAGCAGCCTTCACTCTATACGTGCCCGGCGATTCCGCGGCCTGTTCAGTCGGGGCCGATGCAGTCGCCCGGCAAATTGCCGAAATGGCCCAAAACCGGGGCATTGAGGTCAAACTCATCCGCAATGGCACACGCGGCATGTTGTGGCTGGAACCCTTGGTGGAAGTGCAAACCAAACAAGGTCGCGTTGCCTATGGCCCGGTAACGACCGACGATATTGAAAGCTTGTTTGATGCGAACTTTCTACACGGCAAACCGCACCAACTGGCGCTGGGGCTAACCGAAGACATTCCCTATTTCGCTCAACAGCAAAGGCTGACCTTTGCCCGGTGCGGCATTACGGCCCCGCTTTGTCTGGATGATTATGAAACCCACGGCGGATTGGTCGGGTTACGCAAGGCGCTGGCTGCCACGCCGCAGCAGATTGTCGAGACTGTTACCCAATCGGGCCTGCGAGGGCGCGGGGGTGCGGGGTTTCCCACCGGTATCAAATGGAAAACTGCACTCGAACAGCCAGCCGGGCAAAAGTACATTTGCGCCAATGCAGACGAAGGCGATAGCGGTACCTTCGCTGATCGAATTTTGATGGAAGGTGATCCGTTTTGTCTGCTCGAAGGCATGGTGATTGCCGGGCGCGCAGTCGGGGCCAGCATTGGCTATATCTATATCCGTTCCGAATACCCGGATGCGGTCAAAACCATGCGCCGCGCCGTCTCGATCTGGCGCGAAGCCAAACTGCTGGGCGATAACATTGACGGCTCGGGTCAGGCCTTTGATATTCACGTGCGGATGGGCGCCGGCGCGTACATTTGCGGCGAGGAAACTTCGATGCTGGAAAGCCTTGAGGGCAAACGCGGACAGATTAAAGTCAAACCGCCCATTCCGGCGATTGAAGGCCTGTTTGGCCAGCCCACCATCATCAATAATGTATTGTCTTTGGCCAGTGTGCCGATCATTCTGGCCAAAGGTGCGGACTTCTACCAAGATTTCGGCCAAGGCAGATCCAGAGGCACCCAAGCCTTCCAATTGGGCGGCGACATTGCGCGCGGTGGTTTGGTCGAAACCGCTTTTGGCATTACTCTGCGTGAATTGGTTGAAGATTTTGGCCAAGGCACCCGCTCCGGCAAAGCCATCCGCACCGTACAAGCTGGCGGCCCGCTGGGGGCTTATGTGCCGGTTGCAGGCTTTGATATGGAAATGGATTACGAGAAAATGACCGAAGCTGGCGCCATGTTAGGCCATGGCGGGCTTGTGGTATTTAGCGAAGGGGTAAACATGGCGGCGCAAGCGCGCTTTGCCATGAAGTTTTGCGAGGTTGAGTCCTGCGGGAAATGTACCCCGTGCCGCATTGGTTCAGTGCGCGGCAAGGAAACCTTGGACAAAATTATCGCCGGTGAAAACGTCGAGCAAAACTTAGAACTGCTCGATGAGCTTTGTGAATTGCTGACCAAGGGATCATTGTGTGCCATGGGCGGGCTGACCCCGATGCCGGTGCAAAGCGCCATCAAGCACTTCCCCGAAGACTTCGGGCGAGAGGCGAAGGGATAGGCCATGGCGATTTTGATTGAGCAGGATTTTGGTACACCTTCGGTCCAATCGGACAAGACGGTCAATCTGGTCATTGACGGGCAATCGATCACCGCACCAGCCGGTGCCTCGGTGATGAACGCAAGTGAAACCGCTGGCATCAACATCCCAAAATTATGTGCCACCGACACATTGGCCGCCTTTGGCTCCTGCCGGTTATGCCTGATCGAGATTGATGGACGGCGGGGCACACCCGCATCATGCACCACGCCGGTGGAAGACGGCATGGTGATCCATACCCAATCAGCACAACTGACCAAAATCCGCCAGGGAATGATCGAGCTATACCTGTCCGATACCAAGGACGACCCGTCCCTGCTCGCTCTGGCCGCAGAACTGGGTGCGCCCGAAAACCGATTTTCTGCCTGTACGGACAAGGGTGAATTGGATGAAAGCAACCCGTATTTTACCTTCGATCCAGCCGCCTGCATTGTCTGCTCGCGCTGTGTGCGGGCCTGCGATGAAGTGCAAGGCACGTTTGCCCTGACTATAGAGGGACGGGGCTATGGCTCCAAAGTGGTTGCCGGGATGGCCGAAGGGTTTTTCGACAGCGAATGTGTGTCGTGCGGTGCCTGTGTTCAGGCCTGCCCGACCGATGCACTGGTTGAAAAAACCGTGCTGGAAAAAGGCGAGCCGGACCGCACCGTGCTGACCACTTGCGCCTATTGCGGGGTGGGTTGTTCGTTCAAGGCGGAGCTGAAAGACGACGAACTGATCCGCATGGTTCCGTACAAAGACGGCAAAGCCAATCATGGCCATTCCTGTGTCAAAGGTCGGTTTGCCTACACCTATGCCACTCATGAGGACCGCATCACCAAACCGATGATCCGGACCCATATGGATGACCCCTGGCAAGAAGTCAGTTGGGACGAAGCATTTGAGTTCGCCGCCAGAAGACTGAAAGAAACGCAAAAGCGCTATGGCATTAAATCGATTGGTGGCATCACCTCCTCGCGCTGCACCAATGAAGAAGTCTGGGCCGTTATCAAGCTGATCCGCGCCGGATTTGGCAATAACAATGTCGATACCTGCGCCCGGGTTTGCCACTCGCCCACCGGCTATGGCCTGATGCAAACCTTTGGGGAAAGTGCTGGCACCCAGAACTTTGATTCTGTCCTGCAAGCCGACACCATATTGATCATCGGCTCCAACCCGACCGATGCTCATCCGGTATTTGGCTCGCAAATGAAGCGCCGCTTGCGCCAAGGGGCCAAGCTGATCATTGCCGACCCGCGAGCCATTGATCTGGTCCGAACCCCCCACTTTGAGGCCGATGTGCATCTGGCCTTAAAACCCGGCACAAACGTGGCGCTGATCAACGCCATTGCCCATGTTATCGTCAAAGAGAACTGGCACGATCAGCAGTTTATCGCCGCCCGCTGTGATCAGGATTTGCTGGCCGAATGGCTGACCTTCATTGCTGATCCGGTAAACGCCCCGGAAACCGTTTCCGGCATCACCGGAATACCGGCTGAGGATATTATCAGTGCAGCGCGGCTCTATGGCCAAGCCGGCAATGCGGCCATTTATTATGGCCTCGGGGTCACTGAACACTCGCAAGGCTCGACCATGGTGATGGGCATGGCCAATCTGGCCATGATCACCGGCAATATCGGTCGAGCCGGGGTCGGGGTAAACCCGATGCGCGGCCAGAACAACGTGCAAGGTTCGTGCGATATGGGTTCGTTCCCGCATCAACTTTCGGGCTATCGTTCGGTGTCCGACGACATCACCAGAGGCACATTTGAAGACAAATGGGGCTGTAAACTCGACCCGGAACCGGGTTTCAAAATCCCCAATATGTTCAATGAAGCCGTAGCTGGAAATTATAAGGGCATGTATATTCAAGGCGAAGACGTGGCGCAGTCCGACCCGAATATCCACCATGTAGAAGCCGCCTTACGCAATCTGGATATCCTGATTGTGCAGGACTTGTTTTTGACCGAAACCGCGCGGTTCGCCCATGTCTTTCTGCCCGGCACTTCCTTCTTGGAAAAAGACGGAACCTTCATCAATGCAGAGCGCCGGATCAACCGGGTGCGCCCGGTCATGCCATCCGCCACCGGCAAGGACGAATGGCAGGTCACCCAAGGTTTGGGCCAAGCCATGGGCTATGATATGGGCCATCAAAGCGCCTCGGATATTTGGGATGAAATTGCCGCGCTGACCCCGGCTTTTACCAATGTCAGCTTTGCTGAACTGGACCGGCGCGGTTCGGTGCAGTGGCCATTTAATGATGCCCATCCCGATGGCACCGAAATTATGCACGAACATGAATTTGTCTGTGGCAAAGGCAAGTTTATCATCACCGAATATGTGCCCACCGATGAAAAGACTAATCGTCGCTTTCCGTTGATTTTGACCACGGGCCGCATTTTGAGCCAATACAATGTCGGCGCACAAACCCGCCGCACCCATAACAATCAATGGGCCAGCGAGGACTTCCTGCAAATTCACCCGGCGGATGCCGATACCTATGGTATTTCCGACGGTGCATGGGTCGGGATTGTCAGCCGCAAGGGCGAGACTGCATTGCGTGCTAAAATCACCGAGCGGATGATTCCTGGCGTGGTCTATACCACCTTCCATCACCCCGAAAGCGGGGCCAATATTGTCACCACCGAAAACTCGGACTGGGCTACTGAGTGCCCAGAATACAAAGTAACTGCGGTGCGGGTTTCTCCGACCAACCATAAATCAGACTGGCAACAAGCCCATGATGCCTCCAGCCAAAGTTCCCGACAAATTCTAGCGGGTTTACCCGAATAATGTTCCCGGTCGAAATATCAGGCGTATCCCCGCTGCCAGACCAGACGATCAGGGTGACGTCGCTGGATAATTCCCGGCAAGGACGCTGGCATGTCCCCGAAGAAACCCCGGTGGCTTTTGTGTATGGCGGCCGGAACTATGCAGTCATGCTGGCCAGTCCGGCCGATATGGTAGATTTTGCACTGGGCTTTTCCCTGTCCGAACAGATCATCCGGCAGCCTGCCGAAATTGAGCATTTACAAATCAAATATCGACAGGCTGGCATTGAACTCTTCTTTCAAATCGCTCCGGACCGGGTGACTCGGTTGGACGTGCAGATGCGGCGACGCAATCTGGTTGGCACCGCCGGGTGCGGCATTTGCGGGCTGGACAATGCGAACCAAATTCTGGCTCCATTAAAACCCGTGGCCGACGCACCAATCAGCATTTCCAAAGCTGCTCTTGAAGCGGCCATGCAGGATTTTGCCGCTTCACAACCTTTGAATTTGCGGACCAAAAGCGTCCATGGTGCGGCGTGGGTGCGTAATGATGGACAAATCCAGCAAGTGCGCGAAGACGTGGGGCGGCACAATGCACTGGATAAACTGATCGGCGCCATGGTGTTTGAGCGCCTCGATCCAACCAACGGCTTTGTGCTGATGTCCTCGCGCTGTTCGTTTGAAATTATCGACAAGGCGGCGCGGGCCAAAATCCCAGCCATTTTGTCTCTATCCGGCCCGACCAATCTAGCCTTGAACAAAGCCCGCCAAGCCAATATTGCCATTTATGCCCGGGACAAAACCGGCGGCGTCAAGCAGATGGAATAGGCCTAGCCAATTTGCAGCGGCACACGCCAGCCGCGCCGGGCGCACGCAGCCAACACGGTATTTTGCAACAGACAGGCAATGGTCATCGGACCCACCCCGCCCGGCACGGGCGTAATCGCTCCGGCGGTCTCTTTGGCTCCGGCAAAATCCACGTCGCCAACCAGCCGGGTTTTGCCTTTCCCACGTTCTGGTGCATCAATCCGGTTGATCCCCACGTCAAGTACCGTGGCACCCGGTTTGATCCAATCCGCCTTGATCATTTGTGGTCGCCCGACGGCGGCCACCAGAATATCGGCGGTACGGCACAAGCTAGGTAGATCATCAGTGCGTGAATGGGCGATGGTCACCGTGCAGTTTTGTTCCAGAAACAAAAATGCCGCCGGTTTGCCGACCAAAATGGAGCGCCCGACAATAACGCAGGATTTACCGCTTAGTTCACCCAACACTTCACGGGCCAGAATGACGCATCCGGTCGGTGTGCAGGGCCGCAAGCCCGGCTTGCCCAAGACCAAACGCCCGGCGCTGGCCTCGGTCAGTCCGTCCACGTCTTTGTCTGGGTGAATGGCTTCAATAACCATCGCTTCATCCAGATGTTTGGGCAAAGGCAATTGCACCAATATGCCATCAATATCCGGATCGGCATTCAATGAGCCAACCAGCGAAATCAATGCTTCTTGGGTAATATCCGAATCAAGTCGGTGCTCAATCGAGCGCATGCCGATCTGGGTGGTTTGACGAGCTTTGTTTCGCACATAGACCTGAGAGGCCGGGTCTTCGCCCACCAACACCACGGCCAAAGCAGGAACCTGACCATATTCATCAGAAATATCAGCAATTGCAGCGCCAAGCCGCACTCGCAACGCCGCCGCAATGGCCTTGCCATCAATCAAAGTTGCACTCATCAGACTGATCCTTTTGCCAACGACGTTGTTTTGCCGCTTCGCCGGATTCCGTTGCGAAGTGCTTCGCTGTCGGTTGAAAAATGGTGAGCCCGTCCGGGTTCGAACCGGAGACCTACTGATTAAAAGTCAGTTGCTCTACCAACTGAGCTACGGGCCCTCACCAAAGTTCGCGGAACCTAACAGGGACTGCGCGCGGGTCAACGGCTAGTTCTCATTTTTGTGTTATTTTAGGGTCATGTCTACTGTTATCGGAATTAACCATAGCTTTTTGGTCGGCATTAACAAAAACAGCGTTATACTGGCACTGAAATGAAGAGTTTTGCTTACATATTTCTGTTGCCATTTGTACTTGGCGGGTGTGCGTCAACCGACAAACCGGACCCAAACCGTTTTAATCCGGCGGGGTATACCGGAGCAGAATCACGTACCGTCCGCAATTCACTGGCCAAAGCAGCAACAAGACCACTCGATGATTTCAGTTTTCGCCGCGATGCCGTACCTGAAACCTTGGAAAACCTTGGCTATATCTATCAAGCCAATCCCCGGCCCAATTGCGCCGCTATTACCCGCGAATTGCTGGCTTTGGGCCAAGCCTTGGGTGAATTGGATGAGGATGATGAAACCATCCAGCGCACTTGGTATCAACAACGGTTGGATGTTGCAGCCGATACCGCCATTGACGCAGTCCGCTCCGGCTCTTCCTCTCTGGTTCCATTTAGCGGCATCGTGCGCACCGCAACCGGGGCCAATGCGGCCCGCACCCGACATGATGCCAAATTTGACCGAGGCCGTCGTCGTCGTGCCTTTTTAAAGGGCTATGCACTTGGCATTGGATGCCGCCCGCCTGCTGCGCCTAAAATACTGGATGGGTTACCACCGGCACATTTTGTACATCCCGATGATGCGGCCAAGCGCGCCAACAACCGCCGCCGGGGCAATCGCAACTAATTTTGCAAGCTTCATTCATTTGAATGATGGAATAAAACCGTGAGCCAGATACCTCTTTCCTACATGCAAAGAGGAGTTTCCCATGAAATCAACAAAAATGATCCTGTCTGCCGCTCTGGTCGGCTTAATGACCACCAGCAGCGCCATGGCCGAAGACCCGGCCGCCATTGAACCGATTACGCTGGGCGATAGCCGAATGACCTGCGATGCATTGGTCGGCGAAGCCAATGCTATGCAAACCATTTTGGGCGGCGCGCCCGAAGGCGGCGTATTTGGCAGCGAAAGAATGGTCGATATCGGCACCGGCCTGGCCGCCGGAGGTCTAGTGCATTCCGGTGCAATCAACGCGCTGGGCGGTCGAGCTGCTGGAGCCATCGGTTTCCTTGGGCGAGCTGCCAAAGCCTCGGCCAAGCGAAAAGAAGAAGCGGCAGCCGCGCGTAAAGAGTCCGCTCTACGACGTTGGTATTACATCGTCGGTTTGTATCAAGGCAAAGATTGCGATAACCAACCTGCCACGGCACCAGTGACGACCACCGAAGAATAAGACTGGATTACGGCAGTCCTGCTGCCGTTTTTTCATGCAATTCCCGGCGGAGGTCTTCAAAACTTCCGTCGGCAATTGCACTTCGAATTCGCATCATAAGAGACTGATAATACGCGATATTATGCCACGAAAGTAAAATCGCGCCCAAAGTTTCCCCGCACTTGACCAAATGATGAATATAGGCCCGCGAATAGTCTTGGCTGGCCGGACAATCAATTTCGGCCAGTAACGGTTCGGCATCATCGCGGAACCGGGCGTTTTTGAGATTGAACGAGCCATAATCGCTCCACGCCTGCCCATGTCGCCCAGCCCGAGTTGGCATTACACAATCGAACATATCGACACCACGCGCCACGGCTTCGATGATATCCAATGGTCGGCCAACCCCCATCAAATACCGAGGTCGGTCGGCTGGCAAAAAGTCCGGCGTATAGTCCAGAACTTCGCACATCTTCTCAAAACCTTCGCCCACAGCCAGACCGCCGATTGCATAGCCGTCAAAGCCTTGCTCGATCAGACCTGCCGCACTTTGTTCGCGCAAATCCCGATAGGTCGAACCTTGCACAATACCAAACAAGTTTTGGGTTTCGCGTTCCCCAAATGCGGCTTTGGAGCGCGCACCCCAACGCAAAGAAAGCTCCATGGAAGTTTTAGCATCAGCGTGGGATACGGGATGTTCGGTACATTCATCAAACTGCATAGAAATATCTGCGCCCAACAAATCGGCTTGGATTTCAATGCTACGCTCCGGGGTCAGCTCATAGCGGCTACCATCAATGTGGCTTTGAAAAATCATGCCATTTTCTGATTTTTTGGCTAATTGGCTTAAGGAAAAGACCTGAAAGCCACCAGAATCGGTCAGAATTGGTCCAGCCCACGTTGAAAACTTGTGCAAGCCGCCCAAATCTCGAACCCGCTCGGCACCGGGGCGTAGCATCAGATGATAGGTGTTGCCCAATATGATGTCGGACCCGGCCCCTTTGACCTGATCCATGGTCAATGCCTTTACGGTCCCGGCGGTTCCCACCGGCATAAAAGCTGGCGTACGAATAGGCCCGCGCGATGTACGCAACACGCCGGTGCGGGCTTTGCCGTCCACTGCATTGATTTCAAATGGAAATTCAGCCATCACGCTTTTCCCTAGACCCGTCTGTAAAATCAGCAATGGATTTATGCCATAGCAGCGGCACAAACAAGCCAATAGTGCTGGCTTTTACCACGCATCAGGTGGTGAGTTGACCGCATGGTTCAGGTCGAACTCCACCCGGAAATGCCGGTTTTCGCGTCTGAGTTCATAAGCATAACGCTCTTGCGAGACTTCCACCGCCCAAACATTGGTCACTGAAACGTCCAGACCTTCGCGCACAAACATTTCTTTGGAAAATGTATCGACTGGAAATTCCTGCCGGTTTGTGGTCCCCGGCCCTGACGTGTCACCGCCATATTGGCTGACTTTATCCTCGTGACCATCTTCATGGTTGTGCTGGTGTTTCAGGCGCAGGCCGGTATCTGTTCTGGATAATACCCAAGTTCGCGAATGATTGTCCCCAATGTGAAACGGAATGCGGATTTCAGTATCGGAACAGGATGTCACGTGCATCACCATTTTCCGATCGCGCAAAGCGGCATCCGTTTCATCCAGACTGACCAGTTTACCGGCGAATGATTTGCCGCATAAGTTTTGCAAGCCATCCCAAAACTCATCTTGCGGGGACACGGGTTTTGGACTGCAAGCCGCAAAAACAAAGGGCAAAGTCGCGATTGCAAACATCTTGGAAATTTGAGTTTTCATGCAGGAATTTTATGGGTTGTGAGCCATACTGTAAAGCAAAGCCAAAGTTTTGATGCGACACTGGGCCACACCATAAACGGGTCTCGTTTCATTGAAACTTGTCATTCTTCGGCATATTTATCGACTTGAGGGTAAATTCATTATTTTGCCCATCCTTTTGCCAATTCTATTGAAAGAACCGACATGAAAATTCTTCTTCCCCTAGCCGTTCTCGGCTCTTTGCTGGCCACCAGCGCGCTGGCCGAAACCTATGAAGTTCAAATGTTGAACAAACATCCTGAAAATGCCAAGCAGCGTATGGTTTTTGTGCCGAATTTTCTGCAAGTGGAATTGGGTGACACCGTCACGTTCAAATCCGTAGATAAAGGCCATAATAGCCAGTCGATCAAAGGCATGATCCCCGAAGGCGGCGATGTCTGGAAAGGCAAAATGAATCAGGACGTCTCGGTGACCTTCACCATTGAAGGTCTGTACGGCTACAAATGCCTACCACATTTCGGAATGGGCATGGTTGGAATGGTTCAGGTTGGTGATGACACATCAAATCTGGAAGCCGTAAAAGCCAAAAAGGCACCGCCAAAATCCAAAGCGGTATTTAATGCAATTTACGAGCAAATCGAAGCCGAATAACGGCTGACTTCGTTCAAAACCCCAAAAGCGCGTCCAGTTTCGGGCGCGCTTTTTTTGTAAGAAGTTGGCAAGTCGCCAAATTGAGCAAATTACATCCGAAACACGCCAAACTTGGTTGGCTCAATCGGTGCATTTTGGCTCATGGCAATCGACAGACCCAGAACCCGGCGAGTATCGGCTGGCGCAATAATCCCGTCATCCCACAATCGAGCCGTTGAGTAATAGGGCGAGCCTTCTTCTTCGTATTTGGCCCGGATCGGTGCTTTGAAGGCTTCTTCTTCTTTGGCTGACCATTTCTCGCCGCGCTTTTCCTTGGAATCCCGAGTGACCGTAGCCAATACGCTGGCCGCCTGCTCGCCGCCCATCACCGAAATACGCGCATTGGGCCACATGAACATCAGGCGCGGACTGTAAGCCCGACCGCACATGCCATAATTGCCTGCACCATAGGAGCCGCCAATCACAATGGTGAATTTTGGTACTTTGGCACAAGCCACAGCGGTCACCATTTTGGCACCGTGTTTGGCAATGCCATCGGCTTCGTATTTTCCGCCAACCATAAAGCCGGAAATGTTCTGCAAGAAAACCAGCGGGATATTCCGTTGGCAACATAGCTCGATAAAATGCGCCGCCTTTTGGGCACTCTCAGAAAACAGAACCCCATTATTGGCCAATATTCCAACCCGTTGCCCATAAATCCGGGCAAACCCGGTAACCAATGTGGTCCCATATAATTTTTTGAAATCATCAAATTCCGAGCCATCAACCAAGCGCGCAATCACCTCGCGGACATTATACGGTGCCCGCACATCAACCGGGATAATTCCGCCCAATTCAGCCGGATCATAGAGAGGTTCTTGGAAATCAGAGTTTATTTTGTTATTTCGTGAATTATCTAAATTACGGATGATCCGCCGTAAAATTTGTAAAGCATGGTGGTCATCATTAGCCACATGATCGACCACGCCAGAAGTCCGACCATGCACATCTGCACCACCCAGATCTTCAGCCGAGATCACCTCGCCGGTTGCGGCTTTGACCAAGGGGGGACCGGCCAAAAAGATCGTGCCAGTACCGCGCACAATAATGGTTTCATCTGACATGGCGGGCACATACGCCCCGCCAGCCGTGCATGACCCCATAACGGCGGCAATTTGGGCAATGCCAGCAGCCGACATATTGGCTTGATTAAAGAATATACGTCCGAAATGCTCCCGATCCGGGAACACTTCGGCCTGATGGGGCAAGTTGGCGCCGCCACTATCAACCAGATAAATGCACGGCAAATGGTTCTCGGCAGCGATTTCTTGGGCGCGCAGGTGCTTTTTGACGGTGAGCGGATAATACGTCCCGCCCTTTACCGTGGCATCATTGGCCAGCACCATCACCTCGCGCCCCTCAACACGCCCGATGCCAGCGATCAAACCAGCCCCCGGAGTGTCGGCATCATAAACATCACTGGCTGCCAAGGCGGATAGCTCTAAAAACGGCGTACCGGGGTCCAGAAGTTGCTCGACCCGCTCTCGGGGTAACAACTTGCCCCGTTTGATGTGTCGATCGCGTGAGCCTGGTGAGCCGCCCTTGGCAGCTATTGCCGTTTTGGCTTGCAGTTCGCTTACCAAATCATCCATTGCCGTCTGGTTGGCCACAAACCCGGCATCGTTCGGGTCAATTTCAGTCGGCAGAACACTCATGGTGCAAATCCTGTGAATCGCTTTATCATATGCCCTTGTAATGCGAATGGCGCATCGGGTCGAGTTTGAACGCTCGGCGAAACGTCGAAATATTAAAGAGAAGCATCATGACAGACACAATATCGTTTCAGTTGGACGCAAATGGCCCGATCGCCCGCTTGACCCTGTGTCGTCCGAAAAAACGCAATGCCATGAACCGGCATTTCTGGGCAGAATTCCCAAAAGCTATCCGCGCCCTATCCGATGCTGGAAAAACCAGAGTTTTGGTTATTGATGCCCAAGGACCGATATTTTGCGCGGGCCTGGATATTTCCATGTTTGGCGAGATGGGCAGCTCCACATCCGGTCCAACAGCCCGCGAAGGATTTCGCCATGTGCTGCACACCATGCAAAGTGGTTTTGTAGCTTTGGACAATGCCCGGTTTCCAGTGATTGCCGCCTTGCAAGGCCCGTGCATTGGTGGTGGCGTCGATCTGATCAGTGCCTGTGATCTGCGCTATGGCACCCCAAATGCAGAAATTCGCATTGAAGAGATCAATGTAGGCATGATGGCTGATCTTGGCACCTTGCAACGCTTACCCAAACTGATCGCACCGGGGTTGGTCCGGGAATTGGCTTTTACTGGCAACACCATGAGCGCCGAACAAGGCAAAGCCTGCGGATTGCTCAACGCCGTTCTGCCGGACGAGGAAGCCTTGCAAGCTCACGTCAACCAAATCGCCGAAGCCATAGCTGCCAAGCCACCGGTGGCGATTGCCGCAACCAAAGACTCGCTCAACCACGCTCGCGATCATGGCACCGACGAGACCTTGCGCTATATGCGCGCCCTGCAAGCCGGGTTGTTCGCCCCCGAAGACATCATCAATGCGATTGCCGCACGAATGGAAGGACGCACCGCTGATTTTGATGCGCTGCCACCATTGTCACCGGAAAGTCATTCGTAAGTGATCCAACCCTTTCTTCTCTTCTTTACGTTTCTTGCGTAAAATATACTCAACATGACCCTCAACCGCCGAAACCTATTGACCATTATGGCTGCCCTGCCCTTTGCCGCAGGGGCGCGCGCGCAGCAATTGCCGCCAGCAATGCTGGAGTTGATGAACCATCCGGCGGCTGGGTTTTTTGAAGCGCCGCCGCCCGGCTCGGGCATTCCGCTCAACCTGCCGATACGAACCCATCGGGGAACTGGCAATTGGATGCAGTTGTTTGGTGGACGCGCCGTTTTGCTGGATCTGTGGGCCAGTTGGTGCGGCCCCTGTCTGGTTGAAACGCCGGGCTTGAACGCCTTGGCTGCAAACCATAATTCTGAAGTTTTCTCGGTGGTCGCCCTGCAAACCGCCGATCCGAAAACCAGTTTTCGGGAACTAATCAAATTATTTGCCGATAACCAATTGGACAACCTCGTTCCGATGGCCGATGCGTCGCCTGATAATTGGGGGTATTTTCGGGCGCTCAAGGTCAACCATCGCAATTCGGGCCAAAGTGCAGGCCTGCCCATGGCTGCATTAATTGGCCCGGATGGCCGCGAAATCGCCCGGACCTATGGCACCATTGAAGGCGGCAAATGGACCCATCCATTGATGATGGATTTTATATCCCGTTTCGCCAAAGCGTGGCATTGAGATGGTGAATATGGAACAGCCTGACCAAACCTTGACCTTTGAGCATCTGACCGAAATTGCTAGTTTGGCCGAAGCACCCAAGGGCGCATTGAAAGCTGCTGCCAAAAAAGGCGAATGGGTCAGATTGCGCGGCGGCAATGCCCTGTTTCAACCGGGCGATATTGCCGACAGCATTTATTTTGTAAAATCCGGAGTGTTGGGTGCGTTTCACCGGGCCAGCGATGGCGAGTTGGAATTGCTGGGCTATATTCGTAGCGGCGAACCAGTCGGCGAAATGGCATTTTTGGCCGCCGCCCCCCATGCCAGCCCAGTATATGCCTTGCGCGATACCGAACTGGTCAAGTTCTCGCGAACCGTCTTTGATAAACTGGTCGCCAAACATCCGGCATTGCTGCGTGGTTTGGCCCAACTGATGGTGGGGCGTATGCGCTCTAACCGGCGAAGCAATGCCGAGGATCGCAGCCAGCCAAAAGTGTTCGCCATGTTGGCCAGCTCGCCAACTATTTCTTGCAAATTTCTGGCCCGGCAATTGGCCGATAAATTGGCCAAATTTGGAAAATCAGTGATTGTCATTGGACCGGAAGCTGCCAAAAGTGGACTTGAATGGTTTGACCAACAGGAACGCGCCCATGATGTGGTGTTGTTGCACAGTCCAATTGCCGACAGTGCATGGTTTCGGTTGTGCTTACGCCAAGCTGATCGTCTGTGGGTGATTGGCCGAGCCGATGCCCATCCCTCGGATCCCCTATTACCGGTAGAAGACAGTCCAGCTCGCGCCATGCGTCTGGTTGATGTGATCTTGCTGCACAATGAAAACCAGCGCGCAGTCAGTGCCGGCAAGGATTGGAAACAAGCCGCCGGTGCCGCGCGGATTTTTCATTGGCGCACCGGCAATTCAGAGGATGTAACCCGCATTGCCCGCACCGCGGCCGGTCGTTCAGTCGGCTTGGTGCTTTCCGGCGGTGGCGCACGGGCCTACGCCCATATTGGCGCGGTTCGTGCCTTGCGCGAAGCCAATATTCCGATTGATTTTTGTGGGGGCACGTCCATGGGTGCTATCATTGCGGCCAATGTGGCTATGGGCTGGGATGATGCAAAAATTGAACGCACAATAATTGAGTCTTTTGTCGATTCAAATCCGGTGGATGATTACATCTTGCCAGTGGTGGCGCTCACCCGTGGCGCCAAGGTCCGGCGACGACTGGCCAAGCATTACGGTGACATGCAGATTGAAAACATGGCCCTGCCCTTTTTCTGCCTATCGACCAATTTGACCAGTGGCCACAGCTCGATCCACCGCAATGGGTTGTTGCGAAAAGCCCTGTGCGCCTCTATCGCTTTACCCGGTGTTTTGCCACCCGTGGTCATCGACCATGAAGTGCATGTGGATGGCGCGGTGCTCAACAATTTCCCGGTTGATGTGATGCAAGATTTCCATCGCGGCCCGGTTCTGGGCATTGATGTCAGTCAGGTTCGGGGTCTGGATGCAGCCGAATTTGTGGAACCACCCGGGTTTTTCTCGTGGATCATGAAACACGGCATCCATAATGCTCCGCCGATTGCCAGCTTGCTGATGCGGACAGCCACCTTATCGACCAGCAATCTGGATGCACGGCGCAGCGATGCGGACATCCTGATCCTGCCAGAAATGGACGACATTGATCTACGCGACTGGAAAGCCTTCGATAGAGCAACCGAAGCCGGCTACACCGCCACCGTCAAAGCACTGGATCAAGGATTACTCGACGGGCTGCGATAAGGAATAACAAGGAATTGTTAGGCGAAGGCGGGCTTGTTACCGGCTTTTATCCATCCAGTTTTGGGCAAAATCTACAGCTTCGCGCATACTAAACAATTTACTATCCGCCCGGCCGATTTTGCCTGTTTTCATGGTTTTGGAAACCGATGCAAAGTCAGCACCCAGTATCTCAAAATCATCGTCGCAATAGTCATCACCAGCAAAATCAACCCAGCGGCGTTTGCCATCTACAATCATTGCTGAACCTCCGGGTAGTGAACGCAAACCTCCGACGCGATGCTCCGCCAGATGGAAACAAGTGCAATTTGCAAAGTCAGTACCCAAGAACAAAACCTTGGCGTTTTTTTGATACAATTTCCCCAAAGCAGAACAATCATCAAATTCGGCTTCCAGTGTGTACTCATTCACCACTTCAAATGCCCCTGCCCCGATGGCGGCAAAGGATGATCTTGGATGCGTCCCGCGATATGCCTCGGGCATGGTACGAAGCACTTCATTTATCGCGCCCATCATCCGAGAAGGCGTAAATTCAGGTTGAAACGCAGGCATGGAGTTTCTGATTTCAGCATGCCAAGCGTGAGGCACCGGCGGACGGCTCCAGTTTGCCGGGTCGGTGTTTTGTCCCGTAAAAGTAGGGACGCAAATCAAACCGGTGTCTCCAACGGCTTCCACTAGAATTTCTGCCATCAACTGGGCACCATTGGGCAACCATCCGATTTGTGACAGTGACGTGTGGGCAAACACACAATCTCCATGTTTGATACCCAAATCACTTAATTGCAGACGCAATGAAGCCGCAGACATCATGTTCCCGGCATTTTTATCGATGAGTGCTTGCTCAGACATTATTGCTCCACAGGTGCTCGCATGGTAAATCTACTTGGAACTTTGCACTGCAAAAACATAAAGCCCACAGCAGATTATCAGACTCACCCACCCTCCGCGAACAATTCCCGGCCAATCAACCAGCGGCGGATTTCAGAGGTTCCTGCGCCAATTTCATATAATTTCGCATCGCGGAGCAATCTCCCGGTTGGATAATCATTGATATAGCCATTGCCGCCCAAAACCTGAATGGCCTCCAACGCCATCCATGTGCCAGCCTCGGCAGCGTACAGAATAGCCCCAGCGGCATCTTTGCGCGTGGTCTGCCCTGCATCACAGGATCTGGCCACGGCATAGACGTAAGATCGCGTGGCATTCATCCGCACATACATGTCGGCTAATTTGCCCTGCATCAGTTGGAATTCTCCAATGGGTTTGCCGAATTGCTTGCGGTCGTGGACGTATGGCAACACTACATCCATGCAAGCCTGCATGATCCCGATGGAGCCCGCCGCCAATACGGTGCGCTCATAATCTAGGCCGGACATCAAAATACCAACGCCGCCGCCAAGCGGCCCCATGATATTTTCTTCCGGCACTTCGCAATCTTCAAAAATCAGCTCACCTGTATCTGAACCCCGCATCCCCAACTTGTCCAGTTTTTGGGCGGTGGAGAAACCTTTCATGCCTTTTTCAATCAAAAAGGCGGTAATGCCGCGCGAGCCCGCCGCCGGATCGGTTTTGGCATAAACCACCAAGGTATCGGCATCCGGGCCGTTGGTGATCCACATTTTAGTCCCGTTCAAAACGTACCTATCACTACGTTTTTCTGCTTTTAACTGCATGGAAACTACGTCGGAGCCAGCCCCCGATTCCGACATGGCCAAAGCACCCAAATGCTCGCCAGAGATCAGTTTTGGCAGAAACCTAGCCTTTTGCTCAGGTGTGGCCCAACGTCGGATCTGGTTGACGCACAAATTGGAATGCGCGCCGTAGGAAAGCCCGACGGAGGCCGAGGCCCGGCTGATTTCTTCCATGACAAGTGCATGTTCAAGATATCCAAGCCCAGAGCCGCCATCTTCTTCTTCCACCGTGATCCCCAGCAAGCCAAGCGCACCCATTTCAGGCCACAAATCCCGTGGGAATGTGTTGGTGCGGTCAATTTCTGCGGCGCGCGGTGCAATTTTATCGGCGGCAAAATTGCAAACCGTATCGCGGATCATGTCGGCTGTTTCACCGAGATGAAAATCAAAAGATGGCGTTGAATTTTTCATTTTTATTCCCATTCATTTCCAACCTGAGACCAGCACAGGCAGATCGATGTTTCTGGCTGATCCATACCCTAAAAAATGCCCACTTCGCAACAGCTTGAACTGCAGACGCGATCAAAATTGGCTAAATTTTCAAACATTTTGCCCCAAGCTACCAACCACTCGTTAACTGGTTTTGGCAGCGCCTACTTAACATCCATCAGGCATAATTACCGGGTCATTGATGATATTTTGAGTAAACTTATGTCCAACGCGAAAAACAATTCAGTTGCTGTCAGCGGTTTTTGGCATGACCAAAATGGCAATACCGCAGTTATCTTTGCGCTGTCCTTGGTGGCAATTGTAACGGTAATCGGTATTGGATTTGATTTTTCACGTAGCCAAGGCGCCAAAACCAGTATCCAAAATGCAGCAGACGCCGCCGCCTTGGCCATTGCCCGTGATCCAGATATCACGCCGCAAAATTTGCAATCCCGGGCCACTGACTTTTTCAATGCCAATATGGTCGGCCATAGTTTTGGTGTAAACTATTCGATAACCGCTTCTGAATTGTCCGAAGGAGCCGGCGTGAGTGTCGCAGTTTCAGCAGAGATTGACACCACATTTTCCGGGATGGTTGGCATCCCCCACTTTGCGGTCAATACGATTGCCGAAGTATTGTACTCAACCACCAAAATCGAATTGGTGCTGGCATTAGACAATACCGGGTCCATGGGATCAAACGGGAAGATTGAAGCCTTACGCAGTGCCTCCCATGATCTGATTGATCAGTTATTGCCGGAAGGTGCCGCCCAGGAAAATGTCAAAATCGGCGTTGTACCGTTTAATTATATGGTGCGTTTGCCGACCAGTTTCAAAACTGAAAGCTGGATGCGCTTTGACTATGTCAGCCCAAATAATTGGAATGGTTGCATCGCGCCCCGCAAAAAGCCACACGATACCAAGGACAGCAACCCAAATACCAATGCCAAGAAATTCAGAGCCTTGCCCGGACAAGGCTGCCCGGAACAGGCTCTAACCACCCTGACCAATGACCGTGACTTATTGCACAATACCATTGACCAGATGGAAGCCAATAATTGGACCTATGTGCCGGAAGGGTTGGCATGGGGCTGGCGCGTTTTGTCCAAGAAAAAACCAGTGGTAGATGGTGTTGGATATAATGATCAGGATTGGACCAAGATCATGGTGCTGATGACCGATGGCGCCAATACCGTCAGATGGAAATGGCCCGGTGGTCACCCAAGCGCAACGCTTGGAACTTCCAGCGCAACAGGTGATCTGGCTACGGAACGGCTGTGTGATCGAATTAAAGCCAAAGGAATTTTGCTCTATACCATTGCTTTTGATGTCGGAAATACAAACACCGAAGACATGTTACTGGATTGCGCGACCGATCCCGGCATGTATTTTGATGCAGAAAACAATGCGCAATTGGAAGTGGCATTTTCGCGAATTGCCGGTGATATTTCTAACTTACGTCTCAGCAGATAAAGCGCAAATGCGCTTAGCGAGGCTTTCTTTTGGCCAGAAAGTAGATTGAAACTAAGATTAGCAAAATACCCAACCCAGCCAGGCCTGGACCTTTTAAGGCATCCCAAAGAGTTACCACAAACCCGGACTGACGGGTTTCGAACACACCGCCAGCCGTCAAAATAAGACCAATGATCCCCATCAGGGCAAACATGCCGGTATTGCGTTTTTCTAGCACTTCAAACGGCTGCTCATTATCGGAAAATGTTTCGTTGGACAGCTCTTCTGGCGTCAATTCATCTTCAATTGCAGCCGGTGCCAAATGTCCCTCTTCAGGCAAAGGCGGTAATTCTGCTTGTTCATCATATGGAAAGTCGCCAAATCCAACGGCTACGGATTGATCCACGGCCTCAAATTCGCTTTGCTCTTCAATCTCCACCTGTTCTGCCACGTCCTCGAGGACCGTTAGCGGTGGAATGTCATCTGTTTCTTCCTGCAAATCTGGTTCAGCATGAGACAGTTCAGGTAATTCCTCCACCGCAGCGGCTACATTTGACAGCCGCCCGGTTATTCTTTCGGCAACTTCGCGAACTGGATTATCAACTTCTGTTTGTTCTTGATTCTGCTCGCCAAAAACATTGCCAATCGGCACCAGATCAACCTCTGTTGCAATTTGAGGATCTGCATGTCCACCAGATTGGTTGACCGGCTCATCTTCAAGTTCTGGATCAGGTTGCGGCAGTATTTCTGCACTTTCCCGCTCAATATCATCGTCAGAATATGTAATACTCGGCTCATCAATGGCGACGGAACCAGTATCCTGATCCAGTGAAAATGCCATGCTGTCAGAGGTGGAAAATTGAGTATTGAGCAATGAACCCAATGCTGCCGACGACGACAAATCAATGGAGACTTCAATCGCACCCTGACTTTGGGTCTGCTCAATTGTCTCGCGTTCAATTTCGGCGGCCAATCCGGCATCACTTTTGGGTTGCACTCTGGCCGATGGAGCCAGAACCAATGTCCCGGTTACGTCCAGAAAATGTGCTTTTTCCGCAGCCCGACGGCGAACCAACGCATCCAGCACCATTTCACGGGTCCCCAGTTTGGCCCGACGCCATACGTCAAAAGCCGCAGCGGCGCTGATCAAATTACCTTCATTTATATAGCGAACCACATCTGAGTTCGAAAAATTGTGCATCCCGATATTAAAGGCCAAAGACAAAAGAGCATCCAATTGTGCCTGTGAGACCGGCGCAAAAAGACTGTCCATGACCTTCGGGATCAGGTTATTCATGTCCCAAACCAGCAATTGTTCGGCATCATTATGATTGACTATGCCACCCTTGCGGGCCGAAGCCGTATGGCCGTGACCGATCACCCAAATACCGTTTGGCAATTGGATTGCGCTTGACCTAAACCCCTCAAAAGTCTTGAGAAGTTGGAGTCCCTTTTTTGAAATTGCCTCGTTTTTATTCATTTTTGCGTCTCACAACGGAACAGTTTACCAGTTTTCAGGCCTGTTCTTGCAATCGGCGGGCCGAAATTCAGAATTCTGGTAAAATTCGCAAAACCTCGACCGAGTTCATGGAAGTAAACGATGCGTAGAAGCCACCGCCAGAGCCACCACCGATCAAATAGAGGCTGGGCCCAACCGCCGCAGCCCCTGCCCCAGTGCGAGGTGTGGAGAGATTTTTGCCTTGGCTCCAACTGTCCCTAGCCGGGTCATAAATCCAGTGATCTTGCAGTGTTTGACCGCGACCACCGCCGCGCCCGCCCATCACATGAATTTTGCCGGTAAAAACCGCCGCGGCATGTCCAGATCGGGCAATGGAAAGTGCCGCACCCTTCGTCCATGTGTCACTTTCGGTATCATAAATATCAAGCTGACCGCTGGGCGCACTGGCTGATCCTCCGGCAATGACGTAAATTTTGGTTCCGATCGCCAGTGCAATGGCCGCCCGGCGAGCCTTTGGGCCACCTTCTATCAATCGCCACTCGTTTTGCTCGGGGTCAAAAACTGCCATGGCATCGGATTGCGAGCCTGAACCACCGATGGCATATAGTTTTCCACCAACCGCCACCATAGCAAAGGCGGCCCGGTTGTCGGGCAAAGCCGGGGCGGGCTGCCATTCGCGATCTGTTTCGGCAAAGCGCCACACTTCGGCTCCTGCCTCGCCATTGCCATCGGCTGCATAGCCGCCAGCCACATATAAGGTGCCATTTAAGTTGGCCAAGCCAAACTGCTCCAGACCAACCGGTAAATCGGGAATGCCGCGCCAGCTACCGGCTGCGGGATCATAGCGCTCTGCCACGCTCATCGGTGCCAACCGGCCAGCGCCACCGATGGCATAAATGCGCCCTTGCATCTCGACCACCGACAATGCGGCGCGCGCCGTATCCATGGGTCGGCCCTCACTCCAGCCTTGCGCCAAAGCAGCGCCGGGAACAGCAAACAACCAAAAAATGGCAAACAATCGAAACATAAAACTTCCTATCTGACCAAAACCAAGGCGGCCAAACCCAAAAATACAAAAAAGCCGATTATGTCTGTAACCGTAGTTACAAAAACACTGGACGCCACCGCTGGATCAGCCCCCAAGCGCTTCAAGCCCAGAGGCACCAATATCCCCGCTGCACCGGCCACAAAATGATTGACGACCATGGCGACGGCGATGACCACAGCCAAGGTAAGCGAATGAAACCATACCCAGACAATCAGGCCCATGATCATGGCAAAGATAAGGCCGTGAGCCAATCCGGCCAAAACTTCGCGCACAATAATGCGCCGCGCATTGGCCTTGGTGATTTCGCGCACGGCCAGCGCCCTCACCGCAACGGTCAACCCTTGCGTGGCTGCATTTCCGCCCATGGATGCGACAATCGGCATCAGGACCGCCAAGGCAATGGCTTGTTTCATGACATCTTCGAACATCGCAATGACCATGGAGGCCAAAATAGCGGTTGCCAGATTGACCACCAGCCATGGGGCGCGGCTAACCACCACGTCCCACACCGTATCGCCCAGCCCGGCTTCGGTAACCCCGGCCAGCGCCAACAGATCTTCCGTGTGTTCTTCGTGCATGACCTCGACCATGTCGTCCATGGTAACCATGCCGACCAAGCGGCCGGTTCCATCGGTTACCGGAGCTGAAGGCAGGTCATATTTTTCAAACAGATAAGCCGCGTCTTCCTTGTCCATATCCTGAGTAACAGTGGTTTGCAGCGGAGCCATAACCTGCTCCAGCTTGGTGTCCCGGGCCGCTCGCAACAAGGCAAGCAAACCAACCCGCCCCACCGGATGAAAACCCGGATCGACAACATATATCTCGTAAAATGTCTCTGGAATATCGTCTTCTTTGGCATCGCGTATGCTCTGGATGGCTTGCGCTACTGAATAAAACAGCGGCAATGCCACCAGCTCGCGCTGCATCAAGCGACCAATACTGTCCTCACCAAACGACAGGGAAGTAACCAGCGCTTCGCGATCTTTTGGATCAACTTCATCCAGAACCTCGGCCCGAAATTTATCGTCCAGTTCCTCAACGACCTGAAACGCATCATCAGACTCAAGACCGCCAATAGCGGTTGCCACCTGACGGGCATCCAGCACATCAACCACGTCTTCACGCACATCGTCCGACAGTTCGGAAAGGATTTCGCCTGAAAATAAACCGGGAGACAATCGCGCCAAAGACCGTACTTGATCCCCGGATAATTGTTCAATGACATCGGCTGCATCGGCCGGGTGCAAATCCGCCAATGCCGCCTCACCCGCTTTTGCATTGTCACTTTCCAGTGCCGCGCAGACAGCAGCCAACGCCGGGACATTGATCTCAATGCCGCTGGTTTGGGTGGCTTCGTCCCATTGTGTGGTTTGACTGGTCATCGATTGATCCTGCTTGGGGCTGCGCCCCCTTCATAAGCAAATGGGTCAATTTAGCAATTGCAAACCAGCTTAAGCCAACCACTCAACCGGCCGAATAGCTTTGCACTGCATAAATAACCAGCAAGACAAGCAAGATTGCGGCAATCAAACTGATAAACAGCTTTGCCCACGGCCCGTGCGCTTGCTTCAACTCCAAAAAATGATCCAGGATCAGCACCGCCTTGATAAAAGTGACCAGCAATAAGCCACTGACCCAGACGGGCCCAAGCGGTCCAATTGTGCTGACCTTACCGACAATCATGGTGCCCAGACTTAACACCATCAGGCCAAGCCAGATCAAAAACAAATGCCGGATGGTTATGGGTGCAGAATTTTGCATAGTTATCGAATCAGGTAAATCAATGGAAACAGAATGACCCAAATTAGGTCGACCATGTGCCAGAACGCCGTGCCGGTTACCACATTTTCCAGTGAGTTTTTCCACGAAACCAGTAACAGAATTAAAACGCCAAACACCACATGCATGGCGTGAAAACCCGTGGTCAAATAGTAAAACATATAAAACGAGTTGGTTTCGATCGAAATGCCCTCGGCGGCTTTTTGAGCATATTCGACCCATTTTACACCCAGAAAAACCAAGCCAAAACAAATCGCCCCGGCCAGTGCCAATCGGGTCAACCCCGTTTTATCCAAGCGCTGATAGTGAACCGCCAGTGCGGCGCAAAACCCACTGGTCAGCAACACCATGGTATTGATCGCCCCGGCCAGTCGGTTGAGATGACTTTGCGCCTCAGTGAACATCTCCGGCTCGCCCAGCCGCACCAGACTGAATGCCACAAACATCGCGCCAAACGCCAGCAACTCGCCAGAGATCAATACCCACATGATCGGATTGCCCGGCAGTCCAGCCAACGGTCCCCAATCTGCATTGGGAACATGGGTTGATGAAGTCTGACTCATGTGACCAATTGCCGATACATCACCGGCAAGGCACGGATTAAATCATTAGCATGGTTGATAATGGAAAACGCATTTCGTCCAAAAATGTATGGAAAATAGCTTTGGGCTTTTTTGTCGATAGTAATGCCAAAAACTGCATGACCCAACCGCCGGGCCTCCCGCACCGCGCGCGCCGTATCTTCGACGCCGTAACGGCCCTCATAATGATCCAGATCATTCGGTTTGCCATCGGTCAGCACCAGCAATAGCCGCTTGGTGCTTTGAGTAGCTGATAATTCTTTACTGACATGGCGAATAGCCGCGCCGAGCCGGGTATAAAACCCGGGTTTTAACGCACCAATACGTGAAAACACAGCCGGGCCAAGGGTTTCCGAAAAACCTTTCAACGTAGAAACCATCACCCGATCGCGCTTCAATGAAGAAAAGCTATAAATGGCATTGTCATCGCCGCAAGCGGCCAGACCCAATGCCAACGCCATCAGCGCCTCTTTGGATATTTCGATGACCTGCCGCCCCTCAATCCAGCTTTCGGAAGAGCGAGAAATATCAACCAACACACTGACCGACAGGTCGCGCGCCTTCTGTCGGTAGTCCGAAAACACGTGGGTAGAGCTTTCTCCATTGGCCAGAAAATCACATCTGGCTCGAATGATCGCATCCATGTCCAGTTCATTGCCGTCAATTTGACGGTGCAGTCGTTCGGCTTTGGGCCGCAACGCTTCAAACTGTCGCTTCACAGCCAGAATACGGCGTTTCGATGCCTTGTCCGGCTGCCAGAACTGACCCGGCTCCATTTGCTGTGCAGGACCGACCAGCACCCGGCAATGGTCCCGGTAATACAGGTTTTTACGGTAATCCCATTCCGGATAGGTATGCTTGGCCGCCAATTGTTCATGCACCACATCTTCCGGAGCAAGGTCGAGATCAAATTTGAGTTTGGTCGAAGCCTTTTTGGCAATGTTGACCAAGCCCAACTCCTCTTGATCATTGGCCGCCTTTTTGGCGTGATCTTCGTCATCGTCTTCGATAGCCCGGGGGATATTCATCATTTCCGACCACGACAAAATCGTCTCGAACCGGTTGAGCAGGAGCGAACTTTTCTTCTCTACCTGATCCGATTTTCTACGCCGGGCTTTCAGGGTTTTCTCGTTCTCGCTTTCGGTAGCAAGTGATGCCCCTGCGTCCGGTGCTTTCGATTGACCGGGTTTAACCAATCGCTGTCGATCGACCTGTCCCCAGAAAACCACCGGCAAAAAGGTCTTGTATCCTTTGGCCGCGACAAGGCTATGCAAGGTTTGATCGGAACCGCACATTGCATCCCAAATGGCTCCATGCGTTTGCCGGTTGCCAAGCAATGCCAAAATGGTCGCTTCAATTTCGGCCTCTTGCCGGGGCAGCGTCCGCGTTGGCCGGGCTGCCAGAAATTGTGGCAACAAGTCATCATAAATAGATTTGATGCCCGGATATTGGGCCAACACTTTTTGACTGACACGATGGGCACAACGAATAAATGCAATATCGTTTTGCAACGGATCAAGTACAGGTTCGGGCCATTGTTCTGTTGTGCTGGCGGCCCATACAGTCAGCCATTTATAAAGGTCAGCATTGGCAGTTTTTTGGGCAAACATATCAATGGTGATCGGCAGGAACAACGTATCGCCATCACATCTGGCCTGAGTGACCTGATCGGAGCCATGGGTGATCCTCGCCAGAAAACTTTTGCGATAAGCGGCAGGTTGTCGGCCAATCGGTTTAAGCTCGATCCCGCGCTTACCCCCCAGACCCCGATACAAGATGCCCAACGAATTACGATAGGCCTCAAGGTGAACTGCCGCGTCCTCAAAGCTGGTTTCGCGCCCGACATCAGCCATCATCTGATGCCAAAGGCCACCGACAATTTCTTCCGGTTCAAAAAAATCGGTAAACCTTGGCATTATCCGTAAATGGCTTGAACAATGTCCCGCAAACCAGCTTTGACGTCTGCATCATCGCTTAACGGTTCAATCAGGGCCACTTCAATGGCTCGTTCCAACTTCATACCGGCCACAATCAACGAAGCACAATAGACCAGCAACCGGGTTGATACGCCCTCTTCGAGGTCTTGGCCTTTCAAGCCGCGCAATTTCGCAGCCAATCGAACCAACGGCTCGCACTTCTCCGGGTCCAGGCCACTTTCACGCGCGATGATATTGATTTCGGCAGCCGGTGGTGGGAAATCAAATTCCAGAGCCAAAAAACGCTGTCGTGTGCTGGGCTTTAGCGATTTTAAGATATTTTGATACCCCGGATTATACGAGATGACCAACATGAAGTTATCCGGGGCGTGCAGAGTTTCACCGGTCCGATCTAGCGGTAAAATTCGCCGATCATCGGTCAGGGGGTGGATCACAACGGTTACGTCTTTGCGCGCTTCGACAACCTCATCCAGATAGCAAATGCCGCCATGGCGCACCGCCGAAGTCAGCGGACCATCGGCCCACACGGTTTCGCCGCCCTTGAGCAAATAGCGCCCGGTCAGATCCGCTGCCGCCAGATCGTCATGGCAAGCAATAGTGCTAAGCGGCAGGCCAAGTTTGGCCGCCATATGGCTAACAAACCGCGTTTTACCGCAACCGGTTGGCCCTTTGAGCAGCAAAGGCAAGCCCAAGCGATAGGCCATTTCAAAGACCGCGCACTCGTCCCCGATCTCTTGATAAAAAGGGACCGGGGATGCGCCTTGCACGCTCTTTACCTGCGAAGCCAAACCGCGAGCCTACTTCGCCTTGGCCGACGGTGAAGCCGAGATCAGCTCCTTATTGCGCGGCACAAAGATCGAGTAAATGAACAGCAGTGCGCCGATCACAAACACCGCACCGGCCCAAAACCGCATGTGATAGAACAGGCCCAATTGATCCTGCACCGACATGTAGTCTTCGCCAATCACCCGCTGCAAATGAGTTTGCAAGGCACCGGCAAAGGTCAGCGAGATGGTCATGAACACCATGGACGAACTCATCACCCAGAAACTGATCATGTTCAGCACCTGATTATACGGTTCGCGCTTGAACAGATACGGCATGGCATAGGTGATAATGGCCAGATTAATCGAGACATAAGCCCCAAAGAAAGCCAGATGCGCGTGCGCGGCTGTTACCTGCGTACCGTGCGAGTAAAAGTTTATCGGATGCAAGGTGTGCATAAAGCCCCAGACCCCAGCCCCGAAAAAGGCCAGAACCGCTGCGCCCAGCGACCAGAGAATAGCCGCCTTGTTGGGGTGATCGCGCCCCCCTTTCCAAACCATGGTGAAGGAAAACAGAACCATGGCAAAGAACGGGAATACTTCAAGCGCCGAGAAGATCGAACCGACCCAGGTCCAATAGCCCGGTGTGCCAATCCAGTAATAATGATGCCCGGTGCCCAACACCCCTGAAAAGAGAGCCAGCGCCACGATGACATAAATCCATTTCTCGACAATTTCCCGATCAACACCGGTCAGTTTGAGCAGCAGGAAGGCCAGGATTGCCGCCATCACCAATTCCCAAACGCCCTCAACCCACAGATGGATCACGTACCACCAGTACATTTTGTCCAAGGCGAGATTAGATGGAACGTATAGGGAAAACAGGAAGAAAATGGCGATCCCCCACAGGCCCAACAGCAAGACATTGGTGATTGCGGTCTTGCGACCCTTCAAGACTGTCATTGAGATATTGAACAGGAACATCAACGCGCCAACAATAATGCCCAGTTTTACCCAAAGCGGTTGCTCCAGAAACTCGCGACCTTGAAGGCCCAGGAAGAAATTACCCTCGAATAGGTTAAACGCATAGGTTATCACCGCGCCCAGCGTGCCGACCGTCAGCAAGATCAATTGCAGATAGGCGATTTTGGGACTGTACAGTTCTCGTTCGGCTTCTTCCGGGATCAAATAATAGCTCGCCCCGAAAAACCCGAGTAATAACCAGACAACCAGCGCATTGGTATGGATCATCCGCACGACATTAAACGGTACGATTTCCGCCAGAAAATTGGGGGCGATATAGATAAAGCCAGCCAGCAAGCCGCCCAGCACCTGTATCGCAAACAAGGCCATGGCGACCGCAAAGTACGCCATGGCAACTTTTTGTGTAGTATATTTCATTTCACTTGCTCCCCTTAACCCGCATCATTCGGCGGCCAACCATTGGTATCAATGGTGCTGACCCACCGCAGAAATTCTGCTAAATCGTTCAGCTCTTCATCTGTTAAATTGAATTGTGGCATTTGCCGACGGCCTTCAATGCCAGTCGGCTGGCTTTGCATCCATGCCTTGATGCCTTCCTTGGCACCTTCCGGGTCTTCCCGGCCGCCATATCGTACCCAGACATTTCCCAGCTCTGGCGCAAAATATGCACCCTCGCCTAAAATGGTGTGACAATTTATACAGGATTTATCTTCCCAGATTTTTTTACCGTGCTTTACCGCGTCAGTAATGCCCGCATGGTCCGTCGATTTATTGACGATATACATGTGGGAATTGAAAGTTAAACCGAAAAAAATTAGTAAGAAAAATAGCGAGCCACCGTAAAAAATATTACGGGCTGCGGATTTTGTATGCATGACGTGCCCCTTGTATTTCGATCAACAAGCGAAGCAAATGCTAGGGCACATGCACGCAACTCGATCTTTGCCAGACATGCCTTGCTCGCGTGGATGGGGCCAAATGAAAATGTGGCAAAAGGTAGCAATGGAGGATTTGGAATCAATTGCCCGGCCAATATCCGGTGATTTCTCGGCTTGCCCTCAAGTAGCGAGCGTCGGCATCGAGATAAGACCAGAAAAAATGATGCGGGTAAGAGGACGAACCTCGAACCCAACCACGCGCTCAAGTAGCGAGGCTTGCCGTCGCGATAGCGTCAGAAATATGGTGCGACCGAGAGGTTGCCAGGTTCATTTCCTTGTTTGAATTTCGTAAAATATTTTTACTTATAAATCAATATATTACTTACATAAGTAAAATTATTCAGCCCTTAGTTTACACAAATTTGTACACAGAAAATATGCACTATATTCCGCCTGACAGGTCGCCTAAATCCTCATTGTGAATAATATGATAGTACAAAGTCACAGATATTGTTATCAAATATGCTAAGGGGGATATGATGCCTGAATTCTTGCGACAGCTTTGGAAGCGGCGTGCGTTTCAGTTCGCGGCGCTTTATCTCGGTGCCGCATGGGTGATGCTGCAAGTAGCTGTCGTTCTCGAGCAAACTTTGGAACTTCCGACCTGGATCGATCAATCAGTTCTGGTGCTGCTGATAATCGGCTTTCCGCTGGTCTTGATCCTTGCTTGGGCGCAGGGTTCACGGTCTGGCGAGACACCAAAACAGTCGAAATCTCAGGCCTCACCAACCAACTTGTCAACTGAAGAGCCATCCATTGTTGTTCTACCTTTTCGCTATCGCGAGCATGACGAAGTTGAGCAGATTACAGCAGAAGGTCTGACAGATGACATCACATCTTTGCTGACCTTGGTAAAGGTTGTGCGTGTTGTGCCGCGCCAAGCCATTGCTCGGGTTTTGAAACCTAATGACGATGCTTTGCAGATCGCGCGTGACCTTGGCGGAAGGTATGCCCTAACCGGCAGCGTTCGGCGAAATGGCAATCAATTGCGCGTCTCCGCTGAGCTTACTGATATTAATGACAAGCATCAGAAATGGTCTCAAAAATTTGATCGACCTGCAGACGACATTTTCACTATTCAAGACGAGATCGCCAAAGGTGTGGTCAGCGCACTCGGTGGCGTAATAGTCCGTGTTGAGGGTGCGCGGGCGCTCCGCCAGCCACCTGAAAATTTGATGGCATGGGAGTTAACCCGCAGAGCCTTGTCGGTCACTTGGGATTGGCGCCCCGAAACGCTCAATCAGGGAATGCTTGATGCGCGTAAAGCAATTGCGCTTGATCCGAACTACGCATTGGCGCATTCGGCACTTGCCATGATCCTGTCATGGCGAAGCGTCTCGGGTTGGACTGAAGCGGTCAGTGCAGAACGTAATGAAGCGGTGCGCGAGGCCGACAAGGCTGCCAAGATCGGGTATGACAATGCCGAGGCGTTATGGCCAATAATCAATTCCTACTGGGCGACGAACCCTCAGCGATCCGTTGAGCTTTACGAACGATCCATTGAGCGCCAGCCTGATATTTTTTTGGCGTCGCCGTTCGCTATGGCCCATGCGGGCGTGGCCTACGCAAAAGTCGGACGTGAAGAAGAAGGCATCGCTCTCATCAAGCAGTTTCAAGATACATTTCCCAATCATGAATACGGCGTCTGGACTCGCACTTTTTTAGGTTACTGCGAATTGTGCCGTCGAAATTATCCCTTGGTCGCTGACCTTCTGGCCAATACCAATTCGGAACATGACGGTATGTGCCGCGTTATCGCCTTGATGAACTCGAACCAACAGGATGAAGCGGTTACGGAGTTTAACCGTTGGAAAGCGGCCAATTCCAAGATCAAGCTGGATCACTACATTGAATACTTCAAAGGCTATCATGCCGATGATGCCATTGGTGACGAGCTATCGGACGGCTTGAAGCAGCTGAAAGCCATCCTGTAGAATTGCTTTGGACGGGATCAGTTCCATACCAAAATATGTAGCGAAGCTCTAAGCCCCTGCGGCTCTTGCGCTCGAAGCTATGCTTTCCATTCTAGGTCGGTGAATCTCTCCATTTGTGTCGTACTGGACTTAGCCATTTGACGTTCGACGGCTTCACAAAAGACCGGATCGAACATTCCTTTCATTCGAGGCCAAATGGCTTTGCCACCGTTGCTGCGAAGAGTAAGTGCCAAGCCTTCGACATACCCATCCAGGTCAAGTCCTAAAATGTTCTTTTGATGCTGATCAATAAATCCTTGTTCGGACTGGGTGATCCAAGTGAAGAGCCAAAAACCCCACCTCATACGCTCAGCTTCGGTAAGACTTTCGAAATCTTTTTGTCCTCGAATATGAACATCCATGAGTTCTGAGTCCTCAGACATTTTGAGCAAAATTTCGTTGTTGTGACGGATCATGCTGCGGGCGTTCTCTCGAGAAATCTCCTTTCTTGCCCGGTTGATCTGAAATGCGAGAATACCGAGTGTCAGGATCACAGCGATGGATCCAACTATACCGATAATAAGATCAAGCTCTACAAATGACATCGATGGATCCCCTGAAGTGAGTTTCTAGTGAAACAACTTTAGTGCAATTGCAGGATGAGAGTAAACACCAGAAAAATTCAATAACCTCACAACCCAAAGCCTTGTTTTATTTGGACGTATTGAAGGCAGCTTGGGTCCATGCCCTCCGTTCGTAGACAAGTCAAAAGTGTCCACTTCCAGCAAATTGAAGATGTTGCTTATTAGGGGGAGGGCGTTATGAGGTCGTGAGGGAACGTTAGTCGAGTGTCTTCAACTCGTTCAAAGTAGGACACTGAACCGGTGTTCACATAGCTCTTATTTGTTTGAAAATATGAGGGATGGATTTCCGTCACTCAACAAAATTTGCAAATCAGATTAGAATTTCGCGAGAGATAGAAAATTGGTGCGCCAAAAGCGATAAAACTGCGAACTGGCAGATGGTGCTTTGTTATTGATTTCAACCGCAATGTTCGTATGCCTGTCGCTGACTTGTTTGCGAGCGTACCACAGGGCTAACCGGGTCAGTAATGCACCATACGCAAGGTATGCACGCAATCAGGTACGCTTGTACTGATTGTCCCATTTCATATGAAGACGGACACAATGCCGGTTTCGCTATCCTTTAGGGTCAGAACTCATTAACCTATAACTGATTCAATGCCTTGTGATTTATCATGGAGGTTTTGGAGCATGAGGCGTTATTTTTGGCTATCCGATGAGCA
>NVXG01000003.1 GCA_002733805.1 Robiginitomaculum sp. | reverse complement strand
AGCGCCAGACTTTCCAGCGAAGCAAACCCGGCAGCATAGGCTGCGCGCATTGGGTCAATCCCGATCGACAGATCAGAGGGAAGCAAGCCAGGTTCAGCAATCAAAGCTTCTGAGCGGACACTTTCGATTTTGAACACGCTCATCACCAGACCGCCAGCCGTCCACAGCACAATTTGCAGACCGACCACAAGGCCGATCCATTTATGGGCGCGGGTCAGGTAAGCGGCAATTTTCATGATTGTTTCCTGTTTGGGCCAGATGGTGCTTGCACAGGCTCGCTCCAAAGATATGGTACGCAAAAAGAGCAAATCATCATGCCAATTGCAAGCGCAATGCTATTACTATTTGCCACCTTGGGCACTGCTTTTTTGTCCGGGATATTCGGCATGTCCGGCGGCTTGATCCTGATGGGCGTGCTGCTCAGCCTGTTTGCCGTGCCGCAAGCCATGGTAGCGCACGGTCTGTTGCAAATGGTGGCCAATGGCTGGCGCAGTTTTTTGTTGCGCCGCGATATTCAATTACAAATCCTGTTCTATTACGTGCTGGGTGCATTGGTGGCGATTGGCCTTTTATTCCTGATTGCATGGCGGCCACAACGCTCCATCGTATTCCTGCTGCTCGGCTTGGTGCCATTTTTGGTCTGGCTCCCCAAATCTTTGTTTCATCTGGATGCCAACAAACCTGCCCATGCCATGGCGGCTGGTGTGCTGGTCACGGCACTCAACACTTTTGCCGGAGTGGCCGGACCGATGCTCGACATTTTCTTTGTGCAGACTAACCTGAACCGTCATCAAATCGTCGCCACTAAATCAATCAGCCAAATGATGGCCCATCTGGTCAAAATCATGTTTTGGAGTGGCATCGCTTTTCACGGCGCAATCGATGCGCAACGCGAACTGCTTGTCTTGCTGTTGATTGCAATCCCGGTATCCATGAGCGGTACATGGCTCGGCGGCAAGGTGCTCAACCGGCTGACTGACCGCTCCTTTTTGCAATGGGTACGCGGGTTGGTCAGCGTGATCGGCACGGTATATCTGGTGCGCGCCGCATTGCTCTGGTGGGGACACTGACATGAAATTAGTCGCCCAAACCCTGTCCAATAACCATGTAACCCTGGAACCCTTGCGCGAAGATCACCGCGAAGCCATGCGCTTGGCCGGGGATGATCCGGACACTTGGAAACTGATGTCGATCCGTGGCGACGGGAAGCATTTTGATGGCTGGTTCGATTATGTGCTGGGCGATCAGGCCAAGGGCAATGCAATTAGCCATGCCATTTTGGTGGATGGCGAGGTGATCGGTCACAGCGCTTATCTGGTGATTCACCCATTATTTCAACGGGTTGAAATTGGTTGGACGTGGTACCGAGCCGATCAACGGGGCACGCAAGTAAACCCAGCCTGCAAACACTTGTTATTGGGCCATGCCTTTGCCTGCGGTGCTGAGCGGGTCGAGCTAAAAACCCACCACAAAAACCGGCACTCACAAAACGCCATGCGAAAAATGGGCGCAAAATACGAAGGCACCTTGCGCCATCACGCCAAGACCTGGGATGGCTCATTTCGCGATTCGGTATTCTTTTCCGTCTTGCGCGAAGAATGGCCCGAGGTGAAAGCTGGATTGGAAGCGCGGTTGGGCTAGTGATGAAATCTTGCCTTCGCCGATCAACGAAAAGCTGGTGGGGGATTATTCCGCTTATTCAGTTTTTTGTTTTTTAATTTTCTTTAAGTTGGATGCAACAAAAAACGCTCTATATGAGAGACCTAAAAGGATGGCAAGAAAAATTAATGACCCTATTGGCGAAGTACCCGAGCCAATCATTATCAATACTTTGTCAGCCGTATAAATTAAAGCGACCAAAATTATTGCCCATCTATGATTAAAAAACACGAATATTAAAAAAAATGCGTAAAGCGAAAATCCATAAATCACATCAACTCGTGTTAAGTTCGAAACTAAGTCGGTGTTTGATAAATCCACCACATTATTGTTAGCTGTAAGCCACAAGGATAGAAGCATTCCAATAGCAAGGAAAACTATTATCAAGTTTTTTGACTTATTGTAAAATTTTATGGTGTGATAATTTTCCGCCTCTTCCCACATTTCTTCCTTAGTGGGTAAACTGAAGATACTGCTTTTATATTCTGCCATATTTTTCTCACCCAAAAAAAATCGCACTTGTGTTCTTTATGTGCAGCACCTTATATCAATGATTTGGAGAAAAATAGTAATCGGTGAGAGTTTATAATTTCTTGCTAACATCCTGTTGGCCGACAATACCGATAATCAGGATGTTTAAATCATCGTCGATAATCTGGTAGTAAATACTATTTTTCCCATGAACGGCACGGCGTGCACCCTTGCAAAGATGATCGACGACCTGACAAAGCAGCGGGTGTTCAGCAATTTTTGCGAAGCGGTTGAGTAGCTCTAAATGATACTCGTCGGCCCTACCTTCTCCAAATGTCATAAAGCCCCATTCATAAATGTTTTGGAGGTCTTCCTCGGCATCTGGCGTGAGCCTGTACTCATTCATGCTTTTTCTTGCTTCATTTCGGCCTTGAACATTGCAAGAAGATCGGCGGGGTCTGTGTTCGAAATACCGCTTTCGATGGATTTAGCCAGCTTTGCGCGTAGCCATTTAATTTGCTCTGGCGTTTCTTGTTCGCGCAACTCACGCTCGCGGATCATGTCGCGGATCACTTCGCTGGTATTGCTATAATTTCCTGATGCGACTTGGGCTTGTAGCCAATTTTTATGGCGTTCGGTGATCGAAATTGTTTGTTTGTGCATTTCAAATGTCTTTCAAAAGTAAAAGTATGACGATAGAGGTATTATATCATACTTTCCCATTTTTTGGAAGACAAAAAGACTGGCACTCCTCGGAGCTGACATGAAGTGAAATCTGGATCGGAAGCCAAATTGAGTTAGTTACTCAGCCGGCTGAATGTCGCCTTCGCGATCTGCCTCGGCTGCGTCCTGCCACAAACGAACCAGAGCATGGGCCAAATTGTTGCGGGTTGAGGCCAGATAGACCGAATTATCGCTTAGCTGGTTTTTGAGGATTTCATAGGCCTTGGGCAGATTGTGATAGGGCATGGCCGGAAACAAATGGTGGGTCGCGTGAAAGCGTAAACCAACCGGCGCCCACAATGTGGTGATGATCGGATGACCCGGTACATCGACTGAATCTAGGAACTGCTCTGGAAAGCTCATTTTTTCTTCGCCCGGATTGCGATAAGCGTGGGCCGCCAAGGTCCGCAATGAGTTCAGCAGGAAAATAACCACCGCAATGCCGTACCACAGGATCAGCGCCTTGACCGGCAGCACCCCAAACCAAACCAGAGCGACCGCGCTCCACCCATAGAGAGCAGCCAAAAATTCCTGTCCAAACCACAAAAGTTTCGGATCTTTAGCGCCCGGCATGGCCCGCACATAGGTCAGATCAATGGTCAGCGAAGAAAAACTGCCCCAGACCAATTTGCGTAAGGGCGGAAAAATCCATGACAACGGCCCAAGGATCATAAACCGGATGACAAAAAAGCCGGGTAAAATAAAGATTAGAAACATATAGCCGATAATACCCAGCGGGTTGCCCGCCCCAAACGGCAAATATTCGCCATCCTCTTTGGTGCCATACACCCCGCGCACATGATGGTGGCGATGGACCCCGTAATAGGTAAACGACGGGATCAGCAACGCGAAGCCACACAATAAATTCCACACAAAACGAAACACCCGAAACGTGCCGGTTTCCAGATGGGTCAACTCATGGGTAAACAAAACGGCCCGGTACAAGGCAAAGACCGAAACCACCACACCTGCAATGCCCTGCCATGACCCCCACGGGAAAAGCAGCGCCACAGCAAAACCACCCCACCCCAGTGAGATGGAAATTAAAAAATCCGGCCAGTAAATCTTTGGGTCGGCCCGCATCAAGCCGGCCACCAGCTTGCGAGCTTCGGCCATGGGAAAAGCATTGGTTTCACGCAAGATGGTCATTTCAAACACCTAAATTTTTGCAGACCTGTCAGATAATTGATTATCGAAGCCGCCGCAAGTCACCGTCATAATACCGGTTCTTTTTGTCGCACGGTAAAAAAAACCGCGTGGCCCCTTTCCATGGCCCTCACTGAAAGCTACACACAGCAAAAACACCAAAGGCGAATCCCATGCCCAAACGCAAGGACATATCCTCCATCCTGATTATCGGGGCGGGGCCGATCGTGATCGGCCAAGCGTGTGAATTTGATTATTCCGGCGTGCAAGCCTGTAAAGCCTTACGCGAAGAAGGCTATCGGGTCATTCTGGTCAATTCCAATCCGGCCACGATCATGACCGATCCGGACATGGCCGATGCAACCTATATCGAGCCGATTACCCCGCAATTTGTGGCCCAAGTGATCGCCAAAGAGCGCCCCGATGCACTGCTGCCGACCATGGGCGGACAAACCGCATTGAACACGGCACTGTCCTTGAACCGGGATGGGACCTTAAAAAAGTACGGGGTTGAGCTGATCGGCGCGCAAGCCGAAGCCATTGACAAGGCCGAAGACCGGGATCTGTTTCGGACCGCCATGGCCAAGATCGGTCTGGAAACACCAAATTCCAGACTGGCCCACACCTTGGAAGAAAGCGAAGCGGCATTTCACGCCATTGGCCTGCCGGCCATCATCCGGCCCAGCTTCACCTTGGGCGGCACCGGCGGCGGCATTGCCTATAACAAACAAGAATTTCGCGAAATTGTCAGCTCCGGCCTTGAGGCTTCACCGACCACGGAAGTGCTGATTGAAGAAAGCATTGTGGGCTGGAAGGAATATGAAATGGAAGTGGTCCGCGACAAAGCGGACAATTGCATCATCATTTGCTCGATTGAGAATATCGACCCGATGGGTGTCCACACCGGTGACAGCATTACGGTGGCTCCGGCACTGACCTTGAGTGACCGCGAATACCAGATTATGCGAAACGCCTCGATCGCCGTATTGCGCGAGATCGGCGTCGAGACAGGTGGCTCCAATGTGCAATTCGCGGTTAATCCAAAAGACGGTCGACTGATCGTCATTGAGATGAACCCCAGAGTATCACGTTCCTCGGCTCTGGCCTCCAAGGCGACTGGCTTTCCGATTGCCCGGATCGCCGCTAAATTGGCGGTTGGCTATACGCTGGACGAGCTGGACAATGACATTACCGGCGCGACCCCGGCCAGTTTTGAACCCAGCATTGATTATGTAGTCACCAAAATTCCACGCTTTGCCTTTGAAAAATACCCCGGTGCCGAAGTCAAATTGTCAACCGCGATGAAATCGGTCGGTGAAGCCATGGCCATTGGCCGCACCTTCAAAGAGAGTTTGCAAAAAGCCCTGCGCTCACTGGAAACCGACTTGTGCGGGCTGGATGAATTTGAGTTCGAAGGATTGGGCGACGGCGATGATGACGGCGCCATTCGCTCTGAACTATCCAAAGCCACCCCACACCGGATTTTAGCCATTGCCCAAGCGTTTCGCCAAGGCTGGGACTTAGGTCAAATCGCTGAAGTGACCGGATATGAGCCGTGGTTTTTAGATCAAATTGAACAGATCGTGCAAACCGAACAACAGATCAAGAAACACGGCCTGCCCGATACAGCGCCCGCATGGCTCTACGTCAAACAGGCTGGGTTTTCTGATGGGCAATTGGCCAAGCTAACCCATGGCCAAGAGTCAGAGGTTCGCACCGCCCGCCATGCGGCTGGTGTGTTCCCGGTTTACAAACGCATTGATACTTGCGCCGCCGAATTTCGGGCCAAAACACCCTATATGTATTCATGTTATGAAGCCGCCCCGTTGGGCGAACTGGCCGAATGCGAATCGCGAGTTTCGGACCGTAAAAAAGTGATTATTCTGGGCGGCGGGCCCAACCGGATCGGTCAGGGGATCGAATTCGATTATTGCTGTTGCCACGCCGCCTTTGCGTTGAAGGAAATGGATATCGAATCCATTATGGTCAATTGCAATCCAGAAACCGTATCGACCGATTATGATACCTCGGACCGGCTGTATTTTGAGCCATTAAGCGATGAAGACGTGTTGGAGATTTGCCGGGTTGAGATGATGCGCGGTGAATTGCTCGGCGTTATCGTGCAATTTGGCGGACAAACTCCGTTAAAACTAGCCGAAGCCCTGCAACAAGCCGGCGTGCCGCTGTTGGGAACCGCGCTGGACAGTCTCGATCTGGCCGAGGACCGCGAACGGTTTAAGGCATTGCTGGATGAGTTAGAGCTAACTCAGCCACCCAATGTGATTGCCAAATCCGAAGCAGAAGCCTTGGCCGGGGCGGAAGTATTGGGCTACCCGTTGGTGCTGCGACCTTCCTATGTGTTGGGCGGACGGGCCATGGAGATCATCACCAATACCCAAAGCTTAAAGCGCTATGTCCGCGAAGCCGTGCAGGTTTCGGCCGGATCGCCTCTGTTGCTGGATCGGTATGTCAATGATGCCATCGAGGTCGATGTCGATGCCATTTGCGACGGCGATACGGTCTGGGTATGCGGGATTATGGAGCATATCGAAGAGGCTGGGGTTCATTCGGGCGATAGCGCCTGCGCGCTGCCACCCTATTCCCTGTCCGACCAGATGATTGAACGCTTACGCGAACAAACCGTGCAATTGGCCAAGGCGTTGAAAATTCGCGGCCTGATGAATGTGCAATTCGCCATTTCAGACCAGATCATTTACGTGCTCGAAGTCAATCCGCGCGCCTCACGCACCGTGCCATTTGTCGCCAAAGCGATCGGCGCACCGGTCGCAGCAATGGCCACCCGGGTTATGGCCGGAGAAAAACTGGCCGACATGGATTGCCCGTCAGCGCCCACATCGCACGTCGCGGTCAAGGAAGCAGTGTTTCCGTTTGCCCGGTTTGCCGGGGTCGACCCGATCTTGGGGCCAGAAATGCGCTCAACCGGCGAAGTTATGGGGCTGGACACCAGTTTTGGTCGAGCCTTTGCCAAGGCGCAATTGGGAGCCGGGGTTAATTTGCCCTTGGAAGGTACCGTGTTTATTTCGGTAAAAGACAAAGACAAGAAAACCATGGTCCCCTTGGCTCGCGAGCTGTGCGCTATGGGCTTTACGATCCTATCCACCGGCGGCACCGCCACCTATTTGAGCGACCAAGGCGTTGCGGTAACCCGGGTCAACAAAGTCCATGAAGGGCGGCCCGATTGTGTCGATGCCATGAAAAATGACCAGATTGCTTTGGTGTTCAACACCACATTGGGCCGCCAAGCCCATGAGGATAGCTATACCATCCGCCGTACGGCGCTGGAGAGGAGCATCCCGTATTTTACCACCGCTGCCGCCGCATCTGCCACCGTGTTGGCCATCAAGGATTTGCGCTCCAGCACCTTGTCAGTTCGGCCCTTACAAGACTGCACGTTCTGATCAACCACACAGGCGGCGCATCAGGCTTTCCACCGGACCACGGGCGAAATGTTGGCGCCAAACCATTGCGCCGACCCCGCCAAAACCACAAAACAACACGGCCCAGACAAGAGCCGCATTGGTGCTCCAAGTACCCAATTCGCCAAAAGCATCGGGCAAGCCCAACCCGATCAGCACATGGGCGAAATACAGGCTGAGGGCCAATTGGCCGCTGGGGATCATAAATTTCCAGAGCAGAGATTGTTTCCAGTACGGCTCCATCTGGATTAGCAGCGCAATGACAAACAGTGCGCTGGCCCCGGCTGAAAACATATAAAAAGGCAGTGGTGGCATAGGTGAAAACCCGACCAACAAATCAGCAAATTCGTGCATTTCCGGATCTGTAATGGCTCCAAATTTTTGTGCACTCCACCTCGATATACCAAGCAGCATCAATACCATGGCGGCCGATCCACCCATGGCCCAGTATCTTATTTTAGTAATTGTCAGATCAAACCGTGACATGGCCAAGCCAAACAGTAAAAATCCCAACCACGGAATTACCGGATGAAATCCATTGAAAAAAGCATGTTTGATGAACCCGTCAGCCGTCCAGAATCCGGCATAGGACAATGTATCGAAATCCCACTCGGCCGGCCAATCCCATACGTCTATCAGACCTAGAAACAGCCACGGTAAAAATAGCGCGATTACCAACAACACCTTGCGATTGGCAAACAAACACAACACACTCAACGCGATGTAGAAGCCGTAAAAATGCAAGATGTCGGCGGGCCAGATCGGCACGAACAACAATCCGGCGATCAACAAAAACAACGCCCGCTTTAACAAGGTAATCCGAATGGCATTGCGCGAAGCAGTTTCTCGCTCTGCCGCTGCGCGTGCCGACATCATTCCGATGCCATATCCGGCCAACACAATAAAAAGTGCCACGGCGCGACCTTGCAACAGACCGGACAGTCCCGCCGCCACCCCAACAGCCTGATCAAAGTCCTTGATCAACACCAAGGAGAAATTGACAATCACCATACCCCATATGGCCAACGCACGGGCCACATCCAAGGCTTGCAAGCGCGATGCGTTTTTACTTGACATATTTGTCATAAATGCGACAAATATGTCTTATGTCAAACGCAACCAATCTTCGAACTCGAAATAACCTGATTATGGCTGCCCTCGCCATCTGGTCGAGCGACCCTTCTGCTCCATTGGCAAAGGTCGCCGCACAAGCCGGAATAAGCCGAGCCAGCCTGCACCGATATTTTGCCTCCCGGCAAGACTTGCAATTGGCCGCAGCGCGCCACGCACTAGATACGATAGACCAGACGGCGGACCGGGCCGCGCGCCATTGTCTTTCAGGGAAACAGGCGTTGCGAAATATCCTAAAAGCATTGATGCCCCACGCCGATGCCATCGCCTATTTGGGCACCAACCCGCCCTGCCTTGCTCTGCTCGACCTGCGCGATCAATTGGAGCGACAGGACGTCGAAATGCGCGAATTGATTAAACTGGTGCAAAAGGAAGGTGCATTGTCAGCCCAGACACCCGTTAGCTGGCTGGTGCAGATGGTTGATGCCCTGCTGTTTGTCGCAGCGCAAAGCATCAAGGCGGAACAACTTACCCAAGCCCAAGCATTTGATCTGGTCTGGCGCGGCCTGCGTAAAGGTTACGGTTCCGATTGATTTTGCAAAAAAAGGCCGGACCCACACGAAGTGGTCCGGCCTTAAAGTCTTCGCAAAAACCTCACAAGGGGGAGGAGGAGGTTCGCGGTATATCCGTTCCGTTCGATTAGGGGGTCGGGGGAACGAAGGAGGTCACCAATCGGTAACTTCAATGGGTATATAGGTAGACAAACCCTTACTTGCTAGGTGCGAATCGTCACATCTGCTATGCATTTTTGCATAACTTGGCGCCAACTGGATCAGGTGGAACCTTTCCACAGCCGCATTTGCCGGGTCAGAAAATCACTGAATGCCTGAACCCGTTTGGATCGTCGCAGTTCCTCAGGGTATGCAAAATAAAGATCAAAGCTCGGTCCAGTCGTCTCCGGCAGTATCCGGACCAAGGCCGGATTGTCCGCCGCCACATAATCCGGCAGTCCGGCAATTCCAGCCCCAGATTGTACCGCCTTCATCAGCGCATAGATGTTATCGATGGTCATACTGGGTTCGCGGGTTTTGCCGTCATCGCGACCCAAGCGCTCCAGCCAATCGACATTTCGCATCACGCCGGTCGCGCCATACAAGATAATCGGATGGTCATCCAGTTCGTCCAGTGAGGCAGGCGCGCCGTGTTCTGAAATATAATCGCGCGAAGCATACAGGCTCTGATCAAAGGTAAACAGTTTGCGCTGGATCAGATCTTGGTGCTCGGGCTGTCCGAGCCGCAACGCGCAATCAGCCTCCAGCTTGTTGAGATCAACAATCTTATCGGTGACCATCAAATGCAGGATAATTTCCGGGTAATTGTGATTGAAATGGACCAGACGCGGGGTGAGCCAGATCGAACCAAAAGCAATTGGCGCAGTCACCCGCAAAGGCCCAAACGGTTTGTCCCGCGAATCACGCAACAAAGCCTCGGCCAGCAGCACCCGCTCGGTCATGCCTTCGGTGGTGTGTTGTAGGATATGACCCTGCTCGGTCAGCAATAACCCACGCGCATGGCGATGAAACAGCGACGCACCCAGGGTTTCCTCCAAGGTGGCGATCTGCCGCGAAACCGCCGATTGCGATATGGCCAGCCGCTCGGCTGCCGCCGTGAGCGAGCCGGTTTCTGCGGCTGCGTGAAAGGTTTTTAGCTTGTCCCAGTCCATGAGCGTAAATTGGGTAGTTGAACCCGGTCCGTCAAGCCGGGCATTGCGGGTTTTATGCGAGCTCCAACACGCAAGGCTTCACCGCTGGCCCGACATAGACCGATTTTGGACGGATCATCCTGTTGCTAGCCAATTGCTCCTTGGCATGGGCGATCCACCCAGCAGCGCGGGCCGAGGCAAACACGCAAGAAAAATCCTGACGCGGAATACCCAGCGCCTCCAGCAATACGGCGGTGTAAAACTCCACATTGGTTTGCAGGTTCAGATCAGGTTTTTCCGCCTTCAGTTTTTGCAATATAGTTTGTTCAATGGCTTCAGCCAATTGCAACCGCCCGGCGGAAGTGGGCAGAGTCCGAATAGCAGTCTTTAAGGCATCGGCCCGTGGGTCACGGACTTTATACACCCGATGCCCAAATCCCATCAGCCGTTCCTTGCGAGCCAAGGCATCATCGATCCAACCCCGTGCTTGTTCTGGTGAACCAATGCCGTCCAGCATGTCCAGAACCGGACCCGGCGCACCGCCATGCAATGGTCCTTTTAGGGCGCTCACCCCGGCAATCACCGCCGAAGCCAGCCCGGCCCGGGTTGAGGCAACCACCCTTGCCGCAAAAGTAGACGCGTTCAAACCGTGCTCAGCCACAATGACCAGATAGGCGTTCATCGCATGCGCCGCCGCAGTAGATGGATGTTGCGCGGTACTCATTTGAATGAAATCCGCCGCATGGAAAAGTTCTGCGTCCGGCGCAACCAATGATTGCCCGCGCCGAAAACGAGACGCCGCCGCCGTGACCACAACCGCCATAGCCAGCAGATCAATCGCCGTGGCCAATGCCTCGCCGTCTTCGACAAAGGCCAAGCCCAGACGCAAACCTTGCATGTCAGGTTGTTGCGCAATGGCCTCGATATGTGGACCTATCCGGGCAAACGCCCGAACCCGCGCCATGCCCAATTGTTGGGCCAACTCTTCGCGGCTCGGCAGATCATCAAAGAACCCGGACCACAACAAATGCAACACCTCTTCAAAGGTGCAACTCGCCGCCAATTGCTGGGCCGGAACCCCGCGAATGATCAATCGACCGCCCGCACCATCCACATCGGACAATACGGTTTCCGCCGCGATAATTTTTTCCAAACCTGCATCCATTTACTTTTCTCCAAATTCTATTTCCTGCGGCCATGATATTTTTTTCTGGTGTTTTCGTCAATATTGATCAATATAATCAATATGAATCAAATTCCTGACTGGATTCCGATCGGCCCGGCGCTGGAACAATTAAGCGTCAAAGCAGCGACCTTGTATTCTTACGTCAGTCGCGGGCAGATCAGATCACTGGCCGATCCAAAAAACCCCCGGTGCAGCCTCTATTCCCGCCGGGACATCGAGCAATTGCTGACCCGCAGAAGTCGCCCCCGCGCCCGAGCCGATATTGCCTCTGGCACCATCGCTTGGGGCGAGCCAGTCCTGCAAACCCGCATTTCTACCGTCAAAGACGGGCAATTGTTTTTTGGCGAACAAAATGCGGCAACCTTGGCCAGAACCTTCTCGCTGGAAGAAATTGCAGGGCATCATTTTTGTGAGTCCGCCCCCGCCCCATCGCCAACCACTTTGCCCGGTGCCTGGACCAAAGAGACCGACCCAAAAGCCCGAGCCTTTGCGTTTCTCGCCGGACTGGCCAGCCATGCGGCACCGACCTTGGGCCGAACCAGAGCGGCGTTGGCCCAAGAAGCTTTTGGCCTTCTATCTGATTTTGCCAATGCGGTATTGGGCAAAGCCCATCCCGGCCCGATCCACCAACGGATTGGCACCCATTGGCAATTATCCAACCAAAATTCTGATCTGGTGCGGCAGACTTTGGTGTTGATTAGCGAGCACGAATTAAATGCTTCGACCTTTGCGGTTCGCATTGCCGCCTCGACCGGCGCAGCCTTGCCCGCAGTGGCTTTAGCCGGATTAGCCACCTTATCCGGACCCTTGCATGGGGATGCAACCGAACAAGCCGTTTTGTTTTTACGGCAAATTGCCAATAGCCAATCCCCAGAGGGACAAATTCACCAGACTTTACGCAGAAATAGCCAGCTACCGGGCATGGGTCATACCTTGTATCCTGATGGTGATCCACGGGCCAAAGCCCTGCTACAGGCCACAAACCCTGCGCCAAACATCTCTCATGCCATCGCACTTTGCTCTCAAATTACCGGGCAAGTCCCCAACATCGACATGGCGCTGGCCGCGCTGGTTGTTGAGCTGCAACTACCCGAACAGGCCGCGTTCAGCCTATTTGCAATCGGCCGCATGAGCGGGTGGCTGGCCCACGCCATAGAGCAGGTCGAGACCGGCAATCTCATTCGCCCCCGGGCTGTCTATTCCCCCGGCAAAACCCGGTAGGCCCGTAAGCAAAAAGAAAATGAACCGGCCTATGTAGAGATCAACCTAACGCCCAAAGCCTTGGGGTAGGCTTACCCATTGACCGAACTCATATCCGCATAACGATCACCAACCACTTTGGCCGACAAATTATCCAACTCAGCCAGATCGCTCTGGCTCAACGTAATGTCACCCGCCGCCAGATTACTGATCAGGTTTTTGGCTTTGGTGGTGCCGGGAATGACGTGCACAAAATCGCCTTGGGCCAAAACCCAAGCCAAAGCGATTTGCGCCGGGTGGGCATTGTGTCGGTCAGCAATGGCCCGGACCTCTTCGACCAAGGCCAGGTTGGCCACATAGTTTTCCGGGGAAAAGCGCGGCGAATAACTGCGATAATCCTTGGCATCCGGTGCATTTTCCTTGGTGAACGCACCGCTTAGCATGCCCCGACCCAAGGGCGAATACGCCACCAGTGACACACCCAAATCCCGACACACCGGAATAACCCCGGTTTCCAGATCGCGACTGAACAGTGAATACTCTGACTGCACCGCCGAAACCGGATGCACGGCACAGGCCCGGCGCAAGGTTTCCCCTGAACATTCAGACAAGCCAATCGCCTTGATTTTCCCCTCATTCATCAGGTCGACCAACGCACCCATGGTTTCCTCGATGGCAATCGAACCATCCATCCGGTGTTGGTAATACAAATCAATATGGTCAGTTTTCAAACGCCCCAATGAGCCATCACAAGCCCGGCGCACTGCCTCTGGCGATCCATCCAAACCGATCATAGCGCGGGTTTTGGCATCGCGGTTGATCCCGAATTTGGTGGCGATAAAGACTTTATCCCGCCGGTCGGCAAATGCCGCACCCAACAGCTCCTCATTGGCACCCATGCCGTACAATTCAGCCGTATCGAAATGAGTCACGCCCAAATCAATCGCCTGATGCAACAGCGCAATAGCGGTTTGTTGCTCGGTAGCTTTGCCATAAAATTCGGACAGACCCATACAGCCCAATCCAATTGGGTTGAGGGCCGGTCCATTGGCTCCAAGCGTTCTGGTTTGCATGAGTCTTCTCCATCTATTGGGTTTCATTGATCGGCGGAACGATGCGCCACGCATCAAAAGCCGCTTCCATTGCTGTTTTAATTTGGGTGTCCGGGCAAAGTGGCCCGTTTTGTTCGGCCCGCAAGATCGAGATGATCGGGGCGTAAAAAAATCCGGTCATTAGGTCCATTGGCAAAGACTTGAATTGGCCCAATTGGAACCCGTCTTGCTGCAACGCACCCAGCAATTTAGCCATTGGCTTATGAGCCAGCCCCGCCTCGGTTCTGACCAATTCGGTTTCGCTAAACTTTTGTGCAAAGACTAGTTTTTGACGATCTGAACGATAAGCCAAAAACGTCTGGTGCCATAAATGTACAAACCGCTCGGCAATACGTGAAGCCGGATCATATCCATCACTGACCCGATCAAATACATCGCGCTTGATCTGCCGATAGATCGCGATCAACAACTCATCTTTGGTGTCAAAATATCGATAAATCGTGCCCTCAGCCACCGCAGCCATTTGGGCAATACGCGCCGTCGTAGTCGCAGCCAATCCATCATCGGCCACCAATTGCAAGGCCGCACGCATGATTTGCGCTTTCTTGGTATGAATATGAGTGAGCACTCACTCTTATCTCAAATGGGGCGAAGGAAGTCAAGGTGCAATGGCACGCGCCTACTTGGTAGGTCGCTGCTGACACACTGGCACAATGGTGCTGTCTGTTCTTGCGGGGTCGTACCTTGGACCTACTCAGCCAAAAACCGTTCGACGTCCAACGCGGCCATGCAGCCCATGCCGGCTGCTGTTACTGCTTGACGATAGATATCGTCGGTCACATCACCCGCCGCAAATACGCCGGGAATTTCAGTGGCGGTTGAATCCGCTGCGGTGATCAGATACCCGCCGCGCTTGAACGGCAATTGCCCCGCAAACAAGCTGGTTTCCGGTTTGTGTCCAATGGCGACAAATACACCGTCCACATCCAATTGTTTGGCCGCGCCGCTTTGGGCATGTTCCAGCCGGACACCGGTCACGCCGGGCGGGTTATCTGTGCCCAGCACCTCGGCCAGATTGTGGTTCCATACCGGCTCAATTTTTTCATTGGCGAACAGTCGGTTTTGCAAAATTTTCTCGGAGCGCAATTCATCCCGGCGATGCACCAGATATACTTTTGAGGCAAACTTGGTCAAAAACAGTGCTTCTTCCACTGCCGTATTGCCGCCGCCGATCACTGCAACTTTTTTGTCACGATAGAAAAACCCATCGCAGGTCGCGCAGGCCGAAACCCCAAAGCCTTGGTATTTTTCTTCCGAAGGCAAGCCCAGCCATTTGGCTTGCGCGCCGGTGGCAATGATCACTGCATCAGCGGTAAACGAGCCGTTTGAGTCAGAAACAAGCTTAAAAGGGCGACTTGATAAATCCACCTTGGTAATGGTGTCGTCAATGATTTTGGTGCCCATGGCCAGCGCCTGATCGCGCATTTGATCCATCAGCCATGGCCCCTGAATTTGCTCGGCAAAACCGGGGTAATTCTCCACTTCCGAGGTAATGGTCAATTGCCCGCCCGGTTGCAGACCAGAAAACACCAGAGGTTCCAACATGGCCCGGGCCGCATAAATGGCTGCGGTATATCCGGCCGCGCCAGAGCCAATAATGGCCACACGTACATGTTGGGTTTTGGGCATAAATTTATCTTTCGAATCAGTCAGCGCAAGCCGCACCATAATGCTGAAGAAAGCCGGACATCAAGCCCTGTGAAATGCCTCAGGGTCAGGTTTCAAATGACCGTAAAATCGGCGCAAAACCTCTTCGGCAGCCCGGCGGGTTTCGGCCAGCGGTTCAACATCCCACGTGGCCAGCGAGCCAGTAAATGGATGCACCAAATTCTTTGCCGCCAGCTCATCGTGCAGATCGGAAAACTTGCCGTCTTCGCCATCCAGCCGAAACATCAAAACCGGTTTTCCGGCGCTGGCTCCATCGGTCAGCATATTGGTTGAATCGCTGGTCACAATCACCGCGCTCGCCGCATCCAGAAACGCCATATATGGATTGTCACCATCTTTTTTGGCACCGGTCCACAACCAGACGTTTTCTCGTTTTCCAAGGCGGCGGCGCAAAGCGCGCTTGGCAAAACCCGGGGTGCGGCGCGATGTGGTAATCATCAAAGAGACATTGGTTTTAGCCAACCGCTCCAGATGCAAACGCAATTCCTTGAATTTCTCTTTGGTCAATTTATGCCGCTTGGAATTGCCACCGATCACCACGGCCAGACGTGGGCACGGCAATTGGTTGATCTGCTCGGCAAAGGTTTCGCGCGCTTTTGCCAGTCTGGATTTGCTAATGCGATTGGTTGCGCCAATGATCGACAGCACATTTTCCCCATCCAATTGGTCATGATTGGGGGCGATCACCATATCGAACTGCTTTAACGGGCGGCGCGGGGCTTGCAACTGGATGCAAAACGTCTGGCCGTTCGACCATTTACGCATGGCTTTGGCATATGGCAGGCTCGACTGGCCGCAACAGATCAGCAGTTTGGGCCAGCCATCTTCCATGCCCGGCAAGGGCCGGTTGGCGGTCAGCAAGGACAGCAGGCTGGTCCGGGGTGCCAGAAAACTCTTGATTTTGCAGGGGATCATCTCAGCAATGGCCTCGGCCAAACCCAAGACCTGATTGTCGATCCCGGCCCGGCCGTCACTGATGGTCCAGATCAACAATTCGCCAGCCGGATCACTCACACCCAAACTACCATAATAATTTCCAGTGAACGCGACCCACCCGGCGCGATAACCTCTACCACATCACCAATTTCCTTGGTAATCATTGCCCGGGCAATCGGTGAGGTGACAGAAACCTTGCCCAAGGCAACTTCGGCTTCATCCTCACCCACAATTTTATAGGTCAGCTCTTCTTCGGTGGCTTCATCAAAAACCGTAACCGTGGCGCCAAAACGAACCACATCGCCGCTCATAATGGTCACATCAATCACCTGAGCGCGAGACAATTTGCCTTCCAGATCTTTGACCCGGGCTTCGATAAAACCTTGGCGATCCTTGGCGGCATGATATTCGGCGTTTTCTTTCAAATCACCATGCTCACGCGCTTCGGCAATCGCCGCAATGACTTGCGGGCGCTCGACGCTTTTCAAGAATTTTAGTTCTTCATCGAGGGCTAATTGTCCCTCAACGGTCATGGGTACTTTGGTCATGTAGTGAATTTCTCTTGTCTTTACGCGGGGTTAGAAGCAGTTAATCACCAATCCCAACCCATTACCGAACAGACAATATAACCCGCCCGCGCCCGCTATTCAAGGCAGAGCGCAACAAGCCACAACCCATAGGTCGGGTCCGGCTATTTTGCCTTGCGAAACCGATAGACAAAGCGATCAGTTTTGCCGCGAATTTCCGGTTGAAACACATTGATCGTGTGATCATCATCGGCAAAGTGCAAGGCATCCGATTGCGCGTCCAGCACAAATCCGGCGGCTTCCACTTCGGCCAGAACCATGTTCGCATCAATCCGGTGCAACGGATCAGCCGCCGCTTCGCCGGAGCCATCCACTGCGTGATGGTCAGTGATCAACAAAACCCCGTCCGATTTTAAGGCCGCATAAATTTGGGCGTTCATTGCAACGCGATCGGCGGGCAGCAACACCACGTCATGATAAATCAGCATCATGGTCACCGCATCCAGCGAATTGACTTCGAATTGCAGATCATCAATACCTACGGTTAGAAAGGTTATATTGGTCCGATCTGCCCGCAGTTTTTTCAATCCCGGTTTGAAAAATTTGCCATATTTCTCAAGCCAAATTGGCGGGTTTTGCACCAATACCGTGCCATCGGGACCCACCAGCGTGGAGAGCAACCGGGAGAAATAGCCACCTCCAGCGCCAAGATCGGCCACGACATCGCCTGTCTGAATGGTACTGAATTCGAGCATGGGCGCCGGGCGGCGCGCTTCGTCGCGTTTTACGTCTGCTTCGGGGCGATCCGTTGCGGCAATGGCCGCAGCAATTTGCACCGACATATCCGGCGCTGCTCGCATTTCTTTGCCGTGACCGCTATGGCCACAGGCCGCGAGCATTCCAGCAACAGCTATCCCTGCAAAAACCAATCGTAATTTCATGACCAACCCCTTTGTTATCTTCCAGTGCCAAGTTACTGTTTAGCAGTCACAATAACAAATTACGATTTGGATAGTTTACGTCCAGATTAACGCTGGTAATTGGACCATAGCGGTGATGAGTTTTGCGCCCGCGCCGCGCAATTTATCTCGGTGATCAAACAGGCCACCGGCATATCCAACACAGTCCATCCCGGCAGCTTTGGCCGCCAACGCCCCGGCTTCCGCATCCTCAATGACCAGACACCGGGCTGGTTCCACGCCCTGCGCTTGCGCTGCATGCAGAAACAAATCCGGCGCAGGCTTGCCGTTGTCCACCATGGTGGCGCTATAAATATGTGGCGCGAACAAAGACCACAAACCGGTGCGGCCCAACGTGATCTGCATTTTGTCAACTGGGGCCGAGCTGGCCACGCAAAACGGATGGTTCTGCTTGGCCAGTTGCGCCAGCACCGCCTCAACCCCCGGCACGGCTTCGACCTGTTCGGCCAGCAGCACATGAATTTGCGCGCGGTACTCATCCTCCCAATCAGACGGGAGCGAGATTTGCAATTTAGCTTCAATTTCCGACATGCAGGATTTGATGGTTCGCCCATTAAACTGCGCGGCACATTGCATCATGTCCATTGGCCAACCGGCTTGGCTGACCATCCGGGCCAACACCCGATTGGTAACCGGTTCACTGTCGACCAGCACCCCGTCACAATCAAATATAATCAGATCATAACGCGCGTTCACGTCAAGGATGCACAAAACCGTTGTATCCGGCCACAGGCTTCTTTGAGCAAGTCGGTCGATGTGGCATAGGAAATCCGAAAAGCCGGCGACATGCCAAAGGCCGCACCATGCACCACAGCCACCGCTTCAGTTTCCAGCAATTCGCGGGCAAAATCTTCGTCTGTTTCAATGGGTACACCGCCCGGCGTGTGCTTGCCAATCAGCGCGGCACAATCGGGAAACACATAAAACGCGCCTTCAGGCGTGCGACAAGCCAACCCTTCGGCATCATTTAACATGGCGACCACCATATCGCGGCGTTGCTTGAAAATCTTGATCCGCTCAGCGATAAAATCTTGCGTCCCGTTTAGCGCTTCAACTGCGGCCCATTGGCTAATCGAGGTTGGGTTGGAGGTGCTTTGGCTCATGACTTTTCGCATGGCCGCGATCAGATCGGCTGGACCCCCGGCATAGCCAATGCGCCATCCGGTCATCGAATAGGTTTTGGATACCCCGTTCACGGTCAGGGTACGGTCGTACAAAGAAGGCACCGCTTCGGCCAAGGATACAAATTTGAAATCATCGTACAGGATATGTTCGTACATATCGTCGGTCATGATCCAGACCTGTGGATGGCACAGCAACACCTCACCCAAGGCTTGTAGTTCGTGCAAGGCATAGGCCGAGCCGGTTGGATTGGAGGGAGAGTTCAGGATCAGCCATTTGGTCTTTGGGGTGATCGCGGCTTCCAGTTCATCCGGGGTCAGCTTGTAGCTGTTTTCAATCTTGGTTGGGATGATGACCGCTTCGCCACCGCATAATTTGGCCATATCGGGGTAACTCACCCAATAGGGTGCCGGGATCATCACTTCATCATTGGGGTTTAAGGTGGCCAGCAGAGCATTGAACAGGATCGGCTTGCCGCCCGGTGCCACGCTGATTTGCTCGGCACTATAGTGCAAATTGTTATCGCGCTTGAATTTGGCGCTGATCGCCTCTTTTAGCTCTGGTATGCCATCCACCGGCGTATAGCGGGTTTTGCCTTGGTGAATTGCGGTAATGGCTGCTTCGCAAATGTGATCCGGGGTGGGCATATCCGGCTCGCCAGCCCCCAGACCAATGACATCAATTCCAGCCGCTTTTAACTCGCGGGCCTTTTGGCTAACCGCCAAGGTGGCCGAAGGGGCAACCCGCTTCAGGACTTCGGAAATTGGTGCGTCTGGCATCTTGTTCTCCTGTGGGTAAATAGCACTTCAAAATCGGTGTCTATTTGCAAGCGCACCACGAGCACGGTCAAGTTGCGAAATCGTCGCGGTCGTACTGTTTTGGTCACAATTGACCGATTTTCGCCACATCTGCCTGAAAATAACCTTGGTCCGGCCCCATGCTGGGCATGTCTGATCCTCATACCGGTCGAAGTTCTACTCGTGAAAGGATCCGTCATGGCCCATCCCCCGCGCCAAATCTTGCAAAAAACCGCCATTTTTGGCGCTGCCACACTGGCGATTTGCCTGCCTGCCATTCAGGTGCAATCCCAAGGGAGCGATTTGTTGGGCGCCCTGAACACTGGCATGAACAATTTTCCGACCTTGAGTAGTTGGAACCCAATACAAATTGTTCTGGGTTTGATGGTTTTTGCGTTTGGCTTGACCCTGTCCAGCCGATTGTTCCAACCCGGGAGCCGGTCATGACCGGCACATCGGCTCTTTTGGCCGGGCGGCGCATACTCAGCCTGTCGCTAATCCTGCTGGGCTTTGCGATCATGGCGCAGGCAATCCTCACAATGATTTGACAATTTCTGCCAACCCACACTAGCGCTTTCACCCCTGCCTTCTTATCATAAAACAATAAGTGATGATTTGAGGCGGATGATATGGTGCGGGGGAGAGGACTAACCTCGAACCAAACCTATCCTCAAGAGCTAAGCCTTGGCGTCGCGATGGGACAAGAAAAAATGGGCGCGCGCATTTGGCAGTTGCGACAAAAATGGGGGCAATGGTTTGCGGCCCTTTTGTTGCACGGCGCATTGCTGATCGGGTTGGCCTTGATGCCCAAACCAGACCCGGACCGCTTGGCTGATAAAGACAACCAGCCAAAGCCGGTGACGGTGATCTGGGTTTCGCCGCCCGCAGAAACCGAACCGGTACCAGCACGGGTTGAAACATCAACGCCCGAACCAGAAGCCCTGCCCAAAAGCAATTCTGAACCAGCGCCGGATCAACCGGGCCAGAAAAAATCTGAAATTGCCGGCCCGGTAACACCAGCCCCCGCCCCGGTTCCCGAAGCTCATTCGCCAAGCCCGATTGCCCAGAGCGCCCCTCCACAGGATCAACCAGACCTGTTGACCCAGCGCAGGAGCGCCGCCACTTTGTTGTTTCTTGGCCCGACTGCGAAACGCCGCCCCGGCCAACGTCCCCGGGGAAATATCTTTACGTTTTTACAAACCGTGCAGTGTGGCGATATGGACCGGCTCGAACCTAAATGTCGGGCCTATCGGCGGCAATTAGCTAATGTGCATCTGGCTTATGGTCGGGCTGTCATGCGGGCCGGCGCGGCAATTGGCGCGAAATACCGGCTGATGGATGATGCGGAGCTGGCCACCGCTTTTGGATTGGACCCAAGATATGATGGCCCAGCAGAGACTTTGTACGACAGTTCAATGGACCCGTTGACCAGCAGTTCCGGCGAAATTCGCGAACGATTGGGCCATTGGCCGCCCGACCCGGTTTTTGGCGATTAAACTTGCGGGATGACCCGGTTTTTGGCGATTAAACTTGCGGGATGACCCGGTTTTTTGCACAATTGATCCATGATCAAAATGAAATCGCCCAAACCATCAAAATCGGCGAAAAACCGCAGCGCCAGAACCCGCGAGCGGATACTTAATGCAGCCAAAAAGGTATTGGTCGGCGTCGGTGCCAAAAAGGTCACCATCCGGCAGATCGCCAAGGAAGCCGAAGTTTCACCCGGTCTGGTCATGCAATATTTTGATACCAAGGCCATGTTAATTTTAGAAATATTTCATGAGGGCAATCGCCCGGTCAATGAATATCTGCGAGAATCTCTTGGGAAATTCGATGATCCCTATGAGATGTTGTTCGGAACCATTCGTAATCATCTGGAACGCAATTTGAAAAACCGGGAGCTTACCCGGCAAGTCATGGCGTTTGCCTGGACCTGGGGCGAAGAGGAAGAAGCCCAGTTTGAACCCAATACCTCCAGGGTTCTGGATGTGGTTATCGATGCCATGACTGATAAGTTTTATCCCGGATATCGGCCTTTGGTGGCGACGGCTGTATTTACGGTTTCTGGAGCCTATGCCGGGGTATTGCGGATGGGATTGCATAAAAACTGGTCGCAAGAGACCTTTTTAACAGCCTTGAAACCTGCTATTTCCATGGTGATTCGCGGATTGGAGGCCGAAATTCTGTTGGCCGAGTACAAGCCGGACCCTTATGAATTTTTCATCTGATACAGCGGCTCCGGCCCACCCAAAGGTTATCGAGCATCTGGCGCAGGCCAATGCTGGACCCGCCGCCAGCTATGGCGACGATGGATGGACCCTGCAGGCCGAAGCCTTGTTGTCGGACTTGTTCGAAGCCCCGCTCAGGGCTGGCTTTATCGCATCGGGCACCGCCAGCAATGCGTTGGCATTGGGCTTGCTATGCCCTCCAACCGGCGGGGTGATTTGCCACCAACACGCCCATATTTATTGCGACGAACGCGGGGCGGTTGAGTTTTTCAGCCATGGCGCAAAGCTATTACCGCTTACCGGGGAACATGGCCGGATGTCACCAGAAGCATTGCAAGACATTTTACAAAAAGTGGATGAGCGCTTTGTCCACGCCATTCCGCCCAAGGCTTTGTCCCTGTCCAATTTGAACGAATCTGGTTGCGTCTATTCGGCCAAGCAAACCGCCCGGTTGGCCAGCATCGCCCATGATCACGGATTAAGCGTGCATGTGGACGGCGCACGATTGGTCAATGCCTTGGCCTTTACCGGCGCAAAACCGGCTGAGCTGACCTGGGCCAGCGGCGTGGATGTTTTGTCATTCGGCCTGACCAAGACCGGGGCCATGGGCGCTGAAACCATCTTGTTGTTTGGGGCCAATGCCGAGCGATTTGATGAGTTGGAAGCCCGGCGCAAACGGGCTGGTCACATGCCGCCCAAGCAACGCTTTGTTGCGGCGCAGATCATCGCCCTGCTCGAAGATCGCTTATGGCTGGAACTGGCTGCCCACGCCAATGAAATGGCCGCCGCATTGGCCGATGGGTTGCAAAATCTAGGCGTTCCTCTCTTGCATCCGGTCGAGGGCAATGAGGTGTTTGCCGCCCTGACCGCTGACCAGAGCGCCAAACTACAAGAAGGCGGCGCAGCTTTTCACGTCTGGCCCGATGGCTCGGCCCGGTTTGTTACTTGTTGGAACACCGAGCCAGAGGAAATCAGCAAAGCACTGGCCCTGCTCTAATTACCCATCTAGCCGCGACAAATGTACCAACTTGAAAGCCGCGACAAGGACTGGTTTTTCGGATAACCTGATCGGCATCCAGATCTACCGGAGAGCAAATCCATGCAAAAAATTATTGAGCGGGCCAAAAATCTGCTGCTGAAACCCGCCGAAACCTGGGACAGTATTGCCAGCGAGAAGACGGAGCTTGCTGCACTGTACCGCAATTGGGTCATGCCCTTGGTGGCGATCGGTGCGATTGCCCAATTTATCGGCACATCATTGATCGGAGTGCGCGGCTTTGGCGCGACATATCGAGTACCGATTGTCTCTGGTCTGGTTTCAGCCATTGTGGCCTTTGCCCTGTCCCTGGTCATGGTCTGGGCCTTTGCCAAAATCCTCGAATGGCTGGCACCCAAGTTCGGAGCCAAAGCCGATTTCGGCCAAGCCCTGAAATTGTCAGCTTATTTCCCGACCGCCGCTTGGATTTTCGCCGGGTTTCAGGTGCTACCCGCTTTGGCTGCTTTGGGCCTGATCGGTTTTATCTGGAGCATTTACCTGCTGTTTGTCGGCTTGCCCAAATTGATGAAACCAGATGAGAACAAAGCCACGACCTACACCTTGGCCAGCATGGGCTGCGCCATTGTTCTAGCCTTGGTATTGGGATTGGTCAGTGCGGCCATCAGCCCGAAACCACATTTTGGCCCGTTTGGCAAAACCATGTCTGATCGCCACAACGCCATGGATCAAGCCGCCGAAAGTGATGATCTGAATGCCCTGATCGGTGCGATGACCGGCGCCGGTGGCAAGACCAAACTGGTCGAACCCGATGCCATTGAAAAACTGGCCCCCGGCAAATTGGCCGGCCTGCCCCGCACCAGTTTGAAAGTTGAAAACCTGTCGTTTCCGGTAAAAATGGTCAAACTTACCGCGCGCTACAATAAAGGCGGCAAATCGGTCAATCTAGAAATCACCCATTCCCCAGCCATCAAAGCTATATTGGCGATGAGTGGCGTGATCGGTAGCTCGATGGATGTCAAAACTGAAAGCGGCTACAAAAAAATCAACAAAAAAGGCAATGACACCCAGATCGAAGAATGGGAAAAGGATGCGCAATCCGGCATGGTTGGTCGGGCCCATAACGAGTTTCTGGTTGAAGCCCGTGGCCATGGTGTCGACCTGAAACAGCTCAGAAAAACCGTCAAAGACATTTCCAACCGCAAACTCGACCGTCTGCCCCGCCAGAAATAACTAGGAGCCGACCAGAACAAACTAGAAACGTCCAGCCGGGTGCGCTAGGCTTGTCCTATGAGTGATACACCGGGCATGTCTGATTCTGCACGCAATGATTTTGTGCTGGACGATGGCAATGCTGTGCCTGCGCCCACATGGACCCCACACAAACCTATTCGCCCGGAAAAATCCGAAGGCGGCAAGGCGTTTGATCTGGTTTCCGAGTTTTCCCCTAAGGGCGATCAACCGACCGCCATTGCCGAGCTGATCGCCGGGATCAAGGCAGAAGAGATGGATCAGGTATTGCTCGGGGTTACCGGCTCCGGCAAGACCTTCACCATGGCGCAAGTTATCAGTCAAACCCAGCGCCCGGCGCTGATTTTGGCCCATAACAAAACCTTGGCCGCGCAGTTATACGGCGAGTTCAAGGCGTTCTTTCCCAACAATGCGGTGGAATATTTCGTCTCTTATTACGACTATTATCAACCGGAAGCCTATGTGCCGCGTACTGACACCTATATTGAAAAAGACAGCGCCATTAACGAGACCATCGACCGGATGCGCCACGCCGCCACCCGGTCCATCCTTGAGCGCGATGATGTAATCATTGTCTCGTCAGTGTCGTGCATTTACGGCATTGGCTCGGTCGAAACCTATACCTCGATGACCTTCAGCTTGGAGCCGGGCCAGCAGATCGACCAGCGCGACATCATGCGAAAACTGGTTGATTTACAATTCAAGCGCAATGATGCGGCCTTTACGCGGGGCACCTTTCGGGTGCGCGGCGATGTGCTGGAAGTATTCCCCTCCCACTATGAGGACCGGGCTTGGCGCATTGATTTCTTTGGCGATGTGATCGAGAGCATTTGGGAATTTGACCCGCTGACCGGCAAAAAGTCTGCGCCGCGCGAGGAGATCAAGGTCTATGCCAATTCGCACTATGTCACGCCGCGCCCCACCATCAAACAAGCCATCAAATCAATCCGTAACGAAATGCACACCCATGTGAAATGGCTGGAAAAGAACAATAAATTGTTGGAGGCCCAACGTCTTGGCCAACGCACCGAGTTTGATCTGGAAATGATGGAAGCCCAAGGGGTGTGCTCCGGCATTGAAAACTATTCGCGCTATTTGACCGGGCGAAAGCCGGGCGAGCCGCCACCCACCCTGTTTGAGTATCTGCCCGAAAACGCACTTGTGTTTGTTGATGAAAGCCATGTGACCATTCCGCAATTAGGCGCCATGTACAAAGGCGATTTCAAGCGCAAATCCAACTTGGTCGACTATGGCTTTCGCTTGCCGTCCTGCATTGATAACCGCCCGCTGAAATTCGAGGAATGGCAGGCCATGCGCCCGCAAACCGTTTGCGTATCGGCCACCCCCGGCCCGTGGGAATTGAATCAGACCCAAGGGGTGTTTGCCGAACAGGTGATCCGCCCGACCGGCCTGATTGATCCTCCCGTAGAGGTGCGTCCGGTGTCAGCCAATGGGGCCAATCAGGTCGATGATGTCATTGCCGAAGTACAAGCCGTGGCCGATCTGGGCTATCGCTCGCTGATCACCACGCTCACCAAAAAAATGGCCGAAGATCTGACCGAATACATGCACGATCAGGGCTTGCGGGTGCGCTATATGCACTCGGACATCGAGACGCTGGAGCGCATTGAAATCATCCGCGATTTACGGCTCGGCGCGTTTGATGTGTTGATCGGGATCAATTTGCTGCGCGAAGGGTTGGATATTCCCGAATGTGCCTTTGTCGGCATTCTCGACGCGGACAAAGAGGGCTTTTTGCGTTCGGAAACGTCGCTGGTGCAAACCATTGGCCGGGCGGCGCGTAATGTTGATGCGCGGGTGGTGCTTTATGCCGACCGGATGACCGGGAGCATGCAGCGCGCCATGGCTGAAACCACACGACGGCGCAACGTCCAAATGGCCTACAATGCCAAGCACGGCATTACCCCGCAAAGCATCAAGAAGAAAATCGGCGATATTCTGAATAGCGTCTATGAGGGCGACCATGTGCGGGTCGGTACGCAAGATAGCAATACCGGCTATGCCCGCGGCCTAGCCGAAGACGGCAGCCACTTTGTCGGCCAAGACCTAAAATCAGTGATTGCCAGCACCGAAAAAGCCATGCTGGCCGCCGCCGCCGATCTCGAATTCGAACAAGCCGCCAACCTACGCGACCAACTCTCCAAGCTGCGCAACCGCGAGCTGGACATCCTCTCCCCAGTCGGAACCGTAGCCCACAAAAAACGCCACTCCCGTAGGGGTAGTGGTGAGGGTGGGAGCAAGGGTGTGAGTTGGAAGCATCGGCGGGGGAAGTGAGGGTGAACAAATGTTGAGCCACATTCGAATTAGTGAAATTACTGAGCAACACTTGTTGGGTTTGATCGAAAACAAGGTGCCTGAGAACCATACGCTAGAATTCAAAAGGCAAACTTACGGCACAAATGACAAGGACAAAAAGGAATTCCTGAAAGACATTTCTGCATTCGCCAATGCGGATGGCGGGGATTTGATTATCGGCATTGCGGAAAATAACGATGGAGTTGCAAACTCATTAGCAGGAATGCCAGCAACAGAAGCCGGTAAAGAACACGAAAGACTTGAGCAAATTGCCCGAAATGGATTGGAACCCAAAATAGAGTTTCAGTCCGAAGAAATACAACTCGAAGATGGAAAAACCATTTTCATATTTCGCATTCCGGCCAGCGACATAGGCCCGCATCGAGTAAAATTTGCGGGAACCAACCGTTATTATATTCGCGGATCAAAAACCACCGATGAACCGGACGTGGAGAAATTGAGAAAAATGTTTTTGGCACCCTATCTGCGAGAACAAAAAATACGATCATTCGTTGATGAGCGGATCAAATTGGTGGCCGGCGGGAATGGGCCAACTCAGTTAGAAACTGACGACTGGGTTTCTATTCACATAATACCTTTGCGGAAGGTCAACTTAGCCTTTGGGTATGGCAATCTAATATCACAAAAATTGAGTAAACTATTTCACCCTATGAGACAGAGCGGCTGGTCTCAAACATCAAATCTTGATGGCATATTGATCAAATCAACTAATTATCGAATGACCCACTCGTACGTGCAATTATTTAGGGATGGTTCGATTGAAGCTGTTTGCTGCAACTGGATTCGAAATGAGAGTATTGATAATTTAAACGCTCACGGTCATGGGATCCTGAATTCCCTTTTGAGTTCAACTTTACAATATATCTCCCAGCTTGAAAATTTGGATGTTAAAGGACCCTACTTGATTTTCTGGTCGCTAAAGGGTTTTAAGGGTGTGCGGATCGAGTTCGAAAACTCATCCAAGACATTTAATGATTCATCTCCAATTGATCGCGCTACCCTTCGCATTCCCGAAGTTAAGATCGACACATTGGACAGTATTGAAGATGCAAGAGAAAAATTACGACCCTGCTTAGACACACTTTTTCAGGCATCCGGGTTTGAGCGTTGCAAGTATTTTACTGAGGACGGCGAATGGAATCCAACGCGCTAACTAGCCACGATTTTTGTGATCGCTCTCGCGCTGGACCCCGGCTCTGCGGCCGGGGACCGGGTTCAATCAAGTAACGCAACAAACAAGCACACGGTCCCCGCACTTGATGCGGGGTCCAGCGAACGAGAATTTTGATGAGCCGTACCAATTGGGTTTATATGATGACCAATCAACGCAACGGGACGCTTTATGTTGGCTCCACCTCCAATCTCATCGCTCGAATTGATCAACATCGAAACGGCACTGTCGAGGGTTTTACCAAGAAATATGGCCTGACCCGATTGGTTTGGGCCGAAGAATGCGCCGACATGGAAACTGCATTGAGCGCCGAACACCGGATCAAAAAGTGGCGCAGAAAATGGAAGCTGGACTTGATCGAAAAACACAATCCAGAATGGGATGATTTATGGGAGACAATCTCCAAATGATGAGACTATGCTGGACCCCGGCTCTGGGGCCGGGGACCGGTATAATTGAGACGAGTACAAATAGAGCAGGTCCCCGGATTTAGTCCGGGCTCCAGAGAATGGGACTTGCTAAAGGCTGGTAAAAAACTGGACCCTCCGGTCAAGCCGGAGGGCGGCAATTGGAGGCATGACGAAGCATATTATGTCTGCGTAAACTGATGAAAACTTCAAGCAATTTACTATGTTGCTTCCCTCCGGCTTGACCGGAGGGTCCATGTCAACACATTCGGGTCGGGCGTGCCATGTTTTGCTAAACTCTACTTTTGACGGGCCGGACGTGCTCTTAAGAACTTGGCCCGGCCCGCCATCGGGGAGGGATCAGTAATAATGAACCAGTCGTTTTGAGCCGGACTGGACCACGGATGTGCCGTACGCGTTATAGCAATACCGATGCGAAACTCGCGCCGGGTGGCCGTTAACCCAACCATCATGGTCAGCTCGGTAACAACCATAGGTCGGGCGTGGCGCAATGTAGACTACTGGCGCTGGTCGATAGACCACGTTGGTATAGCCATAGCCGCCGCCCAGATTGATGTTCACCTTGACCTTGGGTTTGATGATTTTGACTTTGGCATGATGATGATGATGCCGGGTGCCGTGGGCGCTGGCCGGTACCACGCTGGCTGCCAAGATGGCACCCGCCGCAAACAGGCCCAGCCCAATGGATGCCAACTTTCTGGCTCGAATGTTCATGATCAAATTCCTTCGCGCTACTTCCCTCTATCCAACCGGGTCCGTATTTTGGGTCCGGGCCATAGGTTCGATATAAGTTCAACGAGGCGTTCGGTATATTCCGTCGGTTTCGGTCGAAAAGGGCTTGAACCAAGTGTCATTTTTGATTGTCAGTGTCGGCGCGGCACAGACAAACAATCGACAATACAATCGCATTTCGCGGACAGACATTGACAATAAAATCACAGACAATCGACACTTGTTGACGCTGTTTAACGCTTGGGTTTGAGGGGAAATCCCAACAATCCACAGCGGTATTCTAGGCGATATACTGGAAGGGTAGAACCGCCTTTCCCGGCGCTTCTCGGCTCTTTGATATTGTAAAAACAATGCCTTAACAGGTAATGTGCTAACTAAAACCTGAACGATCACACGCCCGTTCAGGCTGCCGCCACGCAACAATTCCCGGCACAAACCGGTCCGTGTTTTTTATAAGCACCCGATTTTGGAGATTTTAGCGCTCAATTGGCCTGTGGGTTGCCGCGCCGTGGCCGACGCTTGCGATTTGGCCGTGGCTTGCCCGGTTTCGTAGGCGATGCATTTGAGGCGGCAGCGTCATTGCTGCTGTTTTGCGCTTGGTGCGGCTTGCCCTTATCAGATGGGCGATGGCTGCGCTTTTTGCGGCTTTTGCGCTTAGGTGAGCGATTTTTGGCTGGCTCGTGCAGCTCTTGATCCGGCGCCTCGTCGCTGCGCTCAGGTTGGCCGCCATTCATGCGCTGTATTTTCTTGCCGATTAGCTTTTCGATCTGGAACAGGTGTTTGCGCTCTTCGCCATTGCACAGGGAAATGGCCACACCGCTTTTACCCGCCCGGGCCGTTCGGCCAATGCGGTGCACATAGCTTTCGGCGATATTGGGCAGCTCGAAATTGATCACGTGACTGATGTCATCCACATCAATGCCGCGGGCCGCGATGTCGGTGGCCACTAGCACATTGATCTGTCCGGAGCGAAAGGCAGCCAAGGTTTTTTCGCGCTGGTTCTGGCTCTTATTGCCGTGGATCGCGGATGCAGCAATGCCGTCTTTTTCTAGGTTTTGCACGACCTTGTTGGCCCCATGCTTGGTCCGGGTAAAGACGATGGCATGGCGCACATCGTCGTCTGACAATAGTTTGGTCAATAATTTCCGCTTGGCCGGTTTTTCGGCGAAGTACACTCGTTGGTCAATGCGCTCAATCGGCCGGGACTGCGGGGCTACGGAAATCTCTAGTGGGTTGTTCAGGAAATCACCGGCCAATTGCCGGATCTGCTTGGGCATGGTGGCCGACAAAAGGAGCGTCTGGCGCTGGGCCGGCAATTTGCCCATGATCCGCCGGATGGCGGGCATAAAGCCCAGATCGAGCATTTGATCGGCTTCGTCTAAAATAATGGTTTTGGTCTTGTCGAGTCGGAACTTACCATTGGCCACATGGTCCTCAAGCCGACCGGGTGTTGCCACCACGATGTCAACGCCTTTGGACAATGCCTTGATCTGCTGGGCCGGGCGCACGCCACCCACCACCACGGTGACCGAGTGGTGAATAAACTGACCGTAAGAGCGGATGCTCTCAGCGATCTGGGCGGCCAGCTCGCGGGTCGGGGCCAAGATCAACGCATGACACGCCTTGGGACCGGGCCGACCGTGCATTTGCTGATGTTGGTGCAATAGGGGCAAAACGAATGCCGCCGTTTTGCCAGTGCCGGTTTGGGCAATGCCGACAATGTCGCGACCGTCCAACATGGCTGGAATGACCTGTGCCTGGATTGGAGTGGCTTGGGTATACCCTTCGGCACTTACTGCACGAAGAAGAGGCTCGGAGAGACCGAGTTCGGAAAAATTATTCATGGTTTGCTTTCGTTCTTGCGCGAACGAATTAACCGGAGGATATCCCGTACTCGTTCTTATTCTTTGACCCGATTGGTCAAGATTTACCGCCCAATCCCACACATGGGCGACAATAGCAACCTGCTTTGCATGCATTGCCACCCCACCTCACGACCAAACAACTGAAATGTCATTTGTCTGAACCGACCCAATAGGGTAGGGAACAATCAACGGATTCGTCATTTCTGAACGACGTAGAAGGACTGCCAACGTATGAGTGAAGCGCAATCGAACCCGGCTCCGGCCAAACCCGCTATTACAGACCGTAACTGGATACCGATCTTGGCCAAATACTGGAAGCCCAGCATGGCCCGTAGCATGGCTGAGTTATTCATCACCATTATACCCTTTTTCCTGTGTTGGGCCGCCGCATATTGGGCGCTTTCCGTCAGCTATTGGTTGACCTTAGCGCTGGTCATTCCCACCGCCGGGTTTATGGTTCGGATGTTCCTGATCCAGCACGATTGTGGCCACGGTGCGTTCTTTGAGAAGCGGCGTTATAATGACTGGGTTGGACGGTTTTTAGGCATCTTCTCACTGACCCCCTACTTCGTTTGGCACAAAGCCCATGCGATCCATCATGCCGGTTCTGGCAATCTGGAAAAACGTGGGCTGGGCGATATCAGCACCCTGACCGTGGCCGAGTATCAGGCGCTGACCCCGCTCGGACGGTTTGGGTATCGGGCATACCGGCACCCTTTGGTGCTGTTCGGAATTGGCCCGGCTTATAATTTCTGGATCAGGCAACGTTTACCGCTGGGTTTCATGCGCGCCGGTTGGCGCTATTGGGTTAGCGCCATGGGCACCAATTTTGCCATGCTAATCGTAGCGGCAATTGTCATCTATTTCATTGGTTTCAAAGCATTTCTTCTGGTGCATTTACCAATTACCGTGATTGCCACTTCGATCGGTGTTTGGCTGTTCTACGTGCAACACCAGTTTGAAGATACCTATTGGAACCACGGACCAGACTGGGAATTGCAAGATGCGGCATTGTTCGGCAGCTCGCACTATGACCTGCCGGGAATTTTGCGTTGGTTTACCGCCAATATCGGGGTGCACCATGTGCATCATCTAAATGCCCGCATTCCCTATTATCGCCTGCCCCAAATCTTGCGTGATTTCCCGGAACTGGCCAATGTGCGACGGCTGACCCTATGGCAAAGCTTGGCTTGCGTGAAATTGGCCTTGTGGGATGAAAACGCTAGAAAACTGGTGCCGATCCGCAGTGTCTGAGGCTTAGCCAGCGCGCTTTACAAACTCGCATAAGATCACGATTTTTTGGCCTTCGACCCGGCCTTCAATATGTGCGTCATTGTCTGGGACCAGCGAGATATTTCGCACGGCTGTGCCTCGTTTAGCGGTAAATCCCGCCCCCTTCACCTTCAAATCCTTAACCAAGGTTACCGTGTCTCCGGTCGATAATATGGCGCCATTGGTATCCTTGTGTACGACCGAAGGAAGGGCATCGGCGGATTGGGCATTCTGTGCCCAAGCCAAGGTCTCATCGTCCAGATATAACATGCCCAGTAAATTCGCCGCCCAGTCCTCGCCCGACAATCGGTTTAACATCCGCCAAGCCATAACCTGTACCGCCGGAAGCGTGCTCCACATACTGTCATTCAGGCAACGCCAGTGATGTACATCCAGTGCGTCATCAGCCGCCTCGATTTGATCGCGGCACATGGTACAAGCCAACAGGGCGGTATCCACCTCAGCTTGCTCATGTGGCGGCACGACAAGCACCTGTAAACCCGTTGCGGCCCCACATAGTTCGCAACGCTCCCCGGTGCGGGAAATCAACTGGGCAAGGACTGTCATTTCGGGCTTCTCTTCAATTACGGTTTCGGGCTAACGCTTAGACCATTCAGCCGCTAAAAACGAGCCGTTTTGCATGCACAAGAGAGAATTACCGGCAAATTGCCTTTTGAGTGGCAAGGCTGAGTTTGTCTGCCTTGCCACGATTGGCCACCAATCGCTCGGCCAAACTGCCGGGATCACGTTCTGCCCTCAAAGACGCACTGGCCTGACAGGGCTCAAAGGAGCGGCATTGACCCAATTCATTGCGAGCTATCCGAGAAAATTCGGAAGCAATGGCCGTATCCAGTGACAGTTTGCGAAAACAGCTGGCCACAGATTGACCAGCCGCTGTGTTCTCTGTGGCCGGATCAATCGCGTTGGCATTGGTGTTGGGACCGCTTGCACTGATTTGCGATTTTGATGCGTGGACTGAGCGCCGCGCATATTCAATTCGCGTCGAAAGTTCTATCAACCGCTTAGCCAACTGCTTCTGCTCGAGCGGCAGCAAAATCCTAGCCCGCGACAATGCCACATAGACCTCGTCATCCAGCGATCGCAAATCATTTGATAAACCAGCTAGGTGTTCAGCCAATTCAGCGGCTGTATCATCGACTAAAGCAGCCCAGCTAAGCGAATACAGGATATTGGCCGCTTGATCGAACTCAGCCGTAGCTGTGGCAATGCGCGGGTCCCGCTCTGGTGGCAATGTCACGGCAATCAAGTGATCCAGGTCCATCTGCAACACGTCCTGAGCCTCCGACGCTGCCCCATCCAGCAAAGTGTTCAGGGCATCGGATGTGGAACGATGATCAGCCAAGGCCAAATCAAGAAATACGGCCGTATCTGAAAAGGCGATCCCCAACGCCTCCAACCCTTGGTTTTGCTGGATCAGCGCCTGTCCGCTGGCACAAAAGTCTGCCGAGTTTTGGTTGATTTTACAGGTGTCTGTGCAGGCTTGTAGCGCTCCAGCCAAGGCTTCGTATTGCGCCATATACCCATTGATGGAATCGGTCAGATCACTGGCCGGTTCACGCTTGCAAAATGGCTCGAGCCGCCATTGGGTGGCCAGCAATGCCATGTTGGTGGAAGCTTGTTCGACCGTTTTCGCACGCCGTTGAAATTTCAGATACATTGCCGGGCCAGCTTCCCCCTGCAAAGTCTGAGATTCAGATTTGGTCACATGCGCACAAAGCGGACAACTGGCTCCCGGTTCTGCCAGAGCCTCATTCCAGTTGCCCGACCCAAAAAATATTGCCAGCGCAAAGACCGCACCGCCCAATACGGAACCCTTACCCATTCGCATGGCATCTCTCCTTCAAAGCAAACCAATCCACTATGATTGGTTGGATTATTCTTCCTTTTTGGCGGCGGGGGTGAAATCCCGAACCAAGCGCCAAACGCCATTGACCGCCACGTAAAAGAACATGATCACCGCGCCATAGAGCAGCAAACTAGCGATTGAGCTGCTATCACTGAAAAACATAATCAGAAACCTGAGCGAAATTACGGCAGCCAACACCACTTGCATCAGATTGATCAAACGAACGATTGATGAGCTAAAGCTCTTGAAAGTGACCGCCCCCAACATAGCCAGTGACAGAATCACCAGCACCAGCAACACATAGTCCAATGTGCCGATTTTCATCTGGGTCGAAATCAGCATCAATGCGGTCAGATAAAGTGCATCCGCCGCCAGAATAATCCGATTGGTGCCATCTATTTTGATGACTGGTTTTTTCGTAGCCATTTTGGTTCCTCCTCAAAAAATTCGTTCATTTAGGTTCAAACGGGGACAAAATCACATCCCGTAACAGTCCGCGCAAGCGATCACTGTCAGCCGGGTATTCAGCACTGGCGAGGCTACGTTCCTTGGTCAGGGTCAATTGCATAGCCAGAAATTTGGCACCAAATTCATCGCGAGAACTGTTTTTCGCCTGTAGGGCAGTAGTGATCAGCCCGCTGACCTGCTTGGAAGCAAGCTCGGGCGTAAACACAATATCCGATATTCGAAAGCTCTTTTCCGCCATCAATTTCAAAGTGGTTTGGGCAAATTGTCCGACACCAAAACTGCGGTGGCGCGTTTTGGCCACCACTGAGCCTAGCGAAAGCGCCAACTTCAAATCATTGGCCTCCACAGCCAGAACCTCACCACCCCCGCGATTTGCCACCTCTTTTAGCTGGTTCAGAATGCCCTCGTCGGTGTCGAGTGCGATCATGAAGAAATTAGTATCCATATCTGATTGATTGGCCTCGACAAAAGATAAGGCCAATTGGATTTCGCTGAGACGGTATTGAGAGGCGGATATTTTCACCAAATACCGACCCGGTGTTACATCGCCATAGTAACGGGTCAGATAGCTGTCAGTAGCCGGATCGCTCTGCCCTTCCTTAAACGCAAAATCTAGCAATGCAGGTTCACCATCGGCCCGGCTTATTTCAAACCATGGAGTCAGGTCTCCGCCGATTACCATCCCCAACTCGCCGGGGCGTTCAATATCAATATAGAACCAATCATCATCGCCTTGGATCAATTGTACGCCCTGCAAAACCTCTCCGAGCGCCCATGGTTTGGCATCTTGCACCTGATCGTTCGGCTCAAAAGGATCAGTGACAGGCCGGACGTCAAAATGGACCCGGGCCTTACCTAGTCCTACTTGCGGCGCACTTAATTGCAGCAATACCTTGCCCGCATCCAATTCGATCAACGCCAACTGCCCGCCTTCTCCTTGTGCGAATTGCGTATTGTAAAAATCCATACTCTGCTGATCTTGCGTTTCTGGGTCGGTTAGCGTCGCACTAAAAGACCCCTGATCTGCCCCTTCTGGACCAATCGTAATGGTCAGACGTGATCTCTCTTGCAAGTCAAGAGCAAACCAGTCTTCATCAGCTGTGTTGTGACGATTGACTTGGTAAGTGCCCGTTGCTGGAACAGCCGTCTGCGCTGTATCATTGGGTTCTGAATCATCTGTATCGTTGAGTAAATCCAACAACAACACGTAGGGTGTCTCTGAGCCAGTGCCGGAAATTCGTAAATAATAATCAATCGGTAAGGCCGCAAATGTGTGGATCAGATCATCGCCGCGCCAATAAGGTTCCGGCAATTTTAATTCATTTCCTGCTGCATCCTGCATAACAAAAGTCAGTTGGCTCAAGCGGACGTTTTTTTGGATCAACGATAACAAACCCGAACGCATCAGCGAAAAATGTACCCAGTCAACATCCGTGTCATCAGCCAGATTGACCTCAAAATCCCAATACAAAGCGGCGGATTTTGCAAATTGCCTTTGATCATCTGCTTCCGGCCCAGTTGGCTCATCACTTTCCAGCTCAATAGTTTCCAGATCATCAGCGACTGGAAGCTCAGAGGCTGTACCCGTTGTCTCCGGCACATCTTGCGCCAGTGCTGGGGCCATAAACCCAAGGGTGGCCCAAGCCAGCAATAGGGGAAAGACAAAGCTTCGGAGGGTTGGTGCGCGCATTTCCACTTACCCTCCTCTGGCCAAGGTTTGAACCCGAGCCTCCAATTGCTCGCCGACTTGCCGTTCGGTCACACCCTTGATCGACTTCCATTTCTTGCGAAATGCATTCATGGGTTTTTGGCCGGATGCACATTGGATTGTGGCCACGGATTGACGCCGCGAAGGAGAGCGGTTCACTCGCCAAATCGCCCGGATCGATTTATCGGGGTTTTCGCTCGAAGTGTAGCTGGCATAATAGGTCTCCCGAGTGACCTCTGCCGTGCAGGAACCATCCTTGCCCGTTTCATGATACCGGGTACGCTGCAACGCAAATATCGGCGAAGACGTACCGCCGGTTTCCACCAGCACCCAAGCGTCAATATCGGCCAACTTCACCTTCACCAATTTGGGATCTGGCTCTACCGCATTTGGATCACCACTTGCGCCGGCTCCAGACGGTGAATTCGAGTTTGCAGGCTTGTTGTTATTGGCTGGGCCAGCGCCACCCGCAACCGGTTGGCCCATCATTGGTGGCTTGGTGCCATCTGGATTACTTTGCCCCAAACTACCCAACACTCGCACCTGTCGCCGAAATAGTGCCGCGGCCGAAGCTGGATCGCCATTACAGCTTTCCCCGCCATCTGACAGGATAATCAGGCTGCGCGAGCCATAATGGGCTTTGGTCAGCAAATATTCGCCAGCCAAGCCAATGGCTGCGGCCAACGGCGTGCCAGAGCTGGGCTCAATGCCATTGATTACGGTGAGTGCCTTTTTCTTGTCGCGGGTAAACCCCTGCGCCAAGGAAATATTTCCGCAATCATAAAATGCCCAGATCGCGACTTCGTCGTCTTTTTCCATGGCAGACAAAAATGTCCGGGCGCTGCGTTTCACCTGCACCATTCGACTGTTTTCATCCATCGAGCCAGACGCATCTATGACGAAGACATAACTACTGCCCTTCATAAAGATGCCATTGATGTGATGCCATTTGTCTGGGCCACCATTGCCATGGGACTTGCCCTCTGGCGTGGATTCGTAAAACCCCCATCCTCCAGCTTCGGCAAAGACCGCTGTTTGCGGATCGGCATCCAACGCCCTATCATTCAAATCATTAGCGTTTATCTCGATCTGTATCGGGTCATTGCTGTTGGCAATGTCAGACAGGGGTGCGGTATAAAACGTGCCAGACCAGCTTTTGCCATTTCCGCTCATCTGAACCAACACGGCACCTTTGTCTGGTCCGGGTAACGGCAGGCCTTCAGAATCATCTGCCCCGGCTGGCGGTCTCGAAATAGTTCCCGCACCGATTTTAACCAACGGGTTTTCTTGCAAGGCCTGGGTAAATTCAATGGAGATATTTGCCTGTATCTCATCCCCAATTTTTACATAGCGGTTCCGTAAAACCTTTTTGACCCGCACCGGCGCACCGGGAAGTTTCTCGCGCATGTTTTGCAATCTGGTCTGCAGTTTTGGAATTGCTGCATCCAGCTTGTTACGTTCATCAATGGTCAATCCAAGATAGACTCTGGCCGCTTTTAATTGGGCATCAGATCGCAGGATTTCCAGCGTCGCATAGGCAACTGCGATCTCCGCGTCCGAGGTAAAAATCTTCCCTACTTTTATGGTGCGCCAGAAACTTTTGTCTTTCTTGCGTATTATTGAATACTGCGCGTTATAGGCTTTCTGGATAATTTCAGCCGATGACAAGGCGTAGGCTCTTCGTGCCTCGCGCGCACCGATAAAGTCCAACCGCTGGTTTTTGAATAGGCGAATGCGTTCAACTTCCACCTCCAGTTCACGCTGGATGGAACCCATTCTTCGACCGGCAATGCGGGTCGAAGGTGAAGAGGCCAGACCCTTGACTGTACTATAATTCTGATAGGCCGTTCCGATGAGCGCAACCGGCTCGACCCACGCCCGCGACGCAAGCAACATTTTTTCAGCCGTCAGGACACTGGATGATGCCTGCAACCAAGCTTTGCCGCGCAAAGCAAAGCCTGGCCACTCCAGAACGCTGGGCAAAGATCCAAAACTAAGTTGCAGGGCGGTTTGCCGAACCGTTTCTCGCGCCACAAAACGAGCCGTAACCGCAGTACCGCCTTCAACCGCAGCCAATGTGGCGGCGCGTACACCACTGACAATCCCAGCACCGGTAGCTGCCAACGCCACAACCTCGCCAAAATAATACAGTCGCTCCGACCACAAAATAACCGATTGGTTCCAACCTCGTTCCTCATTCAATAATTTGAGTTGTTGCGTGGCAACATTGATCTCGCGCCGATACAGCTCCATGTCGGTATTGACCAAAACACGGACCCGATTGACCTCTTTGATTTCCCGTTCCAGTTCCTTGATGGCAAGTTTAATCTTTTTACCCAAAGTGTCGTCTTCTTCCCATCGGGCTTGGTACATGGTTTTCCCATTTTGGGTAACGGTTATTTCACGGACAAAGCCCGGCGCTTGCTTGGCCATATTGGCCGATGCCTTTGCCAGTATGGCGCTCAAATTTTCGTTGCGTTTGGTCAATTGCAGTTTGGCGCCATCCAGTGCTGAATCATCCAGATTGTATTGATCCTCAGCCGATCGGGCTTTTTGTTTGGCAAGTTTTACTGCCTGTTCTGCTGCGGCGAATTCTCGTGAAGACTGTATATTGCGACTTGCATACTCTGTGGCCTGCCTAGACAGTTGACGGCTAACCGCTTTGATCTGACGCTCCAGCACATCAATCTGACTGGCATTTTGCGGCGTATCATCCAACGCGCTCAATTGCTGCCGTAAGCCTGAAATGGCATCACTGGTCTCAGTCAAGTATTCGGTGGCCGATACGATACTGCCCGCGCGCCGCCTCTGAAAATCGAGGTTTCCCTCGGCTCGTGCCACAGCACTTTGCGCCGCAGACATGGCTGCTTTGGCTTCATTGACGCTGGCTTGCCGACTTTCGACCGCTTCATTAGCCGCAGAAATCCCGGCACGGGCTTTGGCTATTTTGTCGGCATCAGAATCAGTGGCTGGCTGGGCTGTAGCCATTGATATGGGAAACAAACATAACAAAATCACCAATGCGCAAATCCACGGCACCGGTAGCCTGTTAAACTGATTTGTTTCTACAACCAAGCGATCCACCCAATCGTAATTCGCGTCCCGAATTGCATGGTTTTCTTTGAAACCTTGCAATTACCCTAGCAGAAACCGCTCAATTGTCCATTTGAGTGAGGCGGATGTCTTTAGCTGGTTAAGGCCCGCCCGGAAAACCAGAACAACCCCAAAATCAAGATCAGTCCGCTCATGGCAATTTGGGTCTGCATGGTTCGCCGCTGATCTGTCAATTTTGTGATCAACCCAAAAACCACCAACCAAAACGCCACGACCAGCAATTGCCCCAATTCCACGCCAATATTAAATCCGGCCAGCGCCGGTATTTGACGACCAATCGGCAGACCCGCCTCCATCAGAGGTGCGGCAAAGCCAGCTCCATGTACTAGCCCAAAAATGGTAGTCAGTATTAGCGCCCCCGAAAGGCCAGCCCGGTTTTTGGCCCCAAATTTCCCGGTACTGAACACAAACAATCCCAACCCAACCCAGACCAAGACCGGCAATTGTCCAAATCCAAACAGCGCAAGGATAGCCAACCCCGTAAACAAAACAGCCAGCCATTTGGTTGCCGGGCGCCACCAAGCACTGCCAGACAATAAAAATTCCATCGCCACGAAAGCGATCGAAAAACCGATCAATGCTTCAATCGCCGGAGCCACAGGTTGTACCCATCCCAGCGCCACCAGACCAAGGGTCAGGCTGTGACCAACGGTAAACCCGGTGACCAGAAACACTGTCTTTCGAAAAGACCCGGCCAAGATAATCAATCCGACCACAAAGGCCAGATGGTCCCATCCGCTTAAAATATGGGTGAAACCCAATTGGATATATTGCGCCATACTGGCCCACAGGCTTACATCTGCATGGTCAGCTCTGGCACCGCGCAATACGTGCGTGCGCTGTGCGTTGGTAAAGACCTGCTCGGATTGGTGATTTTGCGCCTGCAATTGTGCAATATGAATATGGGTCGAGGCCAAATCAAAAAAGGCATTATTTTCAACGGACCAACCAGTCGTTTGATCGCTAGGCCCACAGTTGAAAACCATTCGAATACGCAAGGTTTGGGCGCTGGATGGCAATTGCTGCGGCAAGGAAGGTTGACACAATTTGCTATCACCCAGGCGGGACACATGGATGCTAGCCGCCAAATGCCCGCTCAACACGCTGGCCAAGGGTAGATTCTGGTCTTGCAGTGGGATCAGCAGCGTGGCCTGCACCCGCTCTATGCTGAAGATCATCTGCACACGTTGCCCATCTTCGCGCCATTCCGAAAATGACCGGCTGGAAGAATGTGCCAGCGCATTGCCAGCCAGACAGCTTATACAAAATACCATCCAGATGGCGCGCCACACGACTTGTTGCCAACGGCAATACCTCATGGGCTGATTTCAGTCGAATATATGATGTCTGCGTCTTTTTTCATGGCATTCAAAAAGCTACGCAAAGCGGCATCGTCGCGCTCATTCGTGAAAGCCACCTGCACCTGATGTGCTACCTCTTGCAGAGGCGGTATTTTGGCTTCAATCCGATCATCCAAGTATATCCGCCACACGCCCCGGCGATCGGGTATCGCTTGCGACCATTGCCCAACATGAAAATCATCCAACCCGGCAGCCGGAACCGGACCAATATAATCAATGATTTTGCGAGCTGGCAGCAAACCCTTGGGAACACCCAATGTCTTGCCACCAAATATCCGCACCAGTTCAGACGGATCACTGCCCGTTGCCAAAGCCTGATCAAATCTGGCCATGCTGTCATCGCCGTCTTCCCCTGCGAAAAACAATACCCGGATCGAATACCGGGCCGGGATCGCAAAGCGCCCAACATTTTTCTGGTAATAGTTTTGCAAAGCCCGCTCGGAAACCGGACGAGACTGGCTACGTGCAATTACGTCGGCGGTAACCGCATTAACCAACGCATTTCGCAATTGCGAATCCGCTTGGGCAAACCCATGATCCAATGCACGTTGCACCAACAACTCTTCTTCGATCAACCGAGCCAGAATACTAGCTTCATCAACTGGCAATAACGGGTTGGTTCGCCCGACCGAAACTGCCGTTAGCGCACGAACAAAATCAGCTCGTAAAACCATATTGCCGTTCACACTGGCAATGGCGCCCGGTGCCAATGTTTCTCTCGCCATTTTACCCGAACCCAGCGCACCAAATGCAGCCAAGCCAAGCCCAATGACAGCGCCCATCGCAAAAATACGATGCCGCCAATTTTGATCATCGCTCACCTGCAGTACCGGCCGTTACTTGGCAGCGTCTGTTTCGGCGATACTGGCTGCATATTTCAGATTGATCGGAGAAGACCACGCGCGGTTTTCAACATCCGCCAGACAATTGTCGCTCTTGGGCGTCCGGTAATCCCCATAGCATGGGTTAACCGAGATACATTTGCCTTCTGCATCAAAAATGCAGCGCAAATTGGCACCATTGATGGTCGGCGTTGCCTCTTGGATGGCCCGTACATAGTAGAGAGCATCACGGCTATCGGTCAGATAATCCGGATCTTCAAATTCGATGGTGCAACCCTGTCCCTGATCATCGCAAGGAAAGCTTTTCCATGTGTCGTGGATCAAAGTATCAACCAGTTCATTTGCAAATGCCTGCGGCGTAATTTTGACCACCTCAATGCGAACAATTTTCTGGCGTTCATCAGATGGGTTGTAACACTCGCCCCGACATAATTTATCCAACCGCTCACCTGGCAGGCCTTGCTCGGCAAATTCCGGGCAACCCGGTTTTTGTTTGAACGCACCAGCCGCACGAACCCGAAAACGCGGCACAACACCTTGTTCGACCTTGCTCCCCATCGGATGCACTTCACCCTCAATGCCGAGCAGATCAAACCAAAGCAACATGCGCGGACCGGACGTGGCATAAGTTTCACGGCGCTTCATGGCAGCCCATATCGCCCCGCGCGAACGGCCTTCAGAATGCACGGCGGTCAAACCTCCGGTGGTAAAGAATGAGGCTTGACGCTCCAGTTCCAACAAATGAAACCCTGGATTATCCCAGACACTTTCTCTGGTAATATTCAGCGATTCTGGCTTTTTCTCAACCGGAGGAAACATGGTACTTCGCAATTTCTCAGTGGTTGGCCCAGATGCTTCCGTCATCATAAATCGGGAATGAGACTTATAACCGGTGCCCGGACGCGCCCGGTGGTTATCAGACGCTGCCACAAAGCCCCAATCGAACCGTGTCGGATTGTCCGCATCTTTTTCAAAATTACTGATGGCCAATCCATATTGCACAGACACACCGGGACGGTGGTTGAAGGGTGGCAAAAAACAATCCTTGCACTGTCCGGCATCCAACCAATCGTCAACTTGCGCTCCGGCAATAATGGTGTGCCCGGCGACACCGAGTGCCGCATACCGTTCGCGCGCCGTTTCAGCGCGAGCTTCGCATTCGGTCGCGCTCTCGCCAGCATCCGTGCATCGTTCCAATATGATCTGCCCGGCCTGCCAACACCCTGGCAGATAATTTTTTGATGGCTTCGGGCACGTTGCAATTAGATTCTTTTCATCCACCATATCGATGCTGCGCCACGACCGATATTCTTCTGAATTGCCATGCCCCGACATCACTTCGATCAAAGGCTGTTTTTCAGGATGCATATTTGGCGCGAGCTGTTTGTCAAATGACGTGCCCGGCGGCGTATAAAATCCCCAACTGGTTCCATGAGGGATCAACAAATACTCCAGACGTTGTGCATCCAGTCGCAGGGTAAGATCACCGGGATCGACCGCCTGCTCATAACAATTCAGTGAAAGCTCGGGCGAGGCAATGGTAGGATCACAATCTGGCACCGAACGGATTTCGGCGGCAAAGGTCCGAAAATCAAAATAATTTTGACGATTGGAGAAATCAGTCAGCGCCAAGCGCCAGTCCAGATCTGTTGCGGAGCCACGAATGGTTGTGCTGGCTACTCCAGCAGCAGCAATTGGCCGAAGGCTCAGCTCATCATCACCTAAGCCTTTGAAAATAACGTTTTTATGACCATAATGGTCCAGCGGAGTCCGCCCGACTTGTGACCATTCAAAACCCATAAACGCGACCATATCCGGATTTTCCGGGTCACCCGCAACCGCATTGCATTGCCGGATACTATCTTTGGTTTCGGCCCATCGGTCTGGCGTAGAGGCCTCGGCATGATCATTGATTGACCAAAAATCAATAGCCGAACAATAGCGCGCAAAATCGCAAGCATCGGCCAACGGATGTGATCCTTCGCCACCAAAAACCGGCAAGGACCACATAAAGGCATCGGTGGAATAGGTTGTATGGACATGCAAATCCCCGAACAGGATTTGCTTGGGAGCCTGATTGCCAAGCGCATTTGCGCTGGAGGTCTGGATTGCGGCACGTTGTTTGAGAATACTATCCGGTATTGCCGGACCTTCGATTGTGCCCGGCAATCGGTGCGCCCCAAACCAGTTTTGCTTCATCCCGAACAGATAAATTCCAGCACCAACCAGAACCACAATCAACCCCAAACCAAGTGTCTTGAACAAACTCATACGCGACCCCCTCCTGTGGCCAACCTAGCCGAGTTGTACGCAGGTCCACAAGGCAATGATGGAAAACTCAGCTCTTTTTGGATCAACCTCTGATCTTCTGTTGGCAAGTAGTTAAATCCTGTCTATGCGGCTAGTATTACTGAATGGGTTACTCTGGCTTCACCCGGCGGTGGGTCGCTCTACCAACCCACGATGAACGCCGATGGCGCATCGTTGAAGAAGCCTTAAAGGCGGCCATAGCCCGCGTGCCTTATGAAGGGGCCCACTGGCAGTTAGCTACAACGGCCAGAATGCCCGATGTCCGGCAGTCTATCTGGCGTTGACGATGATGGGCCGTTTCGGATCAGCATCTCTGGCAAAAAGAGGTTGGACTATCTGAACACCCGATAAGACATTCGATGCCCCGGTTGATCAGGATCGCATAGGCGCTATTCAAAGCTCCTGATCAATTGTCGATTTGTTTTTTTCTGAATATGCTCCACCTTCATACACATTGCGGTTCACCAACCTTAAGCAACAAAGTTGGCACTCGCGAACAATGAAGAGGACGTCATGGAAGAAATTGCGGCATATCATCAAACTGGATTGGCGATGGGGATCGCCGGCGGCTTATTGTTTTTACAATTGCTGGTCACGGATTTGGCCGGGTGGCGAGCCGGACACACACCTGGCGCACCAGTTCCAGCCAATCATGATCATTTTATCTTTCGAGCCACACGCTCTACGGCCAATATGAACGAAAGCGTGGCGATCTTCATCCTGTTTACGCTCATTGGTATTTTGTCAAAATCAGATCCACTCTGGTTAGGCCGAATGGCCACGCTCTACGTCACGATGCGCGGGGCCTATATGTTGTGTTATTGGTTCAACATCAAACTGGCGCGTTCGGTATTTTTTGGAATCAGCCTTTTGGCGTTGTTGGGACTAGGGATTGTCATGGTCGGCGGTTTGGTCCACTGAAGGTCACAAGAACGTTACCAGAACATTCTTGACAACCAACCAACTAGTTGGTTAGTTGTGTCCAATGGGTACCCGAGCAAAATTATTAGAACTCGCGCAGGATCAAATGCAGCGCAAAGGCTATAATGGCTTTAGTTATGCCGATCTGGCTGCCGATTTGGGTGTTTGCAAAGCAACAATTCATCACCATTTTCCAACCAAGGCTGATTTGGGCCGTACTGTCATTGCACAATATAGAGCCGGATTTACCGCAGCCTTGGCTGACATCGATGAAAACCATATCTCCGCGCAACAACGATTGCAGAGCTATATTATGCTTTTCCGGGACACCTTGGAAAAAAAGCACAAAATCTGTTTGGCCGTCATGTTGGCCGCCGGAATTGAATCACTGCCAGAATCTGTGAAAGAGGAGCTGACGCTCTTCTTCCAAGTGAACGACCTATGGCTGACCGATACCTTGCAAGCTGGAAAAACAAATGGAGAATTTGTATTTTCTTCCTCAGCGGCAGAAGCCGCGAAAATGATCTTTTCAGCGCTTAGTGGTGCAATGGTCGTCGCGCAATCCATTGGCGATCCAGACCGCTTGCATACGGTCGGCGACTGGCTTGCAACATTTTTAAGCCCAAACCAAACCCTTGAACCAAGCTCACCACAACAAAATAAAGCCTAAAGAGGACAATTCCGTGAACCATAAAACTTACGATATTGCGTCTGACGTCAAACAAACCGTCATTACCAAAACGCCCTACCTTGATGGCGTTGATGTGGAAGCCAAACGAGCCGAGGTCTTGAAGTATTTTCATGACACATTCTCGCAATATGAAGACATTTTTAGCTGTCTGCGGAGCTCCTCCGTATTTTTCGACCGCCCCAACTCGCTGCGTCATCCACTGATATTTTACTTTGGCCATACGGCCGTATTTTATCTCAACAAATTGAATATTTCCGATTTGGTCAAAGGGTCGATTGATCCGTATCTCGAAGGAATATTGGCCATTGGCGTCGATGAAATGTCATGGGATGATCTGGACCAAAGCCACTATAACTGGCCAAGCGTCGAGCAGGTTCAACAATACCGCGACAAGGTAAGAGAGCTGGTCGATAATTTTATCCGCCATTGCGAGATCAAACTGTCCATCACCCAAAGCGATCCATTATGGATCATTCTGATGGGCATCGAACACGAACGTATTCATTTGGAAACCACATCCGTTTTGATTCGTGAATTACCTTTACGTTCAATCCAGCAACAGCCGAGATGGACCCGGTGCATGTCCAGCGGTACAGCGCCGATCAATCAACTCATCCCCGTTTCAGGTGGCACTGTAGAGCAAGGTAAATCCGAAAAGAACCCGGTCTATGGTTGGGACAATGAATACGGTTCTCGCACAGAAATTGTTGCTCCGTTTCAAGCGTCGAAATACCTAGTTTCCAATCAGGAATTTCTGGAGTTTGTCCAAGCTGGCGGCTATCAAAATAAACAATACTGGTCCAGCGAAGGCTGGAAATGGCGCTCGTTTTCCAAGGCTAAACATCCACGGTTTTGGCGGTCTGCCAAGGACACATATCTCTATCGCTCCATGCTCGAAGAAATGGAAATGCCATGGAATTGGCCGGTCGATATCAACTACCTAGAAGCCGCAGCATTTTGTTGCTGGAAAGCAAAAGCCACCGGCAAGGATATCCGATTGCCGTCCGAGGCTGAATGGACCCTGTTGCGGGAAAAATTGGCGGCAGACCAACCAAATTGGGACCAAGCACCTGGCAATGTAAATTTGGAGCACTATGCGTCTTCATGCCCGGTCACTGAATTTGAATTTGCAGATGGATTTTTTGATCTTGTCGGCAATGTTTGGCAATGGACCCGCACAGAGTTTGACGGATTTAACGGCTTTATTCCACACCCGGCCTATGATGATTTTTCTTCACCAACCTTCGATGGGCGTCACAACGTGTTCAAGGGAGGGTGTTGGGCTTCAACCGGAAATTATGCGATCCGGGATTCGCGCTATGCATTCCGGCGCCATTTTTTCCAACATGCTGGCTTGCGCTATGTGAGTACGACCGGATAAAGCCATGGAGCAGATCACCCGGCTTTCCAAAGTAGCGATACAATTGCTTCAAGAAGATATCGCCGCAATAGGGCTGGTGCCCATTGTCCAATTTGAATTGGAGGGCACTTGTCTGCCTTCCAGTAGTTCCACTGCGGCACAGGAACATTTTCTAGATTTTCCAGCAATCAACCATGCCCTGAAACAAAAAAATATTCAGGGAAAATTCAAACCAGAATATTGGGAGTTCCAGTGGGAGTGGGCAGCGGCAATGGAGGGTCAATCTCCAGCAAAGGCCGCGCAAGATCTTGAAGATGTCATGACGCTTGCTCCGTCACTATTACAAGAATACGGTGCGAAAGAAGTTTGGATTCAACCAGTTTTCTGGTCAGGAAACACTCCCAACCGGCCCTTGTTGAAAAAAGATCAATCCGACGTTTCACCTGAAAAACCTGTCCATATCCCCAATGCCATTCAGTTGAATATCAGCGCTTTGAATGCACAGGGCGACAATGCGCTGCTGCATAATGGTTTAGGTGAAATTCTGCAAAACAGACTGCTGATCACCAGCCATGAATGTTGTTTGTTTTTTGCGCCTGAGGACGCCGCATTCACACGGTTTCGACTCAAAGATGAACATAATTTGCACGAGGAGTTAAGCTCACCGCATGACTTGTCAGGCGGTCACCAAGGCAGCATTGCCTTTTATCAAAAGACCGACAAGCATGCGCAACCTATCGGAAAACACTGGCGGCAAATTTGCCGAGTCGAGCATCGGCTGGGCGCAGCCAGTCGCCTCTACAACCCGCACCTGAATTGTGCTTTTGCGTTGGCCAATCTCTCTGATGCAATTCATATATCGCGCTTAGGTCAATCAACGGGGCCTAAATTGGAACCCTTCGAGAAGAAGCTATCGGCCGCATTACACATTGAATCAGATCAAAATCCGGGAGCATTTTGTCTTTTTGAAAACAGCAAATGGTTTGCAAATAAACTGGATGCCCTATCAAAGGACAGAAATCCGGATATTGGAACCCAGTTAAAAAACGCCATTTGTCAATTTTTTCAACCATCCCATTAGCGCCCCCCCCTATAAAATATTGACTTTTTCGCACGGTTATGGAGTCGATATGGCTAGACAATAGCTAAATTTCAAACATAGACTTTCATGTCATACTTGCAGGATGAGGCAATGATCATGAGTTCGGTTTTTTACCGGAATATCGGGAAAACCTACCCCAAAGCGGTACGGTCCGAAGGAATGTATATTTTTGATGAAACGGGAAAATCCTATCTCGATATGAGCGGCGGCGCTGCGGTCTCATGCCTCGGGCATCAACACCCTCGTGTGGTGCAAGCTTTATGCGATCAAGTTCAAACCATGAGCTTTGCCCACACCGCCTTTTTCAGCAACCAACCACAAGAAGAACTGGCCAGCCTTTTGGCCGATAAATTTACAGAACCCGGCGCCAAGGTTTACTTCACCTCTGGCGGTTCCGAAGCCAATGAAACAGCTATCAAAATGGCTTGGCAGTATTGGCAAAACCAGGGCGCGCCTTCTAAACAGAAAATCATCAGCCGGATACACAGTTATCATGGCAACACTTATGGTGCGTTATCGGCCAGTGGAAACCTTCCCCGGCGGCGGGCCATGGGTGATCTGTTGATTGAATGGCCACGGATTGATCCGTGTTATGCCTATCGATACCGGCACGACAATGAGAGCCTTGAAGCCTACGCCTTGCGTGCGGCCAATCAGTTGGAAGCCGCCATTCAACGTGAGGGCGCCGAAACCATCGCAGCCTTTATCGCCGAACCTGTAGTTGGTGCATCTTTGGGAGTGGTTACCGCTGCGCCCGGATATTTCCAGCGCATTCGTCAGATTTGCGATCAATACGATATTTTGTTGATCAGTGACGAGATCATGTGTGGCACCGGTAGAACCGGTACTTTTTATGCCCATGAGCAAGAGGATTTTGTGCCTGATATTACCACCTTAGCCAAAGGCTTGGCTGGCGGATATCAACCATTGGCCGCCACCATCGTTCGGGCTAAAATTCATCAGGGCTTTGGCGGAACCAAAGCCGGGTTTGCCCATGGACACACCTATGTAGGCCATGCCGCAGCCTGTGCCGCAGGCGCGACGGTCGTACAATGCCTTGATGATGAAAATTTGCTGGAAAATGTCCGCTCGCAGGGAGAAAAATTGCAACACGCATTGGAGACAGAGTTTGGCCAGTACCCTTTTATTGGTGATACTCGGGGCCGTGGATTGTTCCGAGGTATCGAAATCGTTGCGGATAAAGTCACCAAACAACCATTCCCTGATGCTCGAAAAATAACTGCAAAACTTCATCAACTAACCATGAAACATGGTTTGATCTGTTATCCCGGCGGCGGATCAGAGCAAGATGGACTGGGCAGTCATATCTTGCTTGCGCCGCCCTTTATCTTGCAAGAGGAACACATTGAACTGCTGGTCAAAAAACTAAGCACCATGTTTCGGGAATTGTTTGATGCCTGACCCATTCATCATCATGTCGGCACCCAATGGGGCACGACGACAAAAACTAGATCATCCGATACTACCCATTACCCCCGCAGAGCTGGCGGAATGTGCCAAACAGATTGTCGCCCAAGGGGCCAGTATTTTACATCTGCATGTGCGCGATAAACAAAATCAACATAGCTTGGATGTTGAACAATATCGCTCGGCCATCTCGGCAATTCGGGCAAGTGTTGGGGATCAACTGCTGATTCAAGTAACCAGCGAGGCGGTGGGGAAATACACCCGTTTTGAACAAATGCAGATGGTACGAGATCTTAAGCCCGAGGCAGTATCCTTGGCCTTGCGTGAGATTTGTCCAAGTGAAAAAGAACTCCCCGAGGCGGCGGAGTTCATTTCATGGATGCAAGAAGAGCGGGTTTTTCCACAATACATCTTGTATGACCAGTCTGACATTGGACGTTTTACGTCCCTTTTGGCCCGTGGTGTCATTGAAACTCAATTTCCATTTGTCTTGTTAGTCATTGGCCGCAAACAATCTTCGCAAATCGATAGTAATCTGGAACGAGCGAAAATGCTGGATGCGGCATTGGAATTACCTTGTCCGTGGGCCATTTGTGGATTTGGTTTGCACGAAAAGCAGTGTGTTTCATTTGCCACCGAAAATGCCGGGCATATTCGGGTCGGGTTCGAGAATAATATTTTACGAAATGATCAGGATTTGCTTCAGAACAATGCGGAGATGATCGGCTATTGTGCGGAAATCGCAAAGACCGCCAGCCGACCGGTGGCCAGCATTGATGATGTCCGGTCCATGTTTCACTTGGAATAGGGCAAAAAAAACTGGCCGGTTTGACCCGGCCAGTTTCCAAATTTTAGTTCCAACAACAACTGGAAAAGAGCAGCTTGTCCTTAGTATTTAACGACACCTTTGACGTACCAAGAACCACCTTCATAATTGGCAGCACTACGACGTGGGTATTGCAGACCAACGCTAAGACGGTTGGCATTTGGTGCACCAATCTCATCAATGAACTTATTGAAGATATTTGAACCACCTACCGCAATGCGGAAGTTGTCGTTCAGATCATATCCCAATTCAGCATCGATATAGATGGTTGAGTTAATTTCCGCACTTGGGCTAACCGCTGCCCCAATCCGACCGCGCTCATCAAAGTGAGAACCATAATAATTGGCCCGCAGCATCATGCTCAAACGATCGTTAAAGTGAGTGGTCGTACCCAAAACAAAGCGAACATTTGGAAAGTTGTTCTCAATGTCTTCAACCGTACCAGCGCTAACCGGCGTAACACCGTTCACTTGCTTTTGCCCGGTAACTTCAATTTCATTGAAGCTGGCCGCAAACGAGATGTCAGTGCTGACTGTTTCGGTCCAATCAAAGCCCGATGTCAAAACGACGTCGATCCCTTGATGCTGCACGTCCAACGCATTGGTATAAAATGAAACTGCAGCACCTGTACTTGGTACGACAATATCGCCAGTACGATAGATACGGTCATTAACTTCGATCCGGTACGCATCAACCGTCAATGTGGTTCTTTCCGTCAAGTTAGACGTAAAACCAATGCTGAAATTGGTTGATTGCTCTTCGGTCAACGGCGCACCGCCAACTTCCAAAGCACCGGCGCTGGTTGGTGGAACCAAGCCTTCGTCGACTTGCAGACCCGTTACCCCATCAAAGGTGGTAATGGTTGTACGAACATTGGCTTGCCCCGGTGTTGGCGCATGGAAGCCAGTTGAAACCGCAGCGCGCAAATTTGTATTGTCGGTCAGCGCAAGACGGCCAGCAACTTTCCAGTTAAAGGTTCCACCGAAATCGGAGAAATCTTCATACCGCGCAGCATATTGCAACAGAACACGGTCAGACAGATCATGTTCCACATCTACATAGATCGCGAAGTTATCCCGGGCAAAAGAACCCGCATCGTTCGGGCCGAAGCCTTTCAGGCCGCTGGCACCGGCACCAAGGTATGAACTCGGCTCACCTTGGACAACTGTATAGGTTTCTTCGCGCCATTCACCACCAAACGCCAGATTGACGTTTTCGGAGATCGCTTTGGAGAAATCAGCATTGATATTGATTTCTTTTTGCTCATAGCCGCCGATTACAAAATCACGCTGTGGGATTTGCAAATTGGCATCCAGACCCAGCGACGGATTGATGGTGTTGTTGAGGAAATAATCCAGCGTGTTTTTGCCGTATCCAACACTGAAATCATAATACATCCCATTGGCCATGTCGCCTTTTAGGCCCGTAACCAAGCTGACGTCTTCCTGAGCACCGTCCAAAAATGGCGTGAAGCCAGCTGGAAGGCCGGTAAAGCCCAACGCATTCAAAGTGGTAATCGTTGAATGCGAGGTATTCCGGAAGAAGAAACGATACCGTCCATCAGTATCTGCATAGTTACCATGTGCATAAAGCTGTGCGTTGTCAGTTAGATTAATGCCGGCATTTACAAAGAACCGCGCACCGCTTGTTTCCGGACGACCCCAAGTTTGGGTGAAGGGTGCATCACCAAATGGCGAATCCGCACCAACGTTTGGAACGCCAGCATCGATCAGAGCTTGTGCATCCGGGCGGATAATACCGCGCGACAATGCTTCATTGTCTGAATACTCACCACTGATATTGATGAACCCGGTATCGCCGATCGGCAAACCAATATTACCGGCTAATTTATAGCTGGTTTCACCTTGGTAGAACTGACCATACTGAAATACCGCTTCGGCGCCCTCGGCTGCGTCTTTCAGCACAAAATTGATCACACCGGCGATTGCATCAGAACCGTATTGAGCCGCAGCGCCATCGCGCAACACTTCAACACTTTTTAAGGCAATGCTCGGGATCATGGCAACATCAGGCGCATGAGCACCATTACCAGCAGCTGGCGCAAAGAACTGCACCAAAGCCGAGCGGTGACGACGCTTGCCATTGATCAGAACCAAAGTCTGATCAGAAGCGGTGCCACGCAAGGAGGTTGGCCGAACAAATGCACTACCGTCACCGGTTGCTGGCGTCGCTGTATATGACGGCACAAGCGTTTTCAAATTGTCGGTAATGTCTGCCACATTGCCCATAGCGGAAAAATCGCTGGCTGGGATGACATCAATCGGAACGGTCGAGTCTTGTACTGACCGTGGTTTGGTGCTTCTGCTGCCAATCGAGACAATTTCGTCATTCAAAGACGTGTCGGCATCTTGCGCAAGAACTGGTGTGGCATAGGCCATCACCGCGGCTGAAGCGGCCACCCACATGGATGTTTGCTTCAGAGATTTTTTAAAGTTATTCAAGGTATCCCCCTAGATGAAATGAAGTGTGAAATTCTATAAGCTGTAGTCTTCAGGCTTCGATTTGGATTACGTTGACCCAAATTCTAAATATTGGCTGACAAATTCTTCATGATGACACCTTTGGCATACAGGCTTTAGAATCTATATACAAGTTTGCTAATATGCTGAATCTTACAATATATCTGGATGAAATACGTACTACGAGTTAAATTGATCCCGCTAAAAAAAATAAAAACCCAATAAAACAAGTGGAATCTCGATGTTTGGGATCAAAATATCCCCAAAATCACCAAAAAAAACCCTGTAGAATCTGTAACAAAAAGTTGGGAAACTTGCATGGGTTTTTTTGGTCTTGTGACAAATGGGCTGCACAACACCTCCATTCAAACAAAAAACGGGGCCCACAGGCCCCGTTTCCACAATTATGTGTTTGGTTCAGAACGTCTATTCGAACCGGTATTTTGCCCGAATACCAATTCTACGTGGCGGCAGGACATTCACTTGGAACGTCCGAACATTCGCACCCAAAATAGTCTGGTTGCTCAATTGAGTCCCTTGTACACCGGTCTCAGCAAATTTGTTGAATAGATTATTCACATAACCTGTAAGTGTCCAACTTCCGTGGTCATAGACAACCGAAGTATTGGCCACGCCAAAGCTTGGCAAAGTCAGGCTGCTCCCTCTGGCGCCGGTCCGGGACAGGACATCACCCTGCCAAGAATATCCGCCGTTGAAGCGCAATGAATTTCCACTGGCCAAAGGTATATCATACGAAGCAAACAGAGAGAACTGGGTCTCGGGAGAACCTGGCAGGCGATCACCATCAAGGCCATCTTCAAATGCCGTACTAAAACCTGGAGGGGTAATGGTGCGGATCAATGAAGGCACATCTGATGTCAGCTCACTTTTGGTATAGCTGAAGCTACCGCGCAACCGGAACTGATCTGTAACTTTCCAGTCACCATTTAGCTCGACACCTTTGGTCGCGGCACCATTTGCATTGATGGTAATCGGTACCGAAGCGTTCACCGTTGCAGATGAAAGCTGCGGATCAATCCATTCCACATAGAAAATAGCACCGTTTAAGGTGACCGCACCATCTGCAAAGGTGGTTTTGGCACCCAACTCATAGTTCCGGGTCCGGTCCGGTCCAAAAGCACGCTCATCAAACTGCGCAATATCACCAGGATTCGGCCCAAACTGTTGCCCTGGTGCGAGATTACAATTGCCCTGCGCCGCGCCAACCATAAAGGCTGGGCAAGGGCCGCCGCCATTACTGCCGCCGATCCGAAAACCCTCACTGACAGTAGCATAAACCAGCATGTCATCACTCACTTGGAAGGATGTGTTGATTTTGAATAAGGTACCATCATCTTGTTGTCGTAACGCAGGATCAAAGGCACGGGTGGAAAGATCAGACAGCGCCGGAGCCACAAAGCCCGGATCAAACAACGGGAAATCCACCGTGCTTTGAGTCTGTAAATCATACTCATACAAACGTCCGCCGGCGATGATTTGCCAACGATCCGTTATATCAAACCCAACTTCACCAAAGATCGCCTTTTCAACCAGCTTTGTGGTGCCGGCCGAGAAGTATTCAAGATCGTCAGGACGATTGAACCCAGCAAAGGCTGCGTAGCCCGGTGTAAATTCAGCCGAATTGCCTTGCGTCTCAAATTTATTATAAAACCCGCCAATGATCCAATTATAGCGATGATCACCAGAAGATACGATCCGAACCTCTTGATTGAAAAACGTATCTCTTTGCTCTTCACGAGTACGAGAAGTAAAGGTCGGGAATGTCTCGTAGGAATACTCTAATGAGATCAGCAAATCTGTTTGATCCCGTTGTCCGACCTCGGTAAATTTACCATAGCCGGTCGCAGAGGTCAGTTCAGCAAATCCTAAATCATAGGTGAATTCCAGAGCCGCCAATTGGTTGGTTTCTTCATTTGGCTCCAAAACACGGCTTGGCGATTCATACCGTCCAGCCGGGATAGGGCCACGATGACCGGATGTTGTACGGCCTTCGTTTTTCTCGTTCTGGAAATAATAGGTCGCGGTCGCATCAAATTTATCATTGGGCTGCCAACGGGCGGCGATCCGGCCGGAAATCCGTTCTTGACCATTGGCGTCTTTCGCTGGATTAAAATTGGCTGCACGCGCCGCTGCACTGGTGAAATCCGGATCCGGATTGGAAACACCGATTTCCTGCACGACAAATGGGTAATCAATAAACCCTTTATCATCCAAACGGTCCAATGACCCACGAATGGCAAATGTATCAGAGATCGGCAGGTTGAAGGTAATGCCAATATCGTGACTGATATCGTCACCCTCATCCAACACATAAATATCCGAACGGACTTCAAACATGTTGGATTCAAAATCTGGTTTGTTTGGAATGTACCGAATTGCACCGCCCAGTGTGCCGGCACCATAGAGCGTACCTTGTGGGCCAAGCAGAACTTCAACCCGTTGCAAGTCGTTCAGGTTCAAATCGATAAAGATTGGGATTTCACCCAAATACGTGGCTACAGTACCGCCGCCATCATTAGAGCCGCCCTGCCCGATCGGATCAGCATTCAAACCGCGAACAATAAGCACGTTCGAGTTTCGGCCCCCTTGGTCAATAACGTTGATCCCCGGAACAAACGCCAACACATCGGAAATTCTAGAAAAGCCCTGCTCTTCGATTTGAACACCACCAATAGCAGAAATATTGATCGGAACATCTTGCACCGTACCTTCGCGGCGTGTTGCCGTTACGATAATCTCGTCATTATCATCCGCTTGTGCAAATGCAGGCGTTGCGAAAGCCATGCCCATCACCGGCAATGCCAGAATACTGGCAGACGCTTTCAAGTATTTTTTTAAATCAGGTTTCATGTTCAATCCCCTTGGTGAAATTTATACCGGCCCAGCCTGCAAAGGCCGCAGCCTTTGTCTGCTATATGATTAGTCTCTTTTTCTATCCCTGCTTCTATTTGCAAGTCTATATTTTTTTCAACGGCTTCCAACATCTGAAGAGCTTCATCTGCTACCGCACCCTAAAACCATACCTGCAAATAGGTATTTGAAAAGTGGAAAATCCTGTATCTTTGGTTCGTTTTCAATGAAAAACACTGGTTTTGATGCCCAACTTAGCCTTTTTAACTATATTTACGGGTTATATTGGTGTTTAATCTAGAAAATATTACGTTTCCCCCACCCAAACAGAGAAATTCGCTATGTTGCCAAAACAACACACAGATAAATCAGATTCAATTGACCGGAAAATCATGGCCATTCTCGAGGAAAATGGCCGGGCTAGCTTCGTTGAGATCGCTAAAACAGTTGGCCTCAGCCAAACGCCCTGCGCCGAACGCATCAAACGACTGGAGCGCCAAGGGTATATTGAGGGCTACACAGCCCGCCTGAATCCGGGCCTGGTTGACCGAGGATTTACCACCTTCATCCAGGTCACGTTCACCGACTCGACCAACAAGACCTTTCAAACCTTTAGCGAACACATTCTCGACATTCCAGAGGTTATTGAATGCCACATGGTAGCTGGAATGTTTGATTGCCTGCTGAAAGTTTGCGTCAGTAACATGGATGAGTTTCGCCAAGTTCTCCTTGAAAAAATATCCGAAATCCCGGGCATTTCCCAAACCAACAGCTTTACTGTAATTGAAGATATCAAGACACGAGGCCGATTTATCACGCCCTGATTTTACTTGACATTGAAACAAGCCGGCAAGTCAGCACCGGTAGAATGAAAACGCCCGATGAAGAATGAAACAAGACTAGCTCTGATCCTCAAAGAAGCAGAGCACCAATTATCACAAGGTGCGTTTCGGGCTGCCCATGGCGCCTGCATAGAGGTTCTTAAAAGCGATCCTGATAATGCCGAAGCATTCTATCTATTAGGCCGCCTTACTGCACAACATGACAACCACACAAAGGCCTGCGAGTTATACTCCAGAGCCATTGCATTGGATGGAAAGGCTGCGCGCTATTACGCCTATTTCGCACAGGTTCTAACGATTTTGGGTCGCCAGAACCACGCAAAAGACGTCATTGATCAGGCCGCCAACTTGCCAATCGAAGATGCCTATGTGGCTGATACGATTGGCGTCGTATACAGCCGCACCGGATTTCATGAAAAGGCTATTCCGTTTTTCGAAAAAGCCGTGTCCATGGATATGCGACCGGCAAATTTTCACTATAACATGGCGGCATCACATCAGTTTTTGGGTGAGTTTTCGAAAGCCGAACTTGCCTACCAGAGCACCTTAAGCCGGGATCCGGCCCATTATCGCGCCTGGTCTTCACTGGTCGCGCTTGCAAGACAAACACCCAAAACGAACCATCTGGATCAGTTGGTTCTATTGTTTGAGCAACATAGCTCCAATGCAGATGCGGCTTTGCATCTGGGCCATGCCATTGCAAAAACACTGGAAGACTTGGGGCGATATGAAGAAAGCCTGCAATGGCTCCAAAAGGCAAAAGAGAAAAAACGAAACTCGCTGCCGTCCAATTCGTTCAATTATTCTGGCCTGTTTGAAGCCGCAAAACAAACCAGCCAGTCCTTACAAAGTTCAGCGGGTACCGAGGCCACGTCCGCCAGCCCGATTTTTATTTTTGGATTGCCCCGCACTGGAACAACTTTGGTCGATCGTATTTTATCATCGCATCCTGACGTCGTTTCAGCTGGTGAATTAAACGTATTTGCTGGCCTGATCAAAGAGGCAACCCAGACCCGTTCCAATATGGTGATGGACCCCGAAACATTGATCGCGGCTAGCGACATCCCCATGGATACCATTGGCCAGATGTACATCAAAAATACGATTGAACTGGCTCGCGGCGCTGACAGAATGACCGACAAAATGCCGCTGAACTTCTTTTATGCGGCCTTGATCCACCGCGCGATGCCCAATGCCAAAATGATCGTCTTGCGGCGCGGGGCAATGGATAGTTGTTTAAGCAATTACCGACAATTGTTTACGGTGCAACACTCCTATTACAACTATACCTATGACCTTGCAGATACGGCACAGTTCTATCAGGGGTTTGATCATTTGATGACACAATGGCGGGACGTATTGCCAGCCAATCGGTTCATGGAAGTCCGGTATGAGAATATCGTCCATGATCAAGAGAACCAGACCCGGCGATTGTTGGAATTTTGTGATTTGCCATGGAATGACGCCTGTATGCGATTTCACGAGAACAGCGCACCTGTCTCCACCGCAAGTTCGGTGCAAGTGCGCCAACCGCTCTATTCCGGCTCTATCGGTCGATGGAAGCGTTATGGCGAGCAATTAAACGGCCTGCTCTCCGATCTCCGCAATCTGGCTGAAGATTAGCCCTACTCACTGGCTGGCCTTGGTCGACGCATAAACGCTTTTTGAACAGATGGTACAGCGTCAGCACTTGGTAAAAACTGCGGAATTACCCGCTTGGCGCTACGAATTTCATAGGCATACCCGGCGGCCAGCACTTCGGCATCCTGACCTGCGGCTCCCATAAACGAGATACCGACCGGCAAAGCGGAAATGCTTCCCATTGGTACTGTCAAATGCGGGTATCCGGCAATGGCCGCCATCCATCCCCCACCGGTATTTCCACCTGGGAAACCATCCCCAAAAACCGGATCAATTAAAAATGCCGGGGCACCCGTTGGCGCAACCAGCAGGTCAAGCTGGTTCTCACCCAAAATCCTATCAATACCATCCTGACGGGTTGCGGTAAGGACAAGATTTAGTGCCTTCAGGTATTCTGGGTCATCCAACCCGGTACGGGCTTCGGACATTTCAAAGACATCCTGATCAAACAGGGATTGTTCAATTTCACGTTCTACCTGATTAAAGGCAATCAATTCAGCCAGTGATCTGGTCTTTACCTGCTCGCTTGTCCCAGCAAGATAAGCATTTAACGTCTCTTTGAACTCCCACTGCAAAACCGCAAATGAATCATCCCAAAATGATTTTGGTGGTTCATAGGTATCGATATCGATCAATACCGCACCGGCTTCCTCCAACACTAAAAGAGCTTTTTCAAACCGATCCTGAATGGCTGGAATCTTGCCTTGAGCAAAGCGTAGTACGCCAATCCTTTTGCCATCCAATGCGGATTTTTTCAGCAAGCGAGTAAAAGACTGTTCTCCACTTCGCCCGGTCATTCCGTCCAACATCAAGGCAGCCCCCTCTACGCTTAAGGTCATCGGGCCAGCTGTGTCTTGGGTAGATGATATGGGAATGATCAAACGTTGCGAAACCAAGCCTACTGTTGGCTTAAATCCAACAATGCCGTTGCGCGCTGAAGGGCAACTGATCGAGCCATTGGTCTCTGTGCCAATCGCACCACTAGTTAGAAATGCGGCGACTGCAACGCCACTACCCGCACTGGACCCGCAGGGCGATCGATCCAGAATATGCGGATTTCTGGTTTGACCACCCAAAGCGCTCCATCCGCTGATCGACGCATTCGAGCGAAAATTAGCCCATTGTGACAAATTGGTTTTGCCCAGAATAACGGCACCGGCTTCGCGTAAATTGGCAATCAACGGCGCATCACGATGGTTTAGATTATTTTGCAATGCCGTTGAGCCAGCAGTTGTCGGCATTGGGTCGCGGGTTTCAATATTGTCTTTGACCAAAATGGGTATGCCATGCAACGGACCGCGCGAATTTCCAGCCACTAATTCAGCATCCAGAGCTTTGGCTTGGTTCATAGCATCCAGATTCAGCGTCAAAATGCTCTGTAGCTGTGGCCCAGCCCGATCAACTGCCTCAATGCGGGCCAGATACGCCGCGACCAGCTCGCTTGATGAAAGCTCACCAGATTGCACGGCGGCAGAAATTTCAGGCAAAGACCAGCCAAATGGGGCAGGGTTTTCAATCTTCGATTGCGAAACGGATGCCGCTTCGCTCTGCTTGCTGGTTTGCGGCGGTGTACAACCGGACAGCACCAAAGCACTCAACGCCAGAGCAAGCACTCCAGACGAAAATTTATGTCTCATCAAAACACTCATTTGAAAAACCCCTTCCGGTTAATCGTCAGCAATTGGCAATACGACACGTCCGTCTTTCATAACAAAGACCACATGCTCAAGTGTTCGGATATTTTGAGTTGGGTCTTCTTGAACCGCGATAATATCTGCGATTTTACCAACCGTCAGCGAACCAATGGTGTCGCTCAACCCAAACAGCTCCGCATTGGAGGTGGTTGAGGCCTGAATAGCCTGCATCGGGGTCATGCCCCATTTGACCATATAGGCAAATTGCCGCGCATTATCGCCGTGGGGATACACACCGGCATCAGTTCCAAACGCCAATTTCACCCCGGCCTGTACCGCAGCCTGAAACCGCTCACGCTGCCTTTTGCCAACAATGCGTTCCTTAGCCAATGATTCTTCCAAAATGCCCGCAGCCTCCCCTTCGCCCAAAATGTAATCCGAAACATAAATATCCATGCTAAGGAAAGTCCCGTTCCGTTTGGCAGTTCGCAAGCCTTGGTCTGAAATCAGGCTGGCATGTTCGACCGAATCCACCCCTGCCCGCAGAGCGGTATTGATCCCATCTTCGCCGTGGGCATGCACCGCCACCTTCAGGCCCAACAAGTGTGCCTCATCCACCAAAGCCTTCATTTCTTCAAAGCTGAATTGTTGTGCCCCGATTTTGGTGCCCTTCGACAAAACACCACCAGTGCCGCAAAATTTGATGACTTTCGCACCATACTTGATGTTTTCGCGGACCTTGGCGCGCACTGCCCATGGGCCATCAGCCACACCGCCCGCCTTCTTATGATATTCAAAAGGCAATAAATTTGTGTCGCAATGGCCACCGGTAATTCCGATGGAACGACCCGCCGGGATCATACGCGGCCCCGGCACTATGCCCTCATTGATCGCATTCATCAGATCGACATCGACAAAACCCCCGGCGCCCAAGTTTCTAACCGTGGTAAAGCCAGCCATGATCGTCTTTCGGGCATTAGCAACTCCATTGATCGCAGCGCGCGGCGTTGAAATAGTCAGCCTTCTGTAGCCGTGGGCATTGGCATCGGCGCTCAGATGTACATGAGAGTCGGACAAGCCCGGCAATACGGTGAATTTTGACAAATCAATATAGGAAACCGGTTCAGTTTTCTGAGCGGATTCAATCTCAGGTCCAGAACCGATTTGTCGAATCAAACCGTCTTCAACCAAAATGAAACGATCTTGCAAAACCTGACCATTTTCAACATCAACCAAGTGCCCAGCCTTGATTATTGTGCTTTGTGCAAAAGCCGATGTTCCCCACAAACAGGCAATCAGTACCAAAAAACGATTCATCATATCGGTCTCTTTCATTGATTATTTCACGCCATTTATGTTGCGCCAACGTACAGATTGCAAGCGCTTGGCCTGTCCAACATCAAAATTGACCTGCCCGGACAGGGATTTATGTCCTGTTGAAATAACCAGATCAATCACCGCATGCTAGCAAATACTCGGAATTTTCGATTGGACATTGACTTTTTTGGCTGGTGTACCAATTTCAGTTCCTTGCTGACGCGGTTGGATAATCATCCAAGCCGTATTTTTTGGTAAGGATCCTTATGACAAACTCTCTATTCCAGCCCTTTTCATGTCGCGGTATGACGCTACCCAATCGTATCGTTATGGCGCCGATGACCCGCAGTTTTTCGCCCAACGGCGTACCCAGTGACAATGTTGCTGACTATTATCAACGTCGGGCTGCGGCGGATGTAGGCTTGATCGTCACCGAAGGAACCACCGTTGATCGTCCGGGTGCCTCGAGCGATACCAACGTGCCGTTGTTTCACGGCAAAGAACCGCTGGCTGGCTGGGCAAATATTTGTGAAAAAGTACACGCAGCGGGCGGCAAAATCGCGCCACAATTATGGCACACCGGGATGACCCGGAAACCGGGAACCGGAATTTCACCCGAAGCCCCGACAGACAGCCCATCTGGCCTGACGCATACGGGCAAACTAGTTGCACCGGTGTTGAGCGAGACGGAAGTTGACGACATGGTTGCCTCCTTCGCGCGCTCTGCTGGCTACGCCGCAAAGCTCGGTTTTGATGCGATCGAAATCCATGGGGCTCACGGGTATCTAATTGATGAATTTTTCTGGGATGTGATGAATGCCCGAGAAGATAAATATGGCGGCGATTTAACCGATCGCGCCCGGTTTGGCGCTGAAATTATCCAAGAATGTCGCAAGGCAATTGGTAATGATATCCCGATTATTTTGCGATTTTCTCAATGGAAACAACAGGAATACTCGGCCAAATTGGCTGAAACACCTGAAAAATTGGAAGCCTTTTTGAAGGTCTTTGTCGATGCAGGCGTTGATATTCTGCACTGCTCACAACGGCGATATTGGGAACCTGAATTTGATGGATCGGATTTGAACCTTGCCGGTTGGGCTAAAAAGCTTACCGGACTACCCACCATCACCGTTGGCTCGGTTGGCTTATCCAGTGATTTCATCGGAGCGTTTATGGGCGAAGGTTCAGAAGCAGCTTCGCTTGATGATATCATCGAGCGCCTCGACAAAGGTGAATTTGACCTAGTCGCCATCGGCCGCGCTCTATTGCAAGATCCGAATTGGGCCACAAAGGTCAAGGACGGTCGCTTGGACGAATTGGACGACTACAATCCAGAGGCGTTACAAACCCTGTCATAATTTGTACTTTGACGCGGTGTCCTGTGCCCCCGTTCTTGCATCATCAGGACAACCAGAATCGGGTTGGTTAAAACACCAATGCCGCACGCTGCAATGTCCAGAATACGGCCATGATGCCAATCCCGTACCCAGCCAACATCATGGGGTTGGGGGATTGCCTGTATAGTTTTATGAACGGCAGCGCGACCAGTATAAAAATGGCGGCAATAAACAGGAGCTGACCCGCCTCGACCCCAACATTAAAAAACAAAAGTGCGATGGGAAAATCAGTTTGCGGCAAACCGATATTTCGCAAAGCCCCGGCAAACCCAAACCCGTGTAACAACCCAAAGCTGAAGGTAACGACCCAGGGAAATTGCAAGGTCAGTCCCGAATGTCCCTGCCATCGTCTGGTTGCTTCATAGGCCATCAGCACGATGCTCAGGGCAATCAGGATCTCAACTAGAGACGGATCAAGCTGTACAATGTCCAACGTGGCCAAGGTCAGGGTAATACTATGGCCCAAAGTAAACGCGGTTATTGCCCAAAACAGTTTGTGGCCACCGGTTATCAACAGCAACACAGCCAACACGAACATTAAGTGGTCGATCCCACCTAAAATGTGCTGCACCCCCAAACCAAAATAAGTTTGTGCGATACCGCCTCGTGTTTCCTCTTTGGTGAAATCCAATCGAGTCTTCTCTGGCATCAGGCGGGTCATAAAAATGGCTCCGTCCAACCATTGAACTCGCACCAGCACATCGGTCAGAGTTTTTTCCAACCCGCCAATAGACAAAGAGCGCCCACGCAGTGAGGTCGGGCAATCCAGCCGCCATGTTTCAATGGCAAATTGGTTTTTTTCAACCCGTCGCACTCCGTTGGAGATCAGGCAATCAGTCGGGAATTGAGCTTTTAGCGCGAGCTGCTTTTCCCCCAATGCCGGGGTTTTCCACAAAACATCGTATTGGTTTTCTGCCGCCTCGGATACCGACAGATAAGCTGGGCGCAGCTCATGTGCCTGCGCCGAAAAACCAAATAGGCAGCCAGCCAAGATCGTCAGGAAAAAAAGAGACCGAACTACCATCATGGTTGTTTTTCTACCGTAATCCGGTATTGGCTGCGAAGGTCTTGATAGTACCGGATCGCTGCCGCTTCACGTCGATCTCGTATAAAATCTGTCGTGACATTGGTTCTGGCGTTGGCAAAACTGAGTGGTCTTGATGGTTGATCCAGCGTGATCTTCACCAGATGGCTGCCAAAGCTAGAATAGATAGGGCCGCGCCATTCACCAGGCCCGATTTCGGTTATTCCAACCAGAAAATCCGAGCCAAATACATTGGAGATCGCCCGGCCTGTCTCGAGCCTCATGGATACGGGTAATAAAGATGAGCGGCTTATTTTGCCAGCACTGACACCGGATGCAAGCGCCCGCAACGCCTGGGTCGCCACGTCAGAAGTCCCGTGCACGGTTTGGGTTGAGATCAGTACCTGTTCAAATGAAATGACCCGATCCGTTTTATAGCGATCAAGGTGTGTGTTGAAAAAATGTCGTAACTGGACTTCGTTTGGCTCCGCATTGCCTGATAAGTCTTCATGCATAAATTCAAGTTTTTGCCGCAAACGACGACGGACAATGGTGTCGTTTTCATCCAGCCCTAAAGCCAACGCCTCGCGGTAATAAATTTCTTCCTTGATCTGCTCGGCAATCAGGTTGGATAGTTCATCTTTGGTTGGCGCTCGCTGCCAGGTAATTTCAAACAAGTCGGCCAAATGTTGCTGCGCCGCCAAGCTTAAATGGATGCCCTTGTCACGGTTAGCTACAGCGCCTCCGTTTAGGTAAAACATCGCAAACAACAGTCCACCCAGCAACAGAAAATGGATCAGTGGATCTTTCCAAACTTTCTTGAAAAAAGATCCAAACTTTGAACTAGCCATTTTTTACTCTGCGTTCGGCGTATACCAGATCGGCGAAGTATACGCCCGTTCCTGATGTTGTAATCTAACCATTGGCGCCATTTGGGTTTCGAAATACTTCGCATCATATCCGGTCCAGCGCGGCGTGGGTATTTCCAGAACGCGGACATAATAAAACGCATGTTGCTTCGCATCAAAATCCGGATCTTGCCAGACAATTGCCAATTCCGCAGCGCCAATTGAGTTAGAATAGGTTGCATTGGCCACATCAACGGTCGAGCCAATGGCTGGCAGTTTGCCATCCGCACCAATGGATCGCTGCCCGGCCCATTTTACATCATAAACTTGCTCATGGGTTTCGCCATCAGTTGCGCGCCACCCTTTAACCATTTGTACCCGGTCCAGATTGGCACCCATCGGGTCTCTGGCTGCTGCAATCAGGAATGTGGGAGCCTGATCAGCCGGGTTGGCAGACAAATCCCCCCCCATCGGCACCCCGCCGGCATACCCGATTCTGGCCAAATCCGGGTTGTACGCATCAGCTTCTTGAAAATTCCACCCGCCAAAAAGGCGAACGGTCATGCGCGGTCCGGTCGTAGCATACACTTCCTTACGCTTCATAGCATCCCATATTGACTCACGGGTGTTTTGTTTGGCCCAGACCGCTGCCGATCCGGATGCAGCCATCATGAATCCCGGAATAGCTTGGTCTCCACCTTTGCCAACCGGGTCTTTCCACCGATTTTTTTGCGGCTCCATACCGGCGCTGTGTTTACCATAAAAATTGTCTTCATCGGCAGTCGACAGAGCAGTATGCGAATCTGTGGAACCAATCATGCCCAGCTTATACGGGTTGGTGCCGAAGTCCGCTTCCAGCTTCAAGCCGTTTTTCAGGGCCGAACGGGCATATTCAAACTCCAGCATATCGTCGGTTTTGAGCACCCCTTTAAAATTGCCAAAATCCCATGTTTCATAATTGGCAAACTCGTCATTTGGAGACAAAAAGGCATGGGTCTCCCCATCGCCCTTGATCTGGGTTACCTCCATAATTGGCTCCCAACGGGACCGTGTTTCTACATAGGCGGCACCCAATGGCTGGCCATTTTCCTGCAATAATGGAAACATCAGGCCATTCGAGATATTGCCATTGTGGGGAATGGCCAAAACCTGTCCTCCAGTTTTGGTCTCATAGCTTTGCAAGTACTTCCAAAGATCTTCTGGCTTGTCGCTTTCATTTTGTGAAAACGGCAAGGTTTTTCCTGTTTTTTCCGCACCATCTTTAAAGATCACCACGCGGTGCAAATTGCTACCACCGGGCGATGACGTCCACTCAAACCCGATAAATGCTGTAAATTTCCCGGGTTCATTATAGCGCTCAGCTGCACCGCGAAGATGCGCCCATGAATCTGATTTGATCTCTTCTGATTCTAGCTCCAAAGGCCACCCATTACCCCGGCCATCCTGCGCCACGGCATTTCTAGCCTCTGCTGTTCCCTTCAAGAACTCTTCGCGCCATCGCTGCAAACGCTCAACCTTGAGCAATTTTTCATTGCCATCCAATAAGGCCTTCATGGCCCCCAGCCCTTCCGCATGGTCTGAAACTACCAGAAAATCCAAAGGGCGTTGTAATTGGGCAATCTCGCCATGGGTCGCCACGACCGGCTCACCTTTGGCAAATTTATAGGACTCATCCGCTCCCAAGGTTACGCCAAATGTAAAGGCATCTTGCGACAGGTTTGTGTGCAGGTGAGTATCCCCCCAATAAACTCGGGTTGGGTGGGTGTTGCTGGTTGCAGCAGAATAATGCGGACCTGCAGATATTTGCTGACTAGTTGGCTCAGAATTGGTCAAATCAGCCTCTAGCGCCTCTGGTGCTGGAGCTTCGGCAACCGTACATGCGCCAAGCGCCAACAGACTAGCGCCGACCAAAAAATTAAATTTCATAATACTCTCCAGTTGAATTTATTTAGGCGTATACCAGATCGGCGAGGTATAGGCCCGTTCCTGCTGACTGGTTTGAGTACCCTCAGGCATTTCAACACCAAATCTTTTGGCATCATAGGCTGGCCATCGCGGCGTGGGTATTTCAAGCACCCGCACATAATAGAAGCTCGGCAGGTCGGGATCAAAGTCCGGGTCCTGCCAGATGCTGGATAATTCACTTGCGCCAATTGAATTGTCGTAACTGGCATCTGAAACATTCACCGTTGATCCAATGGAAGACAATTTTCCGTCTTCGTTCAGCGTCCGGTTTCCAGCCCAATTTACTTCATAGATCTGCTCATAAGTCTCACCATCTATGCCGCGCCAACCCTTGATTATTTGCACGCGATCTAGATTGGCCCCATCTGGATCTTTCATAGCAGCGACTAAGAAACTGGGCGTTTCGCCCTCGTCCAATTCCATATCGCCACCCATCGGTACGCCCTTGGCATATCCAATCCCGGCCATATTGGCCGATTTCGCATCATCTGCACCAAACCCGCTGCCGCCAAAAAACCTGACCCGCATACGAGGCCCAGTCGTGCCGTAGACCTCTTTGCGTTTTAATGCGTCCCAAACCTCTTCGCGTGTGTTTTCCCGCGCCCATACAGCGGCATAGCCGCCAGCTTGGTATTGCCAGCCGATTCGTGTTGCTCGACCCGGTATTGAGCCGTTGACCACGTGTCGAATGCGGTCAGGTTTGGGTTCGCTGTCCGCGTGTTTGCCAAAAAAATTATTGTCATCAGCGGTTGATAATCCGGTATGGCTATCGGTCGATCCGATCACGCCATATTTAAACGGATTGGTTCCAGTTTCTGCGCCCAAGTCCAAGCCAGTTTTCAAGGCTTCGCGCACATAATCACCAGCCAGCATTTCCGGTTTTTTTAATTGCTGTAAGCTCAAATTTCCCAAATCCCAGCCTGCATCACCAAAAGCGGCAAACTCATCATTGGGCGATAAAAATGGGTGAGATTCACTGTCCCCTTTGATTTGAGTGATTTCAACCAAAGGTTCCCAACGGGCGCGATCTGTTGCGTAGGCCTCATCAATCGGTTCGCCGGCAAAGTCCACTCGGGCAAACATCCGGCCATTGGACAGATTGCTGTTATGTGGGATGGCCAAAACCTGCCCGCCAGTTTTTTGTTCGTAGCGGGCCAACACCGCCCACAGATCTTCCGGATCTTCACTACCCAGTGCCGAAAAAGGTAAAATTTGATCTGTTTTGGCTTTTCCATCGCGAAACACCACCACGCGATGTAAATTATTGCCTTGTGGCACTGAGGTGTATTCATACCCGATCAATGCGGTAAAAACGCCCGGCGTATTAAACTCATCTGCAACCTCCGTATTGCGGTGCCATGTCGCCCGCAACAATGGGACAACCGTTTTAGGATTGGTAATCGGTTCAGGCAAAGTGCCCGTGGACAAAGAGGTAATCATTTCTTTGGCAACTTTGAAGGATTGCTCCGGACCCGCATTCAGCATGTCATGCCAACGGCGCGCCTTGGCATCGGTCATCAAAAGCGGATTGCCATTGAACAGCTCGACGGACAACCCCAAGCCTTCTGCATGATCTGCAACAACCAGAAAGTCCAACGGCCGGGCCAATTGTGCCTTTAATCCAGAAGAAGAAACCACTTCTTCGCCACGGGCAAACCGATACGCATCGGCTGGGGTCAGGCGTGCCCCGAATGAAAATGCGTCAGCAGAGTTTGAGGTGTGCAGGTGGGTATCTCCCCACAGCAATTTATCAGGTTGTCCATGTCCCAGTGATTGGGCCGCGACAGTTTCCGCAGGCTCTGGTTGGATACCCACCTCTTTGGCCTGCTCTACCGGCTGACAAGCCGTGCCAGCCAAAACAAGTACGGAATAGCAAATCGTGCGGATTATCTTCATGTCGGCCTCCCTGAACGGATACACTACATGTTTGAACAAGCATTTGTCGAACCTAAAGCCGCGCCCTCAAGTGGCGAACTTTAGCATCTCGACAGGACAGGAAAGAATGGTGCAGACGGGGAACAACTTGTTCAAATTCCCCGAGCCACTTCTCATGAGCGAGCAGATCATGACGCTAACCCACGGAAACTGCGCCACTAAATAGAGAGACGCCAGTGTGCCCTAAAACTGGCAGACTAGGTGGTGGTGTACGCAGTCAATGGCGAATTGGTCTCACCCAATATTTCCCTGTTAACAGGGAAAATACAGGGAAGGTAGAACCTTCATTTGAAACATCGTGGAAATTTCAATTTCATGTGATCTGATGCTCTGACAAAATGGTATCAACCTTAAGCGTAAATCTTGCTAGTTATAAGCCTAACTTGGGTTATCAATTTTAACCTGACAATACCGTTCGTGCCGTTTCGTTCAGACGTGCTGCAAATTCTGCCCGTTTAGATGATCTCAAGTTTGTGCGTTTGGAAATTGGTTTGAGGGACAGACACATTCGATCCGTATTCTTCTGTACATGGATGATCAGGAGAAACTTAGTGCGACATAAAATTCAAATATTCTGGGCGATGATTGCAATTGCAATACTGGGCGTGGGACTACAACAAGCAGCTTTGGCTCATCCAACTGAATTACATTCCGAGGTTAGCGAACAGGCGGCTTCACCTGAGTCACATCATGCAGATGAAGACGAAGCCCACGAGCATGAAACCATTGAGGCAGAAGATCACGACATGACAGAGGCCCACGATCATGACAAGGGCGCGAAAACAGAAGGCCATTCTCACTGGGGACTGTCACCAGATAGTACGCCATTTGCCAAATCAATGGCCAGCATCGGAAAATACCATCCGCTCATCGTTCACTTTCCCATCGCTCTTTTTATGACGGCTGCATTTGCGCAAGCGCTCTTTTTAACGCGCCGAAAAGAATCCTATCAGGATACAGTTCGGTTTTTGGTCTGGACTGGGTTGGCCGCTGTGATTGCTGCGGGTCTATTGGGATGGGCTCACTCCGGCCCACAGCAACACGCCGAAGCCCCAATTATGTTCAGCCACCGATGGATCGGCACAGGCTTGTTACTTGGCGCATTGCTAACAACATTTCTTGTGGAAAAAATCCGAACTCAGGCCAGTTCAGTAACAGTTTTTCTATTTAATCTGGCCCTGTTTAGCGTGGCAATTGCCGTTGCCCTTAACGGATTTCTTGGCGGTGCTTTGGCTCATGGCGGTATCAAACATCTAATGCCGGGGATGGGGTAAGGTCGCCTCGTTCCAAATCAAATCTTCTCTTTAATTTTTCTTCAGATGCAGGAGCATTGCTATGAAATTCAAAAAACAAATCACAGCCGCCCTATTTGTTGCAATCGGGTATTCGCCAATTGCCATGGCAGACCCGGACCATACAGCGGGTCACGCCCATGAAATGACCCACGAAGCAAACCAATCCGATGTCGCCAAAACCTTGCGATCCTATGCGACGGCACTTCAAGCCAATGATATGAAAACCGTAGAGAGTTTTGTCGCAAAAAACGGCACAGAGTTTACTATTTTTGAGGGTAAGGGAGCCAATATTGGATGGGCCGACTATCGGGACAATCATTTGGCCCCTGAACTCAGCAACCCTGATTTCAAAATTACTAAATATGAATTTACCAACATCTCAGAAACCGTGTCCAGTGATTGGGCATCAGCTACGTTTGCCATTAACATGGACTACACATACAAAGGCGAAGATAAGACCGCGAACCGCCGTGGCACGGCGATTTTGAAACGGATCGAGGGAAAATGGATTCTCACACACCTGCATACGTCTTGATCAACCTATTTAGGTTTTTTTCAAAACATTGAAAGCAAGAATTCATGAGCCTCAATCCGTCGAAAACCGACCCCTTGCTAAAGCGGTTAAACCCTAGTCTAGATCACAGCAGACTCGCTGGATTGGAAGCTCGTGTGTGGCAGCGTTTGGCTGATGAAACTCATCCGGATCCAATTCTTCACTCAGCATTGCTTTTACGCGGATCGGCATTGGCGATTGTACTGATACTTGGCGGCATTGTTGGCGCAACTACCAGCACCGCACAAGCCAGCACCTCTTTGCATGCCTTTTCCAGCGCGCCTGCGTATAGTATAATGAAACTGGTTCAAAACTGACGCGGATACGGTCTTTGATGCGAAATACAATTATCGTCATTCTGATTAGCCTGATGGTGGGGTTTTGCGGCGTCTGGATGGGCACAGTTTGGTTTGTCGACAGGGAGCCTCAATCTGACCTTCATTCGGAAATTCACCGGTCCTTAAATCTCTCAAAGATTCAATTGCAGCAAATCCACCAGCTAGAAAAAGGCTTTTCAAGTCAGAAGGAAACACTGGAACAAAAATTAAAGGTGGCCAATGATTCACTCTCTATTGCCATTCAAAGAGATCATATGCTCTCGGCAGGTGTGGATCTAGCCGGAAACGAGTATTTACAAATTTTGGGTGAGTTACAAACGGCCACCTTAAATCATATATTCCAAATGCGGGCTTTGCTGAATGAAGAACAGGCCGAGCAATTTGACCAGATCGTGATCCGGTCACTCCATGACGCCGCCCAGTAAATATGACTTGGAATCCGAAGATGGGCGGGAGCTGATCAAGAGGGCAATTGGCCACGAAGATCGCGCATTTACCATCCTCATGCGCCGCTTCAAATTACCGCTATACCGTTTCGCCTTACGGCATGTGGGAGACCCAGATGATGCAGAAGACGTTGTTCAAGAAACTTTTGTCGCGGCCCATCGAAACTTGGCAAAATACAACCCAAAATTTGAAGCTTCGACCTGGCTGTATCAAATTACCCTCAACAAATGTCGGGATCTAGGGCGGAAAAGAAAAACCCGAAATTTCCTGCTACGAATGACACCATTTTTAGAGGAGAAAGTTTCCCAGTTTAGCTTGCCAGAAGATCCAGAAAGCCAATTATTGGCCAAAAGAGAAATTCAAATTCTTGAGCAACAAATAGCGGAATTACCGCGAGCATTACGCGAACCGTTGGTTTTATGTGCCATTGAGGATTTGAGTCACAAACAAGCAGCCAAAATATTGGGGATCAGTTCCAAGGCGGTTGAAATGAGGGTGTATCGCGCCAGAAAAAAATTGGAACGTTTTCAAGTTTCGCATGACCAAACGTAACGGTCAGCCTCTCTTCAGTCGAAACATGAATTGATGAACCCATGAGCTTATGCCGACCTTCAGGCCAAGGCTCGGTTTTTCGATGTAAACCCAAGAAAGCAACGCCACCAACATGGCGAGCGGAATGGCAACAAAGACCAACACCCAAGCAGATACATCTGAGTTTTTAAGCAAAAATATCTGATAAATGGGCCAATGCCATATATAAATGCCATATGACATATCAGGCATTTTTTGAATGGGGTCGAAGACGGTTCCAGCTCGAAAACCCACAAGCAAAATCAAATAACCAAGGGCCAGATTGCCGATAATTTCCGCGACAGATGTTTTTCCAAACAGAAAAAATAAACCAAGTAGTAAGGGCAAGTATCGCCAGCGAACGGGAATCCATTTCCCATACGCATATGCTGTCATCCCTAACGTGAAACAAACGGCAAACCGGATCACTGAAAAAATGGGCGTGTCATTCAGCGTATCTGCGTACTTCATCCGTAGGAAAGAAAACGCGGCAATCGACAAAACCGCCAGAAGTGCCGGGCCGACTCTTGTTCTCAGCAGACCCGTCGCAAACACAATAGCCGCACCCACATACGCCAACGCCTCATACCGCAACGTCCACAGTGATCCTGAAAACTCCCCGGGCCAAGGTGCGGTGGAAAATAAACCTGGCGGTCCGTCATCAACCCGCCCGAAGGTGATCACCCGCAATGGATATTGCCAAAAATCCGGGTCTCTCACATATTGCTCAAAAGTGTAGGCGGTAAATATTGGGCCAACGACCAGCGCGGAAATGAGGGCCAAGACAATCAATGCTGGAAGCAACCGCAAGACACGCGCCGTGATAAAAAACACTAAATCTTTGCGGAAAGAGAGCGACCAAGCGATCAGCATTCCACTCAGCATAAAAAACCCGTTCACCGCCATATAACTGGTGGTCAAATCAAAAATGCGAATGCGCTCAATGGAACCAAGACCATTCTTAATGGTTAGCGCATGTGCGATGGCTACCGCCAGCGCCAAAAATAGGCGCACGGCGTTCAAGGAATTGTCGCGAGACTCGAAATGTGCGCTCAAAAAATTTGGCTTGGTGACTGCAACTTGATACCCGAACATTTGCCCCTCTCAAAACCTACCTTCGTACTTTCGAGTGATACGGGCAGAAAACGGTGATCCCTCACCATTCAGGAGCAAATTTCACGACAGCCATCGATAGAGCGGAGCGGCCATGTAGGCGGCAGAAAACCCAATCCCCCAAACGATTCCGGAAAGGATCAAAAATCGTCGATTCCAACGATCTACCTTTTGGCATTGCTTTGCCAGGATCGGGTCTGTGGGACAGGATCTTCCTGGTCGGTACACTGACCACCCTGCCAAAACGAGCAGCAGCCCACTACCCAGAAACATCCAGATTTTATGGTGTGCAAGAACACCCAAAAAAGGCAGTTTGGCGAACATGGCCGCCGACAAGGCCCCGGCGCCCAGACTAACCAATAGTATCGGTAACGCGCAACAAATCAACGTTGTTGAGGACGTGAACAGGATCAACCAACCCCAGCTCCGACGTGGTGCCTCATGCGTGGACGATGGGTTGTTCATGTGGCCTTGCAGGTATTGGATATTTCCTTGCTGACATAGGTGAAGCCCTTTTTGAGTAGCATCTCTTTTAACGAGACTTCATCCAATTTTGATTCTTTTGTCGCGCAAACGGTGATCACGCCTTTTTCTAGGTCTGTGTGGACGGATTTTACACCAGACACCTCCGAAAGTGCCTTTTCAGTGGTTGCCGCGCAAAACGGACAGGTCATCCCGTCTACCCTGATTTTAGTCTGTTGATCCTCGCCCAACGCTGGGACCGACAGGCTTGCGAACAGCAGGCCAGCCACAATGAGTTTGCTTTTCATTTTCGTCTCCTAGTAATTGATCCGCAATCCAATGCGGGTTTGAAAATCCGACGAAATCGCCGCACCATTGGTATTTTGCCAAACAGGCAACAAAAAGGATATTTCAGCAATCCAGCGTAAGGTCGCCAACTGTAATGCCGGAGCTAGGTTGATCTGATCTGCGCCACTGATGGCTATTTCTGATCCGTTTAGTCGGTCTCGAGCGCGCAGCTCGATGCCGGCTTCCAGCACAGCATACAAATACGCTGCTTTTTTTGAAGTTAGTGCTTGATCGTGCAGGCGCACCTGAAGCGATGTATCAGCCCGAAAACTGCGTCCTGCCTGAAATCCGTTCGCGCTTCCATTCGTCTGAAAACTGATCTGGGTATCATTTTGCCATTTTGTGTTGGCCAAAGTCATGATCACACCGCCAAACCCATCCACGGTTCCGGATCCGGGTTGCACCGCTTGGGGCAAACGCCCCAGCTGATCCTTTCTATTGCTTGCACCTAAGGGAAGTTTAGCGCCAATAAAGGGCGCAATCCGAAATGTATTTCCTCTACCGTCCCGTTGTATCATCGTATATCGGGCGAAGACCCGGGCATCGCCAAACCCGGTGGATTGGCGATGGGCAATTGGCGTTTGCAGGCGCTTTTGGGCAAAAGGAATAACGCCGAACAAGGCCAGCTTGGATGTTACCCCGTAACCGGTCGCCAAAGCGAGGTTTTTGATTGTAAATTTGGCACCACCACCACTTGCTTCCCCATAAATGACCTGCCCACGAACAATGGTCTCACCTTGGCTTACTGGCAGGGCAGTATTAAACGTAACTGGGGCCGCCAATGCGGGCCAAGAATTGCCGATAATTGCAAACAATATGAACAACACTGATCTCATCTAGTAACCCTAACACCTGTAGTAGCTACAGGATCAAGCTAAATTTGTAGATGTCACACCATCGTGACCCCTAGGAAACCGGCGCCACGGCTATGCTGTTTTCTTGTGCCTTTCGCCCAAGCAACCTTTCTGCGCCATATACATGGCAAGCTTCAGCCGTTTTTGAACTTCGTACCGCGCCAACAATTAATCAGTCAAAAACGATTATAAATGGGTACAAAGACCACGCTGATCCACCAACCATACAAATAACTCTCTATCAGGCCGATCAGAAAACCGGCTGGGGTTAACCAGACAAAGCCGGGCAGCAAAGGTGTCCAAGCCTCGTGCATGTGCATCGGCCACGGTGTGACAAGACCCCAAGCAACACAGGCCAAAAAGCTGGTCGCAAACAATAGCGATAATGCCATTCCAGTTCGCATCATGCTTAAACGGTTAGTGGATGTTGATCCGCTCATTATTGATCTCCCTACGTTTGACCCGAATTTAATTGAATAAAATCAATGTCCGTTTGTTCACTTTGGTCTTGGCACCGAGTTTCTACTTGTAAGGTGGCAAAGTAGATATCATGCTCTTGGCGTAAAATGTCGCGTGCTGCGTGCAAAATGGTGTCGGTATCTTGTTCTTCATCTACATGGATATGCGCCGAAAAAAGAGTTCGACCAGTGACCAACACCCAAGCATGAACGTGGTGGATATCCTTAACGCCCTGAATTTTTTTCAAACTTTGAATAAGTGCATCCAGATCGAGACCAATCGGCGTATTTTCCATCAAAATTCCCACGGCCTCGCGAATAATTTGGATGGAAGCTAGAACCAAGACAATTCCAAAGGCCATGCCCAGTAGAGGGTCAATTGCGTTGAATCCGGTAAAGCGAATAACCAATGCCGAAACGATGATCAACAAACTGCCGATTAAGGTTTGCAGCACATGCCAAAACGCACCCCTTAGATTGATGCTCTCTTTTTGCCCCTGATATAATAACCGAATCGAAATAACTTCGGTAATAAGTCCGCCAAAAGCGGCCAACAACATGGGGGTTGTCGGCAGGTCAATGGGTTTCCCAAGACGCATGGTGCCCATGACAAATACCAAAATCGCCATTATCAACAGGAATCCTCCATTGAGTAGTGCGCCAATGACTTCCGCTCGATTAGAGCCAAAGGTTCTTGTTCTATCGGCAGGGCGCCGCGCGATCTGGGCTGCGACAAAAGCTAGAATGACGCCACCAACCGCCGAAAACGTATGAAAGGCATCCGACAACACCGAGATAGAACCAGTATATATCCCGATGCCAAGCTCGATCAGAAAATAAACGCCAGTCAGCCAGCCGGTTATTTTCAAGGCGCGAGTATTGGCTGATTGCGGGGCATGCCCAGAGTGATTCGATCTCCGTCTATGTTGGTTCGCCATAACCATATTTCCACCCATTTCTTATGCCAAACTGTATAGTACCGAGCTTGTTCATTTGGACTTTTCTTTCACAAATTTTGTTTTGAGAAAGGTCAGCACATTGGCAATATCTTCATCGGTCAGGTCAGGATTCCCGCCCTTGGCAGGCATAGGCATATCCGCGCCTGGGCTTTCAAAGCCTTCCGTTATATTTCTTATGAGCTCCTCATCGGTTTTGGAGAGCACTCCATCAGTTTTGTTAAAATCCGGAGATCCCGGGATTTCCCCTTTCCCATTATCTCCATGGCAATAAATGCAGGTCCCTTCATAGACCGCCTTACCCTTTGCTGCATTTACATCATCCGCCAATGCCGGAGTAAAAAAGAAAAGATTGGCCGAGCTTGCCAAGACTATTGCGACGAAGGTCAATTTAGATTGAGATATCATATCAAATTTCCTTTTGGTTTTTCTGGTTAGTTACTGGCTTTCAAGAAGGCACGAACCGCCTCCGCGTCGCCTTTCGATAAATTGGCCCGGACGCGCATGTGAGAGACTGAAACATCCCACTCTTCGTCTGTCAGTTCCTTTGGGGATCGCAAATTGTGGCAACGACCGCAATTTTCTTTCCAAGTTTTTGCACCCTGAACGATCAACATTGGATTTGGCTTGACTTTCTTCTCTTTCGGCTCTGTACCGGCCAAAGAAGAAGACGAATAAACGAGGGCGGCGCTAGCCAGTAAAATGCAAAGAGCGGCCCATTGCTTGTTTTGAATTTTCATTGGATTGATCCTTGTTATAAGTTTAGAAACCGTAGGCCATTTGGAACTGGTAGAGGGTCTCGCTATCCACACCAGCAACTGTGAAGTCTCGCCATTCAAGCCCGGCCTTGGTCACGATGGTCGGGGAGAGCCAGTAATTGAGGCCAATATTTAACCGGTTTTGGGCATTTTCTTCTTCAAGTTCATTCTGACCCGAAATGCGAAACTCTCCGTAACGGATAACCGGCTCCAGCTTATGAATGAAATCAGAATCTCCAATTTTGGACAGGCGATATGACACTTGCCCGTACCACGCTTCCATTCCCAATTCAGGCAGAAGAATGCCAGCCGGATCCTCAAGGGTAGAAGAAAACAGCATGTCCCGATTTGAACTCAGATATTCAACCCGCGCAGCCAAGGCACCCTTGGTAAGGGATGCATCAAAACCCCATAATTCATATCGTGCATCGATTGGCCCGCCCAGAATCAAACCCGGTGCGCCGGGACCCATATACCCGTTTACCCGTGTGGTCAGGTAGGATCCACCAATTTCCAGATACGGTGTGGGGAAAAAACCAACCCTCCCACCAACGGATTTATTTCGATTGTCATCGCGACCGACACCTTCAAAAGCCACACCACCTTCAGAATTGGTCCTAGGACCATTCCCGACCGCAATGGCATAGGTCCATTTTGATTTTGCCAGAGGGATGATCCCTCGCAACTGGAACCCGGTATCACTTGCGGGTTGGATGCCATCGTGACCAAAGCCAGCTGGGGCCCCTTGGATGCGGTTGATCCAACTGGGATGCAATCGCTCTTGGAACTGTCCAATTGGGCTTAAGAATTTACCCATTACCAACGTCATATTGTCGTTCAAAAATAGATCCACCTGAGAATATTCAAGTTCGATTTCGGTTTTACCATCACTTGTGGTCAGAAACTCGAGCTCACTCTCAAAAATCAATTTATCTTTGTACTGAAAATGAAAACTAGGGTTGAATTTTCCCGTGACAAAGCTGTCTGCATTCGGCCCATTACTGCCGACAAAGCCAACATCGGCATACCCGGCCAAATGCCATTTGCTGTCCGAGGGAGCGCCCGCGTAGGAAGCGTCTGCCGCCGCCGAGGCAAACTTTTTAACTTTGATAACAGATGCAGCGGTTTTGGTAGCATTCGTCTCAGCACGAGTGGCGATTGCTGTCGATTGCTGGACCGCCTCTCGCACAGCCGCGAGCTCTGCTTCTAGTTTTTCAATGCGGGCAAGTAGCGCCAAATTCATTTCTTTTGCTGTTGCGCTTTCTGTTTCATCAGCAGCCCAGACCGGCGCAGCCAGAAACAGCAACATAGCCAACCCGGTAGAACCAAATAGACTTGTTTTCATGTTTATTCTCCACAACCAAGGCAAGATCCGTTCTCACCTTCTACTGCTCATACGGTTGGGAATTGCCCACCCCTCATCAAATAAGGGCCATGCGTCAACGCGTCGCAGGGATCGGGAAAAAAGTGTGGAGGCCCCTAATCTTCACAGTTTCAGCCCCCGCAGACGCAGCGCGTTTGAAATCACCGAAACGGAACTAAAACTCATGGCAGCAGCAGCAATCATTGGGGACAATAATAGTCCAAACACTGGATACAATACCCCCGCAGCCACCGGCACGCCCAAGGCGTTATAGGCAAATGCAAAGAACAGGTTTTGTTTAATATTTCGCATAACAGCTTGGGCCAAACGGCGGGCACGGATAATACCTCGCAAATCTCCATGCAACAGGGTTATTCCCGCACTTTCCACCGCAACATCCGCGCCCGTTCCCATTGCGATCCCTACATCGGCCTGTGCCAATGCTGGGCTGTCATTCACCCCATCTCCCGCCATGGCCACTGCATGCCCCTCAGATTGCAGGCGTTTGACCAATGCAGCCTTGTCTTCAGGCATTACGCCAGCCCAGACCTGATCAATATGCAATTGATCGGCGACCGCTTGGGCGGTGCCTTGGTGATCTCCGGTGGCCATTATGATGGTCATTCCTTCGTTGTGCAGCGTTCGAATGGCCTCAGCCGTTGTCGCCTTGATGGGATCGGTAACGACCAACAACCCAGCCAACGTCCCATTCACGGCCAGAAACATCACGGTTGCGCCTTTTGATCGATATTCATCGGCTTGTTGAGCCGCATCACCGGGTTCCTCACCGATCTGTTCTAGCATTTTCCGATTGCCCAGCACCAGCTTCTTCCCCGCGACAATTCCCGTTACCCCCTTGCCCGAATGAGATTGAAAATCCTCAACTTTTACCAAATTACCATTGCGTGTTTTTGCTGCTGCGACGATGGCCTCAGCCAATGGGTGAGCGCTGCCCTGTTCGAGACTGGCCGCCAGCCTGAGCAGTTCGTCTTCGTCGGTTTTCTTATCCAGAACAACGACTTCGGTCAGCCTGGGCTTGCCTTCGGTCAAGGTTCCGGTTTTATCCACAACCAACGTATCGACCTTGGCAAAGCGTTCCAGCGCTTCCGCATTTTTGATCAGAACACCAGCTTGCGCGCCACGACCGGTGGCCACCATGATCGAGATCGGTGTGGCCAAACCCAAAGCACACGGGCAAGCAATAATCAGTACCGACACTGCGGCGATCAGGCCGTAAGCCATCGGTGGATTGGGTCCCCAGATCGACCAGGAAGCAAATGCAATGGCGGCCACCAACACAACAGCCGGAACAAAAATCGAAGAAACACTGTCGGCCAGTTTTTGTATTGGCGCACGGGAACGCTGGGCTTCAGCAACCATGGCGACGATTTGGGACAGCATGGTTTCCGAGCCAACTCGGGTAGCCCGTAGCACGAATGTTCCGTTTCCATTGATGGTGCCGCCAGTAACTTGATCACCCAGCTGTTTTTCCGCCGGAACAGGTTCGCCCGTGAGCAGAGATTCATCCACATTCGAAGCGCCCTCGACCAGCTCGCCATCAACCGGCACCTTGTCGCCAGGTCGAACCCGCAGTAAATCGCCAGCTTGCACATGTTCTAGCGGGATGTCTTCTTCCGAACCGTCCTTGCGAACGATACGCGCGGTCTTAGGTGCCAAATCCATTAGCGCTCGAATGGCACCACCGGTGCGCTCACGGGCCCGCAATTCCAAAACCTGGCCCAGCAGCACCAGCACAATAATAACGGCGGCAGCTTCAAAGTAGACAGCAACCTCGCCGCCTTCCCCGCGAAAAGCTTCCGGAAACACGCCGGGAAATACTGTGGCAATCACACTATATACGAACGCCGCACCAGTCCCCATAGCGATCAGAGTAAACATGTTGGGGCTGCGATTGAGCACCGACTGCCAACCCCGCACAAAAAACGGCCAACCGGACCACAAGACAACGGGCGTTGCCAAAACGAATTCCAACCAGCGCGATGGACGTGCCGGAATCCAGTTCTCTAACGACAAGCCAACTAGCGGCCCCATGGCCAGCACCAAAACCGGTAAGGTAAAAAACAACCCGATCCAGAACCTTCTGCTAAAATCAACCAACTCCGGATCCGGTCCCGCATCGGCAACCGGTATTCCTTTTGGCTCCAGCGCCATGCCACATTTCGGGCAAGTCCCGGGGCCAACTTGTTCGATCTCCGGATGCATAGGGCAGGTATAAATTGCGGCCTCATCCACTGGCCCATCAACGACCGGAGACTTCCCGTGATGATGATGACAAGCTGGATCCGTAGTGGAATCATTCATTGCATAGTTCCGTTTTTATTTCACCCCTTTGGGATCATCATGAGCCAGCATTTCGGCCTTCCCATACTAGGGAGATCGCAAAAATTACCTGCCAAGATCAAAATCTGGGGCCAGAAAAGTTCTAGTGCTGATGTTTTGGCTTTGATTCGGCTTCGGTGCCATCTTGCATTTCATGTTTCATTTTATCGTGCATATTCTCATGCATCATTTTGTGACATTCCTTTTGTTGCTCACTCATGCCGTCACCAGAATTCATTTTCTGTTTCATCGAAGCCATATCCATGCCTTCGTCTTTCATTTTTTGGTGCATTTTCATCATCATGGCCTTGCAACTTTCTTGCGTCATTTGCATTGGCGCCACAGTAGCAGAGGTATCTGAACTGGGGGGTGATTGCGAAAGAGACGTGCAAGACGCTACAAAAAGACTGGCTGCAAACAATGTGGTGAGCGAACGAAATTTCAAATTAGTCATTGGGATTCTCCGGAAATGTTTCAACTTCTGTTACGCATGCCAACAGACAAACCCTTGCCTTTTTTGAAAACTATATTTTCAAATAAAAATACCGCTTGCACCTATAGCAACTATAGGGGGTACCCAGAGAGACAATCACAGAAGGATTTGGAGCGTGTCATGAATAAAATAGTGACCATTGGGTATGTATTGGCGTTTTTACCGTTGGGCATATTGTTGTTCTCCGCACAATTCCCCGGATGGCGAATTTGGCCACTGCGAAATGCAAGTGCCAGCTCGCTCATCGGTGCCTGGGTTATTACTATACTGGCTTTTGGTTCGGTTTTTTGGATTGGGATGCTGGACTGGAATTCGCTTGATTGGCCCACAACCCCCAGACTTGTTGTTGGGTTTTGTTTGATCTTCATTGGAAACGGATTGGCCTTTTCCGGGATGTTCCAAATCGGAACCAAAACCACATCAGGGGCTCTCGGCTCATTACATATAGACGGTCTGTACAAATATTCGAGAAATCCCCAATATGTGGGCGATTTGATGATTATAATCGGCTGGCTGTTGGCTAGCGCATCGATACTTGCTCTGCCAGCCATTTCATTTTTAATCCTAGCTGCCATTTTGGCACCCTACATCGAAGAACCCTGGTTGAGCAGGGTTTACGGTGAAGCATATGCTCGCTACAAGGCAAACACACCTAGGTTCTTGTTGGGCATATGAAACTATTGATTTCAAAAATACTGATTGTTTGCATATTTGCGATTTCATTTCATGGAATTGCAACTGACGAATACTCTTTGCTTACGCTGGACCAAAAAGCGGAGCAACAAACTACTATTCAGGATTCAACCAATCCCGTTGGCAAGACTTTGCCGAGCGCACAAGCTTCCTGTGATATTTGCCAAGTTGTACACCAGTATGTTTTGGCTAATAAACTGACGATCAGTGGTCCCGAAATTGAGGGCGCGCCCGCCATCCACACCATCCAGGTTCCGCCAGATCAGTCTGGCAAAGATATCCTTCACCCACCTAATATTTGATTTCTATTTCGGGCCTATGGTGCGTTTACGCGGCAGGTCCGCATAGCTTTAACCAGATCAGATTCCACCATTTTTGAATCTTGGAATCTGTCAAACTTCTGATCTTTTTGCGGCCACTGGCACGTAATTCAATATCAAGAGAAATCAAATGAAAATCCATTTTCTGGCACCAATTGGTGCCATATGGATGGGGTTAATGGGTCTGATCGTACCCATCGCCGCATCCGAAGAACTGTCCCAAATAACCGCACAATCCTCTAGACCCCTTATCTCTGGATTTGTGCAATCCGTGCTGGAAAGGCACCCATCTATCGCAGCAGCCCAAGCCGAACTGGAGGCTGCTATTTCCCGCGCGGATGGCGCAGCCCGATCTATTTATAACCCTGAACTGGAAGCCGAGTTTGAGGATGCCGACTCGACCTCCAAATCCGTGGGAATCTCCCAGGCACTGGATTGGTCAGGCAAACGCGGTGCTAGGTCGGCGACCGCCAAAGCAGACGTCGTAGCCGCCAAAGCGGCATTGCAGCTGGTTCAAAAATCCATTGCCAATAGTTTGCTGCAAGCATTGTCTGCTCACCAATCGGTTTTCGAGCAATTGCAATTGGCCAACGCAAAGATTCGATTGGCCAAAGACTTTCTGGAATTGGCCTCAACCCGCAATACCGCGGGTGACCTCTCGCAATCTGAGTTATTGACCGCGCACTTATCACTTTCACAGGCGATGGCGGACAGAGCGCAAGTGATGACTGACATGTCTCGCGTACGTCAGCGCTTGACTTCCTTATCCGGCGAACAAAAAGAAGTTTGGCCCTTATTGGTTGGCTTGCCGCAATTTGGGCTGTTAACCGGATCTGATATTCAGCTGGATGCGCTGCCAGAAATTCGGCTCGCTGTCGCGACAACCGACGGGTTTCGCAGCCGCATCCTTTTGGCCAATAAAATGCGAAAAGCAGACCCAACGATCGGCCTTCGTATCGGTCAGGAAAGCGATGGATTTGGCGGGCAGGCAACCTTGTTCGGCGTACGCCTTTCAATCCCCTTGCAGCTACGAAACAATTACAGTCAAAGTGTGGATGCCGCGCGGTCAGAAGCGCTTGGAGCTGAAGAACGAACCCGCAATACTCGGCGTCTCTTGGCTGCAAAAGTACATTCGACAACAGAACGGGCGCTCGCATCACAACGAGCCTGGATTCAGTGGCAGAAAAACGGAGCTTCACAACTTTCAGCGCAAAGAGAGTTACTGAAAACCCTTTGGGAAGCCGGCGAAATTGACGCGGTTTCCTACTTAATTCAACTCAATCAAACCTTTGATGCGGAAGCCGCTTCTTTCGAGCTGAAAGGAGCCTTGTGGGCTTCCTGGTTCGAATGGCTGGACGCGTCCAATTCTTCTCATATCTGGCTGGAGGCCATCCAATGACGTTCCAACGCAACATCAAAAAAGTAGTGCTGTGTGCAACAGTATTAATTCTGACCACGCCAATTCTGTTTACCAATGCAGTGAAAGCAGAAGAGGAACATGGCGACGAGCACGCGGAAAACCTCGTTCGGATGACCGCCGCAGATCGCGAACGGCAAGGAGTGGAAACCATCAAGCTTGTTCGCAAAGAGCTATTCGAAAGTTTGAGTGCACCGGGTGAAGTCGGCCTGAACTTATATCAGACCAGCGAAGTCACACCGCGCATTCCAGCACAAGTGCTCATCCGTCACGTTCGGCTGGGTGACCCGGTTAAGGTCGGTGACAAATTGGTCACCTTGTCCAGTGTGCAAATGGCCGAAGCCCAAGGAAACCTGATTGTCACGGCGCGTGAATGGAAGCGTGTCGAGAATCTGGGCCGCAAGGTGGTTTCAGATCGCCGTTTTGTCGAAGCGCAAGTGGCCGCACAGCAGGCTCGAGCCAAAGTACGGGCATTTGGCATGAGCGCCAGTGCCACCTCAAAATTGGTGGCTAGCGGCGACGCCTCCAAAGCAATTGGAGCATTTGCTCTGTATGCCAAACAGGACGGTACCATCATGCGTGATAATTTTGTTGCTGGAGAGTTTGTCGAACCGGGCCGGGTATTGTTCGAGATTTCGGATGAAACTTCGGTTTGGGTTGATGCTAGATTGTCTGCCGGGCAAAGCACGCGAATTCAACCCGGCACACCAGCCCGTATCCAGACCAGTGACGGCTCTGAATATCCAGCGATTGTATTGCAATTGCGCCACCAAGTGGATGAGGCGACTCGGACACTTTCTGCACGGGTTTCTGTTGAGAACATCAATGATAGTTTGCACGCTGGGCAATTTGTAACCGCGATCATCCAAACTGGAAAAACCCAACCCCTGCTCGCGATTCCTCAAAATGCAGTGACCCTAATGGACGGGTCATCACAAGTATTTCTGCTGAAAGACGATGAGCTGACCCCCGTGCCGGTTTTATTGGGCACGACCTATGGCGAGTGGATCGAGATAAAGAGCGGACTGAAAGCTGGTGATGAAATCGCCATCAGTCAGGTTTTCTTTCTCAAATCCATGATCCTGAAATCTTCCATTGGCGACGAGCACTAGGAACCAATTATGTTAAATAAACTTGTTGAATTTTCGCTCCAGTACAAAGTTCTGGTGCTGATCGCGTTTGGTGTCGTTGGCTTTTTGGGCTGGCGTGCCGTGACCACTATTCCCATTGATGCCTTTCCCGATGTAACTCCGGTACAGGTCAATATCTACACCGAATCCCCAGGCCTGGCCGCAGAAGATGTGGAACAACTTCTTACTTTCCCAGTAGAATCGGGCATGGCGGGCTTGCCCGACGTGCAGGAAATCCGTTCGGTCAGTCTGTTTGGCCTCTCTTATGTGGCGGTCTATTTTGAAGACAATATGGACATTTATTTTGCCCGCCGTCTGGTGATGGAACGTCTAGCTGAGGTGGCCGACCGCATCCCTGAAGGCTATGGCACCCCGGAAATGGGACCAAACACATCCGGCCTTGGCCAGGTGTTTTGGTACACCCTGGAACGGGCCGATGAAAAGCTGAACGCCGACATTACCGATATGGATTTACGTACCGTTCAGGACTGGAATGTCCGCCTGATCTTGCGCACCGCACCCGGAGTTGATGATGTCATGTCATGGGGCGGGCAAGAACGACAGTTTCAAGTACAGATTGATCCTTTGAAACTGATCAAATATGACCTTGGCTTCAAGCAAGTCATGGAGGCGTTGAAAGTCAATAATCGTCAAGTTGGTGGCCAGTATATTGATCGCGGACCGGAACAGTATCTGGTGCGTGGCCTTGGGCTGGTCAAAGACGAGCATGATATAGGCGATATTGTCGTCAAGGTTGCCGATGGCACGCCTGTCTATTTGCGTGATGTTGCCAATATTGTTCAGGCCCCGGCTTTGCGCTTTGGCGCGGTGACCCGTGATGGCAAAGAAGTCGTCTTGGGCATGGCCCTGTCGCGTATTGGCGAAAACGCCAAGGCGGTGGTCGATAACGTCAAGGAAAAGCTCGACATTGTAGAGAGCGCTTTGCCCGAAGGCATGGTCATCAAACCCATTTATGACCGTACCGAGCTGGTAGAAAAAGCCGTTGGCACCGCCGAACGGGCCTTGATTGAAGGCTCCATTCTGGTGGCCATTGTGCTCTTTTTGTTTTTGGGCGAGTTGCGCTCGGCTTTGGTGGTGATCACCGCTTTGCCGCTAGCCATGCTGATCGCCTTTATTTTTATGGATCTGATGGGCCTCTCGGCTAATTTGATGTCGCTGGCGGGTCTGGCCATCGGTATTGGTATGATGGTCGATGGCGCTGTGGTGATGGTGGAGAACTCGTTTCGCATCATGGCCGAGCGAAAATCCGAAGGCGATGGCCCGGTTAATCGAACGGCTGCGGTTCTGACCGCAGCGCGCGAAGTGGCAAACCCGGTCAGCTTTGCCATTGGCATTATCATTATCGTGTTTATGCCGCTTTTCACGCTCGACGGTCTGGAAGGCAAGCTTTTCAAGCCGATGGCCTTTAACATCAGCTTTGCCATGGCTGGCTCCATGTTGCTGACCCTGACAGTCATCCCTGTGCTGGCGTCTTTAATTCTCAAACCCAAAGCGGAAAAGGACACCTTTTTGGTCCGCTGGCTGAAAAAAGGTTATCTGCCGCTTCTGGCCTTTGGCTTAAGACGCAAAGCCGTGGTTGTCACCAGTGCGGTGGTGTTGCTGATTGCCTCATTGGGTCTCTTTCCGTTTCTGGGCAAGGAGTTTATGCCCCAGCTTCAGGAAGGCTCGATCATGTGGCGGGTGACCTCTATTCCCTCCACTTCGCTGGATCAGTCGATTAAAATATCCAAGGATATTGAAAATGCGCTCAGTGCCTTTCCGGAGGTGGAAACCACAGTCGCCATGATTGGCCGCGCCGAAAAAGGCGAAACGGCGGATGTCAACTATATGGAGGTGTACACAGCATTGAAGCCGCAAAAAGATTGGCCGGAAAAACGATCCTTTGAACATCTGGCCGATGAAATGCGTGAAAAGCTGGAAGTGGTGGCGCCGACCTCAGTCATTGCCTTTACCCAGCCGATCCAGATGCGCGTCGAAGAGTTGATCTCGGGCGTGCGCGCTACACTGGCGGCCAAGCTCTATGGGGAAGACCTGTCCGAGCTTGATCGTCTGAGTGAAGAAATCAAGAACGCCATTGCCGAAGTGCCGGGCGCGGCAGATCTGTCGCTGGAGGCCAATATCGGCAAGCCGCAAATTCGCATTACGGTGGATCGTGAGGCGCTGGCCCGTTATGGCATGAACGCCGACGACGTGCTGGAACTGGTCCGCACCGGCATTGGTAACGAGCCGGTTAGCACCTTGATTGATGGCGTTAAGCGCTTTGACATCACGGCCCGGCTGAACGATGCCTCCAAGGCCTCGGTAGAGGACATTGGCAATATTCCCTTGCGGACAGGCACCGGCGCGATCGTGCCCTTAAAGCGGGTGGCCAAGATTACCACAGCGGAGGGGTATTCCTTTATCCGGCGTGAGCAATTGCAACGCTATGCGGTGATCCAGATGGATGTGCGCGGACGCGATGTGGACAGCTTTGTCAAGGATGCCAACACGGCCATTGAACAGAAGGTGGACATCCCGCCGGGATACTGGATCGAATGGGGCGGTGCCTTTGAGAACCAGCAACGGGCCATGAAGAAGCTGGGCGTCATCGTGCCGGTGACCATCTTCTTTATCTTTGTGCTGCTCTATACGGCGTTTAATTCCTTGCGCTTTGCCGCTTTGATTATCGCCAATGTGCCCTTTGCCACCATTGGTGGTCTGGTGGCGCTTTTCATCAGCGGCCAATACCTGTCGGTGCCTTCTGCCATCGGGTTTATTGCGGTCTTTGGGGTGGCCATGCTGAACGGCATTGTGTTGATCAGCTTTATCAATGAGCTGCGCGATAAGGGCCTCAGCATTGCCGAGGCGGTTCGAAAAGGCGCTGAAATGCGCCTGCGTCCGGTGATGATGACGGCCAGTGTGGCCATTTTGGGCCTCATCCCCATGCTGCTGTCCAGCGGCGTCGGGGCTGAAACCCAGCGTCCGCTGGCCGCCGTCGTGGTGGGCGGGTTGATCACCTCAACCTTGCTGACTCTGCTGCTATTGCCGGTGATTTACGAGTGGATGGAGACCCGCCTGGAACATAAACAAATCGCCAAAAGGGAGGCGCAATCATGAAAGAAATAAAAGCCTATATCCACAGGAACCGGGCGGCTGATGTTGTCCGGGCCTTGCGTAAGGCCGGTTTTGGTCATTTCACCTTGGTGGATGTCAAACAGGTCTTGCAAACACTGGAAACCGCAGATCAGGAATTTTCTACCGAATTTGGCGCGCGCGTGCTGAGTGAGGTGAAACTGGAACTGGTCTGTGACAGCGATCGCTTGCAAGAGGCTGTCACCCTGATCCGTGAAAATGCCAAGACGGGTCAGGAAGATTCAGGTTGTATTTATGTCAGCGAAATCGAAAGCCGACATCGTATCTAGCGCCCCCAGGAGGCCTTCAGCATCAAAGGGCATTATGTCATGATGGTGCTGAAGGCAGCCCGAGGTTAAAACAAAACGTGGATCGCGATAACCGTTGAAAGCGCGAGTATGAACATGCTTGCCGAGACCATCGCCAACGTCAGACCCATTGACCTGTTAACGGTTTTTACTTTGATGCGCAGCTCCTCTGCGGTTTCCGGATATGCAAGGGCAGCGGAATTGGATGCCGTCCACTCAGTGCTTCTCGCATAATGCCTTTCTTCCTGTTTGCCGCCGGCATGCAGGACAAGCAAAATGGCAATCAGACACATCATGCTGGCCGGCATCCACATGACATAGCCACCAATGGATTCATCGGCCAGCGGCGTAAGCCCGAACAGACGGCCATCAATATCATAGGCCGTATATACAACCACAGTTTTCAAAGTGGTGATGGAACCGATCAGCGTATTGGATATAGCCGCTCCAATCAGCATCAAAATCCGAACGGGATAAGGTATCCCTGCTGGCGAGCCACGCCGGTCAAACATCAGATAAAAGAATAACAAACCCGCCGCCAGCATGGTGATATGCATCACATAATGAAGGGCGCCGTTTAAAATGGCCGCATTGTGAATGATCGGAATTTGCCAAAAATACAAAGACGTTAAAAATACCACAAAAGCGACCGGCGCACGGCTCAAAAACTGAAAAACGGATTGCAAAACCCCATTGGACACGGTGGGCGCTAACACTTGGCGTCTGATCGAAACAGGCAATCCCGCAATCAACACCCCTTGCGGCCAGGACAAGGTGATCAGCATCGGCCCCAGCATTCTCAGAAGAAGGTGCTGTATTTGGTGGACAGAAAACAGACGCTCCGCAATGGGGTCTATGGGTGATTGCAGGGCCAGAAAAACCACCGCTATGCCCGCAAAGAACGATACATGGCGCCACACCGAAGGCGGATTAAGCACATGCCTTCGCCGGGCCATACCGCGCCAATATACAATCAGCACCAGCACGCTGGTAACCATCATTTCCGGGGTCAGGTTCCAGTGCAACCACGCCGTCTCGTTGGCCAGATATTCCCCGCCGTGCGCTGACGCATTCAGGGCTGATGCGCCCCACAGAAACACTGGCCACAGGATAGTGAAACCTGTGATGGTTTTATGGATAATTCTGGCAATTTTCTTCATAAAAGTCTCATTGCGCCCGTAACCGTCCAATGGCAATGATCAAATTACCTTCGTCCGCCCCAACATGCGCAAGGCATTCGCCACGACTATCAATGAAACCCCGACATCGGCGGCAATCGCCCCCCACATAGAGGCCAGTCCAAATGCCGTCAGGATAGCGAACACCGCCTTCACCGCTAGGGACAAGCCGATATTCTGGCGAATAATGACCATGGTGCGCCGCGAATGTTTAACCAGCCAGGGCAGTTTGCCAATGTCATCGGTCATCAAGGCAATATCGGCGGTTTCAATCGCTGCATCAGAGCCAACCGCCCCCATGGCAATGGCAAAACTGGCCCGAGCCATAGCCGGGGCGTCGTTTACCCCATCTCCGATCATTGCTACCACCGGGTATTGAGTGATCAGCGTTTCGATGACCGCAACCTTGTCTTCAGGCAGTAATTCTGCATGGACTTCATCTATACCAACGGCCCGGGCAACTGTATTGGCGGCCCGGGCATTATCGCCGGTCAGCATCACCAGTTTCTTGACCCCCAAAGCATGCAGATCCGCCACCAGCCGTTTGGCATCCGGCCGGATCGCGTCGGCAAGAGCAATCAGGCCAAGCGCCTTGTCACCCTCGCCAACGACCACCACCGTTTCGCCGCACTCTTCGATCTTGGCTAACAAGGCCGCAGAAATTTGCCCACCGACCCCGCGCTCATCGGCATAACGGGGCGATCCCAGCCACAGCTCAGCCTTACCATGGCGGCCCGTTACACCGCGCCCGGGCACGATGGTAACGTCTTCTGCTGCTTTATAAGTAACGCCCCCGGTTTCCGCCTGCGCCAAGATTGCCATGGCCAGAGGATGGGATGAGCGCGCCTCCAGGGCGGCGGCGCTGGCCAACAGCGTATCCTCGTCCGTGCCATTTAAAGGGTAAATCCCCACCATTTCGGGTTCACCCTTGGTGATGGTGCCCGTCTTGTCGAGCGCCAGCACATCTAACCGGGATGGAATTTCAATATAGGCCCCGCCCTTGATCAACACCCCCTGCCGGGCGGAGGAGGCCAGCGCCGCGACAATGGTCACTGGCGTGGATATGACCAGTGCGCACGGGCAGGCAATCACCAGCAAAACCAGCGCATTATAGAACCAGAAATTCCACGCCGCGCCCAACAATACGGGTGGCACTATGGCAACCAGAATGGCCAGCACCATCACGGCTGGCGTATAAATACGGGAAAATTTTGCCACCCATTGCTCAACCGGGGCGCGGCGCGAATGAGCATCACCCACCATGCGAATGATGCGCGCCAGCACCGTGTCGCCTGCAATTTTTGTCGCCCGGACAATCAGCGTGCCCTCGCCATTGACTGTACCCGCATAAACTTCATCACCGGCCTCTTTGGAAACCGGCGCGCTTTCTCCAGTGATCGGGGCCTGATTAACTGCGCCCGCCCCGGTCACCACCTCGCCATCCAGGGCAATCCGGTCACCACCGCGAACGATAAAGCGATCCCCAATGGCAATTTCTGCGGCCATAACCTCCTCTTCGGAGCCATCTTCGCGGATCACCCGTGCCGTTGGCGGAGCCAAATCCAACAGCTTTGCCACGGCATTGCGGGCACGCCCGACACTCCAGCTTTCCAGCGTCAGGGACAGGGAAAAGAAAAAGGCAACGGTCGCCGCCTCAAAATACTGGTTGATCAGAATGGCACCACCAACCGCGATCACCATCAATAAATTCATATCCGGCGATAATCGTCTGGCCGATGACCATGCCTTGGGGGCAACAAAGCGTGCCCCAAACACAATCGCCAGCGCAAACAGAAGAATTTCTGCCAATGGCATTGGGTTGCTGTCATGGCCTTCAAATATACGCAAAACGCCAATCAACCCGGTATTGGCCATGTGATAAGCAAGAGCCCCGGCCCAGAAAATGCCACTAAGTAACGTAAAGCGCTTTTGACGATCCAGATTGGCGGCATGGTCTGCCTCGGCGCTTTGCGCATCCCAGGTGCTGGCACTCATACCTGTTTTTCTGACCGCACTGATAACATCTTCATCACTCAGTGCTTTGCCGGTATCCAGCACGGTCATACGGGCGTTCAGCACGTCAAAGGCAAGATGTTCTTCACCGCCTAAAAGAGGGCCGAGTACCTTTTGCAAGGTGCTGACTTCCTCAGCGCAATCAAGGCCGTTTACCCGAAAGCTGCGCCCCCCTGCACCGGGATTGCCAACCGGACCGATGTCGCCGCACATGGCCCCGTCAGCGGAAGCACAGGCGCCAGTTTCCAAACTATGATTTTGAGCGTGATCTGAATTGCCTGTCATTTTAGAACCTTACCAAAAGCCTTCTCTTGGCATGACATAACGCCTCTAGGGGCTAGAGCTTCAAGAGCATTCGATGAACAAAAAAGTAGGGGTCTACAGAGGTCTTGCTGCCAACTATGACGGCAAGAGCAGTGCTGCCAGTCTTTTTCCATGCCAGGTCGCACATTTCTGCTGAGGCCAACAGATTGGCGCAAAGGCGCCGCCCGCCTGACCGTCATGCACGCCAGGTTCATATTCGAGGGTTTTCATGCCACCTGCCAGTCCTCACTTTCCTCGCTCATCAGGCCATTGGCGGGAATTCGCCTCATTTTTATTGAGGGAAAACATAGTTTGCCACGTATCTCTGTCGACACCCGGTACCGGGTATGATCTCACACGCTCTAATCTAAAACTTAAAGGATATTCCCACATGGCTTCCATTTTCCCTACATCACAACCCAAGCTGAAACGTACACTTCTCACTAGCCTGGCCTCTGGCGCAGTCTTGGCATTGGTAATTTCCAGCGCAGCGCCTGCCTTTGCAGACCCGGGGGGGAAGCATGAAACCGCTGAACATGGAGAAATGAAAGGCATGAAAGGCATGAAAGGTATGGAAGGCATGAAGGGTATGAAGGGTATGAAAGGTATGGAAGGTATGGAAGGTATGGAAGGTATGGGCGGACATGAACATGAAGCCCCAAGCTTCGCCTTTGGCCACCCTGCCCCCGATGCCACCCCAGACCGCGTCATTGAAATCAATGCTTTAGACAGCATGAGCTATGACCCCTCGGATGTTTCTATTGAAGCAGGCAGCACCGTGAAATTTGTCGTGACAAATAAAGGCGAAATTGCTCACGCCTGGGCCATTGATACGGTTGAAGAACAAGTTGAACATGAAGAAGGCATGGACAATGTCGACATGGACATGATGATGACGCACATGGACGGCGAGCCCAACGGCTTTGTGCTAAAACCTGGCGAAACCAAAAGCCTGATCTGGACCTTCACTAAAGGTGGCGACATTCAATATGCCTGTCACCTTCCCGGTCATTACGGCGCAGGCATGCACGGTGCCGTAAAAATTAATGGCGATAATGGCGCTCAAAAATCGGCACACGGCCATGACGCACCGCACAAGCATTAACTTGTAAACGCGCACCGGGTCACGGGCGACGCCTTGCGGCGATAGCGCGGTGACGCTGGGGGCCTGTATCCATACCTTTGGCTGGGCGACAGATGATTATGATCTGTTGGCCAGCCAATCACTGGCTAGGCATATACGCGGATGCGGTCCCCAAACCACCGGGGGAAATTTTATCAATTGGGATCAGGTGCCCGATGCGGTGTATTTTGAACAGGGCAGGAAAATTGCGGCCAATGCTGTTCTGATTGAGATTGAATGGACTTCTTCTCTATTCCCGGTGCAGGATTTTATCGACCAGCGTATTGCCGAGCCAGCTTTCCATAAACGCAGCCTTGACCGTCGGTGGATCGTAAACATCGCGCACCCAGTCGGAAAAGCTGATCGGATTTTTTTGCGCATAATCCAGATAGGTCTGGAAAAAGAAATCCAGCATGCCGGTTTTACCCTGACGCACATGCAGATATTTCAGAGATAATTGCTGCATGGCCACTTCGATACGCTCGTTTTGGCGAAAATGCAGATAAAGCGCCGCCATAAAGCCCGCCCGATCCGCCCCGGATTTGCAATGGATCAGCGCCGGATAGGCAATCTTTTCAAAAAGATCGCGCGCGCCAAAAATGACCTCTGGCGGGTGCACATCGCGGGATTTTACCGTAAAATTGACCAATTCTATGCCGTGCCGGGCACAGGCTTCACGCTCCAACGCATGAAAGCCGCTATCCACACCGCCGCGCAGATTGATAATGGTTTTTATGCCGCGTTCCGCCCATTGCCCGATCTGCTGTGGGCTGGGCTGATTGGTGCGCACCATTTCGTCTGAAATCCAGTGGGCATTTTGAAACCACACGCGTAAAAACCCGTGATCGCGCCAGATCAGGTCTGTTTGCGCGCGCTTTCGGCCATCAGGGGTGGAAAGATCAAAGTGCATGAAGGGTCTTCCGTATTCCTATTCCCGCAAAACCTGTCATAACCTGCGTACCCGCTGTTATCCATGTTATTTGTTAATCCATGCTGAAACGACTTCTTCGCTCTTCGGGGCTGCACACTATGCTCGCCAGTTTGCTGGCGGCCTATATGCGCTTGATCCGGGCCAGCACGCGGTGGGACGTGCGCGGCCAGGACGTGATTGAGCCAATATGGCAGAGTCAAAAAGGTCTGATAGGCACGCTCTGGCATGGCCGGGTGATGATGGCCTTGCCCGCCTGGCCAATGGACAGGCAGACACCAGCCTTTTTAATTTCCCGCTCGCCCGACGGGGCCTTTATCGCCCGGGCCACACAAAAACTGGGCGCATTGGTGATGCGCGGTTCGGCCAAAAATATGCGCAAAAGTAAGGAAAAGGGCGGCAGCGCCGCCTTTCGCCAGATGATCCGTCATGTTGAAACTGGCGGATGCATGGCCATCACCCCGGACGGGCCACGCGGCCCCCAAAGAATGGCCACCATGGGGGCGATCCGGCTGGCACGTCTGACCGGCGCACCGATTGTTTGCCTGGGCGTGGCGACACGGCGATGCAAGACCTTTGACAGTTGGGACAGATTTCATCTGCCCTTGCCCTTTGGGCGCGGGGTGATTGTCTGGAAAGGGCCAATACAGGTGCCTCAAAATGCCGATGAGGCCATGCTGGAAGACAAGCGCCAGCAATTGCAAACCTTGCTGAATGCCGCCACCGACGAGGCCGATCGCGCCTGTGGTCATATTCCCGGGGGGGCCGCCCCATGATGCCCCTTGGCCTCGTGCTTTATCGGGGGCTGACCTATGCCCTCTCGCCCTTTGCGCCGCGCTGGCTGGGCCGCCGGGCAAAACGCGGCAAGGAAGAGGCAAGCCGTCTTGGCGAACGCTTTGGCTTTACAGACATCCCCCGGCCCCAAGGTACGCTGATCTGGCTGCACGGGGCCAGCGTTGGCGAGGCGGCCATGGCGCTAAACCTTATCAAAGCCCTGCGCGCGGCGCGGCCAGAGGCGTCTTTTTTATTGACCACAGGCACGCGTACATCGGCGGAACTGGTGGCGCGTCAGGGCGGCAAAGCGGTCATTCACCAATATCTGCCGCTGGATATACCGGGTGCGGTGCAGCGTTTTCTAACCCACTGGCAGCCCGATCTGGGCCTGATGCTGGAATCCGAATTATGGCCAAACCTGATCCTTGATGCCCGCGCTAGGGGTGTAAAACTGGCGCTGGTCAATGCGCGCATGAATGCCCATTCCCTGCGCCGCTGGCAGAATGTTCCCTTCAGTGCGGCAAGGCTTCTGAACGCCTTTGACTGGATCGGCTCCGCCGATGAAAGCACCCGGATGGGCCTTTTGCGCCTGACCAATAAAAGACATGCCAATATCGGCAATCTGAAGCTTTCGGCCCCGGCGCCCAAGGCCGATAAAACGGCCTTAAAGCACCTCAAAGACGCGTTTGCAGATCGCCCGGTCTGGCTCGGCCTTTCCACCCATGAGGGGGAGGAGAAAGTTTTGCTGGCGGCGCACAAAAGCATTTGCGAGCAGCACCATAATGCCCTTCTGGTTCTGGTGCCGCGCCATCCCGAACGCGCAAACAACGTGGCGCGTCTATGTATCCGCATGGGCCTGCCCCCGGTCCGCCACAGCGAGGGGACAATCCTAAATAAAACCATGCGCGTCTATCTGGGCGACAGTATTGGCGATATGGGCTTGTGGCTGCGTCTGGGCGCGCCGGCCTTTATTGGCGGCTCGCTGATCTCGACATTGACCGGCCATAACCCGCTGGAGGCGGCACAGATCAATGTGCCGATTTTATGCGGCCCCTATCGGGACAGTTTTTTTGAACTTTATGATCAATTGGTCAAAGCCAAAGCCGCTGTGCAGGCGCAAACCGCCCCGGCCATTGCGAAAACCGTTTTAGACCTTTGGCAAAGCCCTGAACGCATCCAGACCATGGGGGCGGCAGGGGCAGGCGTGGCAAAAAGTGCCGCCCATATCCCCATGGAGGAAACTCTGTCTGGGCTTCTCCCCCTCATCGAAAAAGGCCAAGATGATGCGCGCGCCTGAGTTTTGGAATCACAAGCACGGCTCGCTGGCCGCGCCTCTGACACGAAGCCTGCTTACCCCTCTTTCCTGGCTGATGGTGCTGGCCGGGCGGGCACGGCAACGCCGGGTCACGCCGGTGCACGCGCCGGTGCCGGTGATCTGTCTTGGCAATGTCACATTGGGGGGCACCGGCAAAACACCGCTGGCGATCGCATTAGCGGCCTGTTTGCATGAAAAGACGCAAAGCCCCTTTTTCCTCAGCCGGGGATATGGCGGCAAATTGCGCGGGCCAGTGATTGTGGACCCTGTCCGTCACAGCGCTCTTGATGTGGGCGATGAGGCGCTGTTGCTGGCCAAAGCGGCCCCAACGATTGTCGCCCATGACCGGGTGGCCGGGGCACAGCTTGCCGCCGCCAAAGGGGCCAGTCTCATCATAATGGATGATGGATTTCAGAACCCGCATCTGGCCAAGGATGTGTCCTTTTTGGTGATGGATGCCCATGGGCTTGGCAATGGACGGGTGTTTCCCGCCGGGCCTTTGCGCGAACCCGTGGATGATGCGCTGGCCCGCGCCAATGCGATTATATTTATGGGCGATGGAAAAATGAACATCAGCACGGATTTACCTGTGCTGCGGGCCGCCCTGATCAACCCTGAAACACCGCCTAGCGGCCCCTTGCTGGCCTTTGCCGGGATTGGCCGCCCGCAGAAATTTTTTGCGGCCTTGCGCGCCCATGGTGCTGATCTGGTGCAAGAGATTTCTTTTGCCGATCATCACGCCTTTAGGGCCACCGAAATTACCCGCCTGCAAAGCTGGGCGGCGGCGGAAAACGCCACACTCGTGACCACGCAAAAAGATTATGAACGCCTGCCTGTCCCCTTGCGGGAGAATATCTTCGCCTGGCCGGTTGAGGCGCATTTTTTAGATCAAGATGCCTTAATGGCGCTGATTACCCCGGTGCTAAAACGGGGGGTATTATGAGCGCAAAACCCTCTTTTGGAACGCGTCTTGGCTGGCGTATAGAGGCCTTGCTCTGGGATGTGGTGATGGGCATTTTTGCCCTGTTGCCGATTGAAAAAGCCTCGGCGCTTGGGGGCTGGGCCTTGCGCACGCTGGGGCCATACTTGCCGGCGCACCGCACCGCCATGATCAATGCAAAACTGGTCTTTCCTGATCTGGATGACGCCGGGGCGCGCCGGCTGGCCATGGCGGCCTGGGGCAATCTGGGCCGACTGGGCGGTGAGTTTCCGCATATGGATAAAATGCGCCCCTATGAGGCCGATGGCCGGGTGGAAATACGCGGGCTTGCGCATTTACAGATCATCAAAAAAAGCGGCAAACCGGCGGTGATCATCACCGGGCATTTTGCCAATTGGGAGGTCATGGCCGCCGCCATTTGCCAAAGCGGTATTGAGGCACGAGTGTCCTATCGCCATGCCAACAATCCCCATATTGATGCGCGCATTTCCGCCATCCGTCATGGCTATGGTGTGCCCCACCTTAGCGCCAAGGGCGAAGGCGGTGCACGCGAAATGCTGTTGGCCCTACAAGACGGGCAAAGCGTCACCTTTATGAATGACCAGAAATTTAATCGCGGCATAGACGCGCCGTTTTTTGGCCACGCCTTGAAAACCGCACCGGGGCCAGCGCGGCTGGCGCGCCGCTTTGACGTGCCGCTTTTGCCAATATCCATTACGCGCTTGCCCAAAGCCCGCTTTATCGTGACGTTTCACCCGCCGATTATGCCCGATCAAAACCCAGATAAAACCGTGGCCATTGCCAACACCGTGGCCCGCATTAACAGCTTTTTAGAAGATCAGATCCGCGCCCATCCCGAAGACTGGTTCTGGGTGCATCGGCGCTGGCCCAAGCACGTTTATCGCAAGGACGAGACATCCAGAGACAGCGCCGCATCGGGATTGACATAATAGCGGTTTTTCCACTTTAGCGACCAGTGCAGATGTGGCCCGGTGGCCCGGCCCGTGGCCCCCACCTTGCCTAAAATATCGCCCTTTTTGACGATCTGACCATCTTTCACATCAAGGGCGCTCATGTGCATAAACACACTGACCAGTCCCTGACCATGATCCAGAAAAACTGTGCCACCCTCGAAATATAAATCCGGATCGGCCAGCGTCACCACCCCGCCCGCCGGGGCGGCGATGGGTGTGCCTTTGGGTACGGCAAAATCCATACCCATATGGGGGCGTTTTGGCTTGCCGTTCAGCACTCTTTGCGCGCCAAAATAACCACTGATGCGGGCCTTTTGCACTGGCTTGGCAAAGCCCGAAAGATAGGCCTCTGTATTGGCGTGTGTGGCAAAGGCGGTTTTTTTGCGCGCCGAGCTTTTACGGATATGGACCAGTTGCGCCGCAGAGAAGGTCGAGACTTTGCCCGGCGGCAGACCATCTATGCGCTCGATTTTATACTCATGGGGCGCAATGGATAACGGCATTGCGGCGCAGGCGCCACCTTTTGCACAAACCCGCAGGGTCATATTAGGGGCCGCATCGCGCGAAAAACCCAGCACAAAGCGCCCATCTTCATCGGCATTAAAGCTCGTTTCAAAACCCTGGTCATCACTTAACCGTATCTCTGCCAGCGCCGTAGTGCGACACGCCATCAAGGCGCCTTGCTCTGTGGGGCCAGTGCATAGGGGCGTCGGGTCGGCGGCGCTCAGAAAAAAGACTAGCGCAAAGCCAAAGAGCGCCATCAGGATTTAGCCTGTACCGTGCGCCAGCGGGTGACGGCGGCCTCGCAATCCACATAGGCCTCTTGTAGCTGTGCACTCCAATAGCGCAGCTCGTCCAGTGGTATCTGCTTGCCGGTTTCGGCGCACAGCACATAAGCGCCGCCCTTGAGGATCAGGAACTCCCCATCCCCATAAGTCAGGCTGGCTTCACCCTTAAAACTTTTACCAAATCTATTCATAAGCCTCTGCTAGCATACCCGGGATAGCCCTGTCACCTATTACAAAATTGTCTATTGAGAAAACAAAACCCCGGCCATAAGGACCGGGGTTTTTAGAGGTTTTGCAGACCATCTTTAACTGCGACCGCCGCCCATAAAGCGCAGCAGGAATAAAAACAGGTTCAGGAAGTCCAGATAAAGGCTAAGCGCCCCCATAATGGCCACCCGGCCTGCCATTTCGGCATTGGCCCCGATTTCATAATAGCTGTGCTTTAAGCGCTGGGTATCCCAGGCGGTCAGCCCGGCAAAGATCACCACGCCAATGGCAGAAATGGCATAATCCATCGCCGCTGATTTCAGGAAGATGTTGACCACCATGGCAATGATAATGCCAAACAGGCCCATCATCATAAAGCTGCCCATGGCCGATAAATTCTTCTTGGTGGTGTAGCCCCAAAGGCTAAGCGCGCCAAAAGACGCCGCCGTAATAAAGAACACTTTGGTAATTGATGCACCTGTATAGACAAGGAATATATAGGACAAAGAAAGCCCCATCACTGCGGCAAAGGCGAAAAACCATATACGTGCCGTTGCCGGGCTCATCTTCATAACACGGGCGGAGAGATAGATCACAAAGCCCAGCGGGGCCAGCATCACCACCCAACGCAAGGGCGTGCCATTGATTAATTGCATCAGCGGCTGGCTTTGAGACGAGAAAAACGCCACCATGCCGGTAATCGCYAGCCCAATGCTCATATTATTGTAAATGCCAAGCATGAAGGCGCGTAAACCAGCATCCACGCTCGTGTCCATGGTTTGCGGTCGCGCCATGGTMCGATTGATGTTGTTCATGTGCTCATCCTTATGTGTGACGCCGCGAATRCGGCTTTGTWYWYAATATCGGTGTTTTYKGCCMRRWTTTCAAGRKMTTAAAGCTGACTTTCCCGTAATGCGCGGGCAGGGGGYGCTTTTAACGCTGATCGTGCCGCCAGCCAGCCGCCAAACCCGGCCATCAGGGCGGCAAARCCCACCATCATGAGGGCSGCGCCCCAATTGGGRGCCCAAATRGCCTCAAAGCTTTTGACCACAATTGGCCAGGCCGCCAGAGCCGCCAGYCCCAGYGCCAAAAGCGCCGCGCCAAAGGCCGCCAGWGCATATTCYGTTGCCATCATRACCAGCGCCCCAAGCCGGGTTACCCCYAAGGTTTTCARCAAGGCCAGYTCGCCTTGGCGTCTTTGTGCCGCCGCCGCCAAAGCGCCCAGCAACACCAGAGCGCCGGAAAGCGCTACAATGCCGGCAATGGCGCTGATCGCCAGCGATATATCGGCAAAAAGCGTRGCCACCGCCTCCAGCGCYTCGCGGACCCGCAAAATGCTGATGGTGGGATAGGCGGCGCTGATGGYGCGAATAATYTCTGCYTCSTCGGCCTTRYTSGTSCGTAAAATAGCAATGTGAGAGGGCTTGGCCGCCTCCARCGTGCCCGGKGCAAAAAGWACGGCAAAATTGGCCCCAAATCCGCCCCAGTCAATGGTGCGGGTATTGGCCASTTTGGCCTYMACATCKCGGCCSAGCACSCGAATGGTCAGGGTGTCGCCAATGGTGATCCCGGCCCCCTTRGCSACGTCGTCTTCCAWMGAGATTAGCGCCGGRCCGTTATAAYCTTTGGGCCACCAAYTRCCYTCTACGAGCTGTGCRTTATTTGGCTCAGGYCCCAAAATGGACATGCCAATTTCGTTATCAATGGCCCAGCGCTCKCCGGGCTTGACCGCCTCGCGATCAATRCGCGCCCCGTTCAGGCTATGGATACGCCCGCTKAGAAACGCGCCGCGCARATAMTGWTCGCGRTCTTCAATGTCTATGCCTTTGCCCYGCAGCAARRCGTCCAGCCCKTGCGCATCATCGGCCTGGATTTGTGTCAGCACCAGTGAGGGGCTGGAYTTGGGGGCAATRGTGCTGATCTGRTGCACCAGATTGGAYTGYACCAGCATCACCAGYGCCARAAGCGCAAARCCCAGCCCCAGCGCCGGACCAGCGGTGMGCGCCGCMGASCCGGGACCRCCAAGAGARGCAAACACCATRCGCGTCATGCCRTGGCTGYGCCGGGCCGCCAGTCGCGACAGSGCCATCATCACCCGGGASAGGCCGATAAAGAGCAAAAATGCCAGCACCGCGCCCAGCAATAACAAGACYGTYACCATTTTTGCCGGGCTGCTGAYKATCGCCAGYSCCGCAAARCCAAGGGCACAAAAAMCCGCCGCCAGRATTTCCGGCCAAAGGGCCTTYAAGGAYSCCAGACCCCGGCGTTCAATRGCSCCYCKATAAAGCGCGGCAGGGGGYGTAGARCGYGCCCGRCCAAGGGCYGGCARRGCGAAAAAYGCCGCCGCCAGCAGGCCTTCRAAAAGGGCGCTGAGYAAGGGGGCGGGATAAASWGCCAGYACCGCCGGYAARGGCAGGCGGTCCCCGGCAAAGCCCATCACCGCAAAAGGGGCCAGTGCCCCCAGCACCATGCCAATAAACGATCCGACAAAAGCCAAAATCAGGATTTGCAAACCAAAAGTCATGCGGATCAGATTTTGGTCTGCGCCCAATGCCTTCATCGTGGCAATCGCCGGGCGGCGCTGGTCCAAAAAGGCACTGACCGCCTGCGCCACGCCCAGACCACCGGCGACCAATGCGGCCAGTCCGACCACCGCCAAAAATGTTTCCAGAAAGCCAATCAGGCCGGTCAGGCCATTGGCGGCATTTTCACGATCGGTAATGGTAAAGCCCGCATCCTTGAAATGTTCTTTGGCGGTTTTGACCAAGGCCTCCGGGTCCATTTCCTCTGGGATCACCACACGGTAGGTCACCCGATAAAGCGCACCGGGACCGGCAAGCCCCAGCGTCTGCAACCCTTTTTGCGAAATCAGCACCCGCTGGCCCAGCCCGCCGCCAAGGCCAAGGCGGTCCGGCTCGCTGATCAAAACGCCGCCAACAACAACCTGACCAGCGCCCAGTTTGAGTGTATCTCCAACACTAAGGGAAAAATCGGCCAGCCCGTCTTTGGTCATCACAATGCCCGGCAGGCCATTTTTAAAGGCCAAAGCCGCGTGCACATCCTTATCCCCCTGCAAGACCAGTTCGCCCACCAGCGGGTAGCGCCCATCTAGCGCCCGCACTTGCACCAAGGCGCGGGTGTCCAGCGGCCCGGCCATGGTGCGCAGGCCTGTGACCATCGACACCGCGCCTTGTTCGCTGATCCACTTTAATTCTTCATCGGTGGCGCGGCGTTGGTTTAACGTAAAGGCCAGATCACCGCCCAGCAGCACCCTTGATTGCTGGGCAATGCCGCGCCGAAACGTTTCGCCCAACGAGCCTGCCGCTGCAATGGCGGCCACCCCGAGGGTCAGGCACAGAAGAAAAATAACAAAGCCGCGCACCCCGTGGCGCAATTCACGCCGGGCAAAGCGCACAGCCAGTAAAAAATCAGCACAAGACGCGCTCATAAGATGCGCCCGTCCTGCATGATAATGGTGCGACTGGCACGCTTTGCCAGTGCCGCATCATGGGTCACCAGAACCAATGCCGCCCCTTGCGCCGCGCAGGTTTCAAAAATCAGATCGGCCACCATGGCCCCGGCCTTGCTGTCCAGATTGCCGGTTGGCTCGTCTGCAAAAACAATTTTTGGGTTGGTGGCCATGGCCCGGGCCACCGCTACACGCTGTCGCTCGCCGCCCGAAAGCTGCGCCGGGTAATGGGATAAACGATCCCCCAGCCCCATCTGCGACAGTGCCTCGCTCGCCAGACCAAGCGCCTCGCGATTGTGCATAATCTCCAGTGGCGCAGCGACATTTTCCTGCGCCGTCATATTAGGTAGCAAATGGAATGACTGAAACACAAAGCCAACGCGGCCCCGGCGCAAGCGGGCCAGCGCATCCTCATTCATGGTGCTGATGTCCTGCCCCAAAAGATTGACCGTGCCTGAACTGACCCGCTCCAACCCTGCCGCAACCGAGATCAGCGAGGTCTTGCCCGAACCGGACGGGCCGGTAATGGCCAGGCTCTCGCCTTCATGCACATTCAGGTTAATATCTTTCAGGATGGAGACTGGCCCGGTCAAAGCGGACAGGGTCAGGCAAACGCCATTCAGGGTCATCACGGGGGAGGATAGCATGATTATCTCTTCTTCTCTTGGCGGAGGAGCGCTTATGGCTTATGCAAGGTTCATAGTGATATTCGATAAGGAATGCGAGTGCAAAAGCCAATACACAGTCTTGTGACCATAGCGGTTTTTGCCCTTTTTGCCGCGTGCAGTCCGGCCAAAGAGACCGCAATCACGCCCCCTGTCGCCTCAGTGGGACAGGTCAAAGTGACGGACCAGCTGCCAGTAGAGACGGATTATAGCCTGGTCATACTGGGCGACAGTCTGACCGCCGGTCTGGGCCTCGCCCCCGATGATGCTTTTCCCACCATTGTGCAAACTGATTTTGCCAAGAATGGCCGCCCGGACGTGCGCATTCTGAACGCCGGGGTTTCCGGTGATACCAGCAAGAGTGCTCTGGCGCGCTTTGACTGGTCCGTCGGGCCAGAGGCCGACGGTGTGCTGATCGCCATTGGGGCCAATGACATGCTGAACGGTCTGGAGCCAGAGCAAACCCGCAAAAATATCGAAGCCATGATAAAGGCGGCACGGCAGCGAAAATTAGATGTATTTTTAACCGGAATGCGCGCCGCGCCCAATATGGGCGCAGACTATGGAGCCGCCTTTGATGAGCTTTATGGGAAACTGGCGACGCAATATTGCGTGGCGCTTTATCCGTTTTTATTACAAGCGCTGGCCCGTGCCGATGGACAGAGTATTGACCAAAATCTGATCCAGCGCGATGGCCTGCACCCGACAAAGGCAGGCGCGCAACGCATTGGCCATGCCTTGTCAGGCTGGCTGGACACGCAACTGAATACACCGCACATTCCGTGCGCAGCCAAAACGAAATAGGATACTTTATGCAATACCGCGCCCTTGGCCGCACCGGCCTGAACATCTCCGCCATTGGTCTTGGTACCATGACCTGGGGAGAGCAGAACACCCAAAAGGAAGGCCATGCGCAAATGGATTATGCGTTGGCGCGTGGCATCAATTTTTTTGATACTGCCGAGCTTTATGCCGTGCCGCCAAAGCCTGAGACGCAAGGGGCCACAGAAAGCATTATCGGCACCTGGTTCAAAGCGCGTAAAAACCGCGATCAGGTGATTTTGGCCACCAAGATCGCCGGGCGATCGCCCATGGGCTGGTGCCGTGACGATGGCGGCAAGACCCGCCTGAATGCAGCGCAAATTGATGAAGCCGTCGAGGGCAGTCTGAGACGCCTGCAAACCGATTATATCGACCTTTATCAATTGCACTGGCCAGATCGAAAGATCCAGCTTTTTGGCGGCCATAATTATGTAGATTACCCCATCGACTTCACCCCTTTTGAGATTATTCTCGAGGCCCTGGATCGTCATGTGCAAAAGGGCAATATCCGCCATATCGGTGTTTCTAATGAAACTTCATGGGGTTTGATGCGCTATCTGATTGAGGCCGAGAGCCGGGGCCTGCCACGCATGGCCTCTATCCAGAACGCCTATCACCTTCTTAATCGCAGCTTTGAAACCGGCCTTGCGGAAATATCTTTACGCGAAGAGGTGGGGCTGTTGGCCTATTCGCCTTTGGGGCAGGGCACATTGACGGGCAAATACCTGAATGGGGCGCGGCCCGAAGGGGCGCGCGGCACGCTTTTTGGCCGCCTTGAGCGCTATCAGGGACCGGGGGCCGAAGAGGCGATAACCGCCTATGCGCAATGCGCCCGCGATCATGGCCTTAGCCCGGTGCAATTGGCGCTAAAGTTTTGCGATACGCGGCCCTTTATTGCCTCAACCCTGATCGGGGCCACAAGCATGGACCAGTTAAAGGAAAATATCGCCGCCTTTGACACGCCCTGGACGGACGATCTGGAAAAAGCAGTGAACGACCTTCATACCGTTCACCGCTCGCCTTGTCCGTAAATCTGGACTGATTACTCAGCCAGAAACGCATCCAGCCGCGCCATAAAGGCCTTTGGCTGATCCAGCATTATAAAGTGACGCGAAGGGGAAATGACCTCCACCGTGGCCGCTTTGTGCGGTGCATAATGGTGCGCCCAAAACCCTTGGGTCTGGGCCTTGTTAAAACGCCCACCCGGTTCCCATGCGGTCAGCACCAAAGTGGGGGTCGTCATGGCGGACAGATCGCCGCGCAGGTCAGAAGTCATCAGCTCATAAACGGCCTGCCCCACCACATTAACATCGCTGTTCATGCCCCAGTCGGTGACGGTTTCCAGTCCGGCTTTGTCGGCAATTAGACGGGTCAGCATTTGGCGCTGGGCCGGGCGGCGCTGGGCCGGGTCCATTTTGGCACCGGCAATGACTTGCGCCTTAAAGCCAGCGGCCATGGGCTTCATATTGTCTTCGGTTGGGCCGGGTTTGATGATCAGGCTATAAAACGGCAGCGCATCCACAACCATCACCTTGCTGATCAAATCCCCATGATCGCGTTCCAGACGCAAAGCCAGATACCCGCCCATGGAATGGCCGATCACCACCGGATGGTCCAGATTGTTATCACGAATATAGGCGGCGAGCGCATCGCTGAGACCATCCAGCAGACCATCTTCATACATGGCCGGATCAGCCGGTGCGCCAGCAAAGCCTTTCACCTGAACCTGGTAAACGCTATAGCGATCTTTCAGATGCGCCGCCGTTTCTGCCCAGACATCTTTTGACGAGGCAAGGCCGGGAATGAACAGCAAAGCCGGGCCGTTGCCTTCATGGCTGACCTCTATCCAGCTATCCGTGCCCGCCCGGGCAGAGGGCGAGAAAGCAGCCAGCATCAGGGTCGCTATCATGCTGAGGAAAAGGGGTTGTAGCTTCATTTGTCTATCTCCATTGATATTATGTAAATGTTACTTTACATTATTATTTGAATATGTGTCAAGCGTGCATGACATATATGTATGTATACGGGCGAGGCCTTTTCTCAGTGGGAAAAGGTTTGGCACAATGGGAAAGTATTTGGCACAATAGGAAAAGATTTGGAGATTTTATGCGCCTCTTTGCCGCCTTGCCCATCCCTGATAACGCTGCGCAACCCTTGCTAGGGCTGCAATACGGCGTGCCGGGCGCCCATTGGCGCCCCCGGGAAAACCTGCACATCACCTTGTGCTTTTACGGGGAGGTAAAAGACCCGATGGCGATCAAAGCGCTGGATGAAGAGCTGGCCAGCATAAATGCTCCGGCCTTGCATATAGAAATTGGCGAAGGCGGGATGTTTGGCGGCAAAACACCGCGCGCATTGTGGATGGGCATTGCCAATAATCCGGCGTTAATGGCCCTGGCCGAGGCCTGTAAAGGTGCGGCGCAAAGAGCGGGCATCGCGGTGGAACGGCGCAGTTATACCCCGCATATCACGTTGGCCTATTGCCGGGGCACCACGGACGCGCAGGCCGCGCGCTATCTGGAGCGCCTGTCAGGCTTTCGCACCCCGGCTTTTGAGGCCGATCACTTCATCCTTTATCGCAGCAAATTAGGCACGGACCCCGCGCGCTATACCCCGAAGGCGCATTATGCGCTGGGCGGTGAAGACTGGCCATGAAAGGCCGCGCGGTTGGGCATCAGCACCCAAAGCACGATCGCGACCAGAAAGAGCGCCGGAATATCGCCCCACATATTTGGCAGCTCAGCAGGATCAAGAATAGATTGGGTCACCATGATCAAGCCGTGCACAAGATTGGACACAATGGTGAACCAGATCAGGCTGCGGTTGGAAAGCGGGTCTTGCGCGGCCAGCAGTAAAAAAACGCCGAGCGTGGCGTAAATGCCTAAGATCATTTGTTCGTATTCGGGCTGGCGCGGCCCCCATGTCCAGCTTTCGGGCATTAATTTCATCATGGCATAAATGCCAAAAATATAAATCAGCCCCAC